>NZ_FNAC01000020.1 GCF_900101705.1 Algoriphagus faecimaris | reverse complement strand
TTACATAAGCTGTTGAGCGAATGGACTTTGGACACCACCCCATAGAGCATAAACACCAGCTGCTTCCAGGTATCCATGGTCTTATAATACCGATCTGACTGAAAAGTGTTCGTTGCTTGGTCAACGATCTCCCGGGGAATAAAAGAAAGTAACTGACTGATGATCGGATGACCTGATAGTTTTGTATGTTGCACTGGGTTGGTTGTAGTGTGGTAACCGCAACATCCCATTTAAAGCGGAATTAACCTAATCGGTGGTTCCGCTTTTTCAGTTTTGTACTATTCCAAGAAAGCTAACTTACATTGGTAATTTTACTCGGATGACAGTAATTTTTAATTTAAATTATTGAAAATCAATTTTCTATTCCCCAGCATTATGAATCGAATTCTATTTGTATTATTCTCTCTTACCTTTCTCATACTAAGCTGTACCTCAAAAAATTATGGTCCTGAAGGAGAACGAATAATCGATTTGGAAAATATCAGTAGCCTGCACATTGAAGGCAATTTTACTGTCCTTATCCAACAAAGCACTGATGAGCAATTGATCCTAAACGCACCAGAAGAACTTATTGACAAAATAGAAGTCACTCAAAACAATGGGCAACTTAAAATTATGCTCGATGAGCAAACCAAAAACTTTTTGGAAGAAAATACCATACAATTAGATATTAGCCTTACAGACCTTTCTTTTTTGGAATACTCCATCGCCGGAAAACTAACCATTCTCCCCTATTTCCAAGTGGATGATATTAGAATTCAAGGTCAAGGTGCTGGAAAGGTTGAGCTAAACCTGGAAGCTGAGTCAATTATTGCAGAATTCAGTATGGTAGGAGAAGCTACCTTAAATGGCTCAAGCGAAAATTTCACCTTAAGAAATGACGGATTAGGAAAGATTGATGCTTCTGAGCTTTTTGCAAAAAACACCGTACTGAGTTCGTCAGGAATCGGAAGTATTCAGGTTTATGCAGAAGAGACACTTTCCCTAAATGTGAGTGGAATAGGAAAGGTAGTGTACTCAGGGCCAGCTGAAGTCATCAAAAGAAATGTCAGTGGAATTGGAAAAGTAGAGTACCAAGAAAGCACTGCCCGTCACTAGCATTCAAGATTCCCATCAGGATAAAATCTCTTTTCTCTATGAATACGATAAGTCCATAGACTTGGAATAAGTTATTTCATTGCATCTTTTTACACTTAGATGGAATATCGTATCTTGATTTTCCCTTTTAACCCTTAGCACTATGATATTATTGATTATTGGACTGATTGTCCTCCTCTTGGTCTTTTACGGTGTCAGCATTTACAACCGACTTGTCAAACTCAAAAACCTCGTAGAAGAGGCTTGGAGCGGAATAGATGTACAGCTTAAAAAGCGCTACAACCTTATTCCTAATTTAATAGAAACCGTAAAAGGCTATGCCAAGCATGAGTCAGAGACTTTTGAAAAAGTAACTCAGGCCCGTACCCAGGCACAATCTGCCCAAACAGTCGAAGGACAACAAGCAGCAGAGAATCAGTTAGGCAAAGCTCTGGTCAACCTTTTTGCTGTTGCTGAGCAATATCCAGACTTGAAAGCGAATACAAATTTCCTTGATCTTCAAGAGCAACTCTCTATCGTAGAGCAGGATATTGAAAAAGCTAGACGCTATTATAATGGTACAGTGAGAGACAAAAATATTTTGGTAGAGTCTTTTCCTAGTAACCTATTTGCCAATGCCTTTGGGTTTAGCAAATCTGCCTTTTTCGAATTGGATAATGAAGCTGAGCGAACCGTTCCTCAAGTCAAGTTCTGATGAAGAAGTTTTTGATTTTTTTTCTTCTACTATTTCCGTCTTGGATTTTTGCTCAGAGTGAAAAAATAGATCGGTTTCATGCTGAAATCCGAGTGGATGCAGAAGGCTTTTTAGAGGTTCGTGAGGAAATCACCTACACGACCAAGATTTCTGGAAAACGCGGAATCGTTCGTTCACTTCCGCTTTCACGAAAAATGAGCAATGGGAGGACCATTCGTCCCAAACTTGATTTGATTTCAGTAGAAAAATCAGGTCAAACATCTCCCTATCATACAGAGAAAAGAGGGGGTTTTCTGACTATTTATGTTGGAGAGGAGTCTGTGTTTCTAGAACCGGGAACATACAACTATGAGATCAGCTATCGCTTACCGGATCAAATCGAAGCATTCGAAAATTATGATGAGCTTTTCTGGAATGTAAATGGAACAGCTTGGGATTTCCCGATGGACATAGTCAGTGCGGAGATCATTTTGCCATCCAATGCAGACCTTATTCAGTCGGCCTGCTATACAGGTGCGTTTGGTAGTCGCGAACAAAATTGTAGGTACGAATCAGGTGAAAGCTCGCATTATTTTGAAGCTCAAAACCTTAATGCCAGAGAAAACTTAAGTATAGCCGTTGGTTTTTCTAAAGGCGTAGTAGCGCCTGTCCCACCCCCCAATACTTTTCAAAAATACGGCATTCAGTTTTTGGCCCTCAGTTTCGGTTTTATTCTCTTGTTTTATTACCTATTCACATGGACGAGGTATGGAATAGATCCTCCAAAACCGACAGTAGTTCCCCAATTTGATCCTCCTGCGGGTTTATCCCCAGCTTCAGTGGCACTGATTGCTTCTGGTAGCTACGCCAAAAATATGATCACTCCTGCTTTAGTAAATTTGGCCGCTCAAGGATATCTAAAGATCAATGACGAAAGCAGCTCCTATGTATTCGGAATTTTCAAATCCCAACGCTATAATCTTATTAAAGTCAAAGAAGGAGACGAGAAGCTAGCTGCAGAGGAGAAAATTCTACACAGCTATATCTTCAGAGTGGAAGATCAAGTCAGCCTAAGTGGGAAATACGATTCCCGATTTGCTACGGCTGTGGAGAAGTACAGGGAAAGTCTGAAAACACAATGGAATTCCCTAATTTTCGAAGGCTTCAATGCCAAATTTTGGGTGGTGCCGATTTTGCTTTTGATCTTTTTTTTCATCCTCAATGTGACCATGAGTGATTACTTTGTTTTCGAAAAACAAGCAGAATGGGTGATTCTTTTTTTTATAATTAATGTAGTGCTCTTTCTTTTCTATCAATGGCTCATTCGAAAGCCAGCCAAAAGAAAGCTTCAGCTTAGAGCCGACATAGAAGGGTTTAAAATGTATATGAGTGCGGCAGAGGAGCGAATGCTTCAAAGCTTCAATCCTCCGGAAATTACTCCAGAACGATTTGAAAAATTGCTTCCTTATGCCATTGCCTTGGATGTGGAAGAGATATGGGGGGATAAGTTCTCTCGAAAACTTGCCGAGGCCAGCACCATGCAGTCTAGAAATGCGTATCAACCACTTTGGTACAATAAACCCGTAGCAAACATCGGTCGCTTTGGCCATGCTTTAAACTCCAGCCTAAGCAATACCTTAAGTTCTTCCAGTATTAAACCATCCTCTAGTGGAGGCTCTGGAGGTGGCGGGTTCTCCGGCGGCGGAGGCGGTGGAGGTGGCGGAGGTAGCTGGTAAATTCCCGCTACTCCCCTACTGTACAGCTGCTAAATTCTGATTTCCAAATTAGCTGTACTTCTGACAAATCGGCAATACTGATCTCTGCTGTATTAAAAACATTACCCTGACAATCATAAAAAATAGGTACTGAATTGCAATTAGGGCAACAATTCTGGAGAACAAATAGGGTCTGATCTTGAAAAATCCCCTCAGTTATATAATTGAAGGTTCGACCAAATTCTGTGACTTCCAACTGTTCGATCAATTCGTTTAGCCAATCCAGATTTTCTGTAGGGTTTTCAACTCCACATGCGAGGAGCGGATCTACTTTTTCTTGGCAGGAAAAGCTAAACATTAGCAGTACCAGTAATAATAACAAGCTGTTTTTCTTCATGGTAATGGATTTTAAATAAGGTCCAATGCTATTGTTACGGACTTCCAATAACTAATGATACAAAATATTTTATTTTTTATTCTTTAAAAAATTCAGAATTTGCCAATCATGACCCTAGCCCATGAACTGGATGCTATCCGACTAAATTTCTCACCCAATGATTTATTGGCTCTCAATCTTGCTCTAGCACTGATTATGTATGGTGTGGCTTTAGACTTGAGACTGGATGACTTTAAGTACCTCATCAAAAACCCTAAGGCCTTCTTTCTTGGCATATTCACACAGTTTCTTCTTCTTCCTTTTTTGACTTGGGTATTGGTAAATATCCTCAATCCACCTCCTAGTGTGGCTTTGGGGATGTTTCTAGTAGCCGCCTGTCCTGGTGGAAATGTTTCTAATTTTCTAAGCAGTCTTGCCAAAGGAAACACTGCTTTATCAGTCAGTTTAACCGGCTTTTCTACTCTGATCTCTATTTTTTCCACTCCTTTAAATTTTGCACTTTGGGCGGGACTATACTCACCAACTGCCAACTTACTCCGGTCAATTAGCTTGGATATTTCGGAGGTTTTCTTTACCGTAGGCTTGATTTTAGGTCTTCCGCTTATTTTAGGAATACTGACGCGTAGGTATCGTAGTCAGCTTGCCGAAAAACTTTCAAAACTCCTGAAGCCGCTAAGTATTCTAATTTTTGCGGCTTTCGTGATTTTAGCATTTACTGGAAATTTTGACTTGTTTTTACGCTACATCAGTTTGATTTTCCTTTGGGTATTTCTACACAATTTGATAGCACTTTCGGCAGGTTTTTTGACTGCCAAACTGGGTAATCTGCCTTTGGCTGATCAAAAAACTATAACGATTGAGACTGGAATTCAAAATTCCGGTTTGGGCCTCGTATTAATTTTTACGTATTTTGACGGTTTGGGAGGAATGGCCATCATTACTGCACTTTGGGGAATTTGGCATCTGATTTCTGGGATTTTGATCGCCAGTATATGGAGTAAAAAATTATGAAGAACCTTTTTAATGCTTTTCTGAGGCTCTTAGTCAAGATTGCATTACATCTTTATTTTAAAAAAATAACGGTCTCAGGCAGGAGGAATATTCCCAAGAATGTACCTATCATCTTGGTGGCTAATCATCAAAATGCGCTGATTGATCCGCTTCTATTGGCAACACATACTTCGCTGCGTCCTTGGTTCTTGACGCGTGCATCGGTCTTTAAAAATCCCATTGCTGCTAAAATCCTTCATTTTATCCGAATGCTTCCTGTGTATCGGGTGAGAGATGGCTTTTCGACAATTCAGCAAAATCAAAAGACCTTTGACGCTACATTTGAGGTATTAAAAGCGAATGGAACAGTGATTATTTTTGCCGAGGGAAGTCATAGCTTGGTTAGGAATCTTCGTCCCCTAAGCAAAGGCTTTACCCGTATGGCTTTTGGCCTGAAGGAAAAATACCCTGAATCTAATCCAGTCATCCTACCTGTGACACTTGAATTCAGTGCACATCAGCGAACAGGAAGTCGGGTTAGAATCAATTTTGGAGAGCCCATACCCGTGGATATACCACATTCACAATCCGGCAAGTTGACCAAAGCGGTGGAAAATAAGTTGAAGGAAATGATTGTTTCCATTCCTGATGAAAACTATGAAGAAAAACTAGCTCAGCTGCTCGAGGCTCAGGTTGATATTACTGATCATCAAGCTGTTAATCAATTCCTAAATCAAAAAAAGGTATCGCGTCACATCTCCGAACCTTCAAGCTTGAGAAATAAAGTGATGAAGATTTTCAACTTCCCGCTTTATTGGGCTTGGCTTTGGATCAGTCCCAAAATCGAGGATAGGGTTTTTGAGGCTACTTTTAAGTTCTTGATAGGATTCTTCTTGGGTCCGATTTGGTATTTTCTACTCATATTACTGCTTTTGGAAGGTCCCTTTCCAGAATGGACACTTACTTTCCTACTGATGGCAGTAATCAGCATCCTATGGAACAAGAATCCTCAGCAATAAGTTAGCTAAGTACCAAATAATATTTGGATGATTGTGTAACTTTGAGCAAGCGAATCAAAACCCAAAAATAACATCTTATGAGTCAAGACTTTCTTCCCATCAATGGGACCGATTACGTAGAGTTGTATGTAGGCAATGCCAAGCAATCTGCGCTTTTTTACCAATATGCCTTTGGATTTGAGTTGATTGCCTACTCAGGACCAGAGACTGGCATTAGGGATCGATCTTCCTACGTATTAAAACAAGATAAAATCCGATTAGTCCTAACTTCTTCCATGCAGGCAGATCATTCTATTTCTGAGCATGTCAAAAAACATGGAGACGGAGTCAAAGTCCTAGCCCTATGGGTGGATGATGCGGAAAAGTCCTGGAAAGAAACCACCTCTCGGGGGGCAGAATCTGCGGGAGAACCCACCGTCGTTCAGGATGAGCATGGAGAAGTGAAAATCGCCTCTATCCGAACCTATGGAGAGACCATTCATACTTTTGTAGAGCGAAAGAACTACAAAGGAGTTTTCTTACCGGGATTCAAGCCTAGAAAAAGCACCTATCAGTCTACTTCCATTGGTTTGAAGTACATCGATCATTGTGTTGGAAATGTGGAATTGGGTGAAATGAACCGTTGGGTTCAGTTTTATGAAAATGTCATGGGCTTCAAGCTCTTGATCACTTTCGATGATAAGGACATTTCTACTGAATATTCGGCTTTGATGTCAAAGGTAGTCTCCAATGGCAATGGGTACATTAAATTCCCAATCAACGAACCTGCAGAAGGAAAGAAAAAATCACAAATTGAGGAATACCTCGATTTCTATAATGGCGCTGGAGTTCAGCACATGGCCATTGCGACGGATGATATCATTCATACCGTAGGAGAATTGCGAAAAAGAGGAATAGAGTTCCTTGAGGTTCCTCTGACTTACTACGATGATCTGTTGGATCGTGTGGGGGAGATTGACGAAGATTTGCAGCCTCTAAAGGATCTAAATATCCTGGTGGATAGAGATGATGAGGGCTATTTGCTTCAGATTTTCACCAAGCCCCTTCAAGACCGACCTACTTTATTCATTGAGATCATTCAGCGCAAAGGAGCAACTTCCTTTGGAAAGGGGAATTTCAAAGCGCTTTTTGAAGCAATTGAGCGCGAACAAGAGCTAAGAGGAAATTTGTAATTCTCCTCATCAACTAAAACAGGCTGTCTCACAAATCAATCTAATTTCAATCTGAGCGTCTACGAAGGCTATTTCTATGGTTTCGGACCACGTTTCGATTTCGAGACTCTAGTCTCTCCAGTGCTCAATGTGACAATTTCACTTTTGAGACAGCCTCTTTTTTTATCCGTTTTTGATGATCTCTTCTAGTAAAAGCTACTGTGGGTTTTCTTGAGTTTTTCAGGATCAAACTTTATCACCTTGCGGTCATAGGTCATCAAACCATTGACTTCTACTTCCACATCGGTTGTTTGAGTATAAATCGCCGCAGCTAATCCTTTTGGAATCATTCCTTTGAGATCGTCCAGCAAAATAGCATACCTTCCCATCAATTCTTTTTGATCTGAAAAACTTTGATAACCCCAATTATCACGTTTTTGCCAAGTATGCCCTTCTACAGGGAGACCCAAGCCACCAAATTCTCCCAAGACCATGATTCTATTTTTTCCGAAAATAGCCGGATCGGGCATGACTGGGTCAGGATAATTATGTAAATCCATAATATCCCCTACCACATCGTTTCCTTCCATTTCAAAATTTCCCCCACTGGCACTATTGATTAGTCGAGTAGGATCAAGCTTCCTTGTGAGTTGAACAATCTCTTTGGTTTTAAATTGTCCCCAAGCTTCATTAAAAGGAACCCAAACAACAATGGATGGAAAGAATTTAAACTCTTCCATGATCTCGGTCCACTCCCGCCTGAAGATTTCCTCAGACTCAGGACTTCGATCCTTATTCATTCCCTCTCTGATTACACCGGGTCGCACTTCCCATCGATTTCCCATATCACCGCTTGGCATATCCTGCCATACCAACATCCCCAACCTATCAGCATGATAATACCATCGGGCAGGTTCTACCTTGACGTGTTTTCTGATCATATTGAAACCCATCTCCTGAGTCTTCTCGATATCAAAAAGAAGCGCTTCATCCGTAGGTGCCGTGTACAAGCCATCCGGCCACCAACCTTGATCCAAGGGTCCATATTGAAAAAGAGCTTTTCCGTTCAGGAAAATCCGTTGGAAACCCTCGCTATCCTTAGCCATGCGTACATCCCGATAGGCGAAGTAAGAATTCACCTGATCGACACGCTTTTTCCCATCAAATAAAGTAACCTTTACCTCATAGAGATTGGGCTGATCCGGAGACCAAGGTTGAGGATTTTGTAAGAGTAATTTTAAGGCCTCAGAGGCTTTTCCACGCACTGAACCTATCAGTATATTTTGATCATAAACTTGGACCTCTATTTCATGTGACTTCTTTGGGTTTTGAATTTGGGAGTAAAAAACCTGCGTACTTGAATCCCATTCAGTTTCCGAGTAAAATTGTAGCAAATGGCTTTCCGGTACGGTCTCCAACCAAACCGTCTGCCAAATTCCTGTTACTGGTGTATACCAAATACCTTTGGGCTCTTTTACCTGCTTCCCTCTAGGTTGAGGGCCCGAATCACTTGGATCCCAAACCCGCACACGTAGGGTTTGACTCTTCCCATTATTCAACTGATCCGTGATATCAAAAGAAAACGCATCAAATCCTCCCTGATGAATCCCTACCGACTGGCCATTGACCCAAACTTCTGCTTCCCAATCGACAGCCCCGAAATGTAGTAGTACCCGATTTTTTCCCTTTTTCAGCTCAAGATCGAAGGTTTTCTCATACCATAATTCCATTTCAGGACCTACAGTCTCTTGAACGCCAGATAAATAAGACTCAACTGGGAAAGGAACAACAATCTCCCCTGCAAAGCCCATCTCCGGAAAACTTCCCTTTGGCAAAATGGAGTAATTCCATTTCCCATTGAGATTCTGCCATTCCGATCGAACTAACTGAGGCCTAGGGTATTCTTGCAAGGGCTTCTCCAAATTTACCTCATCAGTCCAGGGTGTTTTTAGGTATCCTGATTGGGCATATACCAAGCTGGACAAAGGCAGAAATAATAAAAACAATACTTTTTTCATAGGGCAAAATGGCTTACTGATAAAATTCAAACTTTAACTTAAGGTTCTGACTAGTTGCTTTTGACTTACTCGTACTGCTTGACGGATTTGGGGATTCAGCTGAGGGGTAAAGCTCTGCCTGATGAAATCCAAAGCTTATATTTTCATATTTAGTTTGATCCGAATTTGGAGACAATAGGGCTGAAACTTTCAATTCAAAGGGCGTCACCCTTACATTCAAATCTTCGAATTTGAGCTGTAAAGCTTCAAAATTCCCAATACTAAGCTTACTAAATTCCTTTTGCTGACTTGCCTCAAAAGCCCTTGTAAATTCCGTTTGATTTTCTTCAACCCAAGAGCAGGAAAAAAGAATTTCCTCCAAAACCTTGAAGTTTAAAGCAGGGCCAGAAGAGATTGGGCTAAGGTTTTCGAATTGAAGTATACCTGAGGGAAAAACTGTCCAAAAAGAGTTGATTTTTCCATCAATTATTTTCTGAATCAGAATGGAGCCATTACGATTTCGTTTCCATTGAAGCTTCGTGTCTTTTTCTTCGAAATCTTGGGATGACAACTGATGAAAATCCAATAGTTTCATTCCTATTTTGATTTTCTCCAGCCCTCCAGAGGCTTTTCCAAAAACAAAGAGCTGTTCTCCCACCCGCAGCTGTAAATCCACGGTAGATTCTCTAATGCTGATGGGATTTTCCACTTGATGGGTGCTTTCCTTAGGACAAAACCAAAAAGCCAAAACGAGTGAAGAAAAGAGTAAGAATGTAAACTTGACAAAGTTGAGGGGCATATCTCTGAGGGTGTGAGTTTTAAAATTAAGTGATTTATCTTCATTAAAAAATTTCAACATCCGTTTCTTAGCAGTACTGAAACCCAATTGAACTTCAATCAACTTTGTCCTAACATAGTAAAAAAGGAAAAATCAATGGAGAGTCTTAACAATGAAAATGTAGCAATTAAACAAAATTGATGGCGGTTTTTGACATTTTCTATATATTAGAACAAACCTTAATTTTTACCCATTATGAATTCAATAGATCAATCTATTCTGGTCAGAGCGAAAACTTGGCTTGACAGTGAAATAGACCAAGAAACCAAAAATCAAATTTTAAAACTTCAAGAAGAAGATCCCACTGAGTTTGTGGATTCATTCTACAAAGACTTGGAATTTGGTACAGGTGGACTTCGCGGGCTTATGGGAGTGGGCACCAATAGAATGAATGTGTATACCGTCGCCATGGCTACACAGGGTTTGGCTAACTACCTGATTCAGTGCTTTCCCAATCAAGAAATCTCTGTAGCCCTCACACATGACTGCAGAATCAACAATAGACTTTTTACCAAAACGACCGCTGATGTATTTACAGCCAACGGGATCAAGGTCTATTATTTTAGAGAAATGCGACCTACCCCCATGCTTTCATTTGCGATTCGGTACTTCGGATGCAAAAGTGGGGTGATGGTCACGGCCTCCCACAATCCCAAGGAATACAATGGCTACAAGGCTTATTGGGAAGACGGAGCTCAGGTGGTCGCTCCTCATGATAAGAATATTATCGCTGAGGTTCAGAAAATTACCTCATTCGATATGGTCAATTGGAATAAAAGAGATGAACTGATCATGTACATCGAAGAAGACTTTGACCACATTTACATGGAAAAAGTAAAGGGTTTGAGTCTTTCGCCCAAAGCTATACAGGAAGAAAGTGAGCTATCGATTGTCTTTTCTCCTATTCATGGAGCTTCCGGTAAAATGGTTCCTTTGGCATTAAAGGAATATGGATTTACCAACGTCCATATCGTCAAAGAACAGGCAGAACCGGATGGTAATTTCCCAACCGTCATCTATCCCAATCCTGAGGAAGCCGAAGCATTGACACTTTCCATTGAATTGGGAAAAAAAGTGAACGCAGATTTGATCTTGGCTTGTGATCCAGATGGAGACAGATATGCAGCTGTCGTACCTAATGAAAAAGGGGAATTTGAATTATTAAATGGTAATCAAACAGGCACACTCCTCACCTATTACCTACTGAGCAAGTGGGAAGAAGCAGGCAAATTGGACGGAAACCAATTCATGGTCAATACGATAGTGACAACCGAGTTGATCAATGTGATCGCGAAAGGTTTCGGCGTAGAATGCTATAATGTATTGACAGGGTTTAAAAATATCGCAGCCATCATCCGAGATTTGGAAGGTAAGAAAACCTATATCGGTGGTGGTGAGGAATCCTACGGCTACCTTGTCGGGGATTTTGTAAGGGACAAAGATGGAGTAAGTGCTTGTGCCCTAGTAGCCGAACTAATCGCTTACTACAAGACCAAAGGCAAGTCTGTGTTTGATGTATTGGCTGAAATCTATCAAAGATTTGAGTTCTACAAAGAAGCCTTGATCTCCGTAACCAAAAAGGGAAAAGATGGGGCAGAACAAATTCAAGCTTTGATGATGGATTTTAGACAAAATCCACCAAAGCACATGAATGGCATCCCTGTAGAGAAGATCATCGATGTGAAAGAAGGGAAAATCCAACATGTCCTGACAGGAAAAACAGAAAAGTTGCACATGGACTCCTCTAATGTGATGCAGTTTTATTTGGAAGACGGGAGTAAAATTTCTGCTCGACCATCAGGTACAGAGCCAAAAATTAAATATTATTTTTCAGTTCATGCACCCCTTAATGACAGGGGAGATTATCGAAAAGTAGAAGCTCAGCTAGAGGAAAGATTGGAGGGATTGAAGAGATACTTTTCTTGATTTGAAAAAGTAAAATGCGAAAAGGCAGCCTATTTAGGTTGCCTTTTCTTATTGACTTATAGTTTTCCAATATGCAATAAAGCCTCTCCTACATTGATGACGGGGAGATTATTCAGTCCGATGACATAACCGTTTGAAGGTGCCTTGACCGGAATCTTCACCTGCCCATAAGGGTCTGAAATCCGAGCGAGAATTTGTCCTTTTTTCACTTGATCTCCCAGTTTTACCGAGGAGTTAAAAATACCTGATGCTCTGGATCTTACCCAATCACTTTGCGAGAGAATCAGCGTATCTTTAGCTTCGGGATTTTCAGCAATCATTCCGAGATGATGAAGGAGTCGTTTGGTTCCATTGACTCCTTCTTCGGTAGACAATTCATCGATACGCATGGACTCTCCTCCTTCAAAAACTAGAATATGTTTTTTGGCTTTAAAGGCTTCTTTTCGAAAGGTTTTATCAATCATTTTACTATTGACTACGTAGTGTGTACCAAAAGCTTTGGCGAGCTCCACCCCTACTTTATCTTTAAAGTCAACACGGATTTGAGGATGATTGGTCAGCATTCTTCCACCGGTATGAAAATCAATACCAAAATCTATCTGAGGGATAATCTCTTCACTTAAAATATAGGCTATCCTACCGGCGAGAGATCCTTTTTTGCTCCCGGGAAAACTTCGGTTAAGATCTCTTCCATCAGGGAAAGTTCTACTATTGGAGAGAAAACCATAAATATTCACTAGTGGAATGATGATTAATGTACCTTTAAGTAACTCAAGGCCAGCATCTATTTCTTCTAAAATCCTCCTTGCAGTCACTATTCCATTGATTTCATCCCCATGAACTCCTCCGCTCACCAGGACTACGGGGCCTTCCTCTTTTGCAGCACGAATAAAAATCGGTAAATCAATCAAGGTGTGCGTAGGAAGCTTAGCGATAGGCAATTCAATGTTAACTGCTTGACCAGGTCTTATTTTTATTCCGTTGATTTGGACTTCTCTCATAGAAGATGACAGCAAATAGGTTTCAAATTCAGATAAAACTTGCTTATTTCGCAAGCCAACTTGAGCACATGAAGATACAAGAAAACATTTCTCTGCAACCTTATAATACTTTTGGTATAGACAAAAAAGCTAGATTTTTTGTAATTGCTCGCTCTATCTCAGATTTGAAAGAAGCCTTAGCATTTGCTGAAGAGCAAAAGATTGAGATTTTTGTCCTGGGCGGTGGTAGTAATATTTTACTGACAGATAACCTCGACCAACTTGTTATCAAAAATGAGCTGAAAGGAATCGAAATCATTGAAGAGGATGGTGAAAACATTTGGGTAAAAGTAGGCGCAGGAGAAGTATGGCATGATTGGGTGATTTATACCATCGATCAAAATTGGGGTGGATTAGAAAATCTCTCTCTTATCCCTGGCACAGTTGGCGCCTCTCCAATGCAAAATATCGGCGCTTATGGAGTGGAAATTCGAGACACTTTTGACAGCTTGGAAGCATTGCATAGAGTTGACAAAAGCATTCAAAAATTTGACGCTTTGGCTTGCGAGTTTGGCTATCGGGAGAGTGTTTTCAAGCATAAACTCAAAAATCAATACATTATCACATCAGTCACCTTCAAGCTAAGTAAACAACCCAAGTTTAACATTGAATACGGAGCCATCAAGGAAACGCTAGATGCTTTTAATATTCAGTCCCCAAGTGTCAAGGCCATTTCGGATGCAGTGATTCATATCCGTCAATCCAAACTTCCAGATCCGAAGGAAATAGGAAACGCTGGCTCATTTTTCAAAAACCCAACTATTTCTGATTCAACATATCAATCTTTGCAAAAAGAACATCCAGAAATTCCAGGCTATCCGAATGAAGAAGGGGTCAAAGTTCCTGCAGGCTGGTTGATCGAAAAAGCAGGTTGGAAGGGTAAACGAATAGGAAAAGTTGGAGTTCATGAGAAACAGGCACTAGTTCTCGTGAATTATGGAGGAGGTCAAGGGGAAGAAATAGTCTCTCTTGCCAGAGAAATTCAAGCATCAGTTTTGGAAAAGTTTGGAATTGAACTCAGTCCAGAGGTGAATTTTCTTTAGACCAGCTTATCATTCACTTCGATTTCCTTTTGATAGCGCTCTACTTCCACTCCAAATTTCTTCAGAAAGTCTACACCTTCATCGCTTCCTATTCCCTTGTATTCTGCATAGGAAAACAAGTAGATGACTTTAGAAATACCCATGGAAAATATGATCCTCGCACAAGGAAGACAAGGTGCTAAGGTCACATAGAGCGTAGACCCCTCTACCGCTGTATTGTTTTTGACCGCATAGAGAATGGCGTTTTGCTCTGCATGCAGAGCAAGAGAACAGCTTCCTTTGCTATCTCTGGCACACCCATGCTCTGGAAACTCCACATCACAGTTATGAGTCCCTGCCGGCGGGCCATTGTAGCCAATTGAAATTATTCGGGTCTCCTTTGTGAGTACAGCACCTACGTGTTTTTTGATACAATGAGACCGCTTGGCAAGATTAACGGCCAACTCCATAAAAATATCATCAAAATCAGGCTTTGTCATATTGGAAATTTTGCCCAAAATTAGCATTTGATTGCTTTGGAAATAAGAATGATGAAAAAAGCTTCTGTTTTTTTTAGATATTTCCAGTATTCAACTACCAGGAGAATTATTCGTTAATAAAAAAAACTCAAATAGCTCTTTCATTTATGCGGAGAATCATAGCATTTATTTCCCTAGTACTGATCAGTAGTTGTAGTGCTATCGAAATATTCAAAGAAAATACAGAAATCAGGCCCAATAGCTCTTATGGCACCTTCGTGATTGTCAATGAAGAAGTAGGTATGAGTGGATTTTCTGATCCGGCGCTAGATGAATTGGTACAAAAAGAAATCCGAACCTTACTTGAAGGTCAGGGAATGATTTACGAAAAAAGAACTCCCGATTTAGTCATTAGATACACTTCGAATGAGGACTTGAGGCAGCGGGAGATGGTAAATAATAATCCTTTTCCAATGTGGGGCTATCGGGTATGGGATCCTTGGCTATATAATCCCTACATGATGAACAATAACCTGAACCGATCCAGAACAAGAGAATACGAGCTATTGCAGGTGATTCTGGATTTTATAGATCCAGAAAAAGATAAATTTTTAATGACTTTGACTGGGGTCACGGAAGTTGGTAATCCGAAAACTAAAAAAAGAAAGGTTGTAAAGTCAACAGAAAAAATTTTGGAGAGATTTATCCTTGAACTAAATGCTACCAGTAACACACCATGAAAACACGATATCAATCACTCAAAGAATTCTATCCCTTTTATTTGCAGGAGCATCAGCATCCTATTTGTAGGATTTTGCACTTTGTCGGGACCGCTCTTCTTTTCATCATACTTTTTGTGGGCATTTATACGGGGAATTATGCTTGGCTGATAGCGATTCCTTTTGTAGGATATGGCTTTGCATGGGTCGGCCATTTTTTCTTTGAAAAGAACAAACCTGCGACTTTTCAATACCCCGCATACAGTTTGATCTCAGATTTTAAGCTTTTTTTCGATTTATTGGTAGGAAAAGAAACCTTTTACCCAAAAAAATAAAGCACTAAACTTTAAAAAGATTATTGGCAAACTATTTGTTAATAATCAGAAGACTGTTATTTTTGTAACAGCTTAATTGTATTTCAGAAGCAAATATTTGCATTTAATGTTAACCATAGTTCTCATAGACGACGATCCGATCAGTACTTTTGTGACTGAGAAACTGATTGCTAAAAATGTCAGTCAGCCGTGTCAGTTCTTTAAGTACCAAAGTGCAAAAACAGCCCTGAAAGAAATAAATAAAATCAACCCCAATTACCTTTTTTTAGATCTCAATATGCCCGAAATGACGGGATGGGATTTTTTGGATAATTTCAATCCCCAAAACAACGAAGCTCAAATTTATATCTTGAGCAGTTCTGTGGACGAACGCGATATCAACAAAGCAAGCAAGTATCAAATCGTAAAAGATTACCTCTCCAAGCCATTAATTAAAAAATACATACAAAGTATTTTTAACTAAGGCTGCTACTAGGATATTCTTACTTTTGAATGGAGCGGAAATCGAATTCCTCGTCATTGATCATTCCTTAAGCTTTTTTCAGATCAAAATTGGATTTTTGGCAACACTAGCCATACTTTTATGTTTAATAGAAAAGTATAGCTATGAAAAGAATTAAACCGGAACTTATTGCAGCAATTGAGCGCACCGCTCAAAAATTAAAAGAAGGGGCAGCTTATCAGTGGGGACATATGGGAGCTTGCAATTGCGGAAATTTAGCTCAGGAACTTACTTTCCTAAGTAAAGCAGAAATTCACCGGTACGCCATGGAGCGTTCAGGTGATTGGAATGATCAGATACTGGAGTTTTGTCCTACAAGTGGATATCCGATCGATTTGATCATTGACAAAATGCTAGACTATGGATTGACACTAGAAGACCTAGGGCATTTGGAGCGCTTGTCTTCCCCCATAGTATTGCAGGCACTTCCTATAGAAACACGAAATAGGCTCAATCAAAACAGAAAAGAGGACGTGATTCTCTACCTTCAAGTGTGGGCCAAAGTACTCAGAGACCAATGGGCTTCTCAGCAGGAAATGGAAGACTTAAAAAGTCCTGAAAAAAAATTAGATCCTATCGTATTGAGCTGATCAATTTTTTATTTTATTTCGTGTTATCAATCATTAATAACCGATTTAAAACACTGCTATGGAGGATTTTGAAGAAGAATTCGACGAGTTTGATGACTTGGAAGACGAAGATGATTTCGACTCTGAGTTTGAAGATGAATACGATCTCGATGACGAGAACGAATTTATAGATGACAATATCCTAGATTTTGACGAAGACGATGAATTTGACGACGATCTAGACGAAGACCTTGAAGATGAAATAGATTAAATCTCCTCTTCCATGTTTTTAGTCTTGGTAATTCCAAGGTTTGAAATTATCTTCGAGCTCTCGTTAAGAACCTAATTAAAAACATTATGATTTTACTTGATATATTTAGTTCACCCATTGCATCGGGAGCGCAGCTCTTTATTTTGATCGTCTGTATTCTGATCGGCCTTGGTGCTGGAATCTCTGCAATCGACGCGCGAAGTACTTTCAATAAGGCCAAAAAGAAAAATCATTGATCCCAAATCATTCTTAATTAAGGAGGCCAAGGCCTCCTTTTTTTATTTCCACCTACCATGAAAACTCAAAACTTCCAAAATCACGCACAGTACTACCCTTTCCATCACTTTGTACTGACACCCATGACTTTGATCTATTTGGGAATGACTCTTTATAACCTAGATCAATATACGACTACGGCTGCTGCTGTTCAGGCCATTCTCCTAGCGGTTATTATCGTTTTATTGCCTCTTTTGGCTAGAATTTATGCTTTAAAAAACCAAAACCGAATTATCATCGCTGAGATGCGTCAAAGGTACTTTGAGCTAACAGGAGAGCGATTTGAGTCTACCAAAGAATCTGAATTAAGCACCTCTCAAATCATCGCTCTTCGTTTTGCCTCAGATGAAGAATTGCTACCTCTAATGGAGCAGGCGATTTTGGAGAAGTGGGATAATAAAACCATCAAAAAAGCTGTAAAAAACTGGAAAGCAGATTATAGAAGGGTCTAAGTAAGACCCTCGCTTATGCTAGGATAGCTATGGTAAAGAATCAAGATGAAAAAATCATAATTGTAGGCGGGGGTTTAAGCGGCTTAGCTCTAGCCTATTTTTTGAATCAATCACAGGCTCAAGTTACAGTTTTGGAATCTTCTACTCGATTGGGTGGAAGAATAGAAACGGTAAAAGGGAAGTTAAAAACACCTCTTGAACTCGGTGCAACTTGGTTTTCGGACAACCATTCTGATCTCAACTCACTTTTAGAAGAATTGAAGATTAGTAAATTCCCTCAATCTACTAAAGGCCGCTCGCTCTTTCAGACAAGCCCTCAAGAGCCTATACAAGAGTTTTTTGCCCCACAGGGAGCCGAAGCCTCCTACCGCATTACCGACGGCACTCAAGCTCTTATTGAGGCTTTGGCTGAAAGCCTAACTCCTGACAGCATCTGGCTGAATACTCAGATCATAAAAGTCATTGAGTCGGGTAAAGGAATAACTCTTCACTCCCAAAAAGGAGAAACTTTCCATGCAGACAAAGTGGTTCTTTGTCTACCTCCCCAATCGGCCATTTCACAAATAGCGTTTTCTCCCAATCTTCCACACCAACTCTCAAGCCTTCTATCGGAAGTGCAAACTTGGATGGCAGGCTCGATTAAATTTGCATTAGAATATGCTGAGCCTTTTTGGAGAAAAGAAAACTTCTCAGGAATGCTGTTTAGCCATTCAGGAATCATTTCGGAAATGTATGATCACTGTAATGCTGAAAAAGATAAATTTGGATTCACTGGATTTTTAAACCTCCAAGCTGCAAGGCTCACCAAAAACCAACGAGAAAGTGCAGTTATTAGTCAGATTACCGAATTGCTCGGAAAAGGTGCCTTAAGTCCAAGTACTTATTTGGATAAAATTTGGAGTCCTGGGATACTTTCTATTTCTAATCCAAGTATACTTCACCCTCATCAAAATAACGGACATTCTTTACTCCAAGAAAGCTACTTTAATGGGAAGCTGTATTTTTCAGGAACAGAATGTTCGATAAAAAACCCAGGCTATATGGAAGGAGCAATTTCATCCGCGAAAAGAGTTTTTAAGCAGCTAAATGGCAGTTAATCCTCAATCTGATTTGAAACTTGAATTAAATTTTGTGTAGCTAGTTTCTTGAAATTTTTATGAGAAAAATCCAAATCTGGCAAAGTCAAAACCTTATCGAAACCAGCCTCTTGTGCTTCTAAACCCGAGGTGATTAAGACAATTTTCTTCTGATGCAATTTGGCCAGCTTTAATAATTCAAAACAAGCCTTACCCGATGAAGATTGCTCATCGTATTTTCCTTCACCTGTAATAATCAAATCAGAGTCTACTACTGCCGATTCAAGACCTGTCTTTTCAAAAAAATAATTTGCTCCAAAAGAAATTTTCAAAGGGAAGAAAAAGCTCAATCCGAGAGCAATCCCACCAGCTGCACCAAAACCCGCTTGGTCCTTAAATCTTGTTTTAGATTTATTTTCCAAAATCTTGATTAATTGATGTGCATCCTCTTCGAAAACTTTTAAATCTTCATTTTTTAGCCCTTTCTGTGGCCCAAAAACAGGGATAGCTCCTTGTTTCCCGAAAAAGGGATTCTTGACATCACAAAGGCAAGTAAAACTGAGTTTGGGTACAGCGGGGCTTCGTTGAATATGCTTTAGTTTCGAAATTATCCCAGGTGAAAAAGGGATTAACTCTTTGCCCCCTTCATTTAAAAAAGTAAAACCACAGGCCTGTAAAATCCCCAAACCGAGATCCACTGTAGCACTTCCTCCTAAACCTAGGACAATATGCTTGGCACCTAATTCGGCTGCCTTCCGGATAAGTAGACCTGTTCCGAAAGTTGAGGCAACATTTGGATTTTTTTCCTCTTCCTGCAATGTTCCCACTCCCGAAGCAGCAGAAACATCGATATAGGCTGTTTTGGAACTTTCCTCCCATCCAAAACTCGTTTGAATCGGCCTTCCTAAGGCATCTAAGCCCCATACCTCAATCGACTTGAGCCCCAAATAATTATTTAAAAGAGCGCAAGTACTATCTCCCCCATCTGCTATAGGATGTATTTTTATAGTCCAAGAGGGGTGTTTAGCTCCGATTGTTTGGGCAATTATATCTCCCGCTTCTAGGGCTGTCAGTGTGCCCTTAAATGCATTCGGAGCAATTAGCGCATTCATTTTGCAGCTTTCATTCGCTCAAAATAATCCTTGTATGCGGCTTTGACTTTTGGTGCCAAATAAATGGTAGAAATCATCGTAGGAATCGCCATAATCGCATACATACCATCTACCAAGCTTACTACCACTTCTAGTGAAGCTACCGCACCTGCCACGATAGTAATCAAGTAGAAATAATTGTAAAAATCAGCTCTTTTGGCACCGAAGAGGTAATTGAAACACTTATGTCCATAATAGGAATAAGTAAACATAGTAGAAAGTGCAAAGATTAAAACTGCTGTCATCAGCAGGTATTTTCCAATTCCAGGGAGCGCTGTTTCAAAAGCATTAAGGGTTAATCTCACACCATCGGCTTCAGTGGATTGCCACACTCCTGTCAGCATAATGACCAAAGCGGTAAGCGTACAAACTACAATAGTATCAATAAAAGGACCTAACATGGCAATTAACCCTTCACGAATAGGCTCATTGTTCTTTGATGCACCATGGACCATTGGAGCTGTTCCTATTCCTGCTTCGTTAGAAAAGGCAGCTCTTCTAGCCCCTGTAATGATTACTGCACCCACTGCCCCACCGGCTACTGCTTCACCTGTAAAGGCATCCGTAACTATTTTCAATAGCATCTCAGGGACATCTCCCACATATTTGAATACGATGATTATTACCGTAGTGAAGTACAGGACCACCATGAAAGGTACCAGTTTGGAGGCTACATTAGCTATCCGCTTGATACCTCCCAAAATTACAATGGCCACCAATACCATCATGGATATCCCTATAATCCATCGGGTGGTTTCTCCAGTGGAAATCCCCGCAGGTTCAAGCATTACAGCTCTAAATACAGCTGATAATTGATTGGCTTGAAAAATAGCTAGCAAGCCTAAGACACCGGCAACAGAAAATATTACCGAAAGGAACTTCCACTTTTTACCCATACCTTCTTCTATCACATACATAGGTCCACCCTGGATTTCACCTGAGGAATCCTTACCTCGAAACATGATGGCTAAGCTACAGCTGTAAAACTTGGTGGCCATACCCACAAAAGCAGAAACCCACATCCAGAAAATAGCACCTGGTCCTCCCATATTAATCGCGATAGCCACTCCACTGATATTTCCCAAGCCGACCGTTGCTGCGATAGCTGCCGAAAGTGCCTGAAAGGAAGTGATTTGACCGGGAGCTAAGTCATCATCATATTTACCACTGAGTAAGCTAATAGCGTGTCCTATTTTTCGGAATGGTACAAAACCCGAGTGAAATAACAGGATCATTCCACCGCCCATTAATAAGATAAGCATCGGTGTACCCCATATCCAATTGGCAAAGTAAATAATAATGTCTCCCATTGATTAGGTGATGTTTTTTGCGTTTAGTTTTAGGTAATCAAAAGCCATATTACTGCATTTTTAGCAAAAATCATTGATTTTCTACAGGATTGGCCAATAAAAAAGCTCGGCATGCAGTTTTGCACACCGAGCTTAAATTTTTAAATCATTTATTCCCAATTCACTAGCGGGCTTTTATAAAAGCCTATGCCTTGGATATCCCATCGTTGGCCCATCACTTTAATTCTATCTTGAAAATCATTCCAATTTCTACTTGAACCAGGACTCCAAGCTACTTCTGCCAAGGCAGCAATTCTAGGAAATACCAAATACTCCATATCCACACGGTTTTCTACCGTCTCTGTCCATAAAGGAGCTTCTACGCCCAAGATATCCGACTTAGAAATGCCATTTACATAGGTAGCCGGATCCCATAAATAGGCAGAATCCAACTCTACATATGCCGCCCAATGCAGGCCAATCCTTGAAGTAGAATCATACTGCATATCCAAATAAGCTTTTTTAGCAGGTGACATGAGTACTTTGTTTCCCTGGCCTACGGCCAATTTTGCATTTTCTTCTAGTGCCCAAAACTGAGCCACATTTCCTGGCAATAGTTGACTAGTAGCTACCTCATCCCAGCCAATACTAGTTTTACCATGATCTTGGACAATCTTCTGAACTCGCTCTATAAAATAGACATAATCGTCTTTGGCCGTCACATGAGACTCATCCCCTCCTATATGAAAATATGGCCCTGGAGTAATAGCCGCAATTTCTCTAACGATGTCATCTATAAATTGATAAGTCAATTCCAAATCTGTATCCAAGGTGCTAAAACCTACTTCTGTTCCGGTATAAAGTTCAGCCGCCTGTCTTGTAATATTAGACCCTTTAAACTCATCTTCAGCCTTTTCAATGCTTTTGGTAATCGTTTCAAAATTACCATCCGGAAGATTGATTCCAGGATTGAGATCCCCATAAGATGCCAACGCAGCATTGGTGTGCCCAGGCATATCAATTTCAGGAACTATAGTGATAAATCGATCTGCTGCATACTGCACTAACTCTTGATACTGAGCTTGAGTAAAATATCCTCCAGGTCCGCCACCAACCTGAGTACTGCCGCCTAGCGCTGTTAAATTGGGCCAAGATTTAATTTCTATTCTCCAACCTTGATCATCAGATAAGTGCAAATGAAGGTAGTTTAACTTAAGGTGGGCCATTTGATCTAGGTAATGCTTAACATCCTCCATGGGCAAGAAATGTCTTGCCACATCGAGCATAGAACCACGGTAGGCATAAGAAGGACTGTCAACAATTTTACCGGCTGGGATTTGAATAGCCTCTTGAATGAGAGCGGTGCCAAAGACCTCTACAGGCATCGCTTGGAGTAAGGTCTGCACTCCATAAAAAACCCCTGCAGCTGATTTTCCCTTAATAGTTATTTCACTTTCACTAATTACCAGTTCGTAAGATTCATCTTGGGAATTATCACCTTCAACCTGAAGCTTAATCGTGCCCTCATCAGTGCCCACAGGCAAGCGGTAGCCACTAGCGGCTGAAAGGCTGGTATTAAAATATTCCGCAATTCCTGCAAGTTTAGGATCCTCCCCTTGGAGCTGAATCTTCGCTTCCGAAGTTAAAAGGAAAGAACCCGAACCATCAGCTACTTGATTGGGTAATGGAATTAGGCCTGTTTCTGAAAGCTTCGGTCCATCTTGGGAACAGGAAAATAAAACCATAAACAAACCAAAACTTAGTAATGTAAATATATGCTTCATAAGTAAATAGGATTTTGGTAAACTTAATTTAAAATTTTAACAATCTTTTTTTTCCTCCTGAAAATATTTGAAAAAGGGGCTTGGTGCGGCAAAAATCTTCTTTGGCGATAAAATGAGATCAAATTTGCTTTGCCTTTGGTCAAATTTTAAAATTTAGACAAGTGCTTTTTAAAAGAATTTAATAATTTGAAATGCGAAAGAATACAGAAAAACAAAACCAAAATAACAGAGCTATCAAACCATGAAAAAAAACGAAAAAGTAGCAGGTAATTCCCGGAGAAATTTTCTTAAAGAATCATCACTGGCTTTAGCAGGATTTTATATTGTACCCCGCCATGTTTTAGGAGGGGATGGATTCGTCGCCCCGAGTGACAGGCTTCAAGTCGCTGGAATAGGCGTGGGAGGTATGGGATACAATGATGTAAGCGGTGTGTTTCGAAGTGGAAAAGCGGATATTGTAGCTCTCTGTGATGTCGATGATACACGAGCTAAAAGAAGTAGAGATGAACATCCTAAGGCAAAATATTACAAAGACTTTCGAGAACTGCTAGAAAAAGAGGATAAAAACATCGATGCGGTAACGGTTTCCTCACCCGATCATATGCATGCCGTACAAGCTATGATGGCGATGAAAATGGGAAAGCACGTCTATGTGCAAAAGCCACTTTCTCACGACATCTATGAAGCGAGAATGCTCACCGAAGCTGCAGAAAAATATAAAGTTGTCACACAAATGGGCAATCAAGGCTCATCTGGGGATGGAGTAAGGAAAATGGTAGAATGGTACAATGCAGGACTGATCGGTGAGGCTACTAAAGTCTACTCTTGGACCAATCGCCCCGTATGGCCACAAGGTATTCCTTGGCCAAATACGCCTATGACTCCCCCTGAAGATTTGGACTGGGACCTTTGGCTAGGTACAGCCCCCTATAAGGATTATGTAGGTAATTTAGTCCCCTTCAATTGGAGGGGTTGGTGGGATTATGGTACAGGTGCTTTAGGAGACATGGCATGTCACATCATGGAGCCTCCTTTCCGTGTATTGGAGTTAGGCTATCCGAAATCAGCCGAATGCTCTGTGGGTTCAGTCTATGTAGGCGAGTTTCAGCGTGGATATTTTCCCGATAGCTGTCCGCCTTCATCACATATTACCCTTCGGTTTGATAGGCCGGGAAAAGAAGACTTAGAATTTCACTGGATGGATGGAGGAATTCAACCCACTCGACCGGAGGAACTTGGACCCAATGAGCAGATGGGAGATGGTGGCAATGGAGTGATTATAGAAGGCACTAAGGGTAAAATGATGTGCTCTACCTATGGAGTAAATCCTCAACTGTTGCCCACTTCTAAAACAAAGGAAATCAATGTAGCAGAAACACAATACAGGGTACCTGATGGAGACAGAGGACACTATAATAACTGGGTAGAAGCATGCATCGCAGGCTATGGATCTCAGGAATTCGAAAGGTTGAGTTCGCCATTTTCTATCGCCGGCCCTTTGACTGAATCCGTACTAATGGGCAATCTAGCCATACGAAGCTACGATTACAGAGTGCCAAGAGATGGAAATCCTAATCAGTTTGACTACCCCGGAAGAGGAATCAAGCTGGTATGGGATGGTCCTAATATGAAAGTAACAAACTTCGAACCCGCCAATCAATTTGTCAAAAGGGTTTATAGAGGCAATTACAGCTTATAATAAAAAAGGCTGTCTCTATGGTGAGACAGCCTTTTTTATTGTTCTACAGTCATTTCTACTCTTCTATTTTTTGCACGGCCTGCTTCCGTGGCATTTGATGCAAGTGGTCTCGTGCCACCCCATCCAGCAATCCTGAGTCTTTCGAAAGGGACACCCTTATCCACTAAAAAATCTCTGACAGCTCCAGCCCGCTCTAAGGAGAGTGCCTTATTTAATCCGGGATCTCCTGCTCCATCAGTGTGTCCACTTATCCTGACTTTAAAACCATCATTTTCATTTAAAAGATTTGCCATTCCCTCCAAAAACAATAAAGTATCCTCCCCCTCTAACTCGGCTGTTCCCCTTCGGAAGCTGACCGCATCTAAAAGAATATTAGCCCCCGGCTCCATCTTAGTCATCAGGGCTAGTGTTGGTCCTTGAGACATGAGTAAAGAAGTAGATAGAAATTTTGGAAAATACCCTTTAGATTCTATTCTAATTTCACCCACCAAGTTTTCTTTTAGAATATTTTTGGGATCAAGGGTTTGCCACTGTCCCATACGCTTCTGAGAGACAGTAAATTCCTCAAGAGCTTTTTTTGTCTTTTCATCTACGGCAATTAACTGATAAGAGGCTTCAGCATTCGGAGATTCTTCTTTAGTCATTTGATTCTCACTTTCAAACCTTACCTCAGGTATCCCTACACTTACTTGGGGAAATATAGGTACAGGCTTCATGCCTGTACCCGAAGGTGAAGAAGAAATTGGTGTTTGAGAAGCTTCTGCTAAACTTGGAATTTCGAAATCGGAAGGAATCTCAAGCGGAACAAGTACTGCAAATGTCAACAAATCTGCAAATCCATCTGAATTTTGTGTACTTGTCCAAACGATCTCCTCGGGGGAAATAAAGGTGACTGAACCTTCTGATCCTCTGGAGCTAATCTGTACCCATCGCTTTGGTTTAGACCAGTTTTGAAAGGTTTCATCCAAAGCCTTGGCAACGAAAATATCTTTTCCATTTGCTCCCTCATGCATGGTAGAGGCAAAATATAATTCTTTTTTCTTAGCGTCAAAAAATGGACTTACTTCCTGACCTACCGTATTGATAACAGGACCAAGATTTTGAGGCAAGGTCCAAGTAGCCGCGCCTGATTTTTGGCTTACGAAAAGGTCATCACTACCAAAACCTTGATCACTTTTGGCAGAAAAGAAGATAAGATCACCACCTTGGGAAACTCTTCCTTTGAGTTCACCTTCAAATGTCTCAATTCCAGGAATTTCTATTTTTCTCAGAAAATTCCAATCAGAGCCAAATTTAGAATATTGAAAAACACCCTGTCTTTCCTTCTCCTGATGATAGATTAAAAGTGTAAGCACATCCTCAAGCCCCAAAGGAACATCATAGCCTGAGGTGCTTAAATCAGGTCTATGTATCGCTTGTGTCCACTCTCCACTTTCATCCCGCTTTGTCATCCAAATATCTCCAGGATCAGATTCACCTCCTAAGTTTTCAGGATGAAAAGCTCTGGAGAAAAGTAGTGTATTGGATCCAATCCAAACGGGATTTTGATCATCTTGGGGACTATTTGCCCCGGATAGGCTTTTTACTTCCTGACCCTCAACGCTCAGGATAGAAAATGAAAAAGCAAGCAATAAAGTACTGCCTGCTTTTGTAAAGGTTTTCACTAATTTATAATTCATTATTGTCCCAGTACAATGGCAAATACCAGTGGGGCAACGATTGTGGCATCAGATTCTATAATAAATTTCGGCGTGTCTAATCCCAGTTTTCCCCAAGTGATTTTCTCATTGGGAACAGCACCGGAATATGAACCATAAGAGGTAGTCGAGTCAGAAATCTGACAGAAATAACCCCAAAGTGGAATATTATCCCGCTGAAGATCTTGATGCAACATCGGTACCACACAAATCGGGAAATCTCCTGCAATTCCCCCGCCAATTTGGAAGAATCCTACTTTACTTTCTTCTTTGGCATTTTCGGTATACCACTCTGCCAAGAACATCATGTATTCGATACCACTTCTTACCGTGTGAACATTTTTGACATCTCCAGCTATCACATGACCTGCAAACATATTTCCAAGCGTAGAATCTTCCCATCCTGGAACAATGATTGGAAGGTTCTTTTTGGCTGCCTCAAGAAGCCAACTGTCCTTTGGATCAATTTGAAAAGAATCATCCAATTTGCCCGAAAGGAGAATTTTATAAAAAAACTCATGAGGGAAGTAAGCTTCTCCTTCTTTATCTGCTTTTACCCACTCCTCAAGGATAACATTTTCGATACGACGCATTGCCTCCATCTCTGGGATACAAGTATCGGTGACTCTATTCATGTGACGATCTAATAGGTCCTGCTCTTGCTCAGGAGACAATTCTCTGTAGTTAGGAATGCGCTCATAATAATCATGTGCCACAAGATTGAAGACATCTTCTTCCAAATTAGCCCCTGTGCAGGTAATGATTTGAACTTTGTCTTGTCGAATCATTTCGGCAAGGGAAATCCCCAATTCTGCGGTTGACATAGCGCCGGCAAGGGTAATCATCATCTTACCGCCCTCATCAAGGTGTGTTTTGTAACCTTCAGCCGCGTCGATCAAAGCTGCCGCATTGAAGTGTCTATAGTGACGTTTTAAAAATTCTGTAATTTTCATTCGCTTATTTATTCGTTTGGACCTCAAAAATACCGTTTTTTTTCATTAAAAAAGCCCGAACAAGTCCGGGCTTCAAGATTATTAGGTATTGAAATCTAATTATTTTACTGAATCTTTAGGGCTTTGGTTGTATTCCTTGTTCAAACCTTCGATCACTTCATTGGTTAGATCAAAAGCTTTCTTACCATACCAAATGGCTCCACCTCTGGTGTAGCTCAAAATCAAATCTAGATCTTTTTCTTCAGCATAGGTTTTCAAATAGCTCTGTACTTGCTCAAAAACCTCATTGTAAAGGTTTGACTCATCTACAGATAATTCTTGCATTAAGTTGTCTCTATAAGTGACCAAGTTTTGCTCTTTTTTCATCAACTCTTCTTGCTTTGCGCGCTGCTGATTCAAGGTCATATTGCCACCACTCTGTTGGAAGTTTGCCACCTCTTGCTCAAATCCCCTAGCTCTGCTCTGCAGATCGCCTTCAAATTTTCTTCCTTTCTCTGTGATTTCATCAGAGCGTTTTTTAAAGTATTCATACTGATTAATGACACTATCAGTGTAAACATAGGCCACTTTCATATCTACGGGCACATCTGAGCTCGAATCAGAACTTGAAGTGGAAGAATTTGAATCAGTAGCTGCTGGCTGACAAGCATAGGAAAGCATCCCAACCAAACCTAATACTGCGAATATTTTGAATCCTTTTTTCACTTTTAAAATTATTATTGATGACAAGGGCGCAAATATAAAGAAAGTATTGATTTTCCAAGAGTCTAACTTGTGAGGAAATCTTAAAATCAACACAATCAGAAAAAAAGCTCTTGAGCCAGACGATAAACTTGAGCGTGTGCTTCTATAATTTGAGCAATTTTGCCGCTATATCCTCCTCCCATGCAGCACATGATAGGCAATTCTTGACGCTTAGCAAATTCCAATACCTGTTTATCTCTCTCTTTTACTCCTTCTATAGTCATCCCAAGTCGACCGAGCTTATCCGTGCTGAGTACATCCACACCACATTGATAGATAATAAAATCAGGATCAAATCGCCGCTTTAAAGTAGCTAAACTCTCACTGAGTAAATTTAAATAATGCTCATCTTGCGTTCCATCCTCTAGAGGAATATCCCAATCGGATTGCTCCTTTCGATGAGGATAGTTTTTGGCCCCATGCATACTGAAAGTAAAAACTGAGGGATCATCTTTGAAAATCTCGGCAGTACCATTTCCTTGATGAACATCAAGATCAAGGACCAATATTTTTTTTGCCTTGTCACTTATTTGTAAATACTTGCTGGTAAGAGCAATATCATTCAGCAGGCAAAAGCCCTCTCCCCGATCCGAATAGGCATGGTGGGTGCCACCAGCTATATTCAGCGCGATGCCATACTTAAGGGCAAAATCAGCGGCCTGAACAGAACCTCCTGCAATCAGTACTTCCCGGTCGATCAAAGATTTACTCAAAGGAAAACCCGTTGCCCTGATTTCAGATTTAGAAAGACTCAGGGTTTTCAATTTTTTCCAGTATTCCGGATGATGCGCTTGCAAAATCAAATCCTCAGTTACTGGAGTTGGTTTGAAGAAATTTTGCTGCGTGACTGTACCTTCGTAGAGCAGCTGCTCAGGAAGCAGCTCGTATTTTTCCATCGGAAAGCGATGGCCTTCAGGTAAAGGGTGACAATATTCGGGTGACCAGGCAATTTTAAGCATAAAAAAAACGCTTGAACTTTAACAAGCGCTTCTAAGAAATGTTTTTTTCAATTAAACGTCCTCTTCCTCAGACTGGAAAGTGTACAGCGTATCATCCAGGATAAGCGTGTCATCGTTAAATTCTTGAACAAATTTACGAATAACTGCATCGTCGATAAATTCGACATTTAATGCAGCGTCCAAACCTATCCCGTAGTCATGATGAGTATCCAAATCAACGAACTCCTGAACCTTCACAGTTTCCTCCTCTTCGATCTCCATAATGATTTCGGTGATGAACCAGCCCACCTCCTCTTCTTCACTAGTCAATGGCAAAAGGTTACCGTTTTCGTCTTCCTCATACCGAATGCCATTAAAATCCGGAAATTTTTTGGCAGCTTCATGCTCAGCTAATTCATATACCTCACTGGAATGATGCAATCTTAACGTATAAAGCGCAGCGTCGTAGATCACTTCTTTTCCTTCATACATACCTAAAAAGTAAAAGTTCACATATTCATCTGAATTTTCCTGATCAGGAATAAGTTTATAAGGTTGATTAAGGGATTTTAATTCCGCTTTCAACGCTTCAATGGTATTGGGATCAAAGCCTGGATTCATAATCAAAATAGTATGGAATGGTTATTTCTAATTCTCGTTTCGGAAATATAAGTTAGGAATACTAAGGTCCAAAGTAATTTAGTAGTAAAATTTAATCTCCAAAAATGAATTCTGAAAATATTGAAGAAGATTTTATAGAAAGGACACTAAAATCACAGGAAGATACTCGTCTGGAATTCAAGCAGAAGATAACTTCAAAACGTAAAATTGCCAAAACTATTGCCGCTATGGCCAATGCTTTGGGTGGGACGATTCTCATTGGTATTTCCGATCAAAAACGTGTTGTCGGGATTGATCCAGAAGAAGAGCGATATATGGTCGAAAGTGCCAATGCAGCATATTGTGTACCTCCCGCACAATTGACCACAGAAGAAATTCGATGGGAAGACCCTAATCCATCTCCTTATGAAGAAGTAGAGAAACTTATTCTTAAAGTAAATATTACTAAATCAAAAGAAGGGCCAATAAGTTATCTTTCTACAGACGGTTCGCTTAAGAAATACAAAAGAGAGGGAGACCAGAGTAAATTAATAGTCTGAATTAAGATTGTTTCCGAACAAGGAATTGATCAGACTCGTTAGTATAGCAAAGATGAGTGCCCACCAGAAACCATCTACCGAAAAACCAGGAATGATTTGATCTGCTAATAGGATCATCAGGGCATTGATCACCAACAAGAACAATCCAAGTGTGATCAAAGTCAAAGGAAGGGTCAAGATAATCATCAGCGGCTTAACCGTAAGGTTGATCAGAATAAGGACTGCTGCCAGAAGAATACCTGTGATCCAGCCGTCTATTTGGACACCTGAAAGGAAAAAGGTAGCGATCATCACTGAGATACTTCCTAGTAAAATTTTAATTAAGAAATTTTTGGCAATGGAATTTTGACTCATAGCTGTTGGATTTCTTTAAAATTAAAAAAAATTGATTTAAATCATGCGATTTTCCTAATGTGGGAAAATCCAAGAATCTTAAAGTCTAAGATTCAAGCCTTATATTTGTCAAAACAATTAAAACCAAATTTCGAGTGATTATCATTATCTTCTTTCTTTTGCACTGGTACTTCTCGCTATTTTGCCAGAGTTTCTTTCTACACCGCTATGCAGCACATCAGATGTTTGTAATGAACAAATGGTGGGAACGTTTCTTTTATGTATTCACCTGGATGTGGCAAGGTAGCTCCTATCTATCTCCGAGAGCCTATGCCATTTTGCATAGAATGCACCATGCCTATTCGGATACTCCCAAAGATCCACATAGTCCGCATCATACAGAAAATCTATTTACAATGATGTGGAAGACCAAAAACATTTACAATGATTACTTTTCTTTCAAATTAAAGCCCGAAGAGCGGTTCTCAAAGGATATTCCTGATTGGAACTCTTTTGACAGGATGGCTGATAATATGCTAATCCGATTGGCTTGGGGATTGGTTTACATTGCAATTTACGTATTGAGTATTTCTGTCTTTGAATTAGCCGGTACACATTGGTGGATGTACTTCCTTCTTCCCATTCATTTTTTGATGGGGCCCGTACATGGAGCGATCGTCAATTGGAGTGGTCACAAATACGGATATGCCAACTTTGACAATAACGACAAATCGAAAAACAGTTTGCTTTTAGACGTTTTGATGCTGGGAGAGCTTTTCCAAAACAATCATCATAAACTACCTAACCGGCCAAACTTCGCTGTAAAATGGTACGAATTTGATCCAACCTACCCGATTGTCCGCTTGCTGCACGCAAGTGGTATAATAAAATTAAGAACGGCATAAAAAAAATAGTCTCTTCGGAGACTAATTTTTTTCGCCTAATAATCAAGGACTTATGACTTTTTTTAAACTAAAAAACAAACTCTTTGTCTAATTTCTTTGGATATAAGAAACTAAACTGATAATTTTCTATCGATTTAAAACTTAACACCTTATGAAACCATTAACTAGAGCAGAAGAGGAAATCATGCAAATCCTCTGGGATATCGAGCGAGGATTCGTCAAAGATATCTTAGTCCCAATGCCAGAGCCAAAACCCGCTTACAACACCGTTTCGACGATTGTAAGAATTCTTGAAAGAAAAGGGTTTGTCAGTCACAAGTCTTATGGCAAAAGCCATGAGTATTTTCCCATTGTATCCAAGGATGAATACAGAACCTTTATTATCAAGCGTATGCTTGAGGGATACTTTGATAGTTCGTTTGGAAAGCTTCAGTCCTTCTTCAAGAATGACGACGCTTTGAATAACAAGACCTATCAGTAAAATAGGATTCGTAATTTTTGGATAAGCATTATTAAAGTAAAAAAGCCGGGTTGTTTACCCGGCTTTTTTATTTGCCATCTTTTCACTTCAATTTGGCCTATTCCATATCAAGCAGGATAATTTTAAAATAGGGTTCTACCCTTAATTTAAGGAGAAGACAAGTTTTGTCCGCAATTTTATTTTGATAAAGTTATGAATGAACAGGTTAGTCTTTCCACTCTGAAAATGACATTAAACCTTTTTGTTTTGCTTTATCAGTCGGGTCAAGTGAGGCATGAAAATGATTTGGCCTAAACTGAAATGCTTGGCCTGATCTTAAGCTTTTTAAATCTTTTTTCCTTGATACTTTTGAAGACTCCTCCTTCGGCGGACAGGCAAAAAGTATCCAAAAGTCTTGGCCCCGTTCTTTTCTTTCCGCTGGTGACGCCTTCTACATGTTAAAACCTAGTACACAGCGGAATTTTGTCCTGCTTTGCCACCCTAAAAATGACTCCGTCCCTCAAACCGGCCCAAGCCTAAAAATGCCCACTGGGCATTTTCTTTACGCCTTGTCCTCTCGATACCTCGCGAGCCAAGTCATTTTCTTAACGGGTTTGCAAAGCACTCCAAAACCGAAAATACCGAAGGGCCCCATAACCGAAAGATTTCAGTCCAATTCAAACTATTACGTTGGTAAAATGATTTATTACCAATTTTATCAGAGGTCTTTTCATTAAAGTCGTGGTAGCACCTAAAATAGTAAAAGTAAAGACCTACCCTTCCTTTAGAAAAAGGCAGCCTTTTTCAAATGAGACTCGAAAAAGGCTACCCTTAAATGAACACTATTAATTTACTTCTTTAAGTAATTCTTCGATTGCTCGCTCCAATTGCTGATCTATGCCCTGATCAATTTTCCCTGGCATATTCTTGACTTCAATTTGAGGTCTAGTTTCATTATTTTCTAGCCACTCTCCTGCTTTGTTTTTAGCCGAAATCGGCACAGCTCCCCATCTCACACCATTTGGAAGACTTTCCCAACCTGCAAAAGAGCAGGTTCCTGGAGTAGGCATGCCCACTGTAATCCCAATATTCAGATCGGTATAGCCACAAGCGAAGCAATGTCCATCCGAATAATTGGCTTCATTAAACATCGCCAAGGTAGGCTTAGTCCATCTAGCCGTAGGCTCATAACCTACTACTTTGCTTTCCGTGGCATAGGTCAAGAAGCGATCACCAGTAAAAAACATAGCTAAATCTGCCACCAAGTCTCCGCCACCATTAAACCGAGTATCAACTATCACAGCATCCGTATCGTGGTATTTGCCCATCATTTCTTCATATACATTTCGATAGGGTCCATCACTCATGCCTGGAATATGTACATAGCCTAATTTGCCACCACTTTTCTCAGCAACTTCAGCTTGATTTTTCTTTACCCATCGACGATACAACAAGCGATTTTCTTCTCCCAAGGTGATCGGTTTGATTGTAATTTGCTGAGCATTTGCACCATTGGCGTCGCTGATCTCAAGAAGAGTAAACTTATCCGCCTTTCTGTTGAGAAGCTGCGCAAAGTCTATTGTCGGTGCGATATCTTGACCATCAATTTTCTGAATTATCATTCCTGGTGAAACTGAAAACTCTGATTTGTCTAATGGTCCACCGGGAAGAATCTCTGTAATCTTAATCCCGTTTCCTTCATGATCATAATCCCAGAATATACCCAAAGCGGCTGTTGCATCCGCCATAGGAATGCTTCTGGAATATCTTGCGCCTGCATGGGAAACATTGAGTTCACCTATCATTTCAGAAATCATCTCTGCAAACTCGTAATTGTTACCCACATGAGGTAAGTACTTTTGATAATCTGTTTTGGACTTTTCCCAATCTACGCCATGCATGTCAGGAGTGTAAAAAATTCCTTTTGTTCTCAGCCAGATATGCTCAAATAAATAAGCCAATTCAGCCTCTCTGTCATAGGTCATCTCTCCACTGATTTTAATTGATTCTCTCTTCATGGATTCTGGATTGATTTTAGAGATAGCACCGTCGCTAAGCAAATACAGATTTTTCATGTCTTTGTCCCAAGTCAGTCTACCAAATCCAGCATTTAAAGCAATCTCCTGCTTAGTTTCCTTGGTTCGAAGATTAGTGCTCCACAGGTTCATTCCCTTTTCAAATCGAGCGAGGTAAAACAGCTTTTCCCCATCTTTGCTCAGCACCGCATCACCAAGATTACTGGAATGAATGGTAAGCCTTGCTTTCCGCTCCTCCAAATCATCCCAATCAAAAGATAAAGGCTCTACGACTTCTTTCTTATCCTCTTCTTTAGACGCTTCTTCTTTATCTTTTTTAGATTTTTCAATCTCCTTCATCAAGTCAAACTCGTCTTTAGAGAGATTAAATTTATCCCAAGCGGATTTTTGGAAAAACATCATGTAGACATCGTCCTCACTTCGCCCACTTGTAGCATAACTTCTCAGACCATCACGATTGGAAAACCATAGCATTTGCTTGCCATCATTAACCCAAGTAGCTCTATCATCGCTATAGCCTGACTGAGTGATTTTTCTCATCTCTTCTTTGCCAGAGGCATCGAGCAAAACTACCTCAGAATTGACCATAGTAGGCCGATAAGTAGCCAATAACCATTTACTATCTGGACTCCAAGTGAAATACTGATCTCCGTCGCTCATGTGAAAAAGCTGCTCCGGAGTCATCAAAGTAACTGAACTTTTATTCTCCAAATCCATTACCTTCAGCGTGCGGCGATCTTCTACATAGGCTAATTTTTTACCGTCTGGTGAAAGTTTTGGAAGGTAAGCGTCTCCTTCAAAAGCAAACATTTCTTCTTCTTGAATCAAAGTAGAAGCAAAAAAGAAAGGCTCTTCACTTCTTGATTTTGATGCTTTGAAGATCTGCCAATGCCCTTCCCGTTCACTGGCATAGATTATTGACTTACCATCTGGGGCAAATTCCACAAATCGCTCCTGCTCTGGGGTGTTGGTGATCCTTTTTGTCAGTGATCCATCGACAGAAGTCACAAATACCTCGCCTCTCGCTATGAATGCAATTTCTTTGCCGTCGGGCGAAATACTCATTTCTCTCACTCCACCGTTAATCGAAATAAAATTGTCAGAATTGCTAATGGCTTGCGTACGAAGAGTGACGGCCACTTTCTGCGGAGTACCTCCTTTGATCAGCGTATACAGCTCTCCATCGTAGCTGAATGCCATTTTCCCATCTGCTGAAATGCTTAGAAATCTCACCGGAAAATTTTCAAGACTAGTCAAGGCTTCTATCTCAGAGGGATTATTCAAGGCCATGGAAAAAACATTAAAATTGCCATTGGCCTCGCTCAAATAATAGATTTCAGATTCATCGGGTGAAAAGACCGGATTCCTGTCTTCTCCATAAAAAGTCGTGAGCATTTGATGAGAATTACTTTCCTTATCAAAAATCCAAATATCTCGAGCGATACCGGATTGATGATGTTTTCTCCATTCATTTTCCCCACCTTTCTTATCATGATAGATCATTTTGGTACCATCCTGATTGGACTGAACGTATTCCGCAGGAATAGTCCAGATTTGATCTACCCTTCCTCCGGTGACCGGAACCTGGTAGAGTTCGGGCTGGGAACCGGTAGGATATTGCCGGTGGCTGGCAATGTCCATTCGGGTTGCCCCAAAGATGACCGAACTCCCATCCGCTGAAAAGTCAAAAGGAAGCTCATCGTTAGAGTGAAAAGTCAATCGTTCTGCAGGACCGCCCGTAGCGTCCATGAGGAAAATATCAAAGTTGCCATACCGATCCGAAGCAAAGGCTAACTTTTCCCCATCTTTACTCCATACTGCTTTAAAATCATGTGCCTCATGAAAGGTGAGTTGCTTGGCCTCTCCTCCATCACTTGGTACTGAGTACAAATCTCCTTTGTAGGTGAAAGCAATCGTATTCCCATCGGGTGAAATCGCTGGATAACGCATCCACTTAGGTGCTTCCTGAGCGTATGCTGCTACTCCATTCATGAGCAGCATCCCTATAATAGTAGAAATCTTCTTCATTGAATCATATTTTTGAAGTCGGAAAGTACATAAAATTCTGCTCATCCTTTTTTCAAATTGTTCGATTTAGGATTTTCTCCTTGTAAATGGTCATTTCCTACTAATCCCTATAAGTATTCCTTCCTTCCTTTGTCAGACAAGGCTATATTTGCGGCTTCAATTTGATAGAAAACATGAATTCATTTATAGAAGAACTACGCTGGAGAGGAATGCTCCAAGATATGACCCCCGAACTAAGTGAACACCTGGAAAAAGGGATGGCTTCTGCTTATCTTGGTTTTGACCCTACAGCTGACTCTTTACATATTGGTCATTTGGTTGGGGTAATGACACTCCTACACTTCCAAAGAGCAGGACACAAACCCTTTGCATTGGTTGGAGGAGCCACAGGGATGATTGGAGATCCTTCCTTTAAATCTGCTGAACGAAATCTTTTGGATAAAGCAACATTGGATCATAATGTGGCTTCCATCCAAAAACAACTCTCTAAATTCCTTGATTTCTCCGGGGGCACCCAAAACCGAGCAGAGCTCGTGAACAACTACGACTGGATGTCTCAGTTTTCATTTTTGGAGTTTATCCGAGATGTCGGAAAACACATTACGGTCAACTACATGATGGCCAAAGACAGTGTCAAGAGAAGGCTAGAAGATGGAAACGGACTTTCCTTTACTGAATTTTCCTATCAATTGATTCAGGGTTATGACTTTTACCATCTTTGGAAAAATCAAAACTGCAGCATTCAGCTGGGAGGATCTGATCAATGGGGTAATATTGTGACAGGTACTGAACTGATCCGTAGAATGGGCGGTGGTAGCGCTTATGCACTGACCGTTCCTCTAATTACCAAAGCAGATGGGACTAAATTTGGAAAGACGGAAGGAGGATCGGTTTGGCTAGACCCTGAAAAAACCTCCCCATATGCCTTCTACCAGTTTTGGCTTAATGTATCTGATGAGGATGCTTCTAAATACATCCGGATTTTCACGATTCTGGATCAGGATACGATTGAAAACTTAGAAAAAGAGCATCAGGCCGCTCCGCATCTAAGAATCCTACAGAAGGAAATTGCCAAGCAAGTCACCATCATGGTACACAGCCAATCTGACTATGAGATGGCTGTGAAAGCTTCTGAGATTTTATTTGGCAAATCCTCTACAGAAGATTTAGCTTCTTTGGATGAGCGAACTTTCCTCCAAGTCTTTGAGGGTGTTCCCCAAGTAAAAATACCAAAAACCGAATATGATAACCTGGAGACTGTGCTCGATCTATTTGGTGATTTGACTCAGGGCGTCATTTTCTCTTCCAAAGGCGAAGCGAGGAAAATGATCCAAGGTGGTGGTGTCAGTATCAATAAGGAAAAATTGATTGATTTTGCGGCAGCTCCTACTCGTCATTTGCTTCAGGATAAATACCTACTGGTCCAAAAGGGCAAAAAAAATTATTTTATCGTTGAGGTAATTTAAAAGACTGAAAAGCAGATAAAAAAGGCTCTCAAGTTTACTTCAGAGCCTTTTTTGATACTTGTATCTCAGTTTTTGAATACAGGTTAAAATTATTTTTTGAACCAAGTTTAATATATTTGGAAGTAAGGATGAAAACAAAACATGGCAAAAGATAAAAATAAAGAGAAGCTAATACTAGATGCGGCAATTGCCACTTTTACAAGCAAGGGCTACCATTCCACACGGATGGAAGACATTGCCAAAACAGCTAAAATAAGTAAAGGACTAACCTACTTTTATTACAAAAATAAGGAAGACCTATATATGGCTATGACCAAAAAGGCTTTTGAGCTTTTTAAGGATGAATTTAAAGAAGTCTATCGGAACAAAAATCGTCCTGGTCTCGAAATGGTTGTGGACTTAGTGGACCGGATAATTGATTTCGCAAAGAATCATCAAGCCTTGTACGACTCCATTATTAATTTTTTGGATCTGATGAAAAAATACAATTCCGAAACAGAGCGAGAAAGCATAGATCCCCTTATTTTGGAAAGTGTACATTTTCAAAAACTTCTAGAGGTACAGCATGATCCTGCCAAAATCGGTGTAATGATCGTCAGTATTGGAATCAAAGACGGGAGTATCCGGCCAGAACTACAGCCCGAAATCACCTTTTATACGATTTGGAGCTTGATGGTAGGTTATGACAAAATGAGAGGTCCTGTAGAATATGAGGCAAAAGAAACTAAGATCAGCCCTGAGAACTGGAGGCCTGGTTTTATTAAACTCATCAAAGACATGCTGAAAGGAACCATACAAGCTACTAGACCGGCAACTGTTCAAACCAGCTTATTTTAGAAAAGAAAATCACATAAAAGGAAAAGGCTAGTTCGAACTAGCCTTTTCCTTTTATCAATTTTTAATGCACATTCCCCATCATCCTTTTGATCACAGGCTTAAGCAGGAAGAGTACAAGCGCAGAACCGATCACAGTATAAACAATCAGCATGTATTGATCAGGCATTCGGGCAAGTGCTTCATCTGTGCCCCCACTGGCTTCCCCTGCAATCAAACCTGCAAAGAGATTTCCTAAAGAAACGGAAAGGAACCATATCCCCATCATCTGACCGGCATATCCCTTTGGTGCAAGTTTGGTTACCAAAGAAAGGCCCACCGGTGACAAGCTAAGCTCACCAAAGGTATGAAGCATATAAGTCATCAAAAGCCAAGTAGGAGCTGCTAAATCACCTGAGGCTGCAATTTTTGCTGCGAAATACATCACAAAAAAACCTAAGCCTAAAAGCAAAAGTCCGAAGGTAAACTTCAAAGGAGAACTTGGCTCCAAATTTTTCCGCCCAAGCCATACCCACATGCCTCCAAATATCGGTGCAAAAATGATAATAAACATTGAGTTAATGGACTGAAAATATCCCGTCGGTATTTCGAAACCCAATACCCTCTTATCTGTAAAACGCTCTGCAAATAGGTTTAAAGTAGAGCCCGCCTGTTCAAAACCAGACCAAAACATAGCCGAGAAAAGAAACAAAATGGCAATCACTCCTACTTTATTTCTATCAGAGGTACTCAAGCCCCCAAAAACAATCACATAACCTAAATAGCCAAAAGCCACCAAGGCAATCACTGATCCTGAAGCACCTGCTATTGCAGATACATTGATAGGAATAATTCCTGTAAATAAGACCCCTACCATCACAGCAGCGCCTATACCTATCCAAGTGACCATAGAGCGTAGCTTGTTTTGTTTGACTCGTTCGGTTTCTTCCAATACCACAGGAGCATCACCATAGCCCTCGAGAGAGCTACCTGTTAGTTTATATTGTATCAAGCCTAGTACCATTCCCAAGCCTGCCAAGCCGAAGCCCAAATGCCAGTCATATTCTGCCAGAGTGCTACAAGCAATCGGCGCGATTAATGCGCCCAAATTGATTCCCATATAGAAAATCGAAAAACCAGCATCGCGCTTGGAACTACCCTCTGGATAGAGTTGCCCGACGATTGAGCTGATATTTGGCTTAAGCAAACCCGTACCCAAAACGATCAAAATCAAACCTAGAAAAAACGAATTGGTATCAAGTGCAGTAAGACCGGTCTTATCGGCATAGTTGCCACTGCTGAAAATCCCAGGAAGTGCCATGGTAAAATGACCCAAGGCAATGATTATCCCTCCATACCAAACGGATTTTTTCAATCCAAATAATCTATCCGCAAGCCATCCTCCAGGAAGTGCGAGTAGGTAAACCCCCATGGTATAAAGACCATAAATGGCTCCAGAAGTCTTATCATCAAAGCCCAATCCTCCTTCTGTAATCGCTGCCGTCATAAATAATATGAGCAAAGCTCGCATACCATAATAACTGAATCGTTCCCACATTTCTGTGAAAAACAGGGTCATAAGACCTTTTGGGTGGCCAAAAATCACAGGCCCTTCAAATTCGGGATTATTAGGAGTTTCCAAAGATGTGTAGAATTAAGATTTATAAATTTTACAATGATAAAAGAATTTGTGATTTGTTTCCAAGAGAATTTGAACTCTTGGGTAGATTTATTTTATAAGAAAACAGGACTTTTTTTCTGCCAAAGAAGGTAAAACACAAAAGAAATTTGGAGGAACCAAATAATCAATGGTTTTTTCTTCGAAATCGATTGAGCGCGCAAATTTTAGCGTTTTTTTATTTTGATTTCAATCCAAATACCTAATTTTGGGGAGACAATTTTCAGTTTGTAAACCCAATATTTTATGCAGGATCTAGCTCTGGAAACCCAGACCTCTCCTTTGGACTTTTTATCGCTAAAAACAAGTGGTAAAGTCCATTTTAATCTCAGTCCAGCTGAATTAATAGAGCATTCTCTGGATAGAAAAGAAGGCGCCCTCACTTCTTCTGGCGCTTTGATGGCTGATACCGGTAAGTTTACCGGTAGATCACCCAAAGATCGCTACATCGTCAAGGATGCCAAAACCACTGATGCGGTGTGGTGGGGAGATATCAATATTCCTTTTGAAGAGGAAAAGTTTGATCAGCTTTTGGAGAAGATGAAGGTCTTTCTTTCAGAAAAAGACCTATTTGTTCGGGATGCCTTTGCCGGTGCAGATCCCGAGCATCGTTTAAATATCAGAGTCATCAATACTTGGGCCTGGCACAATCTTTTTTGTAACAACATGTTCCTTCGTCCGGACGAAGATGAACTAGCCAATTTCCAGCAAGACTTTACCATAATATGTGCTCCTGGATTTGAAGCTGACCCTGCTGTAGATGGTACTAAGAATCCGAATTTTGCGATTATCAATCTGAGCAAACGCATGATTCTAATTGGAGGGACAGGATACGCAGGTGAAATGAAAAAAGGTATTTTCTCAGTACTTAATTTCATCCTTCCCCACGAAAAAAATATTCTTTCCATGCACTGCTCTGCCAACGTTGGAAAGAAAGGCGACACGGCCATCTTTTTTGGGCTTTCTGGAACCGGAAAAACCACGCTATCAGCCGATCCAAAGAGGTCTTTGATCGGAGACGATGAGCACGGCTGGACAGAAAAAGGAGTGTTTAATTTCGAAGGAGGTTGCTATGCAAAGGTGATTGACCTCAGCAGAAACAAAGAACCTGAAATCTGGGACGCGATTAAGTTTGGTGCTATCGTAGAAAATACCCGATTTAAGGAAGGCAGCAGAGAGGTAGATTTTGCCAATAAATCCGTGACTGAAAACACAAGGACCGCCTACCCTATTCATTTTATTCCCAACGCCCTGGAAAAATCCATGGCAGGAATCCCTAAAAACATTTTCTTCTTAACAGCGGATGCATTTGGAGTCATCCCTCCGATTTCACGTCTAAACAAAGGGCAAGCCATGTACCATTTTATTTCTGGTTATACAGCTAAAGTAGCCGGTACTGAAATGGGAGTGACAGAACCTAAATTAACCTTCTCAGCCTGCTTTGGAGCTGCATTTCTACCACTTCATCCGACGGCCTACGCCACTCTATTTGGTGAAGCAATGGAAAAAAATGATACCAATGTTTGGCTGATCAATACCGGCTGGACAGGAGGTCCTTATGGTGTAGGTTCAAGAATGAAGTTGGCCTACACGCGAGCGATGATTACCGCCGCACTTGAAGGACAATTGGATAAAGTGGATTATAAGACCCATCGATTCTTTGGATTTCAAGTTCCACAGACTTGCCCTGATGTGCCTGCAGAAGTCTTAAATCCAAGAACAACTTGGGAGAAAACAGAGGACTATGATAATCAGGCTTCTGCACTTGCTTCCTCTTTTATTCAAAACTTCAAACAGTTTGAAGATTTTGCTTCTGAAGCCATTTTAGAGGGAGCCCCTACTCCTTGAAAATACTAACCCAAATGTAACCTAAAGCCTACTCGACTTGAGTAGGCTTTTTTTGTACTCAAACGAGTAGAAATTTACATAGAAATGATACAATCAAAATGAAATTTTGAAGAATTTCTGATCAAATAAGATTCTATAAAGGATTGTATTAAAAAAACAAGAGAGGAAAACGGACTTAATCTACTTTAAATCCAATTCATCGGTTATTTTTGTCTTCTTTTGAATTAAATCTGAAATAAATAGAATATGAAAACTGCTGAAATCATCACCGAAAAAGGAACCATGAAGGTGGAGTTTTTTGAAAAAGACACTCCTAATACCGTGAAAAACTTTGTAGATCTTTCTGAAAAAGGGTTTTACGATGGTCTTACTTTTCATAGAGTAATCCCAAATTTTGTGATTCAAGGTGGATGTCCTAAAGGTGATGGCACTGGAGGACCAGGTTATAAAATTGATTGTGAACTTACAGGAGAAAATCAATACCATGAAAAAGGGGTACTTTCCATGGCACATGCCGGCCGAAATACAGGAGGATCCCAGTTTTTCATCTGTCACAACAGAGAGAATACACAACACCTAGATCGAAAACATACAGCCTTTGGTAAAGTAGTAGAGGGATTAGAGGTCATCGATCAAATCCGTCCCGGCGATAAAATCGAAAAAATTGTAATTTCAGAATCCTAAATTCTTTGGGTTCTGATTGAAAAGCGAGTACAATTGGGTATTCGCTTTTTTTTGGTTTATACTCAAAACGATGGAATTGGAATAGTTATTGAAACAGGAGGTTTTTCAATAACTAATTTATGAAAAAACTGATCCCCATCCTGTTATCTATTTTTATCTCATCCAGCACTTTTGCTCAGCACTACGGAAATGCTTTGGGCTTGAGGCTGGGAAACAGTAATCTAAATAGGACCGTGGGATTAAGTTATCAGCACAGAATCCAAAAAAATATTACACTCGAGGGAATACTGCAGTCTGATTTTGCCAGAAATACGACCGCTCACCTTCTCATAGAGCAGCATCGCCCCATCTTATCTAAAAGGTTAAACTACTACTATGGAACCGGACTTTCTCTGGGAAGTGAGGAAAGTTTTTTGAAAAATGAACAGAACAAAACCATTGTCCATACTTATGGAAACTCCACTGTGGGAGTGGATTTTATTCTGGGGCTGGAGTTTACAGTGCTCAAAACCGTGGTATCCTTCGATTACAAGCCCAATGTGAATTTGACAGGCAGGTCGGAGTTTTTTAGAGGCCAAGCAGGATTTACGGCTCGTATGGTAATTACCAAAAGCAAAGAACAAAAAAGAAAACAAAGACAAAAAGCGAAAGCAAAGCGTAAGGCATCCGGAGAAAGTTTTTCGGATCGTTTCAACTCACTTTTTAAACCTTCTAACTAGGACTGTATCGTCTCTCTGAATTTTTTTTCGTGGATTTCAGCATGTTTGACAATCTGCCTGTACCAAATCAATCTCAATTCATGCTTTTCCTCCTCCGTCAAATAAAAATTAGTATGCTGACTTGGCTTGACTTTATTAACCAAGTTAAATAAAAATATAGAAGCTGATACAGAAATGTTAAAGCTTTCGGTGAACCCAAGCATAGGAATGTGAACCAATCCGACTGCTTTAGACTTTACCTCCTCGCTGACCCCCTCATGTTCGTTTCCAAAGACCAAAGCTATTTTCTCATCAGCCGGTAGGTCATGTATAGAAATGGAATCTTGTGAAGGACTAGTTGCGAATACCTTATATCCATTTTGTCTAAGATTATCAAAGCAACTGCGGACAGCAGAGCCTTCCGGTTCAAAATACTTATGAATTGTCACCCAATCAGAGGCGCCGCGAGTGACGTAAGGATTGACTTTGTATTGGGTGGTTTTCTCTATGATATGCACATCCTGAATCCCAAAACAATCACAGGTTCGTAAAACGGCACTTGCATTATGAGGCTTATAAATATCTTCCAAAACTACAGTGAAGAATCGGGTCCGCTGATTAAGCACTTGCTCCATCAATTGCTTTTTATGCGGAGTGATGTATTGCCTGAAGTACTGCAGCAGACCTAATTCAATTTCCTTTTGATTGGAGGACATGATTTTGATTCAGAAGTTTTAGAATAATCCTAACTGTTCTTCATCGTCTTTATTGGGGCTTAAATCAATGGTGCTCCCCACCTCCAAGTCATCATCACTTTTGTCTGATTTGGCTTCAGTTTCAGTAGATTTAGCTTTTGACTTAGGTTCAATAAGAGATAAATCCTTTACCGTGTTGGTGCTCAGTTTATTTCCTATTGCTTTCCAGCCTTTCACATCAATCAGCATATCCAGGTCATAATCCACTGTTTCGATTTCCTTTCCTTTTTGAATTTGAACAGAAACCTGTGGTTGTTTATCTGTGGAGACCACTTTGAGATAGGAAGAGCGATGATCGGAGATGAAATTAAATTTTTTATTCATGGTCGTCGTTTCCACTAGAAAACGCTTCACATAAAAAGTCTTACTTCCACCATCATAGTAAACTGCAGAAACTACCTTCTCCGGATCAAATTTTTCAATCAGAAGTACCTCTGTCGGTTCGTACCTATTCGTCAATTCAAAATTGGTAAGTTCATAATCTCCAGATTTATAGCAAACCAAGATCTTATCTTCTCCTAAGAAATTTCCGATCAACTTACCCCTTTGATCAGTATTTAGTCTTCCTACAATTGGATCAAAATAAATATCCAAACCACCCAAGGTGGAAACGCCTTCCATTTTCAGCTGAATTTTACGAACAGGATACTTGGTCAGGATATTTCCTCCTGCTCCTCTCCCTTTGATTTCTATTGTCGCAAAATCAAAATCAAATACCTTCACTCTTGCTTTGGCACCTTGAGTCAGGTAAACGGTAATAATCTCTGCCTCTCCATTCGGGTTGGCTGATAAATAAAGGGCTTTAGAGCCTTTAGTTCCTTTGGTCAAGTCATATTCCTTGTCCCTAGTCACTCCACCGGGCTGAAAGCGCTTGACCATCGCCCGACCTGATGTTCCATCTAAATAAATCAGATTGAAGGTCAGGCGATCATCTGATTTGCGATAAATGCCAACATGGAGGATATCCTTACCCATAAAATTCTTCTCTTGAATCCTTGACACCATCATTTTACCATCCTTTCGGATGACGATGATATCATCCAAATCGGAGCAATCACAAACAAACTCATCTTTTTTCAAGCTCATTCCCACAAACCCATCGGTTCGATTGACATATAGCTTGGCATTATTTGCTGCCACTACACTCGCTTGAATGGTATCGAAAGCGCGGATTTCTGTTTTCCGCTCTTTACCCTTTCCGTACTTTTCCAGAAGGTTTGTGTAGTAATTGATCGAATATTCTGTAAGGTGCTTCAGATTATAATTAACCTCTTTCAGCTCTTCCTGAAGCCGGCGCATCAATTCATCTGCCTTGAACGTGTCAAACTTAGAAATTCGCTTGATCTTAATTTCAGTCAGACGGACCAGATCATCTTGGGTGATTTCACGATAAAAGTCAGGCTTATAAGGCTCCAATCCTGCGTCTATAGCTTGCAATACACCCTCCCAAGTGGTGCATTCTTCTATATCACGATAGATTTTATTTTCGATGAAGATCTTTTCTAGAGAAGAGAAGAGTAACTTCTCCATCAATTCTGCTTTTCGAATCTCCAACTCCTGCTTCAGCAAATTTTTAGTTTGCTTGGTGTTGTATTCCAGAATCTGATTAACCGTCAGGAATACCGGCTTATCTTCAATAATTACACAAGCATTTGGCGAGATAGAAATTTCACAATCCGTAAATGCATACAAAGCATCTATGGTCACATCCGGAGAAACTCCGGGAGCAAGATGGATTTGAATCTCCACATCCTTAGCCGTATTATCGACTACTTTTTTGATTTTGATTTTGCCTTTATCATTGGCTTTCAAAATCGAATCTATCAATGAATCGGTTGTAATCCCGTAAGGTATTTCTTTGATAATTAACACTTTGGAGTCCTGCTCTTCAATTCGAGCTCTAACCTTTACCTTTCCTCCTCTGAGCCCTTCATTGTACTCACTGAAATCCGCCAAACCTCCCAACATAAAATCAGGAAGGACATTAGTTTTATTTCCTTTTAAGATTTCTATCGATCCCTCGATGAGCTCGATAAAATTATGAGGAAGAATTTTGGTGGAAAGCCCCACAGCAATCCCTTCTACCCCTTGAGCAAGTAGCAGTGGAAATTTGACTGGCAGGGTGACCGGCTCCCTCTTCCTTCCGTCATAGGACAATTGCCAGTTGGTTGTTTGAGGATTGAAGACTACTTCCAGCGCAAATTTGGAGAGTCGAGCTTCAATGTATCTTGCAGCAGCTGCGGAGTCTCCTGTTCGGACATCTCCCCAGTTTCCTTGGGTTTCGATCAAGAGTTCTTTTTGACCCAGATTGACTATGGCATCTCCGATGGACTGATCTCCATGCGGGTGATATTGCATGGATTGCCCGATGATATTGGCGACCTTATTGAAGCGACCGTCATCCATCTCTTTCATGGCATGAAGAATACGTCGCTGAACAGGCTTCAGACCATCTTCAATAGCAGGAACAGCCCGCTCCAAAATCACATAAGAAGCATAGTCCAGAAACCAGTCCTTGTACATGCCAGTTACCGGCACAGAATCATGTAGACTTTGATCCGAATCTTCAGGTTTGTTTAGTTCTTCGCTCATTTAATTAAATCCACTTTTGATACAGATTGACCACCAAAAGGACAATCCCGACTGAAATCATATTACCGATTAGAAAGTAATCGTTTGATATTTTATTTTCTTCAGTTTTTATTTTTGTTCCTATTTTCAAAGCCCCGAATAATACTAATCCATGATAAATCCCGCTCAATAAAAAGAGACGCTCGATGATTCCATTCCACATAGGGCGATTTGATCCATTACTTCCCAAATAGAATTTTCTGACTCCTCGAAAAATAAAATAAGCCAAAATCTCAGAGACAATATGATACCACTAAAATTAAGAAACATCCTCACTGATTAATTTGACCAATCTTTTCCGTTTTTGATAGGACTTGAATGCCAAAGATTTGAACCTTCTCCAAATCAAAGAAACATCTTTTTCCATAGTTTTGGCAACCTGCTTGTAATCCTTGGTAAGGAAATAACCCGAAATAATGGCTCGGTCTTTCCATTTCCAACTTTGTTGCAATTCTAGGAAAAGATCTAAAGCTAGCTTCAATTCTTCTCGTCTAAGTACTTCGCCAATTATGACCACTCGATCTTCTTCTTCTTTTAATTCCGTCAGCGATTCTCTCACCTTCATAAGCCCACTCCCGATCATTCCATAGGCAATTTCCGAATTGATAGGAGTGGAAATCTCGCCATAACCCAGACTGTATCTTAGATTAACGGGACAGTTTAGACTCCACTTTTGCTCTTCAAGTTTAATCAGAATTTCGACTAATGCCTTCAGGTTTTTGACAACGCACTGAAACTCATCTCCCAAGGTAATGGTCAAGGGAGAAAGCAAATCATCAGCAAAATCCTGGTTGATCTGATCAATCAATTTTGCAAACTCCTGCTGGAGCAGAACAGCATTCTCCTTCCTGCTGTCTATTATATCCCCCATCAAAATCCAATTCAGCATACTTTTTGTCTTGATCTGAATTGTAATTTATTGTATATTTTTTACAATTTAAACATTTATTGTATTTTTTTTACAATGAATGATAGCATAATTTAGATTCAAGCGGCCTCTTCTTCTTCTTTTTTAGGATCATCCAAAGCCAAATCTTTTTCAATTTTTAGATTTTGAATGATGAAATTTTGACGATCAGGAGTGTTTTTACCCATATAGAAAGTCAATAAATCCACGATCTTAGTCTCTTTATTGAGAATGATAGGCTCCAAACGGATATCTTCACCGATGAAGGTTCCAAACTCTTCGGGTGAAATCTCACCCAAACCTTTGAAACGCGTAATCTCAGGCTTATTCCCTAGTTTGTGAATCGCACGCTGACGTTCCTCGTCTGAGTAGCAGTAGATAGTTTCTTTCTTATTTCTGACTCGGAAGAGCGGAGTATCCAGAATAAATAAATGACCATTTTTTACCAAATCCGGGAAAAACTGTAAGAAATAAGTCATGATCAGCAAGCGAATATGCATCCCATCTACATCAGCATCTGTAGCGATCACAATCTTTCGGTACCGCAAATTCTCGATCCCATCTTCAATATTAAGCGCATGCTGCAATAGATTAAATTCCTCATTTTCATACACCACCTTTTTGGTCATCCCAAAACAATTCAAAGGCTTTCCTCTTAGCGAAAATACCGCCTGAGTCTGCACATTTCTCGATTTGGTAATGGAACCCGAGGCTGAGTCTCCCTCGGTAAGAAAGAGCATGGTGTTGTTCTTTAGGTCTTCATTGGCTTTGGGATCATCGTAATGTACCCGACAGTCTCTCAGTTTCTTATTATGGAGATTGGCCTTTTTTGCCCTTTCGTTCGCTAATTTTTTGATACCAGAGATTTCCTTACGTTCCCGCTCGGATTGCAGTATCCTTTTGAGCAAGGCATCTGCCACAGCTGGATTTTTATGTAGATAATTATCCAGCTCTGTTTTGATGAAGTCATTGACAAAAGTTCGTAGCGTAGGACCCTCCGGCCCTACTGATTGTGAACCTAGTTTAGTCTTGGTTTGAGATTCAAACACAGGCTCTTGTACCCGCACAGCAATAGCTGCGACGACACTCTGACGAATGTCGGCTGCGTCATAATCTTTTTTGTAAAACTCCCTGACCGTTTTGACAATGGCCTCTCGGAAAGCTGCCAAGTGCGTACCTCCTTGAGTGGTATATTGTCCATTGACAAAGGAGTAATATTCCTCACCGTATTGATTGGAATGCGTAATCGCTACTTCAATATCATTCCCTTTCATATGAATGATAGGATAGCGAGCGCTATCTTCATCTACCTTATTAGAAAGTAAATCATACAAACCGCGATCCGAGAAAAACTTCTTGCCATTAAAATTGATCGTCAAGCCTGCATTCAAATAGGCATAATTCCAAATTTGATTTTCAAGGTATTCGGGGATAAAGTGATAGTTTTTAAAAATGCCGGCATCGGGAGTAAAAATCACCTTTGTCCCATTTCGATCTGAGCTTTTCTCTATTTTTCTATCCTCAAGCAGAATGCCCTTTTCGAATTCAGCCACTTTGGTTTCACCATCCCGATAAGACTGTACCTTGAAATAGTCAGAAAGTGCGTTGACTGCTTTGGTACCGACTCCATTGAGGCCTACTGATTTTTGAAAGGCTCCCGAATCGTATTTACCACCCGTATTAATTTTAGAGACACAGTCGATGACTTTTCCCAAAGGTATTCCCCGACCGTAATCTCTGATCTCCACTTTATGCTCAGATATTTTAACGTCAATGGTGCGGCCATAACCCATCATGTGCTCATCGATTGAGTTATCCAAAACCTCCTTGACCAAGACATAAATCCCGTCATCTTGAGCACTACCATCACCCAACTTCCCGATATACATCCCCGGTCTCAAACGGATATGTTCTCTCCAATCAAGCGATTTGATACTGTCTTCGGTATATTTTACTGTTTCTGCCATAGTCTTTTATCTCAAACTCCAGATTTCAATTGCTTTGCTTTTCCCACAAAAAGCACAAATAATCCCACGATCCAAACGACCAATAAAATAGGGATTAAATAAAAGAATACGCTGAAGGAGCTAGCCGAAATGCCTTCCTGATTATTGATAGCGTGAAAATAAAATGCCATAATACCTAAACTCACGTTTAGAACCCCTCCAAAAGAATAAAACCAGGTCAGAATGTAGTCCCTATACGGATCTCCGATAGGAAAAATTCGATGCATTTTTTGATGTGATTTGGTTTCCAGCGCTTTAGCTGGAAAAATGGCTATCGCATTCAAAACCATAAATACGCCTATCAACCCATAAAACAATAGATCTTTCCCTATTTTCTCTCCCCCATTTGCGCTTTCGGATAAGCTGTAAAGTACTTGATCACTCATCGCTGAGTAGAAATAAAGCAAAAGAAACAGGAAAATCAGAATACTGAAATAATAGAAGGTCTTTCCAAATCTGTAATACATAGCAACGGCGCGATTGAATGCGCTAATATAAAGGATTTGAGCAAACAGCGGTCCCAATTTTGAGTTTGGTATTCAGACATTATTTGTCACAAAAATTAAGCGAATGATAGTCAAGTATTAACAAAGCCAAGTAAGTACCCATAATTCAAAACAAGAATCCGGTCTCTGAAATTTAATCAATCACCTTAACCAAATTTAATGCTCTTGAAGCTTTTTAAATAGCTTGGAAGCATTTCATTTCAAATACACGCATATCAATCGACTTCCGTACCTTTGCGGCGCTGAATTACATATTTTATGAAAATTACACCTCTCTTAATTCTGATTTTGCTCGTTTTCCTAGGCAGTTGCTCTTCCAAATTGGATACAGGATCGATGAATATAGAAAATTGGAAAAGTGACCGCTATGGATGTAAAAGTCTAAGAATGGAGGACCTGGATGAACTTCAGCGGATCAAAAACAGCTTTTTGGGAGCTGATAATCAGGCCTTGATCAAGACTTTTGGTCGCCCTGACCGAGTGGAGTTGGTTGACAAAAGCCAGAGCTTTTTCTTTTACTACCTCGAGCCAAGTGATAATTGTGATGGAGTACAACTAGAAAAAGAACCCCTAAGAGTTCTTTTTCGAATGAATGCGATCAGTAAAGTTTCTGAGGTAACGATTACAACCCTGAACCCATAAAACAGAGAGCCGCAGCGCCAAGGGTACCTGCGTTGTTTTCTAAAGTTGCTTTTTTGAGTTTGAGGTCTTTGTTATAATAGTTGGTGAGATATTGTCTGATAGTTCGCTCCAAGGCTGGCATCATAAACTCTAGCCCAGCCGAAATCCCTCCTCCAAAGTGAACTTCTGTCACATCGAGGATTCTTACTGTAGAGACGATAGCTGAGCCCAAGATCACACCTACTTCTTCAAATACCATCAAGGCTACTTCATTGCCTTCTCTCGCAGTGGCAACCAAGAGATGCATCCCTAGTTCGGTTTCTTTTAAGCGACCTGCTTTTTCAGGGTATGCAGCAATCATTCGCTCCATAATATCCAAAATACCTCTGCGTCCTACCAAGGTCTCTAAACGGGCATTTCCTTTGGAAAGCATATGTCCCATTTCCATGGCATTGCCACGGGAGCCCTTGAAAATTTGTCCATCCAGTACCAAGGCACTTCCGATGCCTGTACCCATAGTAATGAATAGGAAATTATCTGCCGCATCCTCTTTACCAAAATAAAACTCTCCTATAGCAGCAGCAGCGGCGTCATTTTCCAAAAAGAATTCTTTTCCTGGATATTTTTTTTCTAGTCCTTCTTTGAGTTTGAAATTATTAAGACTTGGAATCGCAGGTATCTCCAATGGCGTGGTCCTATCCTTGCTAATCAGACCGGGAAGACCAATACCCACCTTTTCCACATGGGGATATTTTTGAAAATATTTTTCCAAACCTGCAATAAAAGCCACACCAAAACCTTCAGGATGATCCCTAAACGGGGTGGTATCTTCCTTTTCAAAATCTATTATTGTCCCGTTTTTATCTACGAGTCCGATTTTTAAGTGGGTGCCTCCCACGTCTACGCCTAAAAAGTGCGTCTCCATTTGTTCAGTCATATCATTGATAGGTTTGATATTCAAAAAAGCCAAAAAAATGTTTTACTTCCTATAATCTTTCCCAATCTGCTGGAAAATTTTGTGAACGGCAGGACAAACGAGGGTATTTTTCAAGCTTAGAGCCAAAATTCCATGAATATTTTTTCGATTGGTATGAGGATACTCCCGACAGGCCTTGGGTCTATCTTCATAGACTAGACATTTGTTGTCTGTTCCCAAAAAAGGACAAGGCGAACTATTCAAAACAAAATCCCCCTCCTCATCTCGATGCAAATATTCATCTAAAAATTCCGAGGATTTCATCCGGAACACTTTAGCCAGCCGATCTATATCAGTCTGCAAAAATATGGGACTGGTAGTTTTGCAGCAATTCGCACAATCCAAGCAATCCAACTCATCAAATACATCTTCATGAAGTTGGGCAAAGTCTTCATCGAGCTTTTTTGGTTTGACCCGTCGGAGTCGGTCTTTTAGTTTTTTATTGGCTGGAAAATCCGAAGTACTTTCTTGCTTAAATCGCAACAGATCCATGCCGCTATCTTTTTTTACCTCTGACATTTTACTTGGCCAGAACAATCCCCTCATCCACCAGATTAATCTCTCTTGCCTTATACAATTGACCAATGCATTGTTTAAAGTGCTTTTTGCTCATTCCAAGTACCTGCTTGATTTCTTCGGGATCAGACTTATCGTGAAGCTTTAAAAAACCCTTTTCCTTCAATAGACTCAAGATTTTCTCTGCGCCTTCTTCATATTTGACCCTTCCTGTGGGCAATAGCTGCAAGTCTATCTTACCATCATCCCTTCGCTTCTTGACGTAGAGCTTTCTTTGGCTACCTAGTTCTAAAGGCTCAAAAACTTCATTCGCATAAAGTAATCCTTCGTAACGATCTTCCAGCAAAACTTTATACCCCAAGTCCGTTTTGTCAAAGACCAAACCTTCGACTTCATTGCCTGGCTCGTAGTCTTTGGGCGCAGGATAGATAAAATCCCGGTGTTTGCTACTTCCTATAAGTCGGTTGGTTTTGTAATCTAGACAAACCCGCACCAAATATCTGCCACCCACTTCCATAGGTTTGCCCATTTCGGAATTGGGAACCAAAAGGTCTTTCAATAATCCCCAATCCATAAATGCTCCAAAAGAGGTGACTTCCTTAGCCTCCATCACTGCCCACTCATCGAGCAGGGCTACGGGGCGATTGGTAACTGCTACGGGTCGATCTTCACTATCTGTGTAGACAAAAACCTCAAGCACATCGCCCTCCTTCTCATCTCCGGACAGATAGCCCTGAGGAAGAAGCACTTCTTGGCCCTCCTCCAAGGCCAAGTAGGCCCCGAAGTCGGTAAATCTATTGATGGATAATCTGCTAACTAAACCTAATTCTTTCATAAAGTAAAGGTATGGATAAATCCAAAAAGCTATGGAGAAAAATCAGACAAACAATGACAGGAATCAGGATGTTAAAATTGGAAATCCTTGTCAGGAAAGGTAGTTTTGAATCTTCTAAGATCTTTCGTTCAGATAATTAGACCCAAATAAAACAGTTTTTCTATACTAAAACACTTAAAATGAAACATATAACAGTAATCGGCTCTGGAACTATGGGTAATGGCATTGCCCATGTTTTTGCTCAAAATGAATTTCAAGTATCCCTAGTAGATATCAAGGAGGAATTTTTGCAGAAAGCCTTAGCTACTATAGGTAAAAATCTCGATCGACAGGTAGGAAAAGGAATTTTGACTTTGGAGCAGAAAGAAGCTACCCTCGGAAGAATTAAAACGTTTACACAATTAGAAGAGGGAGTGAAGTCCGCAGATCTTATCGTAGAAGCTGCTACAGAAAACATGTCCATAAAGCTTGATCTTTTCAGACAGATTGATGATTTGGCTCCAAAGTCTGCGATTCTCGCTACTAATACTTCTTCTATTTCGATAACAAAAATTGCTGCAGTCACTAATAGACCTTCTCAAGTCATCGGGATGCACTTTATGAATCCTGTACCCGTGATGAAACTGGTAGAAGTCATCCGAGGATATGCTACCTCTGATGAAGTCACCAAGCAAATCATGGATTTATCCAAAGGACTGGGCAAGGTACCGGTGGAAGTCAACGACTATCCGGGCTTCGTCGCCAATCGGATTTTGATGCCGATGATCAATGAGGCAATCTATTCACTCTATGAAGGCGTGGCCGGTGTCGAAGAAATTGATACGGTGATGAAGCTAGGAATGGCACATCCGATGGGGCCTTTACAGTTGGCCGATTTTATAGGTTTGGATGTATGCCTTTCTATTTTGAAAGTACTTCACGATGGCTTTGGTAATCCAAAATACGCTCCTTGTCCTCTATTGGTCAATATGGTAGAAGCCGGATATAAGGGAGTAAAAACAGGAGAGGGATTCTATCATTATACTCCGGGATCTAAAGATTCGCAAGTAGCAGCGAGATTCAAAAAATAATTACAGCCTAATTTACAAATAATCATGCATCTAGCAGTATCCGGAAATATCGGTAGTGGGAAAACTACGCTTACAGAAAAACTGGCCAAGCACTACGGTTGGAAGGCCGAATTTGAAGCAGTAGATAATAATCCCTATTTGCCGGATTTTTATGAGGACATGAAGCGATGGGCTTTTCACCTACAGGTATATTTTCTGAATTCGCGCTACAATCAGATTCGAAAGATTCAAGACAATAATGAAAATACCATTCAGGATCGTACCATCTATGAGGACGCTTACATATTTGCAGCCAATCTCTATAAAAGCAAGCTCCTCACTGAGCGAGATTATTATAACTATAGAAGTCTATTTGATTCTATGATTCAGCATGTGAAGGCACCTGACTTACTCATATACCTCAAGGCTGATATTCCCAAACTAGTAGGACAAATCGAAAAGCGGGGAAGAACCTACGAGACCACAATGAGAATAGATTACTTAAAAAATCTGAATGCTCACTATGAGGAGTGGATTGGTAATTACAAGGAGGGAAAATTACTCATCGTAGATGTCAATCACTTAGACTTCGTTGAGCGATCAGAAGATTTTTCCTTTATCGTGGAAAAAATCGAAAGAGAAATATTCGGTTTATTTTCTTGATTGGCTAGTATAAAAACCAAAAAAACCAGTCCTATTTAGGGCTGGTTTTGTTTTTCTGTATCCTGTTCAATCTCCATCTTTCTTAATAGCCAGCGTAGCACCACCTTCCGCTGTTCCTCGGTGGGACTCATCAGCATTTGATCCAATCTTCTTAGGGCACCCGAGGTCATGATGGTTTCGTAAGGAGATATCCGAAAAATTTTGTAACCGTGAATTCTGGATTGAAGATCCACTTGCGCTTCATTGAAAGCACGAAGTTTCCACCCGGGGGAACCATTTCCTGTTAAATCTCCAATCTCCTCTGCCTCTCCAAAACATTGTGTGGCAATGGTCGGACCTTGCCAATGTCGAGCTTGCAGTCCTGCCTTCATACACTCCTTTTCATAGGTGCGGCAGAGTCGCTTGTGACTTTCTACAAAGGGAAAAGAAAAATCATCATAAAGTTCTGATCTAAAAGATTTTAATCTATATCTATTAAAACTTAACTCAAAATCAAATATCAGCAATGTTCTGTTGATTTTAAGATCAAATTTGAGTTTTTCCAACAGCGGATTTTTGCCAATTCCATCGAGATCCTCATAGATTTCTTGGAGCCAGGTTCTCCCCTTTTCATCCAAAAAATTTGGATTTACATCCAGATGAAAATTTTCTTCAAAAGCAATTTCTCCTTCTCTCAGACTGGAGAAAAGATTATTGATCAAGATTCCCGACATGAGGCTTAAATAGTTTCTCTTAGTATTTCCCAAGTATGGTCTGCCAGAAGCTTTACTTCAGCCACAAAGTGGGCAAAATCCTTCTTCCTACCCCACTCTTCAGGCGCAATCATACTGAGAAAATCACTTCCATCTTCCTTTTGATACAAGAAGTATTTATGATTGATCAAGGGTTCAAACCCAATAGATGCTTGATAAATTCGCTCAGAAACCTCTACTCTTGCTTTGATTTTTTTTGCCTGCTCAGCAAGCAACTGCATCTGATCGTAGATTTGTGACATTTGCATGTCCGTTTGCGACTGCATTGCCGCCACTGCCCTCCCAGTGATTTTCCCCTTGTCCTCAGGCTTCACTAGGGCGCTGCCAGAATGATGAGCATAGGGCAGCATCCCTGGGTTTTCAGTGGTTTTATCCTTCATTCGCTCGAGATCGAGCTGATCTATATCTATTTTTTTTCCTGTCATTGATCTTGTCCTGTACTGATGCGTTCTTTTAAATTTCCCTTTGAGCCCGGGAATGTCGTCCGCTGAGAGATATCGTAACCGATCCAAAGCATGATCAACATAAATATGACAAATAGCAAGAGAAATAGTTTTTTGTTCTTTTGCATGTGGATTTTTTTTAAAGCTTCACAAAATTAATCTATGTCCACAAAGACATCCTAATTTTGATTCAAATCTTAATTCTCTTAGATAGAAATAATGGTTTTTGAAAAATGTTTTTAATTTTAGAGAATGGAGCTGAATAATTTTTAACACCCGACTAAAAACTATGTATCAAATAATCAGTGAGCAGGCCATATACCAGTATTTTGGTGACGATGATCCGGAAATGATCCGGGAGATGATTCAAATCATTTTAGATACCAATATTCATGACTTGAAGGAATTGAAGGATTTTTACGCTCAAAATGATTTTAAAACCATTAAAAAAAGATGCCATAAGGCAAAACCTAGCATGAGCTATATTGGGGCCTTGAAAACACGAAAAATTCTGGAAGAAATCGAAGCCAATTTGGAAAACTCGGCGGAATTGAATGAGGATCTCCAGAAAGACATCAAAATTATCGAATCAGAACTTGCTCAATTTCTTGGTGCTCTAGCCTAATTGGCATCTAAACCCCATTTCATGAGAATCCATTTACCCCTGCTAGCTATTCTACTTCTATGGTCAGTAGAGTCAATAGCCCAATCTACTTTATCTGTAGAATCCATCATGCGAGACCCCAAATGGATGGGAAGTTTTCCCTCAGGAGCCAGATGGAGTGAGGATAGTAATACCATTTATTTTAATTACAACCCAGACGATAATCCGGCGGATTCCCTTTACAAAATCACACTGGATCAACCTGCCCTAATCCAGAAAGTATCTTTAGCAGAGGAAAAAAGCCTCAGCAGAAGTCAGGCCAGTTTTAATCAAGCAAAAGACCAACGTATTTATGTAGAAAATGGACGGGAGATTTGGCTTGAAAACCTATCAAAAGGAAGTAAAAAGGTCATTTTAGAATGGCATACAAGACTTAGCAACCCCAATTTTTTAGCAGACGAAAACTTTATTTCTTTTGTCAGTGAGCAAAATATTTTTGTACTCACAAGTGCTACAGGAGCAGTAAAACGAATCACCCAGATTTCTACTGGAAACGCGCCTTCCAACCCTAATGACAAAAAATCTGAAAAAACCGAAAAAGGTTTTTTGGAATCCGAGAATTTAAAGCTGCTAGAAGTTGTGAATGAAAGGCAGAAAAAAGATGAGTTGAGGAAAGCCTATAGAGAAGCCACTCGATCGGAGTCAGATGATTTCACCTACTATACCGGAGGAAAAAACCCGGCAAATCTTCAGCTATCACCTGATGCTCGATTTGCCAGTTTTTCATTGTATTCTTCAAGTAGCAATAAAAACACTAAAGTCCCTGATTACGTTGCTGCTTCAGGATATACAGAAGACCTTAATTCCCGACCCAAAGTCGGCACCAACCCGACCAAAACTGAGATCGGTATTTACGATTTGACTCGAGATACCGTATACTTCATTTCCACTGAAAATCTCCCCGGTCTAAAAGATCAACCAGATTATTTAGCGGATTACCCTGATCGAGAATTAGAAGAAAAAGATAGAGAGGTTGCTTTGTTTGGTCCAGTGTTTTCACCGGATGGTTCCAAAGCTATTGTTCAAGCGCGATCTTTTGACAATAAAGACCGATGGATAGCAGAGCTTGATCTCTTGACAGGAGAACTGATCCCCTTGGATCGACAGCGTGATGAGGCTTGGATCGCTGGTCCTGGTATTGGCTGGACCTTTTCAGGTGGAACTTTAGGTTGGCTTCCAGACTCGGAGCACATCTATTTTCAATCTGAAGAAAGTGGCTATTCTCATTTGTATTTGGTGAATGTAGCAACCAAGGAAAAGTCAGCTTTGACTCAGGGAGAATTCGAGGTTTTTGACCCCTTTATTTCTAAAGACCAAAAATCCTGGTACTTGACCACCTCAGAGGTAGATCCAGGAGAGCGACATTTTTACAAAATGCCACTAATGGGTGGAAAAATGGAAAGACTCACCTCAATGACTGGAAATAATGAAGTTCGCCTGTCCCCAGATGAAAAAAAGCTAGCTATTCTTCACTCCTACAGTAATAGACCAACAGAACTTTTTCTTAAGGATAATAAGGCCAAAGCTCAAGAGGTACAGTTGACTCAGGGTCAAAGCGAAGAGTTTAAAGCCTACTCATGGAGAGATCCAGAAATCATCCGATTTGAAGCTAGGGATGGAGCTAATGTTCCAGCAAGAATTTACACTCCTGATCCTGAAAAGAAAAATGGAGCGGCTGTAATCTTTGTTCATGGTGCCGGTTACCTTCAAAATGTACATAAATGGTGGAGTAGTTATTTCAGAGAATACATGTTTCACAATTTATTAACTGATCTAGGCTACACGGTTTTGGATATTGATTATCGTGCTTCTGCTGGGTATGGACGAGATTGGCGAACGGGCATCTACCGTCACATGGGAGGAAAGGACCTATCCGATCAGACAGATGGAGCTAAACATCTGATTGATAACTATGGAGTTGATCCTGATAAAATCGGGATTTACGGTGGCAGCTATGGAGGCTTTATTACTTTAATGGCTTTATTTACAGAGCCTGATGTATTCAAATCCGGAGCAGCCCTTCGCTCGGTAACGGATTGGGCCCATTACAATCATGGTTATACCTCTAACATTCTTAACAATCCCGAAGACGATCCCATCGCATATAGAAGATCATCCCCTATCTATTTTGCTGAAGGACTTCAAGGAAATCTACTAATTGCTCATGGGATGGTTGATGTGAATGTGCATTTTCAGGATGTAGTCCGGCTTTCTCAGCGCTTGATCGAACTCGGAAAAGACAATTGGGAAATGGCTGTTTATCCTGTGGAGGATCATGGATTTGTGGAGCCAAGCTCCTGGACTGATGAATACAAACGAATACTGAAGCTCTTTAACAGCACCCTTCTCGATGAATAAAAAATTTTCAATCAATGGATTAGCTACGCTGATCGGGTTACAGGTATTGATCTTTTCCTGCAGTCAGCCTACGGATGAGCGCATACCCAAAACAGGTCTCATTACTGATAATGCCATGGTCGTCTCTGCACGAGGTGAGGCCTCCCGCATTGGGGTGGAGATTCTGCAGAAAGGTGGTAATGCCTTTGACGCTATGATGGCTACCGAAATGGCTTTGGCGGTTACTTTCCCCTTTGCAGGAAACTTGGGTGGTGGAGGTTTTGCTGTTTATCGAATGGCCGATGGTCAGATTGGTTCCATTGACTACAGAGAAAAAGCTCCGATGGCAGCCCATCGGGACATGTATCTTGATGAAAGTGGCGAAGTGATTCCTGGTTTGAGTACCCAAGGAGCTTTGGCATCAGGTGTTCCGGGAACGATAGCAGGTATATTTACCGCACAGGCAAAATTTGGAAAACTTAGTCCTGCTGAGATCTTACAACCGGTCATTGATTTGGCCCGAAACGGTTTTGTGGTCAGCACGCAGCAAGAATCGAGACTAAGAGGGATTTTGGAAGTGGTGCGCCAAGTCAATGGAGAGGACACTTTTTACGGAATAGAGCGAAAAGCAGGCGATACCATTAAAAACTTGGCACTAGCTGAGACACTTGAGCGTATTGCCCAAAACGGAAAAGAAGAGTTTTACAAGGGAGAGACAGCCCAAGTGCTGGTCGATCACATCCAAGAAATGGGAGGAATTATCACGCTTGAAGACTTGGCAGCATATGAGGCAGTTTGGAGAGAGCCTGTAGTCTTTGATTACAAAGAACTTCGTGTGATTTCTATGGCTCCACCGAGTTCAGGTGGTGTGACGATAGGACAAATTTTAAAAATGGTAGAGCCCTTCGACTTGAAAAAAATGGGGCATAATTCTGCTGAGTATATTCAAGTACTGACAGAAGCCATGCGTAGAGCCTACGCAGACCGAAATTATTACTTGGGAGATCCTGACTTTGTAGCCATACCTGTGGATAAACTGCTTGAAGTGGAGTACTTAAAATCAAGAATGGAAAGCTATGATCCTGATTTGGCAACAAAATCTGAAGCTATCGCAGAAGGAAGTGTACTCTTCGCCGAAAGTATGGAGACTACTCATTATTCCATCATGGATGCTGAGGGAAATGCTCTTGCAGTCACCACTACTTTAAATGGCGCTTATGGTTCCAAAGTGTATTTGGACGAATTGGGCTTTTTTATGAACAATGAAATGGATGACTTTAGCAGTAAAGCGGGTGTTCCAAATATGTTTGGTCTAATAGGTGCGGATGCTAATAGCATCGCTCCAGGCAAACGAATGCTGAGTTCTATGACTCCTACTTTGGTAGAACGCGGCGGTAAGCTTTGGATGATTTTGGGTACTCCGGGCGGGTCTACCATCATCACTGCAGTAGCTCAGACTATTCTTAATGCTTATGAATTTGACATGACTATGCAGGAAGCGGTAGAAGCACCGAGATTTCATCATCAGTGGCTTCCGGATCAAATTTTATTTGAGGAAAACACGCTAGATAGTGCTATTTACCGCAGTTTAACTTCCAAAAACTACTTGATCAATGAAGGTCGGACGCCCATTATTGGTTCTGTAGATGCTATTATGGTTTTGTCCAACGGAAAATTAGAAGGAGGAGCTGATCCAAGGAGAGAAAATGAAGCAGCGGGATACTAAGTGAAAAAGGCCTTGAATTTGATTTTCAAGGCCTTTTTTTAGCTCTACACTTTTTTCGAATACACACGACCAAATCGATCTTTGACTTCTAAAACTAGATTTTCTGTACTATTTGGTTGAAAGAAAAACATATGGTCATTAAGTTGAGGCTCTACCCATTTTCTTCGAGCAGGTAAATTAGGTCCAGTATGTAACTCCATACTCCATGGATCCAAAGCCATGATTTTCTCTGGCGAACCGGCTTTGATTCCATTTTCATACCAATTGAGCTCCCATGCAGGATCATAGTTCCAGCAGTTAACTGAGACATAATCCTTGAAATCAGGATGATACCCTTTGGGATAAACTCGAAATTGCTCTTCTTCGCTTAGGTCCGTTCCTTTATATGTCCAGCGTAATTCCGAGCCTCTTGCTTCGTAAATCGCATAACCACTTGGTGTCCCATCGAAGCAAATCGGACCCGACCACCATGCACCACACACTGTCCCATGACAATGCTCGTAAACATGACCCATGATCATATTATCATTGAAGTGCGTGTGTCCAGAAAGTATGTGAGCATTGTATCCTTCCAAAAGCCGATATAGATGCTCCCGATTACTCACCGTTCCACCCAATGTATCCCGGTCAGGATAGCGCTGAACCGCTCCAGTATACGTAGGAATATGCAGGGAAAGCACTACCGTTTTTCCTTTTTCTACTAAAGACAAATCCTGTTCTAACCACGCCAATTGCTCTTCTGAGATATATCCAATGTATTTGGTGCCCACTCCGAGGTAAAAAACATCATCCAAGACTACATGATGAATTTCTCCTCGATTCCAAGAGTAATAAGTGGGACCGAAATGACCTTTAAACGTTTGCGCCGTACCCGCATCAGACCGAACTCCAAAATCCATATCATGATTACCAATAACTTGAAAAAAGGGAATTCCCGTTGCTCCTATTCCCTGATTATACTCTTTGAAAAGTTCTAGGCGATCGAATACCAAATCACCACAGCCGATTCCAAAAATATTGGGGTCATTAATTTTTGCTATCGTTTTTTGCACATCAGGAATACTCTTGCTGAGCATTTGATCGGCTTCATAAGCATCTTGGATCTGTGTATCGGAAAGCAATAAGAAATGGTGATTTTCATCCGATTGAGTACTTTTTACCAAATCAAAGGATATCTGCTGCTCCTCCTGATTTGTCCTCAGACTTTTAAAAAATAGAGCCGAACCATTTGTCTGACGCTGAATTTGATATCCCGAGGGAAGGGATAAAAAAACAAACTCCCGATCAGAGGAGCTAATAAGGCTGTATTCCCCATTTTGATCCGTATGAACTACCGATCTCCCATCAGAGACAGCCACCCCAGAAACTCCCTTACCAGCAGCGCTTACTTTTCCCCTGACACGGATAGGAGAAAAACGATTCAAAAAGCTTTGCTTTTGACCAGCAATACCTTCTCCCAAAGCAGTGCTTCCAAGTCCCCAAAACAAAGTGGAACTAAGGCCTAATGATTTGATAAATTCTCTGCGTTTAAACATATTTTTCAAGTTTAATTTTTAGAAAACGGAACAGTCAGGCTCGCATAAGTCTCTGCATTTAGCCCTTTGACTTGAAATTCAATGGAACGGTTTTGCCAATCAATCTCGGCCAAACCATAATTTAGTTTTGCGATGAGCTCACCGATTCGAAAGCGATTTTCTTCCTCTCCCACTGAGCTCCAAGTATGTGTCAATCCACTCGATGTGATTTCATAAAGCCCGTTTGGAAAGCGCTCATCTTCCAGTTTCATCAACTCGGCAATATGCCTATCCCCGCTCAAAAGCACAGGAGTACTGACTCCCGAGGACGCGATTAAATTCAGCAATCGCTCCCGCTCATTGGGGAAATTGGCCCATTTTTCATAAACATGATCTACTGGTAAAAACTGCACTCCTGACACAATCAAATTAACCTCTGCTTCGCTGGTCTTTAATTCATTTTCTAGCCACTTCCATTGCTCCTCTCCCAATATTTGTCCCTCCTCATTAGGAATATAAATCCGGTTTTCGCGCATTAGCGTGTCCCTATGATAGCGAGCATCTAGTAAAATTACTTTTACGCGTTGATTACCCGAACCGAAAACATGAGCTGCATAGGCTCCTTCCCGCTTTCGTTCCGGAGCATTATTGGGTACATCCAAAAAATCCAGCATCAGCTGTTGAGATTCTTTTTTCTGTACATAATATTTTCCCCCATCATTGATCCCATAATCGTGATCATCCCAAACACCAATTATCGGAGTCGAATTTCTCAATCGCTGGTATTCAGGGTTCGCTTTTTGTCGGGCATATTTTGCGCGCAGCGTATCCATGTTGTGGGTATCTCCATAAATATTATCCCCCATCCAAATCCATAAATCAGAATTCTCGGCCAAAATCGGCTCCCACAGCGGCTGGGGAGCATCCTGACGGTTGCATGAGCCGAAGGTGATCGTGGTGATAGACTCAGTACCTGAAACGGACTTTTGGGTATCACAGGAAGAGAGCCAAACTAAGGCTGTAAAAACGAGAGAGGTTTTAAGGAACTTCATGAGCATCATGGATTTTTGGATAATCAAAAATGCATCATTAAGCCCAATTCTACCACACCTACAAAAAAGTTAAATATAAAGTAATCTTGAGGAAAAGTATAAATTTTGAATTATCCGTTGTGATTCAGAATAATATTTGCAAATTTTATAGAATACCAATGTAAAGGATAGCTCTTCAGGTCCTGCGTAAATTTTGGCAGGTATTTCCCCTTTTATCAGTTCTTTTAATCAAATATTTTATGGTCACACATTATATCATTACCAACAGGGAGGTCACTTCCCGAAAAAGCAAAAACTACATCCCCGTCAATGAAACTGAATACATGCGGAAAGATGGCGATGAAGAAGCGAGACATAATCTAAGGTACGGAACAGTTTCCTTCGATCCGGTAAAGGCTAAAAAGCTAAATGATTTTAATATCAAGATTATTCCGGAGGTTAAAGAAGATTTATTAGCCAAATATGCCGACGATAAGGATGTCAACAAATCAGTTTTTCCTTCATCTCAGGTATTTAATGAGCTCTATGATGCAGGAGTGAAGGCAGGAAAAAAGTCTAAAGGTTTGATTTCTCAAGAAGACATCTTGGTTTTTGTCCATGGCTTCAAATCGGATTTGGAGACCGCCATGCAAACACTTGCAGAGCTTCATCGAAAATACGTGGAACCTGAGGGTTCCACTATCAAGCATTTGGTGCTCTTCACCTGGCCTGCCAAGAAGAAACTTCTCAAATATCGCTCAGACGCTTACGATGCCACACAGTCTGGTTTTGCCTTGGCTCGATCCATGGCTTCTCTGAAAGAGTTTTTCAAGAAGAAATTTGTGGACGAAAAAAAGCCAATGTGCAATCAAAGAATTCATCTCATGTGTCACAGTATGGGCAATCGCGTCCTTGAAAACATGATCAAGGGAGTGGTAGATATAGGCATGGAGATCAATTCCCTTTTCGCAGAAATTATCCTGGTAGGTGCAGATATAGACTATTATGCCCTCGAACAGCCCCATCCACTCTATCGATTGATCGATTTTGGAGAGCGGGTGCATGTTTATTATCACAACAAAGATCAAGCCTTGGGGATTTCGGAATTAACCAAAAATGCCTTTAATCGTCTGGGAAGATGGGGAGCCAAAAACTCCATCAATCTACCCGATGATATTTATCAGTGTGATGTCACCCCCATACAGGATGATAAAGGACTGCTTCACAATACAGTTCATCACTGGTATTATACCAATTCTCCCTCCGTAGTGGAGGATATTATCCATGTGATCAAAGGTGAAGGTTCCATTTTTAGCTCTTAAGTCATGCGAAGAAAATTTTCAGATCTACATTGTCATAATCACATGCGGGCTCATTTTCAGATGCAGGAAAAGGAGCGTAAATTTCGTCGTAGTGACAAATTCAGCCCTTGGACAGTCATTGCTTCCAATAGACGAAATTACCAAGCTGGAAAAATGGGGGCCTCCTATTCTCAAATGGATCTAGTCAAATGTTGGAATTCGAATTTGCGGCTGAGCTTCAACTCCCTCTACCCGCTAGAACGAGAATTTGTCAAAGGAATGAAGCCTCAAGTGGGCGAGGATAAATGGTATAAATTTTTGATTGCCTTTGCCACTTCGCATAAACTTCCATTAAGGGATTTTATCCAAGTAGCCTATATGCGAATCCCCGATGCAGCAGTTGATTTTTTCCAATCACCGGATTATGATTATTGGGAATCCCTTAATCGGGAGTTGGAATTTGTAAGCATGGACTCTGGCAAAGTAATCGATAAAAATGAAATTCATATTCCAGGAAAGTTTCTAGGTCGAAAAAGGGCTGAAATGAGGAGAATACAGCAGTTTCCCAAGTCCTACATTGCCCAAAAAGCATCTTACAGAATTCCTAAAGACCGGAGGGAACTGGAAGCCTCACTGCCCGATGATCAGGAAATCACCATGGTATTGACCATTGAGGGTGCTCATGCTCTGGGTACAGACCGCGTAAGATCGATTGAAGAAATTTCCGACCGTATTCATTTTATCAAGACGGTCTGGAAGTACCCTGTGTTTTTCATCACCTTTGCCCATCATTTTGATAATCATCTCTGTGGACATGCCCACTCTATTCCGGATACCGGAAAACTGCTCTTGAATCAGCGAAAGCGTCTGAATGGGGGTTTCAATAACGACGGAAGACGGGTGATTAAAGAGCTTTTGAGCATAGACTCAAACTTTGAACGGGATTCAACGCTAGGCTATAGAATTCTTATAGATGTCAAGCACATGAGCGCTCGCTCCCGTAAAGAATTTTACAGCTTAGTGAACAAATGCCTACTCAATGATGATCGAATCCCTGTGATCGCTTCTCATTGTGCCTATTCGGGAATTGAAAGTTTGGAAAAGCATATCGAACTGGAGGATAAGGAAAAAGATGATTATACTGATCCCAGTGGGAAATTCAATGCCTGGAATATCAACATGTGCGATGAAGACATCGAGATGATCGTGAAAACTAAAGGTCTATTTGGACTTTCTTTTGATCAGCGAATATTGGGAATCACTAAAAAAGACCTGAAAGAAAATCCCAACCGAAACGGAATTCAATTGATTTGGGAAAATCTGGAAGCCATCATCAAAAGCGCCTATTCCAATGCCAACTTAAGTGAAGAGGAAAAAGAACAAGTTTGGAATTGCATCACCATTGGAACAGACTTCGAAGGCCTAATCGACCCCGTAGACCCCTATCCTAGTGCATTAGAATTTGAATTGATGGCAAATAATTTGGTTTTTGCCATAGACCAAGCTCGAAAATCAGGAAATAAAAAGTACCTCAACCACCTCCAATCACGGGAAGATGTAGTGGCGGCTGTGAATGATTTTTGTTTTGGTAATGCGGAGCGCTTTGTAATAGAAAACTACCCAAAATAAAAAGATTGGGGAATCTAGTCTTCCCCAAAAATCTCCTTCACGACCCAGCCTTTGCCCCATTCTTCCTTTTCATTTTCGGTCCAGAGTTCGGGGAAAAAGATCACTTTCTGAAAACGCGGAGGAAGGTATTTCTGCCAGTTGGTGCCGCCGGTAGCAGCGATATCCACAGGATCACGTTGCAAGTAGCGCACCGCAGACTTATAATGAGCCAAAGGCCAAAATACATTAGCTTTAAGGTCCAACTGCTTCATCAATTCGGTGAGTTCCTCTTCTGGCTTTTCTATTTCCATATAGCGTTGCCAAAGGTTTTTCCTTCGGTAATTTTCGATCAGTTCTTTTAGCTTTTTCCCATATTTCAGCTCAAAATTTTTCAGTGTCAGGGTCTTCTCTCCTGTCGCCAACTCTATCGCTCCCTGCTGCCAATACAAATGCTCAAAAATATCATCTGATGGAGAATGGTAATCAAATTCCTCTCTTCGACTCAATGCGATCAGTTGAAAAGCATCCGTTGCCATCAGTTCGATTTCCCGGTATTGGGCACTTTGAAAACCCGAGGAAGGGAGTAGCGACATTCTAAACTTCAGGAATTGCTCCCTCTCCATCCCCTTCCACATCATGGCAAAAGATGAAATCAAATGATCCAAGTACATCAGAATTCGCTCCAATCGCTGCTTGAAAAATTCTTGGGAAAGCGGCTTATGATCTGCAATTTGTTCCATTTCAGATATAATCAACTTGAAATAGAGTTCGGTGATCTGATGATAAATGATGAAAATCTTTTCATCCTTGAAGCTCGTTTTGGGTTGCTGAAGGGATAGCAATACATCCAGATTGATATATTCCCAATAGGTCAAATAATCTGCATAAAGCAGGCCTTCCAAATAGGAAAGCATATCTTGTCCAGAAGCTTTGAATTTTTCCTGAAGCAAATGGATTTTGTCTAAAATCTGAGGATCAAACTGGTTTTCTTGCATTGGACAACTTTTAGGAAAAAAGATAGTTTTTTAAGTAGCGATCTATTTATTTCGGGTCTAGGCGGGGAGCTTTTCTCCCCGGTAAAATTGTCTGATAGAATTCAATAAACCAAATTAACTATGGGGACTGAGGGAATCCAAAAATCACAAAAGCAAGATACATTTGAAGGGGTGGATTTTTTAGATATCGATGATCTTTTGACAGAGGAGCATAAGTTGATTCGAACCTCGATGCGGGACTTTGTCAAGCGGGAGATTTCGCCTTATATCGAAGACTGGGCACAGAAAGCCCATTTTCCTTATGAGATCGTCAAAAAATTTGGAGATGTGGGAGCTTTCGGACCACAGATTCCAGAGGAGTACGGGGGTGGCGGACTAGACTACATCGCTTATGGACTGATCATGCAGGAAATTGAGCGTGGAGACTCCGGAATGCGATCTACTGCCTCGGTCCAAGGCTCATTGGTCATGTACCCCATCTATAAATTCGGCTCTGAGGAGCAGCGGAAAAAATACCTTCCCAAGCTGGCTTCAGGAGAAATGCTGGGGTGCTTTGGCCTGACAGAACCAGATCATGGCTCCAATCCTAGCGGAATGACAACCAATTTCAAAGACATGGGTGACCATTACCTTTTAAATGGTGCCAAAATGTGGATTTCCAATTCACCTAAAGCAGATATCGCAGTGGTTTGGGCCAAAAATGAAGAGGGCCGGATTCACGGATTGATCGTCGAGCGAGGAATGGAAGGCTTTTCTACGCCCGAGACACACAGTAAATGGTCCCTTCGTGCCTCCTGTACTGGAGAATTGGTTTTTGATAATGTGAAAGTCCCCAAAGAGAACCTCCTGCCTGGAAAATCTGGTCTTGGTGCTCCGATGATGTGTTTGGATTCTGCCCGTTTCGGAATTGCTTGGGGTGCGATTGGTGCAGCCATGGACTGCTACGAATCGGCCCGAAAATATGCCGCCGAACGTATTCAGTTTGACAAGCCTATTGGAGCATTTCAGCTCACCCAAAAGAAACTGGCAGAGATGCTGACCGAGATCACAAAGGCTCAGCTTTTGGCCTGGAAAGTGGGAAAGATGATGAATGAAGGGAAAGCTAAAACGGTTCACATTTCGATGGCCAAGCGAAACAATGTCGAGATGGCCCTGCATATTGCGAGAGAAGCAAGACAAATCCACGGAGGAATGGGAATCACGGGCGAATATCCTATGATGCGACACATGATGAATCTAGAGTCTGTGATCACTTATGAGGGCACACATGATATTCATTTGTTGATTTTGGGAAATGAGATTACGGGGATTCCTGCCTTTAAATAATTAAAACTTCCAACCCAATCGAAGGTCCATGTTTTCGGCTACGTGCCCATGGGCCTTCATTCCTACTCCCAATCTGAATTTTTCTCCCAAATGATACATCAGTGTATAGCGCTGATAAAAGTTTTTGCCGGCCTGATAATCCGCAGGCTTTTTTGCATACCATGCAAAGCGCTGTTGGAAATCAAAGCGTCCAAAAAGAAAGTGATGGGCTATAAATGGCGCTGGCATCAAGGCTTCCAAGCGGTTTTGCTCCACTTCCAATGAAAAATCCTTGTTTAAATCCAAACCAATGCCAAAAGCCGAAACCGAAGCTACTTGCTGATAAACTCCCAATCCCAAGGTGAAATTGGGTTGCCTGCCGCCCGAGGCAGAAGAGCGAGAGTTGACTCCAAGTTCTAAATAGGTATTCAGTCGATTTTCAATTTTCGTTTTAGTGTGAGATGGAAAGGATTGATTGCTCAAAAAATATTGCATTCCAATGGAAAACATAGAGTAATTCATGCCGCGATTGGGCTGACGCTGCCCCCCATTGGATATGTGGTTGTAATAAAAGGAAGTATTTATTTGTACCTGATCGCTGAGAGAATAAGCCATTACCGGTCTTAAGAATAGTAAAAAGCTTAGCGGCGCGCTAAAGAAGGTATTTCTCGGGTTTTCGATTTCATCATAGACCCGTGTCAAATAAGAGGCACCTATCCCCATATCCAAGGCTAATTCCCAGGAATTTCTTTTCCAAAGAATGGGCTGAAAGCTTCCGTATAGGGTCAAAGCCCTGCCGAGTTCTCTTGAATTTTGAAAATCATGAACCTGTAAACCCAAGCCTAAGTAATGAAAACAATTACAAGCCTCCCAGTTTTCTCGACTGCTATTCATGACTTGATAACGGAGATTCAAGCCCAAAGGAGTGGTCTGGGAGATGGCCTGCAATTCAGCATTGTGCGGAATAATCCAGCCTGCTTGCATATTGAAATCAATGGATTTTCGGATAGCCTGAGCAGCGGCCGATTGGAAAAGAAGGAAAGAAAAAATGATGCATAGAAGAGGTTTCATGATCAAGGCTCTTTGGAAATTAAACTGAATCAATTCCTTAGAGTTACGAAATCCAAGCAATTTTATCATGATCGCGCCTTCAGTGCTATTTTACACTTAGTCCACATTCAAAAATCCCTGAATTAAACCTAAAAGAGATGTATTCAAAACCAAAAGCACTATTAATACCGATCTAGAAAAATATCTTGGGATAATTAAAACAGGCTGTCTCATAAATCAATCCAATATCAGCCTGAGTCTTAAATATTCTGAGAACTTACAAAAAGAGATGACGGAAATTAGGATTTGAATCAAGTTTTTGGTCGCGCGGAGGGGAGTCGAAGCGTCCTCGTACCTTCAGACACCCGTCTTTCGGGTGATCGGACTGACCCCAATTTTGTGATATTAAGCTTCTTTGTCATCGGTAGCGGAGTCGAAGGCTATTTCTATCATTCTGGACCACAATTAGATTTCGATACTCTCGTCTCTCCAGTACTCAATGTGACAAACTTTACTTTTGAGACAGCCTCGAACTATCAGAAAACTTAAAAATTAACCTTACTGAACCGGCCCAAATGAGACTTTCCTCCCTCATCTAAAACCCAAATCAAATACATCCCTGCACTCAATTTCTCTACCTCCAACTCCATTTCAGAACCGCTATTTTTTATAATTAAAATATTATTAGTCAAATATTTACCATCTATTGAATAAAGCTCAACTTGATCAATGTTTAGGCCCGAGTCAGTTGAAAGTTTCACCTGAATTCTATCCCTACCCGGGTTGGGGTAAACCAACAAGTCCAAAACATCAAGCCTAGACAGTAAACCCGAAATCGTCACCTCAATAGCGGAGAGTCTTCTACTGCAACCTTCCTCATTTTCAATAACCACCTCGTAACTTCCCATTTGATTAAGCTCCAAGGTGGAGGAGGTTTCTCCCTCCAGCATTTCCTCGTTTCTATACCATTGATACTTAGCAGCCCCCTCCGGTGCAAAAAGCTTGGAACCCTCTTGCACGATTTCTCCTTCAGGTAATGGGATCAATGTCAATTCAAAATTGGAAGTTTCGGATAAGCACGCCCCTTCATAGCGAATCAAGGCTTGATAAATACCAGCTTCATTTGCTTCTAGGCTTTGGCCTGTCTGAGCTTCAATTTTTTGCCCATTCCTTCTCCACTCTAACACTTCAAAATTTTGATCAGAATTGATTTGAAGCAGGGTGGAGCTTCCTTCACAAATTTGAGAATCTCCTTCTAATTGAAGCGGGTTGGACTCCAATCGATTGACGCTGACTTTTGCTATTCTTTCAGTTGGGTTACCCGATATATCCTCAACCAAAACCAGGATTTCAAGTGTTTTACCCAGATCTTCACAAGTAATTTGACTCTTACTTATACTTTTGCTGGCAATTCCACAATTATCAGAAACCGAAGCTATCAATTCATCGGGATTCAGCGCCAAAATACCAAGGGTCACATCTAAATCCAAAGAGATATTTTGAACCTCAAGCTTTGGAGCAATTCGATCCAGAACTTCTACGCTAGTCGTTTTTGTCCAGACCCGATCGCTTTCATCGATGATTTTCACCTCTATTTCTTGATCTCCAGATTCGCCGCATGAGAATACCGATTTAGAAAGCGTCACTGTCCACTCTGTATTGGGTAAAGGCCAAGTCAAAAACAGGGATGAAGGCTCCAATTCCGCCCTTCCATTTTCATCCAAGTCAAGAATAAGCTCAGATTTCAATTCTGGAAAAATAAACTCCCCTTGCTCCAGTGTCAAGGCATCCGACTTGACTATACAGCCATTAAGCAATTGGAGATCGGCCTGATAAAAGCCAGGATCTTCCACAATAATTGAACTCCCTTTGATTCCTTCCAGCAGTTGCCCATACCTGTACCAAGCCAACACCTCGTACTCCAACTCCTCTCCCAGTCTCAGTTCTATTTCTCCACCTTCTATTAACTGATCCAAGGCAGTTAAAGAGACTTTTTTAGATTCGATAATATTTAGATTTACTTTTCGGGTTTTGGTGGTTTGATTTCCAGATTGATCGCTCAGCGTAATATCCACAGCAATTGGATCAAAAGTCCCATCCGAATTAAAATCAGCACAGGTAATTTCCGTTTTGCTTAAAACTACATTGACTGGATAAGTATTTAAGCAGTTCTCATAAATAAACTCTGTCCGGATATAAAAGCTCTCAGGATCAATGACCACACTGCCAATGGTTTTATCAAAAGCCAGATTGGCATCAGTGGCTTCAAAGTCTGGTGCAATAGTATCCACTACTTCCACCTTGACTACCTTTGTCCAAGTATTCCCTTTGGAATCGCTGATTTTTAATTCATTTTCTGTCCCCGATAAATCCGAGCATGTATAGGTCGTGGATCTCGAGTACACTACTTCCCAGTCTTCCTGTACTTCATTTTCCAAATAATCGGAAAGTACAGTTTCGACAATTCCAGCTTCATTCAATTCCACCCGAATGGATTCCTTAAACTGGGGTTCGATGACGACTACCGCTTCTTTAAGCTCTACCGTAATACTCACTTCATCGTTGTATACCCTCCTTTCGACAGATTGAAGTGTGTAGCTATCGTCCATTATTGGAAAGACATAAACTGGCGTGAAATCTATTCTAGCAAAGGTTTTATCCCCATCCTTCAATTTAACCACATTGACCTCTAAATGCCCGTAATGTTTCCCTCCATCTGTTGGGACTGGATTTGATCCGGAGGTATTCCAAGTTTCAGTCGAATTCTCATCTGCAGTCCAGGCCTTATATGGATTGTAATCTACTTTTGGAAAAAGGAAAGCATCGTAGTCACGCTTCACTCCAAAAATTCCATCTCCAGCAACACCTACATCATAATATAAAATACCTTTTCCATCTCCGTCTTCGTCCACAAAACTCCGCTCAAAAATCTCATCATGACCACTAAGCACAGCGATTACACCATATTCTTCCAAAAGTGGATTTAAAATACGCATAGGTACTCCCGACTGCCCTATTGCCAATTCATGATTTAGCGGGACACCATGCTCACCGGAGCTATAGGCAATGTGATGGTATTGGACAAAAATCAATTGACCCGACTCCGAAGCTTGTTTTAGGTTTTCTTCTAGCCATACATACTGATCCGATCCGGGTGCAAAGCCTGATAAATCCGTCCCGCCATTAGCCTGATACTCTGCTGCAGTAAAATTTTCTTGTGTATCTGTCCCAAGTTCGGTGAGTTCTTTACCTGAAATTTTTTCCTCCTCAGAGAAATCAGAAGCCGACTGATCGGGGGTTCCATTACTGGAATCCAAAGTCAAGATCGTCACAGGGCCATAATCAACCCGATAATAGCTCTGTCTATGTTTTTTAAGCGGGTCCTCTTCTGGTGTCTCGAAATAAGCGTGAAAACGCATTCTCCCTACCTTAGGTGCAAACTCTCCCCGTTCATTGTATTGATACCCCCCGCTGATACCTCCATAATTTTCCCAATTCCCCAAAGCGGGGATGATGGCAGATTTGCTTAGCACCTCATCAAATTCCCCTGCATTATGTCTGAAAAACTCATCCCATGCCGGCTGATAGCCTCCGCCTTGGGTTAAGTCTCCCGGCATCACAATAAAATCTGGATTTCGGGATTTGATCACCTTTAAATTTTCTGCATAACCTTGGGTTTCGCTGAGCAGGTAATGCGGAATTTCGATCCCACTTTGAGTGATAAATCCAAATTTTTCTTTCCACAAGTCAGGAACTGTCAATCCAAAAGGTCGAAGAAGTGGTGTTCCTGGCGCCCAAGGACGATGTCGGTCCCTTCCTCTTGGCTCTGTTTCACTATCCGAAAGTGCGATAAACCGGATATTTTCCCAGTCTTGAGCCGGTTTGGTTTTAAAGTCAGAGCGGAAGGTCTCCGAGGAAAGGCTCACTTCGTAACTCAAGCTTTTACCCGCTTCCAATTCTGGCAAAGCCACCCGATAGCGATACGTTTGGTCACCATAAAGCCAGGAGCCTTGAGATAAGCCTCCGATAAGTTGATTTTTTTCTTGAGAAGTATAATAGATTTCGGGCACGAGTTCTCCCACTACTTCACTTTCCCAAATCACCGTACCTGATCCATCTTTTACCTTGATGGAGCTACTGAGTAGTTGATCTGCAAACCAAGTGATTTGAATTTCTCCCTTTCCAAAGAGTTGTAAATAAGGCTTTACCCTAAACAAAGTATCCACAGAGGCTGATTTGGAGATCATGCCCAAAAAGAGTGGAAGGAGAAAAATAAAAAATAAGCCCTTGCGTACCATACCTTGTAAAATTTATTCGGGAATTTACTTGATTCTGGATTTAATCACTAGCGTTTGAACAGGATTTAAAGGGTCATTGCTAAAAATATAAATATTACGCTGATCGATTCCTTTTCTGCCCTTTGGGTCAAAGGTGATTTCCATTGTCATACTTTCACCCGGTGCCAATTCAGTTTGTGGTACTTTCAGAACCAAGCAATCACAATTACCCTGTATCTTTTTAATTTCCAAAGATTTCTGACCTTTATTCGTCAATGTAACTAGTTGATTTTGAACCGTATTGGCTGAGATTTCTTTCAAATCAATTTCGATTTTATCTATAGACAAATTAGGCACGACTCGCAGGTTTTCTTTAGAAAAAGCAGGATAAAACTCAAAGACATTTGCCAAAACCGCCATTTGCTGAGCAATAGAATCTCCAAAAGTCAAGCTGATTCCCTCTTCAAAGAATCCCAAATCACCCTTTTCTTGACCGTTGTATGAAATTTGAAGTAGGCCCCGTGTCATGGGTGGCACACTGTCCTGAATCAAATCTACTCTTATGTATTCCGGCCCGTAGACCTGCAGACTATCCCTAAAGAAAACAGAAGGTCCAAAATTGAAAAACTCAACATCCTTGATTTTGGGTTCGTTTGTAAATACATCTCCCATATTCACTTTCGACAGCCGAAAGCCCAAGTCTCCTTTTCTCGCTGTATAGACCAACTCAGGATCAGATACGGCCGGGATAGAAACTCCCTCGATGTAGAGAGTGTCTTGCGTATCTTGGAGATTCCCCTTGACCACGACCAACTTTGAAAAATACCCTGCGGTAGTGCTGGGATTGAAAGAAACAGAAACGATTCCCTCCTCCCCTACATTCAGACTATCCTGAGTGTATTCTGCAGTGGTACAGCCACAGTCAGTCCAGACTCTCTCCAATACAAATACGGAGTCTTGGGTATGTGTAAAGCGGAATGTGGCCAATTGAGGTCCGCTTTCTTCAAACACAGTTCCCAAATTCACCTTATTGACCTCCCAAACCAATTTGGAAAGCGGAAGCTCCTGAGCAATACCTACTTGAGTCAAGCTAATGAATAGAATTAAGAAAAAGAGTGATTTTGTGCGGGTCATCATACTGCAAATAACGGATAAATCCAGACGAATTGTAGGCTGATTTATTTAATTTGCGCGAAAATTAGACCAATGGCAAGAGTACTGACAGGCATACAAAGTAGCGGAAGACCACATCTGGGAAATATCTTGGGCGCGATCGTTCCCGCTATCCAACTGGCAAAAGAAAACGACGAGGAATCTTACATTTTCATCGCAGATTTTCACTCGCTCACAAGTTCCAAGGATGGAGCTTTGCGAAAAGAAAACACCCTGGCAGTAGCCGCAGCCTGGTTGGCTTTTGGCCTGGATATAGAAAAGACCGTATTCTACCGTCAGTCCCGACGTCCCGAGGTAGCCGAACTGACATGGTATTTGAACTGTTTCACGCCCTTTCCCATGCTGGCCAATGCCCATAGCTTCAAGGACAAGTCAGAGCGCTTAGCCGATGTCAATGCCGGGCTTTTCACCTACCCTGTGCTGATGGCAGCGGATATTTTATTGTATTCGGCGGATTTGGTTCCCGTCGGAAAAGATCAAATGCAGCACCTGGAAATGACTCGGGACATAGCCTCAACTTTTAATCGAATCGTGGAAGAGGATATTTTGACCCTTCCTGAGGCACGAATCTCAGAATCTGTCAAAACCATTCCCGGCACAGACGGTCAAAAAATGAGTAAGTCCTATGGCAATTACATTGATATTTTTCTTCCTGAAAAACAGCTGAAAAAAAATGTCAATAGCATCGTTACTGACAGTACTCCACTCGAGGAACCCAAAGATCCGGATACATGCAATGTCTTCAAACTCTACAGCCTCATCGCCGATGAAGGACAAACTACCCAACTTCGAGAAAAATACCTGGCTGGAAATTTCGGCTATGGACATGCTAAGAAAGAGTTTTTGGAATTGATTCTGGAAAAATATGCAGAAGAGCGAAAAGCCTTTGATTTTTACATGAGTCATCCAGAAGAAATTGAGGTTAAATTGGCTGCGGGAGAAGCTAAAGCGAAAGTTGAAGGTGAGAAAATCTTGAATCAGGTAAGGGAGAAGCTAGGGTTTAGGTAAAGCACTAAAAATATTTTCCAAGGATTCATCACGATTAAAAAGAAGTTTTCAATTCTATCTCAAAAGCTAAATTGGCTTAATTTCAGGAATTGATCAAATGTATGTTTTGATAGTTTTGACTTGAATATCCTATAAGCTATGAAGCCTATTCTACTACCCATTTTTCTACTCTTACTATTCTCCTGCCAACAGCATTCCGAAGAAGCAATCCAAGCCACAAAGGAAGTTCATCTACTAGACGACATTCCTGCATTTACGCAAGACTCCTTGGTCCAAGTAGTGATAGAAATACCAACAGGTACTCATGAAAAGTGGGAAGTAAACAAGAATACTGGTCAACTAGAATGGCAAAAAATAAATGCTGACTCTTCCCGAGTGATTGACTATCTGGCCTACCCTGCCAACTATGGTTTTGTCCCCCAAACCTTAGTTGCTGAAGAGACCGGCGGTGATGGAGATCCAGTGGATATTTTTGTTCTCGGTCCTGCAGTAGCAAGAGGAAGTATTCTTGAAGTGAGAATCATCGGAATGGTTAGAATGCTGGACAGCGGTGAGGAAGATTCCAAATTAATCGGAATCGATACAAAAAGTAATATTTTGAATGTAAAGTCAATCGAAGGCCTATCCACAGGCTATCCCGGAGTTTTGGAAATTCTTCGCTTATGGTTGGAAAATTACAAAGGAAGGGGAAAAGTCGAACTCGGTACTCTTTTGGAAATGGAATATGCTGTAGAATACCTGAAAATGGCTGTTGAAAATTACCAGAAAGAACTAGCTGAAAAAACATAATGGATATCGAATAGCGATACTCAAACGAGTCACATGGGAGCAAATAACCTTCTTTCGTCCTTAGGAGTAGTCTGTTTGCCCGCTGTAGATCATCACTCACAGCAGACTTTCAAAAACCCTCCAAGGGATTCCGAATCTCCAAAAAATAAAAGCTGAACCAAGTAAATCGAAATCTCAAACGATAAACTCTTGGAGGGTTCGCCCACCAAATTGTGCTGAAAGCGCAAAACATAAAAAACCAAATGCATTTGAGGCAAGAAGGCCAGCATGTTTGAAGAACACTGTAGATGCGGCCTTTTGCTGGAATGCTCCAGATTGCTAACACGGATTTTACAATAGAATCAGCCGATTTCCTGCAAATTCATTTCCATTTAGATCGTTTCGCTTTTACAATTTAATTTTTCAGTAAGTATATTGCCATAACTCTCAAACAAAATCAGATGACTAAAAAACGAATATTCTTCACAGGAGGATCGGGAAAAGCAGGTAAGCATGTCATCCCCTATTTACTCAATCAGGGACATCGGGTAATGAATGTAGATTTGACGCCATTGGACTTTCCTGGAGTGGATAACTTGACTGCAGATATCACCGATTCCGGTCAGATGTTTAATGCCATGAGTTCTTATGCGGGATTTGATGAGATGGAGCCAGGAAATGGAGTTCCCAAGTTTGATGCGGTGGTCCACTTTGCTGCAGTACCGCGGATATTAATCAAGCCGGATAATGAAACCTTCCGTGTCAATACAGTAGGAACTTACAATGTAATCGAGGCAGCCGTAAAATTGGGAATCAAGAAAATTATCATTGCTTCTTCGGAGACCACCTATGGCATTTGCTTTTCAGACGGTCAAACTGATCCGCATTCACTTCCACTTGATGAAGAATACGATGTAGACCCAATGGACAGCTACGGACTTTCTAAGGTAGTCAATGAGAAAACAGCAAGAAGTTTTCAGCGCCGCAGCGGAGTGGACATCTATGCCCTGCGCATCGGAAATGTCATCGAACCTCATGAATATGTAGCCCTTTTCCCCCATTATTTTAAGCATCCTGAGGTGCGTCGCCGAAATGCCTTCTGCTATATAGACGCGAGAGATTTGGGTCAGATAGTGGATTTATGCCTTCAGAAGGACGGCTTAGGCTATCAAGTATTCAATGCGGGAAATGATCATAATGGGGCTATTATTCCAAGTAAGCAATTGGCAGAACAGTTTTTTCCAGGAGTTCCTTTTACCAGAGAAATGGAAGAACATGAAGCTCTATTTTCCAACAAAAAAATCAAGGAGGTTTTAGGTTTTAAGGAAGAGCATAATTGGAAAAAATACGTGCCCGAAGAATCCTATAAATCACTTGATTCTATGGAGTAAGTGATCTATCAATCCTAGCTTTTAAAAACCCTCCAAGGGATTCGAAACTTCCAAACATTAGAAGTTGAACCATGTAAATCGCAATTTCAAATGATAAACCCTTGGAGGGTTCCACGCTATCAAAACCCTCCAAGGGTTTTGCTTATTCGAAAAGAAGGATAATATTTTTTCACAATATTCAAAAAAACCAATCCCTTGGAGGGTTCAGCGAATAGGTAAAAATCAAGCCAATATTGAGGTTCTCAAGACTATTTTCCATTCGGTGCCGATTAGATTACTTGTTCCTTTTCTTGTCCTTTTGGCTTAGCCCAAAAGGACCAAAAACCACAAATCTCAATACCGGTCCATTCTATTATCTTTCGGATTAACCACATCACAGTGATGAGTAGCCCGTCCGCCCTCGATGGATCTCCAGTCACAACTAGAAGACTTCCCTTTTTCATAATCACAGTTAAAACCTAATCCTCAGGAGGGTTGGTTTACCTAAATACGCTGAAGACGCAAAAAATTAGAGCCCCAAATGCAATTTGGGGCAAAAGAGTCAGATCATTACAAGAGCGCTGAAGGCGCGACCTGTTTCAATTCGGATTACAAATCCTAGGATAAGAGTTCGAGATTTCAAATCTCGAACAACCTTCCTTAACCCTGTGAGGCTGGAGGCAAAAATCAAACTAAAAATTTTAATCTCAAACCTGCTCTTTTTCCAAAAAAATAGTAATTTAATCCATCGTTTATTTTTACCGACATGCAGACAATCAGAGTCAAAAGCGCCGGAAGTAAAAAGAAACCTGTAATCCATGTGCAGTTTAACTATGATCCGCTTTTGATCCGTACGATAAAGACCTTTTCGGGAGCTACTTGGAGTCCTAGTCTGCGCGCATGGATTCTGCCCCATTCCGATTCCATCATTTCGGACCTGCTTTCCGCTTTTAAAGGAAAAGCCTGGCTTGATTATTCAGGGTTTAAGAAAATAGAGCAAGCCCCCTCAGATCTCCTCCCCAGACTTTCTGAAGATCGAAAATCGGATATAATGAAGTTTGTCGATTATATGAGAAATCGGCGACTATCAGAATCTACGATAAAGCAATATGCGTCCGGATTAATTCTATTTTTCAGATTTTTGGACAATAAAGAACCCCAGCTGATTGATTCCGAGGATTTACAGATTTTTCAGAAAAATTATATTTTAGAGAATAACTATTCGGTTTCCTATCAATCCGGAATAATCAATGCTGTCAAAAAATTTTTTGAAAAACAAAAAAACAGAAAGCTTGACCCCCTTAATATTGAACGACCCAAAAATGAAAAAACACTACCTCATGTGCTAAGTAAAGCTGAAGTAAAAGCAATTCTGCATGCCCATCAAAATTTAAAGCATAGAACCATGCTCAGTTTAATGTATGCTTGTGGGCTTCGGCGGGAGGAACTTTTGAATCTGCAACTCGAAGATGTAGAATCTGAGAGAGGGATACTAAGAATAAACAAAGGAAAAGGAAAAAAGGACCGAATGGTACCAATTAGCGACAAAACCATTGAAATGCTGCGTCGATATTACCTAAGTTGCAGACCAAAGATTTATCTGTTTGAGGGACAACAGGAAGGCAGACCTTACAGTGAAGGAAGCATTCAAAAAGTATTAAAATCAGCATTAAAAAAGACAAAAATCAAAAAACCTGTCACTCTTCATTGGCTTAGGCATTCTTATGCTACCCATTTGCTGGAAGGAGGTACAGACCTGAGAATCATTCAGGAGCTGCTCGGTCATCAAAGTAGCAGTACTACTGAAATCTATACCCATGTATCTCAAAAGACCTTAAACAAGGTGAAAAGTCCCTTTGATGACTTATAGAT
>NZ_FNAC01000080.1 GCF_900101705.1 Algoriphagus faecimaris | reverse complement strand
CATAAACAGTAAACTTGAAGTAGGAATCAGAAGGGGTATTGTGACTCCGCTTGACCAGATGTAGGTAATCATTGATCCGATCAGGATCTACCAGAGTTGGAAGCTCATTGAAATGGATGGCCAGCTTGGCCAGATGCCTGGAATAGTTGGATAGTGTGCTCTTACTTTTCCCGGCTACAACAACTTTTTGCTCAAACTTGGCTAATAGTTCGCTAAAACCTGCTACATTAGAACAGGCAGTCTGGATGAGGTTTTCCTTTTTTTTTCATGATTAAAACGAGATTAAAATTGATCTAAAAAGTTACCTCTTTCTGGCTGCTCTTGAAACTACCGCAGGTTTAGTGCAACACCGCATATAGTTTATGGCGAGAGGGTTCTTAAATCGAAAGTTATTTTCTTTTTAAAAATTAATAGATAAACCCAATAACCTCGCACGTTTGCCCACCACAAAACATATGAGAGAAACGTTATAAACCAAAACCCTACATCTCATGACTCAACTCCACCTTGCCCTAGACTGGACTCCCAATATCAATCACATCGGTTTTTTTGTAGCCCAAGCTCAGGGATTTTATGCCGCTGAGGGCATTGAGGTTCATATCTCGGATCCTTCCGCAGACAATTATTCCCTGACTCCCGCCAAAAAAGTGGAATTGGGAGAGGCGGACTTCGCCCTTTGCCCCACCGAAAGTCTGATTAGCTATCAGACAAAAAAGGACCCTTTTCCCCTGAAAGCAATAGCCGCCATTCTACAGGAAGACCTGAGCGCCATAGTCGTACGAAAAGACAGCAACATACGCTCACCCAAGGACCTGGAGGGCAAAACTTACGCCTCCTATCAGGCCCGCTACGAGGATGATATCGTTCGCCAAATGATCCGAAATGAAGGAGGTAAAGGAGACCTACAAGTCATCTATCCCGAGAAATTGGGCATTTGGAACACAGTACTGTCCGGGAAATACGATGCTACATGGGTCTTTATGAATTGGGAAGGGGTACAGGTAAAGAGCTTGGGAGAGGAGCTTCGTGCCTTTAAGTTGGCTGATTATCAGATTCCCTATTCCTATTCTCCGGTTTTGGCTTGTAATGGAAATCAGATAAAAGACAAGAAAGATGCCTACCGTCGCTTTTTAAAAGGCAGTGCTGCAGGCTTTCGCTTTTCACAGGAGCAACCCGAAAAAGCCATACAAATTCTTCAGGATTTGGTGCCTGCCCAAGACCAAAATATTGACCTTAGGGAGGCTTTGCAATTGACTGTTCCTCACTTTAGCAAAGGAAAAATCTGGGGATACCTTGATGAGGAAAGGGTGGGGGAGTTTTTGTCCTGGCTTCGCGGAAATAAGCTCGAACACTCGGAGGTGGAGGTCAAGTCCCTAGTTAGTAATGAACTGCTGGATTTGAATTGAAAAAAAGGTAAAATCAAAGCCGTAAAATCTTCCTATCCAACCTCTTAAAATCTTTTTTCGTTATCTTTAAAAACATCAAACTATGAAAAAAGTATTCATTTTTTGGATAGCATTGATTTTTTGTTCCTGCGAAGGAGAAGAATCATCCATGCGCACAGATCAAAACCTATCACAAACCCTAATCGCCAGACCATGGCTTCTAAGTGTTTTTGAAGTAAATAGCATTAATCGAACAGGGGATTTTGAAGGAGTCAATTTTAATTTCTTGCCCACAGGACAAGTTGAGGTCTACCGAGGTAGCCAATTGCTAAATGAAGGAACTTGGACTACAGGAGTGGAAGGAGGTCGGGTAGTCTTCGAGCTTTCTTTTGTTGGTAATCCAGCCTATGAAGGATTTAACAGAAAGTGGTATCAAACCTTCTTAGGCTTTGATAGAATTACCTTCCGGGTAGACGAGGATGTTTTAGAGGACCGATTAGTTTTGCAAAGCTGGTATTAAATTTAACCGCCTCCTAACTAGGCCATTTATGAAAAAAAAATCTTCCTTTCCCATCCTGCTGCTTTCAGTCGTATTTTTTGCAAGTTGCCAGTCCTCGGGCAAATCAGAAAGGGAAGAGCCTAGTTCTGAGCTCTTGATCGAATCCTTCACTTCTTGGAATGGCGATTCTCTTCCTGCGTATCCCAGCGGAAAACCCAAAATCTCGATTTTCAAGTTTACGATTCCTCCCCATTCCGAATTACCGCGACATTATCATCCGGTCATCAACGCGGGGGTTTTACTTCAGGGAGAATTAACCGTCGTGGATGAAGAAGGAAATGAACTGCATATGAAAACCGGAGACCCCATCGTGGAACTTGTCAATAAAATACACTTTGGGAAAAATGAAGGAGATGAGCCTGCAGAGATCATCGTTTTCTATGCTGGAACAGAGGATGAAGAAATCGTGGTAAAGGAGTCAGGTCCGACTAACTAACGAATACCTGATTTTTGATTTTCTAAATTAGCTTCTAGATTAAAGGGAATATTGGCTCAACTTTCTTTGAATCCTGATCTTCCCAAGCAGCTTATGAAAGATGAAATTGTTTTATATAGACCTGATGAGTTAAATGAACATATTGAGGTTAGGATTGAGGAGGAAACGGTTTGGTTATCACTAAACCAAATTGCGAAGCTTTTTGAAAGAGATAAGTCTGTTATTTCAAGGCACTTAAGTAATATTTACAAAGAAGGGGAGCTCATTAAAGAAGCAACTGTTGCAAAAATTGCAACAGTTCAAATGGAAGCTGGAAGAAAAGTAACTAGGGAAATAGAATATTATAATCTTGATGCAATTATTTCTGTAGGATACCGTGTGAACTCCAAAAAAGGCACCCAATTCCGTATTTGGGCGACGAGGGTTTTAAAGGATTATTTGCTGAAAGGATACGCTATTAATTCGAGGATCAGCCAATTGGAAAATAATTTTGAGAATCTAAAAAGCAAAGTAGATCAAATTGACCTCCAAATCAGTTCTCATTTGATTCCCACTCAGGGTGTATTTTTTGATGGTCAGGTGTTTGACGCATATGAATTGGCTTCTAAAATCATTCGCTCAGCAAAGTACAGTATTGTATTAATTGATAATTATCTAGACGAAAACACCTTAATTCACTTGACTAAAAAGCAGGCAAATGTAAAAGTTCAGCTACTCACAAAATCCATAAGTAATCAATTGAAACTGGACATAAAAAAGGCTAATGAACAATACGGTAATTTTGAGATAAGAACCTTTACTCTAAGTCACGACCGATTTTTGATTATCGATGGCAAAGAAGTTTACCACTTGGGAGCCTCATTAAAAGATTTAGGTAAAAAGTGGTTTGCTTTTTCAAAAATGGACGCTAAATCAGTAGAAGGATTATTGAATCAACTAAGAGAAAATCAAACTTGATGCCCCCGTGAGTGCCTGCCTGACGGACAGTCAGGTCTCCACTCACGGGTTTTATCAAAGCAAAGAATTAAATCTACCTATCGCCTAATCTGACGGAAAGGGAAGACCACAGGAGATTCGTTTCCATCCTTCCCTACTGCAGCCACACCAAAATAGTAATTGTCTATTACGATCCCCTCCAACGTATGCTCATTTACTCCAGATACATAGACAAAACTATCCCAGGTAGGAGAGGTGGTCAATCGGAAATAAACCTTGTAACCTGCAACATTTGGATCATTACTTTCTTCCCAAGCCAAGGTAGTAGATGGACGAACAGCACCACCTATCCTCACATCCTTTGGAGCCGGCGGTGCCCAAGCCAGGCCTGCAAGTGAAATTGCATTGACGGCAGTGAGTTTTTCGGCATAGTCAAAATTGACTCCCTCGATCACATCTCCATATTCAATTCCATCTTCCAATCGGATATCCTGATGCTGTCGATTATAGTTTTCATGAGCTTCCATGATTCTCACGCCTGCAAAACCCAGATCATTGAAGGGTCTGTGATGACCTCCTCTACCAAATCGGTCCAAGCGATAAATCATCATGGGGTTCATTTCAGGCATGTAGGTCTTCACCTGTTTGTGGATATAGCGGGCCAGTTGTCTTGAGATTCCATCCACTTCTCCGCCGGTGAATCTCCTCGCGTTTCTTTGCTGTTCAGTCTCGTTGGCAGGGGTCGGTTCGGAGAAAATCCGGAAAGTTCGGTTATCAATTATTCCATCGACACCTTCGATATTTCCAATCATATCATTATTCAGTACTCCGACGATTTCCCATCCATTTTCTTGGGCATATTTTGCCAAGCCTGCACCTCCAAACAAACCTTGCTCCTCACCTGACAATCCTACAAAGGCAACACTGTGCTTAAACTTATATTTGGAAAGAACCCGAGCGGCTTCTATGGTGCCCGCCATCCCCGAGGCATTATCATTTGCCCCGGGCGCATCGATCTCAAAGTCCATCGTATCAGAAGCTCTAGAATCAATATCTCCGGACATGATCACGTGGGAATTCGGATAATCAGTCCCTCGTAAAATCGCCACTACATTCACCACGTAGGCATCTTTGGGGACACGACGATTCCCTTCTTTGGTCACCAGATCTTTTTGGTAGAAGACTTCAAGGCAACCCCCGCATTCTTCAGAAATCTTTTCAAATTCTGCCTTGATCCATCTGCGGGCTGCGCCTATTCCTCGGGTTTCCGAGAGCGTATCGGAGAAGGTATTTCTCGTTCCAAATCCTGCCAGTTTTCGAATATCATTTTCTATACGCTCTGCAGAGGTGTTTTCGATAATCTCATAAATCCGAGGATCGAGCTGCGGAGGGGCTTGCTGTGCAGTACTGATACCGATAAAAGCAAAAAACAAAACGGGAATTAAGATTCTGAGTAATTTCATGGATTGGTGATTTTAGAATGGAAATATCAGAAAAAGAGCTCTAGCGAGAAAATGAAATCTATATAAGCGGATGAAAAGTATTTCCTAGGCTCTACTATTCACCATTTGCCTTTTCAGGAAATGCATTTACAGTCTTGATCATTCCATGAAATTTCTCGACTTCCGAAAAAAAAAATTATGATTATCCGCAATCATGCCAGTATGGGTAAATTGAAGCAATAATGAGTCTGTCAAAGAGTTTTTGACCGAAGTATCTTCTGTTTAGCTTGTAACAAAACTCATCCAGATAGTTCTGCATCATTCGTTCGCTGATCATATGGTATGTCTGCAGGTGTTTCTTTAAGTTACTGATGGCAATATGAACCCATTTGAGGTTAAAATTGCCTTCTTGTGTACCAGAGATTTCTCTGACATGAACATCAATACAATCACTCAGGTCTGAGAAGGTGGTACTTTTATCTGTTTGAAGCACAGCGTTTGAATCAATGTAATCCTTGATTAAATGCTGTGCGGT
>NZ_FNAC01000061.1 GCF_900101705.1 Algoriphagus faecimaris | reverse complement strand
GACACTGCTGCCCAGCATTTCCAATGCTTATAGGCTCAAAGAACTGTTCAACGAGTTTTGGGACTTTAAGGACAAAGAAGAGGCTGCTGCATACCTTTCCTATTGGTGTGACCTTGTAAAAGAATCCAAGATATTCCCGTTCATGGAGGCGGCCAAAACCATACAGGCACATTGGTTCGGAATTGTAAGCTATACAGAAACCAATTTAAACAACGGAGTCCTCGAAGGCATTAATTCCAAAATACAGTTAGCCAAAAAAAGAGCCAGAGGGTACAGGAACATTGACAACTACATTAACATGATTTATTTCATTGCTGGGAAACTCAAATTCGACTACCCACTATATTCCACATAGAGCCTTTTAATCTTCACAACTGAACATTCAATGAGAAATTCGAAGCTAGCTGAAAGATGACAGTTGAGATGTAACAGCCGTAACAGAATCTAGTATGTAGGTAACACCCCTTGAAAACTGAATCAAAAATTTCAATTTTTACAGAATAGAATTCTTTATTTTTATAATTATTAAAACTTATACTTATTATTAATGATATAATCCAAACTATATTGTAAGAAATGTCAATTTCAAGGAACTTTTTTATCACTCTTTTAGGCGCAATGATCCTGATAGGGAAAATTGGGCTAGTACATGCTCAAGAGAATGTTTCTTTCCGTCAACTTTCTGTCAATGATGGACTTTCCCAAAATAGTGCGGTATCGATTAGCCAAGACCCCAAGGGTTTCTTGTGGATTGCCACTCAGGAGGGACTCAATAGATACGATGGAAATCAATTCATCATTTATCCTAAAAAATTCAATGATATCACCCAAGAAAATCAAGTCATCCTAGGAAAAGTATTGGCTGATCAAAAGGGTAATATTTGGATTATTCCGGACACCAATATTCCGGAGTTGTTAGAAAATGGGGAAGGAAACTTCAAGCCCATTGAAGGGATCCAATCAGCAAATGAGGTTTTTGAAGACTCGGATGGAAGAATCTGGTTTGGAACCCTTTCAGGACAGCTTTTACTGTGGAATGAAAAACTCCTCAAAGCTGAAAATATCTGGGCAAACCCATCCAAAGAGATTGTGGATATTACAGCTTTTAAAGATCAACTTTTGATCACCTTTAAAGATGAAATCGCACTTTTTGATAAGTCCAACTTCAACATAAAAAGCCTGATAAAAGGAAATGAATCATCCCCTTTTTCCTCAGCATTACTCTTGAAGGAGGAAAAAATACTTATCGGAACCTTAAAAGAAGGATTATGGGTAGCTGACCCCAATGGAGTAGCACTAACACCCATTTCCGAATATTTACAAATCTCAGAGCACCCTCTTGACAGATCTATGGTTTTGGATCTTTTCCAGGATTCGCAGGGAAAAATTTGGATTGCCACTTATGGAAAAGGTAGCTTTCTATTAGACCCTGAGACACGAGAGGTTCAAAACTTCACCTACAGTAAACAAAATCCAAGATCCATTCACTACAATGACATTCTATGTCTATATGAGGATTACACTGGGACGATATGGATGGGTTCGGACGGGGCTGGACTGAGTTTTTACGATTCCTACCTGGAAAAATTCAATTTTTATCATAACCAACAGCTACCTGAAAACATCAATATTGACGTAGTCAGAGCAATTTTTGTGGATGATCAAGAGGTGGTTTGGGTCGGTACTTCAGGAAAAGGATTGACTCGGTTTGACCCCAAATCACAAACCTGGAAAACCTTTACCGAAGAACCCAATAGCAATAATTCTATAATCAGCAATCGTGTGATGAGCCTGATCGGTGATAAGAGTCAGGTTTGGGTTGGGTATCAGGATGGGGGATTGAGCATTTTGGATACCAAAACAGGCATCTTTAGGCATTTTAGCCAAGAAAGTCAGCCTCAACTTTTTGCCAATACGGTTTGGAAAATTTTAAAAGATGATCAAAACAGATTTTGGTTATGCACTCGAAATGACGGTTTGATCTGGTTTGACCCGGAAGAGGGTGTAAAAGAACAATTTACACATGACCCGCTCGACACTAACAGCATTCCTGACAATAACATCAGGACAATCATCCAAGCTTCTGAGGATGAATTTTGGATAGGAACTGAAAATCAGGGAATCGCAAGACTGAATCTAAAAACCGGGAAATTCGAACGCTTTCAAGCAGATGAATCCAACCCCAAATCGATCAGCAGCAATGGAATCAAATCCTTGTTTCTTTCTCCAGAAAATGACCTATGGATAGGAACTAATGGTGCGGGGCTCAATAGAATGGATCTCAATTCGGGTGATTTAGAGCTTTTCACATCAGAAAATGGTCTAGCCAACGATGTCATCTACGGTATCCTTCCCGACGAGAATGGAGACCTCTGGCTAAGCTCTAATAAAGGTATCTCGCAAATACAGAAAAACGGTTCTAAATTCGCGATTACAAACTATACCAACTACGATGGGTTGGCTACCGAATTTAACACAGGTGCATATTTCCGCCACCCAAACGGAACCTTGTATTTTGGAAGTTTAGAGGGGTTTTATTGGTTTCACGCCGAGGATATTTCTTTAAATCAAGCCCCTCCTAAAACAGCAATTACACAAATAAATGCAGTAGATACCTCTCTCCCATTAACCGAATACCTTACCCTTAGCCATGGACAAAATACACTCACTTTTTCGATGGCAAGTATGGTTTTTTCTTCTCCCGACAAGAATCAATATCAATACAAATTAGAAGGTTATGATGAGGGCTGGATAGTAAACAAAACAAACAATCAAGCTCGATACACCAATTTACCCGCAGGAGACTATACCTTTTGGGCTAAATCAAGCAATTATGATAATATCTGGAGTGAGGAGCCTACAGGGTTAAGTTTCACCATTCTACCCCCTTGGTATGGGACCATTTGGGCAAAATTAATCTACGCATTAATCTTTTTAATTGGGATTTTCTGGATTTTAAATTACCTAAGATGGCGATGGAAAATACAATATGAATTAAAATTGAAAGAAGAAGAAACTAAGCGATTATTAGAAATTGATGAATTTAAAACCAGTTTTTTCACCAATGTTTCTCATGAGTTCCGTACTCCATTGACCCTGATTATGGGACCCGTTCAGCGCCTGATGAAAGAATCCGAAAATCCTGTCATCAAGTCCCAACTTAACCTGATCAAACAGAACTCCACACGTTTGCTTAATCTGGTGGATCAACTGCTCGAAGCCAGTAAAATCAAAACCGGTAGACTTAATTTGAAAATCCAAAAAGGAAATTTGGGACTACTGCTTCAGACTATAGTAATGAATTTCTTTTACCACGCATCGGAAAAAGGGATGAAATTGAACCCTTCGATTCCCTTGATGACTGAAATATGGTTTGATTCAGATAAAGTGGAAAAAATCATAGGCAATCTGATCCAAAATGCAATCAAATACGGGAAACCGAATACAGAAATTAAATTGGAGGCTAAAATCATTGATAATGAAGCTGTAATTAAAGTCAAAAATCAGAGTTCCAGAAAATATAGTCAGGAAGAAAAGGATCAATTGTTTGACAAATTCTATAAACCTGATCAAAAATCAGAAGGTTTTGGCATTGGCCTTCCCATGGTTAAGGATCTCACAGAACTTCATGGAGGAAGATTAAAATTGAATTTAGACGACCCGGAAATCTTTGAAGTGGAAATTCACCTACCGGTCGATAAGTTCTCTTTTTCTCCAAAAGATGTCAATGAAGAGCCCTCCGATAATCCAAAAATCAATTCCATTGAAAATCCAAAAAACAAAAAGGAAGAGGCTCCTCTAGTTTTAGTAGTTGAGGATAATGAGGATGTTAGGTTATTTCTTGAAAATGACTTGGAGGAATATTACAATTTAATCTCCGCAAAAAATGGAAAAGAAGGGATTTATTTAGCATTTCAAAAGATTCCTGATTTGATTATTTCTGATGTAATGATGCCCGAATTGGATGGAATAGAACTGTGCAAAACCTTAAAAACTGACGAAAAGACGTCCCATATTCCCATTATACTTTTGACCGCCAAATCAGAAGAGGAGCAAATGCTAAAAGGTCTAGAAGTCGGAGCGGATGACTATATGATCAAGCCATTTTCCACTCGAAAATTATTGTTGAGAATGGAAAAATTGATTGAGCTACGAAACAATCTCAGAGTCCGATATTCAGGAAAAACAGAAATTTCACCTAGAGAGATTGCGGTAAGTACCACAGACGAACGCTTTCTACAAAAAGTCCAGGAGATTGTTGATTCAGACCTCCTGGAATCAAATTTTTCGGTGGATGACTTCAGTCAGAAACTGGGAATGAGCCGCATGCAACTGCATCGCAAACTCACTGCATTGACAGGATTGTCTACCTCTGCTTTCATTCGGGATCAGCGCTTACGCAAAGCTCTACAAAAACTAGAGAAAACAGATGATACCATAGCTGAAATCGCTTATTCGGTGGGATTCAGTTCACCATCCCTTTTTAATAAATGGTTTAAGGATACTTATGAAATCACACCTTCTGAATTTAAATTGAAAAGAAGAAAATTAGAATAAATCACTTCAATTCCATACCATAAAGCAAAGAATAATCAAATCACTTGAATATGATCAATTTATCCGCTCCAGATAAAATTCTCCTTCTGTGATCATCACCGATTCTTTAGTGATCATATCATACACCCGACCTGAGAAAGTTCCTTTGGCTTCTTTTTCAGTGAGCTCAGTTAATTCAAAAGCTGGGTCTTCTTCATCCACGTCAGAAACATAGGTCTTGTTATTACTTTTTGTGTAATACCCTAAACTCGCACCTCGCAGTCCGTATCCAGTGGATTCAAACGGCTCCAAGAAATCATAACTACCCACCCGAATTTCTTCTTCGTCTTTGATAGCAATATTAAACCCTTCTGGGCTTCCATTATCATTCTCATTAAGTGCACCACCTACAATACTCGCTTCAAAGATTCCCGGGATAAAACTCCCTACCATGATATAGAGCATATCCGGATTATTAAACTCTCGCAATTCCCCATCTACTCTTGCACGGATATAGTAGGGATATTCATCCATCTCCTTCTTTACTTCTGATTCTATCAATTCTTGATCATCATTTTCCTGCTCTTTTCTCTCTGAAGAAGGCCCAGAACAAGAAATCAAAAAACCCAGAATAAACATTATTAAGACCTTATACATTCTTAGTTCTTTCATATTTTTGTCATATAATTCCTCAAAAAAACTTCCCAATCCAACGAAATTGACTGGGATCATCCATATTCCTTATGGTGATCTTGGATGGAAATGAGCCTCTAATTTTGGGGTCAGTTTCATACACTTCCTCAATATCGTATTGCACCCAGTTGAACCCCGGCTCAAGATTCAAATTAAATTGATACTCCACTGGTATCTCTTCTCCTTCATAAGGCATCTTGGTGGTTACTGGAAAATCCAACGTGGCTGCTTGCTCCAGAAAGACAATATTCAAATACGATCCCGGTACAGCATTATTATAGCCAGAATCTTCTATCCAGTTTTTGATCTCTTCACTGGTAACAGGAAACACCACACCCGCCCAGCGATTTTTACTCGCCATGATGGAGATATAAGGATTTTTCAGTGCCAAAAAATCAGCTACCAATCCAAAATCATCATAGGAAAAAGGCCCATCGAAGGCTTGGTTTAAATCCCCAAAAAAGACTGCCATATCTTCTACAGGCATATCCTCCGGTAAATCAGCATTAGTGAGGTCAATCGAAAACTCCCCACCTTTAGCTACCGATCCTATTTCGATCGGATGATCGGCCCCAAGGGTAAATAGGACCAGCTTCATGTCTGGAAATTTTTCAAACCCCTCTACAGTCCCTATCACAGGATCAGCAGTTTGCATGGTCATGGACATGAGCCCAATCGTCAAGATTCCAAGTAGTTTTTTCATATATTTTATAGGTTAAAGTTTATTCACATGGAAAATCATCGCTTGTCTTATCCATCATACTGATTAGTTTGGCCAATCCTCCCATAATTTTTTGGGGACGCCCAGAAAGCCCGCTGTGGATATACCAAGCTGCATCACAGGCTCGCATCTGAAGGGCATTGAGCACATCTTGTTCTAAGTTTCGTGTATCCATTGTTTTGATGGCATGGGAGGCAATCGCATAAAGTCTCAAGAGCATCAAATGAAACCCTAGAAAACCAATACTTCGCCCCGGATTTTTATTGAGCGTGCGGGTATAATTTTTAATGACTGTATTCAGATCATCATATTGGGTATAAACTTTTCGCTTTCCTCCACCCGTTTGATCCGGTAAAATACCTAAAAGCTCTCCCGTCTTCTTATCGATTTGCCAATAAGCTAGGGAGTTTAGATCCTTTCCAAAAATCTTAACTTCCGAACCGGTTCGACTCCAATATTCCCTGAAAAAGCTGGCATAAGGACCATCACGAAGTTGCTCCTCAAACCAATCCTCATTTTTGGCTTCATCGGAACTGATCAAATCAGAATTGGCCAATAGGCTTAATGTACTTTCTTCGAAAAATGATCCCTCCACCAAAGCTAGATGGGCAGTCTTTTTGAGATTCAGCCGAAAACTTTTCTCCAGGCCTTCTGATATCGTCACAAAATTTGACGTAGGTAAAATATCTACTGAATCTTCGGAAAATTCCTGGTTGATTCCAGCGCTACGTTTGATTATAACCAGTCGAATGCCACTGGCAAAAGTCAAGGAATCCTTTGTGACTTGATCCGGCAAAGGTGCCAAAAGATGAATCATCAAGGGATCGTAAATCCAGTTTGACTTTTCGATGGCTTCAATAGCCTGATCATGATTTTCCGCTTTTACCGCTTCGATCCAGGATTGATTGCTGAGCCTATATTCCAAAAGTTCATTCAATGCATTCGCAAAAGTAGGTCCTTGCCCTTCTGCTCCGATGATGACCGAACCAAAAAACAGGTTCCTCACTTCATCTGAATGGATTTTCCCGATTTGAGTTTCTTCCTCGATTACCGGATCCCAACCGGCCAATACCCGCTCGGTCGTTTGATTTCCGAATTTTACTTTTAAATAAATCCCAATAATTTTCGGACCGATCGATTGGGATCTTTCTCTAAATTTGAATTGATAAGTTTCACTGATACTAACTCGTTCGGAATCAACAGAGACCTTAATTTCATTGCTTTCCGATTGAAGTGAACCATAAAAAGTAAATACATAGGGTGGCAATTCCAGCAGGGAAAGCTGCTTCAAAATCTCCTGCTGCGCGAAACTTTGATCCTGAGCATTGATAATCTTACCTTCACTGGAGACGGCAAGGTTTTCGAAAACCTCCCGGCTACTCGCTCGAGTCGAATTAAATACATCCAAGACAATCACCGGTGGACCCGCTCGAAAAGCATCCAAGTCTTCTTCTTTCAGCTCATCCTTATTATCCCCATCAGTGGCAAAAAGGATTAAGTCAAAGGAAGTTTGACTGGCTTTGCGCAGCCATCGGTACAAGGAAGAATCGGTGGCCCAACTTGTCACCGAAGCTTTCGGAAAATCCTCTCGGATTCCATCTTCCAATTTTTCCAAAAAAGCTTCCATCCCTTCATTTCGATATTCAACCGGCATACTCAGCGAGGTATCGTAAAGGATCAGCACTTTAGGTGCTATTTCATTGGACTCCATCAAGGGACTGAGCGGAAGATCATTTTCCAAAAATTCAAAATCAGAAGCCATCAATCCCTCTACCAGATTTCCTTCTTGATCAGTCGGCCAAACTTCTATTTTAACCAGTGAAGGAAGTCCCGCAGTTATTTTCAACTTTAATTCGGATACGTCTTTTGCTCGCGTGGATTCCTCTGTCCAATTGATCGGAAAACCATTGACTCGGATAATCTTTGCCTTTTCATCTACCTCTATTTTCTGGCCCTCCAGGGTAATCGTATCACCCAATTGGGCCAGATCCACTTGCTCATCTTCAGAAAGATCAGGACGCTCAATACTTATCGCCGGTGTAAACACACGCACTTGATTAAAAGAAGTGCTCACCTGCTCCATCCAGTCCAACCCGTGATAAAAACCCAAATGAACTTGCCTCCCAATCAGATCTTTTGCCTCGTAGTTTTTGGTCAAAAGAATTTTCTCCTCAGCGGGATTGATATTGTCTCGATAGCTTAACCTGAACTCGACCTGATCCAAAATGTATTCCGCAGGATCAGCACTTCGGACCTTATTTCCAGCATTAAAAGCTTCCCCAAATGGCACATTCGGATCAAAAAGGTGTGCAATGAGCGTTTTATTTTCCCATTGAAATTGGACAGCAGGACAGCGGGAATTATCCCAACGAAAATCAAAATCATGAAACCGGATTTTTTCTTTCTCGGGAATGAGATTCCAAAGTTGATTGGCTAATTTTTCAGCCTCTTTTTCTTCCGAATTGATAAAGGTAAGTTCCTCAAGGTCCGATTCGGAAAGTTGGAGCATTTTCATCCACCGATCCAATTGACCCTCATTCAAATCTGTTAAAATTTCATTTTCCTTAGGCCTAAAAAACAAGGACTTGACCTTTTCTTCATCAAAATCAGTTCGCTCAAAAACGACGTCCGCCTTGATTCCTGACTCCTCGAAAAGTTGCCTCAATACTTCTGCCTTTTCCCTAGGCGTAGCAAAACCATCCCTCAAAACGCCTCTAATTCCCCCACGCATTGCTGTACCCATTCCTCGAAGCGAAGCTTCCTTGGCAGGGATCAGGAAAATGGAGTCCCGCACAAATGCTAACATCTCCTTGGGATCCTTACTTTCTTTGACGCGTTCATAGGCTTTGATCAGACAGTCTGGACTAGATTGGATCAACTGCTGCATTTCTCGCCAAACCTGGAAAACACCGCCTTCTAGATTTTCGGGCTGAATCTCAGCGTCATCACAGGAGACCAACCAGCCTCCTGTAGATGACACTAAACCAAAAAATGCCAGTTTCTTGAAAAATTCTCTTCGATCTGAGGAATAGGACATGATTAAAAGTTTTTAAACCATTCTTCAAATTGATCTCCCAAAATGGGTACAGGCTCCATACGACCATTGACTGCGTGAATCAAGCCCATCACCCACATATAAATCATCACAACCAGGCCTATCAGGTAAATAATCCAACCTAAAATGGGGATCAAACTAATTATCACCAGGACCAAACCGACCACTACCAAGCCCAAGGACTGCTTGATATGAAACTTGGTGAAGGGATACTTTTTCTCATTGTTCATCACGAATGCGATAATCAAACCAATCACAGTGATGTAGGCAATAATGGCCTCTGTTTTTCCTTCAGGATTAACTGATACTGCCAAGTTTTCTTTCGTCTCTTCCATATTTTCAAAAATTTTAGTTCATTAATAAGCCTTCGTCACCCGGACGCATCCTGAAGGTGAAATTGTCAATCCTAATGAAGTGAGAACCATTGAAAGTCTCCAGTCTCAGTCCGGTCACTTCACCCGTAAGCATATCTCCGTCTGTTTCGATAATAACCGAGTTGCTGGTATTTTCAAAGCGGTAATAAGAGACATAATCCCGCTCTTCGGCATCGTTCCAATAGCTCACAATGGCGTAATCATCATATTGCTGCAACTGATTGATATATACCGTGATGTATTCGTTGGATTGAGTCCAAGGCTTCAGTTCGGGAGCTTTGATGGTCACCGAGAGCACATCCCCCGCTCTTGGATTATCATCCGGTGGATAAAAATTCAGCGTCATCGTCCGGTCAAACTCGGTAGCTGTAATCATTAAATAGGTATCAAAATCATCGGTTAGCAGCGTCTCGCCCTCGGTACCCACATATTTGGATTCATCATAGACAATATTTCCAGAGACATCACCGGTGATATCCACCGAAAAGTATTCGTAGTCAAACGGCTCCATATCATCATCTTTCTGACAGGAAAAAGCGAACACACTGATCAATAAGAGTAGTAGTTTGTTTTTATAGTTCATTGTATTATCGGTTAGAAATAGTGTATTCGTAGGATTCAAAAGCGACACACTCCATCGTAGCACTTCCGTTCTTTTTGCCTTTGTTTTCTTTGTCTTCCATCTCCATATACATCATCAGACTGTTAGGATAATCCTCAGCAAAACGCTGTAATTCTGGAGGTAAATTGGTTTGGGTATTATTGAAGACATTATCAAAATTTGCGGGCATGTCAGTAGCAAAATAGACGGTGAACTTATATTGCTCATTTTCCATCTCTCTCCCGATACAGTCATAGCCGAGAAACTCTTTATTCGGAAGCTCAGTAAGTGTAAAATTTTGGAAATCTTCCAAGTATTCATCTTCCTCAATATCCATGTTCTCGGCTATATCCATAGAAGTGGCGATGGGGTTTCCGTCGATATAATTCACGATGACTTTTCGCTCTTCATCGATAATCGAAAAAAGATCCATACCCATATCCATTTTGTAGCCGAGGTAGGATTCATTGGGATTGAGGAAATAATCAAACTGCATTTCACCTGATGATGTGGACATCTTCATCGCATACCGGTACTCGAAAATATAATTATCAGGTAATTCGGATGCATCGACGGACATTCCTTTGCCCCCACCTTTCATCAATCCCTCCAGGTTTGGATTAAGAATTTTGTCCAAAGCATTTTCAGTCATTTGACCGGCTTTATCGGCAGTTTTGTATTCGATGACTTCTTTGGTCCGCTCCTCTACTCGTTTTTTCAGATTTTTAAGAAACTGAGCCTCCGCGATGGGAATACTGCACACCAGAGCTAATAGAATTAAAATTGATTTTTTCATATCGTTTTGATTTTGATGGGATAAAGTTCTCGGTTGAGCTAAAAATGGGATATCAATGATGTATCAAATGATATAAAAATGGTAACATCGCCCCTCTAAGTAGGCTAGAGGGGCGATTTAGGTTAATTCAACAGTTCAAAACGAACCCAGATGGCAGCTTTTTCTCCAGCATTTCCTGCTTTGATCGGGCCCTCAATGATGTGCTTACCACTAGTCTCCGGAACATTCGTCAACCAAAGAGTATTGGTAGCCCCAAAATCAGTAAATCTGTATCCGCCTTGAGCAATTTGTCCATCTGGAAAAGTCTTGGTTGGATTTAAGGCTTTAATCCCTGACAAAACATCCAAAACTTCTCTCAATTCCACACCAATAGAATTATCGTGAATCACCTTGTCATTTGAACCAGTGTATTCCTTTAACCAAGTGTAGATTTTCATTTCATGGTTTGGATCTTTGTATGCATCCCAAGGAATATCAAAAACAAGGGTATTGTTGATCTGAAAAGGATCACGGGAAGTTCGGTTCTCACGTACGTGAATTTGATTGTTTACTCCACCACCCATCCAGCAGGTGTAAGGACCAGAAATTTGGTTTCGACTAGGATCACCAAAGCCGCAAGGAGCCCCTGGAAATTTGTTGATTTGAGTGCTTTTCGGCTGAAAAACTTTCCCCTGAGCCTTTAGCACAACAGCCATTTGCAACCCGTAATCATCCGGATCATCTCCCCCACCATCTCGGCCATCGATATTTTGGATGTCTGTGAGCGTCATCTTTAATCGATAATTCCGCTTCTCCACACAGGTTTCGATTTCCTGAATCATCGAATTATCCATTCCCACCTGCTGATTCCACAGGTTTTTTAATTCAAAACCTATGGGCAAAGCATATCTGTGGTCTCCTGCCTGAGAAGAAATCCAACTTCCAATATTTGGAATCCCATCATTTTTAGCATCTACGATAGTATTGGCAGCACTCGAGCTGGTCCCTCCATACATGAAAACCTTGATTTCTACCTCACTATTATCGATAAGTTGATTATATAAGGCATTCAATTGAGATTGAGAAATTCCGGCAAATCCAGATCTGGCCGAAATATTAGCTCCATACTCTTGAATAGATCGTTTACTTTTAAAAAGCACTCCACCTTTTCTACCATAATCCACTTTTGAGATATAGACGTAGTCTTTATAGGGTACTTGGGCTGAGGTCTTAAATACAGCTTCCGTATCTAGTCCATCTACTTCCAGCGAAAACATATACTGACTGAATTCTACCAAATAATAATGGTAATTTTTCTGCGTTCCTGCCTCGATCCCTAAGGAGGCGGCAAAAGACCCTAATCCACCTGAATACCTGCCCGTAAGTTTAAAACTCAGGTCTTCCCTACTTTTGATTTCGGTCATTTCGTACTTCATGTTTGCGGATACCTCAAGCGCACTTTGAGAAATGAGTTTATTCTCAGCCTCGGTTAGCTTTGATTTCGCCTTCGGATTATCAACTTCCACATAGGTGGTACTGCCTCTTAAGTTAGAGGCGGAAATCGTAATGGGGTGCCGATCATAGTTCTCTTCAATTTGATAGGAGCCATTGACAAAGCTGCTAGCCTTCAGAATAATGCCCGGCTTCAACCAGTCCGGCCTCGAGCCTACTGGCATTTCTTCGAATGCCTTAATTTTTGACTCCAAGTTGAGCCGCTCTCGGGTACAGTAAACTGTCGAGCTATTCCGATCACTTAATTTACGGACGTCTGACCTATGCACATCGTTCAATGATCCGTCTCCAATAGCCATCAGACTTCTCCTCCCGCCAGTCGAAGTAGGACTACCTTCTGTAATGGTAGCAAATAAATCCATAGGAGTCACTGACATGATGACTGTCATCGGCTTGACTTCATAGATTGGAGCTCCAGTTTTGGGATCTGTTTTCACAGGTGGCTTGGTTTCCGTCTTTGTACGCCGACTTACTTGGGCATGAAGCGAATCCATGACAAGGACTCCTAGGAAAATGATGAGGAAAATTCTCCTTAGATTTTTCCAAAGTGGGGGGTTAGGTAGAAAATTCATAATTAAATGAGTTAGGTGAAAATTTATTCCTGACCAAATCTCTCGAATTCGCACCCCTTTGGATAAAAAATACCTACCAAACGATATCAATTATGTATCATTCGATGTAGAATGAGGCCTGCGTCAATAAAAAAGTCCTGAACAGCATCCAGGACTTTTTTAATTCATTGTAACAAAAATCATTCAATTCGAAAACTAAATTCAGCCGGCGAAATCGATCCTCGGATTTCTCCTACCGGGACCATTTCCAAACGTACAGTGTATTTCCCTTTTGGAAGATTAGTATCTAGTTTAGGCCAATCCAGTCTCGGAACAGGCATTTCATAAACTTCATTTTGCAGAGCCGGAATCAAATCAAAAGCTTCTATGGGCACATACATATCTCCAGGAATCCAGGGCCAATTTCCCCGTGAGCTGTGATGGATTGTTTTGCCATCTTTGATCAGAGTGGTTTTCATATCAAAGAGGACTATTCCTCGCTTTCCTACCTGATCAGCTTTGTAAGAAAACAGTATTTTGTATTGGTTCTCTTTAAAACTTTTGAACAAATCAACGGGAACAGATTCTTTGAGAACCTGACCACTAGAGAACCCCTCAATCCGGATTCTTCCCTCTAGGGATTGGGCTGATAGGGAATAAGATCCTAATAGAAATGCGAAAATTAAGAGTTGTTTTTTCATGATTTTATTAATTAAGGTTGTTGAAAACTTGCGGCTGATGAAAACTCCCACAACTGAGATAAACTGAGGCCAAATCCCTTGATCTGAAAGAGATATCGATTTTGATCGACAAATTCGATCTCAGCAAACTGTTGTTTTTTATTTTCTGATTCTCTGACACGCTGTCCGTTTCGGAGATGTATTTTAGTTAGCATATCCTCTTTGTTTTCTTCGATATCCAACTTGAGTCGCTCCTGTGCTGCTTGAATCAGAATCGATCCATTTCCACCCGCACCATCTAAAATCTCCACTTTGATCCCTACCGCCTTCAAATCCCTATGCTGATAATCTGCCAAAACAGATACAATACCTGACTCTTCCCGATGACCTGAAAGGAGTTGAATTCGTCTAAAATCGCCTACCGTCTCAGGTACCCAGGTTTTCAAAACCTCTTTAGAAATCGGTATTTTTTCTCCAAGGGGGATTCCTTCAGCTACAGTTTGATTTCCTCCTGAATCTCGGCGGTTCTGAGATTCATTAATCACTTTCACGGGAGGTTCTATTCGATCCATGAAGTGCTCCGTTCGCTGGCAAGCTGATACCAGAGAAATCGCAGAAAAAATCAAAAGAGCTCTGAGAAATATTCGTTTCATGGGGAAATAGCTAAAGGGTCCAGAATCTTTTGAAATTCCCAAAAAACATCTGGGCTCATTTGCTCTCCCTGAAAATTGAAGTAAAACCGATCATCTACAGCATATTGTAAAAAAGCTTTTCCATCCGCCGGTGTATGCCGCTCAAATGCTTTGATACCCTTATTTATATAGACTTTGGCATAGCCGTCCAGCAAGGGCTCATCATACTCCTCTCCCAGGTTTGCATTGATCATTCCATTCACGGCTACGACCAAAGGCCCTTTCCCATCCAATATGTCAAGGGTAAATCGCTTCTCGGGATTTTCATCGTAAATATATCTCACTTGTACTCTAGGGAGATCTCCATGATCAACAGAAGGCTCTTTTTCCCGGGTAAAGCCGGCATGATTCATGGGCAGCCAATCTAAGAGATCCGATTTCGAAACGGGACCTGAACTAGTCGAAGAATTACTCACTTTTTCTTCGGATTCTGAGCTTGCTAACGGTGCAGAGTCATTTTTTGAATTTTCAGCCCCGCCACAAGCAAATAAACCTGCGAAGGCAATTCCGAGAATAAAGTGTAAATAGCTGGGAGTTTTCATGTGTTTATAATTTGTTTCTTTTTCATTTTTAGGTAAAGGAATAAAAAGACGCTAAGAAGTTAAATTTTCATGTTCATGCTCACGGCAATACTCCTGTGTGCTTAGCGTCTGATGTCAATTTCATGTACGGGGTTTCGTTGTTTTCACAACGATGTTTCAACCTCCAGTAAAAACCGACCTTTGTTTTTTTATGCTACCTTTTCCTTGTTCAGTTCCACTCCAAGTTCCCTGAGTTTGTCCAGGTAATGTTGGATCTGTCTGTCCTTCTTTCGGCTTTCCAAGTATTCTGCTCCGAGTTCTTTGTATGCTGTTTTGTCCTTCAGGATG
>NZ_FNAC01000045.1 GCF_900101705.1 Algoriphagus faecimaris | reverse complement strand
AGAGGGTACAGGAACATTGACAACTACATTAACATGATTTATTTCATTGCTGGGAAACTCAAATTCGACTACCCACTATATTCCACATAGAGCCGTAAAAGAATATTCTTTAGATTTCTAATCATACTGGGCAAAGCGAAAGCGTTTGGTGTAGAAATGTAAATCCTGCCCCCAGGCTTAAGAATTTGATAGATTGTTTTCCAAAAATGAATGGGGTTGAATGTAATATGCTCTAGAATTTCGCTAAAGACGATAAGGTCGTATTTGTTTTCTACATTTTGGAATCCTTGGAGTTGAGATAGGTTATCTTCAATAATCGGTTTTATTCCATATTTCCCTGCTCGTTGCTTTACAAAATCTAAGTTCCAAAAGTTTGAAACATCCATTCCGTCAACCTGAAAGCCTAAACTCTTTAAAATAATCGAATTATGAAGGTAGTGACTTCCTATATCAAGGACGGAGATCTCACTCTTTTCTAACCCATAATACTCTCTTATGAATGAGTTGAACCTAAGATATCTTTTCTGGTGAAAGGAAAAATAATCCTGTTCACTTTGCTGCGATGATTTTTGAAGTTCGGCTTCTACTATTTCTATCGTGGTCATCTATTGAAGTAAAATGCTGCTTGATCTCCCTGTTGTATTTTATTTAGTCTTTTTGCTTTTCTTTCAAGGTTTTTTAACTCAGCTTTTGAAAATTGATTGTTTAATTCGAAGTCAACAAAATTTTTATTTTCTTTATAAAGGGCTGTTCCCCAAAATTGACTTGCCGTACTATCAAAAATTACCTTTTCCAATTTCAATCCATGTCGGCTACCAAGGGTTTCCATTCCTTTTACACTTGGGATAAACAAATGCCTCGGTGCGTCTAATTGAAACCAAAATTCACGGTCTTTTTTCCAAATCAAGCCATCTGTCACCGGGAGTCGGATGAGTAGTTTTCCTCCGGGAGTCAAAAGATTCGCCAACTGATCAAATGCAGCATTAGGATCCGGCAAATGCTCAAAACTATGATGAAGCATCAGCACATCAAAAGTTCCCTCAATCTGATCCAGTGATTTTTTGGCAATGCTCAAGCCCTGTCGATGCGTCTCCTGCTGAATGTAGGGATCAAAACCATATACATTTTTAAACCCAGAATAGGCCAATTGATGTAAGACGATGCCCGCACCGCAGCCAATGTCTGCAATTCGGTCTTCTTCCCGTAGATCCAAGTTTTTGATCCAGTCGAAATATTCGGGACCACTTTGAATCCATCCTTTTTTAAATAGCTGATACCGCAGTCTTTTCACTTGCTTTTTGATGGCCAAATCTTCCCTAACTTCTTGAAAGGCATAGTAATCTTGAGGATAAAATCGGCCCAAGTCCTCGGGAATTTTTGCTATCCAAATCGAGTGACAGTCTTGGCACTCAAAGTAGTCAAATTGCTCCCCCCAACCGTACATTCGCTCTTTCCCAATAAAGGAGGAGCTTCGATTAGAAAAGCAAGCCGGACAAGTGGAGGACATTTAAATTAAATGAAAATGGTTTGAATTAATTAAATAATTTTTCCAAATGTAATAAGATTGCGTATTCATGTAAACTGATCTAGCATTAAAAAGATCAAACATCCTACTGTTTTTTCCTACAAATAATCCATTGATTTACTTGAAATAGGTTTTGTATCAACCTGTTTATTTTTTTACTAACTGGCATTTGGTAAGAATATAGATTACTTAATTTTTCGCCTAATCCATGAGTAAAATGATCTACTATTTCTAGATCAAGGTTTTGACAAATTTTTGCAAGAGTGGTTTTAGGGAAGATATAGGTATGCTCTACGCCATCAATGATGTCAGGAACTTTCATTTGGATGAAATTTATAAACCGATGAAAATGATAGAGATTACTATCAAGGTTAGGAGTACCAATAGCGATTATTCCTCCTGGCTTGGTGATCCTTTTCATTTCTTGGATATATGCTGAGGGGTCAAGTACATGTTCGATTACATGGGAAATATGAATAAAGTCAAAATAGGATTCCGGGTATTTTGCATCTATTAAATCACCATGGAAAGTTTCAACAGGGAAATGCATTTTTACAAAATCTAAAGCTCCAGAATCAAATTCGGTAGCATATAATTTAAAATTAAATTTGTTCGCATAAGCTAGCCCTAGCCCTAATCCACAGCCGACATCAAGAAATACCCCCCCCCCCCCCCCTCCCTAATTTATTAAGATATCTGATATTCTTTATAATCCTTTGATTGGGTTGATTTTCAATCTCTTCAAATTTTTCTAAAATTATTTTTTGATAATTCATGGAGTTATAATGATCTTTCTCATAATAAGAATTGTAATATTCCTCCAATTCTTTTTTATCAGCCATAGGGTTGGCAAAAGAAACTTTGCAAGCTTTGCATTTAACTCTTGAAATATGTGGTCCTTTTCTTTTTAGATCCATCGCAAAACCAACTAATTGTTCAGAATTACAGATAGGACATTTTTTATATAAAATCATGTTCTCGTTTTTATTTTCGAAAATTCATTCACACTAAAGCCAACCATCCACCAAGTCACCCAAGAAACGTAGGTATAAATCTCCACATTGGCAGTGAAAAGGGGAAGTAAAAGGCCAAATTTGACAGTTCCAGCCACAAATGCTAGGCGGGCCACAGCAGTATTTTGGCTCAATTTAAATACACGAATCGATAGAAATATCCCTGAAAAAAGGGCAGCAATATACAACAGCATGCCTAGCCAACCCAGTTGAACCCCATAGATGAGAAACTGATTTTCACCCCCGACCCGCAGGTCTTCGCTCACACTGCCAAAGTTGCCACTCATCGCCAACCCGATTCCCTGAGGATTGGCAATCATCGAATCCAAAGCCAAAAACCACTCCACCACATGCCCTACACTGGAGGTATCGGCTAGGGTAATCGTGTCAATCACAAAATAGAAAAAGTCTTCTGATGCAAAATAAAAGAGGTAAATAACAAAAGCGAAAACGGCTGCCACTCCTATTCCGATCAAGCGATAAAGCCCAAACACCAAAGCGATAAAAAACAGCATGACAAAAAAGGCCGCAAAAGAGGCTCGCGAAGAAGCAAAAACCAAGCTACCCACACTGCAAAACATCACCAGCAAATACGGCCAAGAAGTATCCTTCCGCTGAGTTAGGAACCAGATCAATCCGGCAGAAAATCCCATCAAAACGGAACTCGCCAGCTCCAGCGGATCAGAGAAAAAGCTCCCCAACCGCTTCATGGCATTGGTAGACTCAAAGGTCCAAGTCAGCCCATAATTCCCCTCGGGTTCGATATCATTGATGTGAAGGTTAAAGAGTGCATAGCCGGTAAACTGCTGCAGATGGGCATTCAAAATAAAATGCTCCAGCAGATTAACCAAAAATGCTCCAATTGCCACCATGAAAATAAGCTTAAACAAGCGATGAATTTCCCCCGAATCAAAACTCGTATTTCTTCCCAGAAAATAGACTAACCCCGGCATCAGCATACTTTTGTAATACAGAGCCTTGTTGAGAAAGGAAGCTTGACCGATCGGCAAAAGCAAAAAGAGAAAAGCCAGACTCAAAAAGGCCAACAAAAAGTAATCGGTGCTTTGAAGCCTAAACGGGTATTCAAAAAATTTGCGTTGGTAGATTAGCCAAGAGATCAAAGCCAAAAGAATGATGATTTCCTTGCTGGATTGAAATATTCCAACAATCAGTCCGGATTGCGTGCCCTGATAGACCAAGCTCAAGCTCGTGATATAAAAGGGAAGGAAAGCTGCTAAAAAGTAAATGAAATAGGCCCATTTTCCTTTGAAGATCAACTGCTGTACAGTCCAAAGAAATCCGGCTCCTACTGCCAAAGCGACCAATATAAATGCAATCAAGGCCATTGGGGAGCAGGTTTAAGTTCGGTGCTCAATCCATCTTTGATTCCTTTGGCCACAGCTTTAAGTTTTTGAAACCTTCCTCGAATTAAAAAGTAAATCATCCAAATGGAAAATCGAGCTGAATGATAGCCATAGGCAAAAATAGGAAACTGATTTTTAGAACGAATAAGATAGAATTGATTGCGAACATGGAAATAAAACACCCGCGGACTCAGCGTTCCTTCAGCATGTTTTTGCTTCGAAGAAGCTCCTGCCTCATGATAGATTTTAGCTTGGCTGGCCAAGTGGATCTCATAGTCTTTTTCGCGAAAGCGAAGTGACCACTCCACATCTTCGAAGTAAGCGAAATACTGCTCATGAAGGAGTCCCGCATCGAGAATAGCTTCCTTGCTTAAGAGCATGCAGCAGCCTGTTGCCCAGTCCAATTTCCTATCCGAAAGGGAAAAATCTTCAAGGTTTTTTCGATCTTTTAAAGTGATCGCACGACTGAATAGTGAGTTCCATCTTCCGCCGGCGCTCCAAATTTTTTGGGGTTTATCGAGAAAACAAATTAAAGGTTGAACGACCCCGATTCGCTTTGATTCTTTGATTTTCAGGACCATGTTTCCGAGAAAATCAGCCTCTACTTCCGTATCATTGTTCAGCAGCATTAGGTGAGAAAACCCCATTTCCAGCGCTTTCCTAATCCCTAAATTATTACCCCCTGTGAACCCAAGGTTTTCTTTGCTTTGGATCAAAAGTACCTCAGGAAACTCTGCCTCCAAAATTTGTCCTTCATTTCCCTCAGAGGCATTATCTACTACAATCACACGAAAGTTTGGAAAATCCACTTTTTTCAAGGAGGCAAGACATGCCCGTGTGAACTTTAGTCCGTTCCAATTGACCAAAATAATCGCGACCGATATATCAGGAGTAAAAGCCACGGAGGAGATCTCTTTTATGTTGATAAAGTAAACCCAGACAAATCAAAAAGACCATCACCTCGGTAGAAATAATTGCAAAGCAAAGTCCTACAGCGCCAAAGGATGCAGTAAGAATGGATGCAGCTAGGATCATATAAACACACATCATCCAACTGGCTCGAAAGAGGAGCTTTTTAAGATCTGCTACAAGGAGCAGGGTAATATTACCGACATTGAGGCAGGCTAAAAATGGCACAATGGCTAAGAGCTGTAAAAAAAGAATCGATTCTTCTAAATCGGATCGGGAAAGTACTCGGATAATCCACGGTGCAAGAAAAAAGGTCAAGCTAGAGATCAGTGCTCCACCAATAAGTACCCGTTTGTACACTCGCTTTAAAAACAGAAAAAAGGCCAAGAGATCTTCTTTGTAGAGTTTTGCTGAATTAGGAAAGACGGCTTGGATAATTAAAGCCGGAAAGAGACGTACTACCATCACTACCCGCTCGGCTAGGCTGTACATGCCGAGGATTTCACCCGAGTAGAAAAAACTCAGGATAATCAATCCCCCATTAATGGAAATATGACTGGCTAGATTGCTGAAAAACAGCAAGACATTACTTTTTATGCTTAGCCAGATTGCCGAAAACTCCGGTCGGTAGAATCGAATTCCCAAGAAAGAATGGATATATCCGAGCAAAAGGAGATTAATGCCCAAACCGAAAAAGCCCATCATGAAATTGACCCATTGACTTTGCTCCGGGCTGTGAATGAAAAGGACAATTCCCATCAGGAATAGTAGCTTGGAGAAGATATTGGCGATGGAGATCAGCTTCATTTTTTCCATTCCCTGAAAAAACCAAAGCGGTAGTGATGCTTCCGAGAACAAAAGGAGGGCTGAGAAGACCAGGATCATCTGGTATTCCTGAAAGAGGTTAAAGCCAAAGACACCGACTAGAATCAAAATACTGGCAATCAAAGCCAGTAAGAGTTTTCCCGAGAAGATATTAGACACCAAATGCGAAAGCGCCTCTTTATCATTTTGATTGACAGCTACTACTCTCGGCGCACTGAGATTGTATCCAAATCCCACTAGGATATTCAAAAGCACGATGACCGATAGTGCAAGATTGACCAAGCCAAATTGATCCACACCGATACTCTGAATCAAAAGCGGCATGGAAATGATCGAAATCAGCACATTGGAGGACTGAATGACCGCCAGGAATAAAAAATTCTGGAGGGATTTGTTTCGGATGTAATTTCCGAAGGGCAGAAGCTGATTGAGTTTTTCAAACATGGCAGCTTATGATTTAGCCTTCCTGCACATGTTTTTGGTACAATCGGCGGAAATAAAGATAGAAAATGACAAAAATGAAGGTAATAAAGGCTCCCAAAACCATCCCTTTTACGAGTCGAATTTCCGATCGTTTGAGGGGAAATCTTGGCGAATCGATGATTTGAATCAGAGGGGAGTTGTTTCGATGATTGACTTTAGCAATTTCAAGGTTTTTGACTACCTCCTGATACACTGCGCCTGTGGCTTGCACATCGATTTGACGTTTTCGACTTTCCACCGTAGCGCTGCTGAGCAAGGGATTGGCATTGGGAACTTGATCCGTGGCAGTAGCATATTCGCCTATACTGGCATCTAGAATTTTGCGGACCGAATCGGCCTGAGTCTGAAGGATAGCCAGGTTTTCACCCGTTTTTTTGGTTTTCGTTTCTAAGTAAAAGGTATTTACCTTTTCTACCAAGGTCTCATTAAATACCTTGGCAAACGCCTCATCTTTGGAGGAAATGCTCACCTGAATGATGCTGAGTTTCCGGTCAGGCTTGATGACCGAAAGTTGTTTTTCCCGAATGAGCTTGGCGACTTCTTTGACGACGGAGTCTTGGGCTACCGAAAAAGCCTCCCTCGCAATCGAGAAATCCATGGCAGGGATATCCACTTTGGAGGCCCATTTTTTATCAAGTTTTTCGAAGCTGACAAAGCGATCGATTAGGAGATGATTTTCATCAAATTGGCTCAATAAAGTCTCCCCTAGCATTCGGTCCGATTTATAAAGCTCCATGATATTGTCACCTTGGAATAGTCCGCTCGTGCTTCCGAGGGAGCCAATGTTCACTCCGACCAATGAGGCCAAGCCAGACATATTTCCAAGACTGCTTCCATCACCTTCTTCCAATACAAATGAGGTCTCAGCATGGAATACTGGCTTTTTTAAAATAGAAACCAATGCTCCTAACCCTAATCCAATGATTAAAGCGATGATCAATACTTTCCATTTTGAAGTAAAGAATGAAAACCACTCTTTGAAATTGAGAATGACTTCTCGAAGAGTCCATTGATTATCCGAAAAATGCTGTTTTCCCGTCATGGTTGGTTCCAGTTGATTTGAGAGAGCACCAAAGCCAAAGTGGCTAATCCTGTCGTCACACCGACTACATCACCAAGACGTAATGGGATTTTTGGGCCTTTGGTGGGGACGATGACCTCTGCTCCGGGTTCTATGGGAGGATAATTTCTGATTCCCAAAAATCCGGTGGTACGTTTTACCGCTCCATTGGCATAGACGACATAGGTTTGTTTTCGGTTGGCTCTGCGCTCAAAACCGCCTGCTCGATTGATGTAATATTTTAGGCTTTTGCCGCTTTCATGTCTGAGGGTTGTGGGATAGACCACATCTCCTCGCATTCGGATGGTCTGAAGAAGTTTGGGTACAGAAAGAATATCTCCTTCTTCCAAAAGCAAATCGTTTTCTGAGCCCGGGTTTTTCAAAATTTCCTCGAGATCTATAGCTACAGCCTCAGTTTCCCTGATTTTCACAGCAAATCCCGGAGTCTCCGAAGCAATCTGATCTAGGGATTCTTTTTTGGTTTGGGCGAGCTGATTCTCCGTAGCATTTTCGGCACCTAGCAGATCCTTAAACAAGCGCTGCAAGAGTTCCTCCTGTGCTTCCGAATTATTGGGGTCAGCGAGAAGTTGGATCCGGAGAGCTTCTAAGTTGCGTTGTCTTCTGACTTGCTCGGATTCGGTATTAAAAAATTCCGTCCTACGAATCAAAGTAGCCCCTTTTGCATAAGCGAATCGATTAAGACCTCCTGCACGGTTAATGAGGTCAGAGATGCGTTCGGATGCCGCTTGAATGGCAAACATGCCCGGTGAATTGACCTGACCCTCCACGGAGACCAGTTTTTGCATGGTAAAACTCGCTCGCTTTCGTACAATCACTTGATCAAAAGGCAGAATGATTTCTGAATTTTCAGAAGGAGCCAAATTGGAATTGACCTGCACAGGAATGATGTCCGAAAGTGTCCCCAAAGCGACATCTTCTACCCGTCGGGCGATTTCGATGTCATTGGGATTAGCGGACTCTTGCAGGCCCCCCGCTGATATCAGCAGGTCCTCCACGGTCATGGATTCAGAATAGGGATAGACTCCCGGCCGTTTTACCTCACCCAATACCTGTACGTAGCGCTCATTTTGGATATCATAAATACTGGATATTCGAATCACATCTTCCCGCTGAAGCAGGATATCTTCAGAATTACCTGCCAAAATATCTTTTAAATTAACCTGAATGAATGCTGTGCTCAGGTCGGGTTTAGTGCGTAAAATACTCGCTTGCTCCGTATAGGCATCGCCTCGGAGACCTTCCGCGTTTTCGATCAAATTACTTAAAGTCAACCCTTCGCTCAGTGCAAATGTACCTGCTCTGTAAACGGCTCCTTTGATCTGTACTCGATTGCTAAAGCGATCTAGGATTTTTCCAACCGTGATTTCATCTCCTCCTTTGAGGATAAACATCCCAAACTGGTTTTTGTAAACATCCGAGACTGAGCGCTGATTACCTGTGACTCTTGAGATCGCTACCCGATCCTGAAATGCCAAGTCTGTAAAACCGCCCGCATAGTCCAAAAGATTGTCGAAGGTATCTTGGTCTTTGATTTCGAAGGTTAAGGGCCTTTTGACCTCGCCATTGATCTTGACACGTGAAATAAAAGGACTGACCAAAATCACATCCTGGTCCTGAAGTTGAATATCCAGATTAGCTTGACCGTTGATTAGTAGATTATATACATCGACTGTGGCAATCTGCTTGTTGTCTCGGACAACTTTTATTTCTCGCATCGTCCCATTGTCATTGGGTCCGCCTGCGGCGTAGAGCGCATTGAAAACAGTGGAAAAAGCACTCAAAGTGAAGGTGCCCGGAAGACGAACTTCTCCTAAGATATGTACCTTGATGGTCCGGACATTACCTAGCGTCATTTGCAAAAAAGTCACCGGATTATTTCCAGAAAGTCCAGGATAATAAGCGGCAACCCGATTTTTGACAATCCCGGTGGCTTCTTCTATGGTCTTGCCCGATACAGAGATAGGGCCAATGTTGTCAAGTAAGAGAAAGCCATCTGGATTTACCGTAGCTTCGTAATATTGCTCGGATTGTCCATAGATATCCACATAGACCACATCCCCCGGGCCGAGCACATAATTTTTTGGAGTAGCTTGATTGAGGCTAGGCTCGAAGCTCAAGCGGCGGTTTCTTTGATAAAAAAGATTAGTGCCAAAAATCTGACTTGGCATCTCTCCCTCAGTCATAAATTCCTGAGGTTGAATCAATCCTTTGGTAATTTCACTCAAATCCATTTGTTGGCGGGGTTCTCGACGGGAAACATTGCTGCTTCTACTACTTGCTCCGCTGCCATCAATATCTTGGAGACGACTTCGGAGTTTTTCAACTTCGATCTCAGGCAAACCTCTCAGTTGAGCCATTTGGAGAAACTCTGCCGTACTCAGTCCCATGTCATTGGCTCGCTTGACCAATTCACTGATCTGATCGTCTGTCAATTCATCTACCTTGATGGAGGTGATGTCAATGGACTCTTGTGCTAAAGTAGGTAATGGACTTCCTATGGCAAGGAAGGCAATAAGGGTAAAAAAATACCAAATTCGTCTGTGTAAAGTCATGAGCAATAGCTATCCCGGGTGAATTTCCAACAAATATGCGATTTAACCCGCAATATGCATTAGACTTCCCAATGCATAGTGAGGATTTAAAAATCCGTCAATTTCTGAATTTAACCAAAAATAGTTCCAAAAAGCTATTTTCTTCACCAAGATAGTTGACTCTATTCGGTACAGTTTTTACAGATTTCGATCTCTTTTCTGTCAGTAATCAGCTGTTGCCTGAACAGCATGTACTCGGAGGATTTCCAAATTTGACTCAGACTTTGAGTTTGAAAACTTCCCATAACATGGTTAGCATCCTTGTCAAAGCAACAGGGAACCATCTTGCCATCCCAGGTCACTACCGCACCTTGCCACATTCGCCAGCATTTATTTTCGATTTTCTTTTTGAGCTTCCACTTACCTTTTCCATCGGGAACATAGCGCGAATAGCCCAAGTCAGCGGGGATCAGATCAGAGCCATTTTCAAAATCATAAATCTGAATACTTTTCAGTTGCAACTCATCCACACCTATTTCTTTGGCCCAGTGTTTCAATTCAGGAATCTCCTGCTCGTTTTGTCCCGTGACCAAAAATTGTAGAATTATTCTCGGAAAAACGCTCCCTTGTTCCTTTCTCAGCTTCAGCAATTCGCTCAATCCAGTTTTTACTTTTTCCAATTGCCCTCCGACCCGGTATTTTTCATAAGACGCTTGAGAGATTCCATCCATGGAAATGATGAGTTGCTTCAGGCCGGAGTCGAGGATTTGCTGATTGGTTTTTTGATTTAAATAGTGTGCATTAGTAGACGTGGAGGTAAATACATTCCGCTGATCAGCATATCGGACCAAATCTAAAAATTTGGGATTCAGAAAAGGCTCCCCCTGAAAATAGAGATGAAGCCAAGTGAGATGATTTTTGCTTTGATTGATGATTTCTTGATATAATTTCTCCTGAAGCATTCCCGTAGGTCGAGAGAATGCTCGCAATCCCGAGGGGCATTCCGGACAGCGAAGATTGCAGCTTGTGGTAGGTTCGATACTTAGGGTAGTGGCTTTGCCCCAAAGAAGAACCTGTCCTAGTCCCTGACTAAGCCAAAAAGATAAGCGAAGCAATATCAAGTTGAGGATTTTTTGGATCGTCAACATCCGGAAAAAGGCCCAGCCGAGAATCAATTGGTTTTTCACCTTGGAAAGTAAGACATTCGTAATCACTTCGGCAAAATTTTATACTCAAAAAGCCCATAATATCGTTTTTACCCCAATTGTAAAGGAATCTGTACTTTTGATCTTTCAATCACCAAGCTTATGAATAGAAATCTTTCTGTAGTTACGCTACTGCTCTTGATGGTTTTATTTTCCTGTGGCAAAAATGACGAGGCATGCCGACTGGATGAGGATATCTTAAATCAGGAGTTGACAGTAGAAATAGTGCGTCTCGAAGATGAATTTTTTAAGGCAGAAAAAGCAGCAGATTATTTATATCTGCTGGAGCAATACCCCGAATTCACAGACGAATACCTGCAGGCTGACTTGTATCCTGATTTGACTAGCCTCTCTGAGGAATTGGTACAGGTTCATCAGGACTCTGCTTTGAGGGTGCTTTATGATTCTGTAGCTTTAGAGTTTGCGGATATTTCAGAGATTGAACAAGAGTTGGAGCAGGCCTTCAAATACATTAAGCATTATTTTCCTGAATTTCAGGTACCCAAGGTCTATACTTTTGTTTCAGGGTTTAATTCGGACCTGATTGTGACGGAGGAACTGATAGTAATTGGCTTGGACTATTACCTGCCGATTGAGCATACTTTTCAGCCGGATATGGCCCGCTACATGGCTGATCGCTACGAAAGTCGCTACTTGGTCCCCATGATTGTGACGGCAATTAGCTCCAGGTTTAATGAGATCAATCCTCAGGACAATACACTTCTGGCAGAAATGATCTACTATGGCAAAGCCTATCACTTTACTAAGGCGATCATGCCCTGCACTTCGGACCAGTTTATCATCGGCTACACCCCAGAAGTAATTGCAGAGACCTTTGACAATGAAGAATTTATCTGGTCACATTTTGTACAGAACGAATTGCTTTACGAAACCAACCCTTTTGAAATACGAAAATACATCGGTGAAGCGCCATTTACGGATGCCATTAGTACGAAGGCACCGGGACGAATAGGACGATGGTTGGGATGGAATATCGTGGATGACTATCGCTTTAATCAAGAAGTAAGTCTGGACGAATTGATGGCCAATCCCAATGCCGAGCAAATTTTTAGGCAGTCAGGATATAGACCTCGTCCCCCGCAGTAGAGGGTTTCTGACTAGGGTCGAGTAGTCGATTTATGTGGTTCTGTGCTTGTGCTTTGGAAAAATGGCGCTCTGCCAGTTTTCTGGAGTTTTTCTGCATCTCGACAATATGCTCAGGAAGCAGTTCGAGCTCTTCCAGTTTGGCAAAGCAAGCGTTCATTTGTCTCGGAAGGCATGAAATTCCCAGTTGAAACTCCTCAACCAACTGATATACCCAGCCTTCATGATTGACGATGATTGCTTTTCCGGCTCCCAAGGCATCAAAAAACTTATTTGGGCTGTTGGTTTTGAGGATGGGGAGATGAGCAAAAGAAATCCACGAGAAATCTGTCAATGCCAGCACTTCATTTACTTTTTCCCTAGATCCAAAAGGGAAAAAACGGACATTTTTCAACCCATATTGTTCCGCTTGTTCTTTGATATTTTGCTCATGACTGCCTGTGCCCATGATTAAAAATTGCCATCGCTTTTTATGGGTTTGGGCTAGATGGGCGAGTTCGATGAGTTCACCTACCGCATTTACTTGACCAATAGCCCCCGTGTAGGCGATGGTGAGCTCATAGTCTAATCCGTATTTCTTCAGCAAAGCAGGAGATTTTTCCTGTGGATAAAACATCTCCAAATCGGCAAAATTAGGAATTATCGAAATCGGCGTATTGGGTACTTTATCCCGGATGTAGCTGGCGATTCCGGGAGAGAGAGCTATAATTTTCATGGATTCACGATAAATTTTAGCTTCCAGTCGGTAGAGGAGTTGCTTGAGTAGTGGATTTCTAATCGCACCTACCTGAATCGGCGCCTCCGGCCACAGGTCTCTCACTTCAAAAACGAAAGGGAGGGCCATTTTCTTTTTGGCCCAAAGGCCTATCCATCCTGTAGTCAGAGGGGTGGAACTGATGTACAGCATGTCCGGTCTTTTTAATTTTTTAAGCAAGGCTTTACATTGCCGGGCAAAGTCCCAGAAAGCTTTAATTCGTTTGAAAAAGCCAAACTTTTGATCATAGGGAACGGGTAGATAGTGCACCTTCATTCCATTGATCCAGCGCTGATCGTAGCTATCCGAATGATTTCCACTCGTAATCATCTCGACCTTAAAGCCGGCTTTGATCATACCCAAAGCCAAGTGATAGGAGCGCACGGCTCCCCCTTCTTGAGGAGTTCTGAAATATTGATGAATGTAGATAATTCTCATAGCTTCTGAAGCTTTAACCATTCCCCAAGAATGAACATATTATACAATGTCAAAAAATGAGTTGTGGTGTGTTTTTCAGGATGATGGAGCAGGGCTTTCACCTGTGGGCTAAAGTGACTTTCATGGCTTTGGCCAAATTCCTTCAAGCTTGTAAAGACCTTTTTTGTGAAAGGTCCTTCGGTGGAAAGCCACTCCTGCAGAGGCAATCCAAACCCAAATTTAGAACGTTTGGCAACCCAAGAAAGGTCCAATTCCTTCAAAAGTTCTTTAATCCACACTTTCTCTTTTATGACATTATCATCTTCTATTGATCTCCAAAATTGTACTAAGCCTTCGTCCAAATAGGGAGATCGGCCCTCTATCCCATGGGCCATGAGTGCATTGTCCTGAATTTTTAAGACATCCTGCACCAAATATACCTGCCTATCAAAGTCAAGCATTTGCTTGTAGCGGGGTAATTTTTGGTCAAATACCCTTTCGTAATCGGTAAATAAATCCTGTGGGATAGCCTGCAAAGCGGAAAAATTAAGAAAAGTACGCCTTGGATCTTTATCGATTCCCTCGAAAAATTTTTTCCATTTTCTACCCAAAGGAAGAGAACGAAGAAGAGGCTGAAGTACTAGCAGCGGTTCTTGATATTGAAGGTATTGGTCAAAGGCCCTGTGTCGCTGATAACCTCCCCATAGTTCATCTGCACCAGCTCCGGAAATCATAACTTTCACATCTTCTTTGGCCGAATGGCCGATCAGCCAAGTCAGAAAACTTGCAGAATCTCCCACCGGGAAATCAAGGCTCATTAAGTAATCTTCCAAATGCCTTAAAAAAACCTCCTCATCCACCGGAATCAGGTGGTGTTCCATTGGAAATTGCTTCGCAAAGGAAGCCGAAAAGTTTCCATCTGCGTATTTGGAAGCATGTTTCTTTTCGCTTTGGATAGTATAAGTGGGCAAAGCCCGCCCCGAAGACCTGTACCACAACGCATAGAGCAAGCTACTGTCTGCACCTCCACTCAGCATCATGCCTACAGGAGCCTCTGCATGAAATTGCTTCTCGATTGCTTTTTGAAGCAATTTTTTGAAGCTTTCTCTATTCTGAGGCAGCTCCTTTTGGGCTAGTTGAGGAATATTATCCCAGCGAAAGGCGGAGTGTTGCTTGATTTCACTGAATCTTGAGGGTTTCCATTCCTTTATTCCTTTGTAAAAAGTCCGACCGGGCTGTGGAGTTCTCAGGTAGAAATAATAGTCAAGCTGATACTGATCGAGTTTTTTTTGAGTGAGCTTGGCTATTCCCCTGCTTTCGGAAGAGAGGATGAATGTTTCCTGCGTCTGCATAAAATACAGGGGCTTTTCCCCGTTTTTATCCCTTGCGACGAGTACCTGCTGTGCGCTTAGGTCTACATAAGCGAGAGCGAACATTCCCTGCAATTTTTCTAGGCCCTTGGCGCCAAAGATCCGCAGCCAATGCAATACAACTTCTGTATCCGAATGGGTAAGAAAGGAAACGCCCATTTTTTGAAGGAGATCTCTTAGTTCTTTGTAATTGTAGATTTCTCCATTCCAGATCAATAGGGATCTTCCGTCAGGGCTCCAGAAAGGCTGATCCGCATCGGGACCGGGGTGGAGGATTTTAAGACGGTTGACACCAAGCCATAATCCTGGCCAAGGGCTATAGGAAGCGGACTGATCAGGACCACGATGGGCAGCGCTTTCCATCAGTGTTTTGATGGCTTCTTCATTAGCGCCTTTTCCCCAAATCAGATGGATGCCGCACATGGATTCAGGAATCTATATTCTTGGTAGTTTTGGCAAAATTCTTTTCAAAATAGCGGCAGAAATGAGTGAGTGTGCATTCCTCGCATTTTGGTCTTCGAGCAAGACAGGTGTAGCGCCCATGCAATATCAACCAATGATGAGCTGTATGTACATACTCTTTGGGAATGTGTCTGATGAGCTGTTTTTCGACCTCTAGTGGAGTTTTGGCACTCAAGGTGACGAGTCCCAGTCTCTTGGAGACCCGAAAAACATGCGTATCGACCGCCATATTGGGTTGGTTCCAAACCACAGATGTGATCACATTGGCGGTTTTTCTGCCTACTCCGGGAAGTTTGACTAGCTCGGCGACTGTTTCAGGCACTTCACCTCCAAAATCCTCGACAAGCATCTTTCCCAATCCCAAAAGGTGCTTGGTCTTATTGTTTGGGTAGGAGACTGTTTTGATGTAAGGAAAAAGCTCATCAAAATGAGATGCTGCCAGATGTGCGGGAGTTGGAAAATCCCGAAATAATGCGGGAGTGACCAAGTTGATTCTTTTGTCGGTACACTGAGCCGATAGCACTACTGCTACAAGTAATTGGAAGGGACTTTCGTACTGTAGCTCAGTTTCGGCTACAGGCATATTTTGGGAAAAGTGATCAATGAAGGCTTGATAGCGCTCTTTTTTCAGCATGAATGGCAATACTTGGATGAAGGCCTTAAGATAGGTATAATTACAAGATAGAAGGATTTGAAAATCTAAAAATTACCCAATTCCCAAATTTTTGTAAGGATGAATAAGAAAAATTGGATCACGTTGTTCTTGCTATTATGGAGTGCCCCTTCATGGCTTTTTGCCCAAAACAGAGCTCGTGAGCTTGGCGTACCTTTTGGAGTTTTGCCCACAGGAAAGCTTAATGCTATCACGGACGTCTCAGGTGTGAAAGTAGGTCATCTGACCAAGATCGAGGGAGAACAGGTTCGCACAGGAGTCACAGCGATTCTTCCACATGGAGGAAACCTTTTTCAAGAAAAAGTACCTGCGGCTATTTTCGTAGGCAATGGTTTTGGGAAACTCGCAGGAGTGACCCAGGTGCAGGAGTTGGGTACGATAGAGTCGCCGATCATTCTGACCAATACGCTCAGTGTGGCTGCCGGAATCGAAGGGGTCCTTCGGTATTCTTTGAGTCAAGAGGGAAATCAATCCGTCCAGTCGGTCAATGCCGTGGTCGGAGAAACAAACGATGGCTACCTCAATGATATCCGCGGAATGCATCTCAGTTCAGAGGAAGTGATGAAAGCGATACTGTCCTCCCAAGAAGGAATCGTACAGGAAGGAAATGTAGGTGCAGGTACGGGGACAGTGTGTTTTGGCTGGAAGGGTGGAATCGGAACTGCTTCCAGAAAACTTCCCGAATCCATGGGAGGCTATACCGTCGGGGTTTTAGTACAGACTAATTTTGGAGGAAATCTCCAGATCGCGGGTGTTCCCGTCGGTCAAAAATTGGGTAAATATCCCTTCAAAGATGCACTCGAAAAGTCCGATGGCAGCTGTATGATTATCGTCGCAACGGATGCTCCTGTTTTGGATCGTAACCTAGAGCGAATCGCACAGCGAGCCATGATGGGTTTGGCAAAAACAGGAGGGATAGCCTCCAATGGATCAGGGGATTATGTGATTGCTTTTTCTACTGCTGAAGGATTGAGAATTGCACATAATTTGCCGAGTGGGACATTGCAACGCTCTTCTACGCTTAGAAATGATGATATGACGGGTTTGTTTCTAGCGACCATAGAAGCTACTGAGGAGGCGATTGTCAACTCCCTTTTTGCCGCCGAAACCATGACAGGAAAAGAAGGTAGAAAAATAGAAGCATTGCCCAAGCAGCAGGTGTTAGAGTGGATCAAACCTGCATATGATCTTCAGAAATAGCCTAGGTTTAAATTGTAAGAAATAATGAATATTCGAATTTGAATAAAAGCGTTTGAATATCAGCGAGTTTTTTAATAGTTTTTGGAAGAATTGAATAGTTGGATAAAAAGGGCCTGTCGCAAAAGTGAAGTTTGTCACATGGAGCACTTAAGAGAGGAGAGTCTCGAAATTGAAATGTATGCTAAAACGATAGGAATGTCCCACGTAATGCCCCACTCTCGTCGGTCAGGTGCTCAGGCTGACATGAGAGCCATTTATGAGACAGCCTCTTACAATAAACCCAAATACTAAAGAATGGATAATTTTAATGCGCATTATCACCAGCTATTTAATCAGCTTTTTGGTGGGATGAGTGAAGAGACTTTAGATCAAATTTTTGAAATAGGTCAAAAGAAAGAATTAACGACAGGTGAATATTTATTTCATCAAGGAGACCATCAGGATGTATTATACATTGTATTGGCGGGGAGACTTCGGGCCATTGCAGAGAGTCCCAAAGGAGTCCGAATACTGGGAGATATCGGTGAGGGAGAACCCGTAGGCGAGTTTGCCTTATTTACCAATGAGCCTAGGATGGCTTCTGTCTTGGCCATTCGAAAATCCATTGTTTTGGAATTTACCCGGGATGAATACCATACTTTGGTAGCCAAAAACCCTTCCTTGGCTACTTCTCTGACCCAATTTGTCATCAATCGACTCCGAAGAAATACCTTTCAGCAAAACAGAACCACTCCACCTAAAAATATTGCGCTGATCAATCTTCAGTCAGACCATGACCTGAGTCCATGGACCGATGATATGATGGCTTATTTTTCGGAAAGGGAAACACCCGTCCAAGTCTACGATTATGAATCCCAGGAGCAGCAAGAGGACGAGGATTTTTTCGATTCTTTAGAGCAGCATGAGGGCTTGAATATTTTGGTCTGCGACTCCTCTCAAAAATCCTGGTCACATCAATGCCTCGTGTACGCTGATTTGGTGATATTGGCTACCGATTTCAATGCAGACAAGGGGCTTTATCCGATCGAAAAGGAATTGGATTTGTACTCCAAGAGTATCTTAAACAAAAAAGTTTATTTGCTCTTTTTACATCCCAATGAAGCAGATATGCCTTCCCAAACTGGGGAATGGTTTGAGCATAGGCCTATTGATTTGCATATTCATGTTCGCCAGGGACATCAGCGGGACATTCGGCGTTTTTGTCGGATTATCAGCAATCAGGCCATTGGTTTAGTGCTGGGAGGAGGAGGCACCAAAGGTTACGCACACATCGGAGTGGCAAAGGCTCTTCAAGAGAAAGGTGTAGAAATTGACTTTTTGGGCGGCACGAGTGCGGGAGCGATTTATGGGATTTCGATGAGCTTTCATGATTTTGATTTTGAACAAATTGAGCGTGCGAGTTCCCATTCTGCCAAGTCCAAGTTGACTTCCAATGATATGGCTTTGCCCATGGTGTCTTTCCTGACGGGAAGGAAAATGAAGCGCTTTGTGCAGGAGATGTTTAAAAACTACGACATGGAGGACATCTGGACCAATTCTTACTGTGTGTCTACCAATTTTTCCAAAGCTAGTGCAATGGTCCATGATCGAGGAAAACTTTGGAGACAAATACTGGCGAGTATTGCTATCCCTGGTGTTTTTCCTCCTGTGGTTATCAATAATTACCTGCATGTAGATGGTGCTGTCATGGATAATTTGCCCATCGAACCCATGTATCGCTATCCTGTCGCCAAAATTATTGCGGTTTCGCTTTCCGGGCTTCCCGATCGCAAGGTTTCCTATGCGGAGCCTCCTTCAGGTTGGACCTTGTTTTGGGACAAACTGCTTGGAAAAAAGCGCTTTAAAATTCCTGGAATTGGCTCTTTGATCATCAATTCGCTGACCTTAAATAGTCTTCAAAAGCAGGAAGTAACCAAATCCAAGGTCTCTCATTATTTTGAACTGAATCTCAAAGGAATAGGATTTATGGATGACAAAAAATGGAAGCAAATTCAGAAGAGAGGCTATGAACAGACAATCAGCTATCTAGAGAATTTACCTGAAAAAGAGCGATTTTGGGCGCAGAATAAGCATTCTGTCTGAAATATTGCTTTGATTTCTACTTAGCTAGAGATTTTCTCCAGATTTCTTTTTTAATTCAAAGATGAAAAATCTCTTCATTCTAGCTTTTGTGAGCTTGTTTTTAATCGCTTGTGCGCCCGAAAAATCTTCCTTAGCAGTGGAAGAGCTGAGTATTTCGGATATTCATAGGGCTTACTTAGCCAAGGAATATACCTCGGAGGAACTGGTGAAAGCATACATTGCCCGAATAGAGACTTCAGACTCTTTACTCAACGCTATTTCTATCATCAATCCCAAGGCCATTATCCGAGCCAAGCAATTGGATCAGGAATTTATCAGAACCGGAAAGCTAAAGCCACTTCATGGTATTCCCGTTTTGGTGAAAGACAATATCAATACCCTAGGTTTACCCACCACCGCAGGAGCTTTGGCCTTGGCGGATTTTATTCCAGAGATAGACGCATTCATCATCCAAAAACTGGAGGAGGCAGGTGCCATTGTACTCGCCAAAACGAATATGGCCGAATGGGCTTTTAGTCCCATGCATTCTGAAAGTTCGACTGTGGGTACTACCCGCAATCCCTATAACCTCGACCATGTACCCGCCGGGTCAAGTGGAGGTACTGGAGCGGGTGTAGCGGCAAACTTTGGCACCATCGGACTGGGAACGGATACGGGAAATTCGATTCGCGGTCCCTCTTCGCACAATGCTTTGGTAGGATTCAGAACTACCCTAGGCTTGATCAGCCGAGAGGGAATCGTCCCGCTTTATCTCAGAAATGACGTAGTCGGGCCGATGACCCGAACAGTGGAAGATGCTGCCAGAATGCTGGATGTCATCGCAGGCTCCGACGCAAAAGACCCAATCACCGCAAAATCCAATGGAAAGATCCCGGAAAGCTATCAGGCTTATTTAGATAAAAATGGACTCCAAGGAGCTCGAATTGGTGTATTTCGGACTTTGAGTGAAGATAATCCTAATCCTGAAATTGCTGCACTTTTTAATCAGGCCTTGGCAGACATGGAAAAATTAGGTGGGGTAATCGTGGATTCTGTTGAAGTAGAAAATTTTGGCGAACTCAGACAAAATCAATGGTGCGATCAATTTCAGCAGGACTTGGAGGATTTTTTACAGACTTACGTGAAGCGGGACACCATGGCTACCCTGGAAGATGTGATTCGCGTAGAAACCTCCTCGGATTTTGTCAGAGCCAGAATGCCATCATTAAATGAGAAAAATAAAATTCTTGATGAGCGACCCTGTGGAGATGCTTTTTCCGATCCTCGGAGAATTGCTTTTCGCGAAGCGATTGAGAAAACCATGGATTCTTTAAACCTAGATGCTTTAGTCTATCCAAGTTGGAATCATCCTGCAGCAAGAATCGATCGGTTTCAGGAGGAATACCGTGGGGATAATTCCCAAATTATCGCTCCTCATACCGGGCAGCCAGCCTTTACAGTTCCCATGGGATTTGTGTCGGGGAATATGCCCGCGGGCCTGCAGATTTTGGGACGGATGTTTGATGAAGGGACCTTGATTCGCTTGACCTATGCCTATGAGAAAGGCACCAATCACCGGAAAGCTCCAAATTAAATCGGGAAGTCCTATCTTTGAGCCATGCTAAAGGAAATAGGCATTCTGATCCGAAAAGAAATCACGCTTGAGTGGAGGCAAAAATATGCCCTAAATGGGATTTTGCTCTATGTCGTTTCGGCAGTTTTTATTACCTATCTGAGTGTGGGTGCCAAAATGGGGAATTTGGCCATTCCGACTTGGAATGCGCTCTATTGGATTATCATTCTTTTTTCGGCGGTCAATGCCGTGGCTAAGAGTTTTGTGCAGGAGCATCAAGGAAGGCAACTTTATTACTACATGATCGCATCTCCTGAGGCTATTATTCTTTCCAAAATGATTTACAATACCGGCTTGACGCTAATTTTAGCCCTGCTGGGGTATGGGGTTTTTTCGGTGATTTTGGGCAATCCGGTACAGGATCAGGGTTTGTTTTTATTGAATTTGCTGTTGGGTGCGATGGGATTTTCGGCAAGTTTGACCATGGTCTCGGGAATCGCCGCCAAAGCAGGAAATAATGCGACTTTGATGGCGATTTTGAGTTTTCCGGTGATCATTCCGATTTTGCTGATGGCGATCCGGATTTCTAAGAACGCGTTGGATGGGCTAGATTGGTCGGTGAGTACGGATAAGTTACTTAGTCTTTTGGCGATCAATGCAATTGTGGCGGCAGCGGGTTATATTTTGTTTCCCTATTTGTGGAGGAGTTGAATCTAGAAAATCTGTACTGTACGATCTAGCTATCTTTGGGTTTTGGATATTGCATCTATAGTTGGAAAAGTATATAGGCATTAATGAAGATTGAAACTAAGTATATACATATTCAGCAATTTTGTTGGATTGTTATTTTTAACAGTCTTATTGGCAGCTTGTGCAAGTATAAAACAAACCGAAATGATCTACTATACCGACCAAAATAACAATACTTATTCGGTATCTGCTACCCAAATAAGTTATCGGGCAATTCAGCCTGAGAAAAGCTCTTCTGGAACCTACAGCGGAGGTACTGATCGGGAGGTAAACATTTCAGAAGAGCAATTTAAAAAAATCAACAGCTTGTCAGAGCGACTTTTCAAAGATTCCTCATCGCATGCAGAGCGCAGAGAGATGCGAACTACGATCTTAAAAAAGAGCAAATCTCTCAAAGAAAAAAAAGCCATATTATATCCTTCAGATAAGCGAGCAGAATTTGAGGATATTTTGAAAAAGACTCTTGGGCTATGAGGTGATTGTACCGATTTTTTTGCCCTCTATGAATTCCCATATTTTTTTCTTCTACTGGATTTCTTTGATAGTGAGCTACTTGTCTGAGAGTAGTTTAGGGCTATCAATTAGAAATCATGAAAACACTTCTGATCATATCGCTGATGCTTTTTGGAATCTTGGGCCAATCAATGGCACAGGGATGCAGCCGGGAACTGACACTGGTCAATGAGCTGCTTGAAAAAGCTAATTTAAATCAAGCCATCACTGACCCGGAGGCTATCGAGGAAGATTTCAATGAGTTGAAAAGTACGCTTTCCTCCATCAGCCTAACTAGCCTTAAAAAGGACACACCGCGGATTCTTTTTTTGAATGGAAAAGAGAAAAACGGGAGAGTGAAAAAAAATCAGAGACAAATTTTTGTCACGACACTCATTACAGGAAAGAATTTGAGCATTTCTCTCCAGAACCCCATGATGCTTCATGGCATTGAAATCGTCATTTGCGCTCATTCTTTAGGTGGGATTGTACAAAATCTGACGCATTTCACCGTAGATGAGAGTAATGTGATGAACGCATTTGAGTTCCAATTTCCAGATCTAAATGGCTCAGTAGTGAGCATCACTGTGAGAAATATCCAAAGCCAGGAACGCTTTGATTTTGCGATAGCAGCCAATTCTGGCGGTGAACTGGGACAAGAAAATCAACTCAGTGAAAACTGAAATAAAAAATGCGGCAGCCGAAAAGCAATAAGAGTAGGCAATACCAAAACGTACAAAAACCATGAAAAAACTATTTCTATTCAGCTTCTTAGTCATGATGATGGCTACACAGGGATTTGCTCAGGCAAAAAGATCAGCCTCGAGCCCTGAATTGCAAATCACAGGGATCAAGCTAAAGGGGGAAACAGCCCAGAAACTTCGTGAAAAAATTGAAGAGAAATCATTTTTCACAATTGACAGAGAGGGAATGATCCGACCCATGGAAGGGTATAGCATTCGCTATTCCAACAAGTTCAAAACACTTTTTATCACAGAAAGAGAAGGAGAAATCCCTCCTGTGGTCAAGGATGGAGTATTGGACCTTGGAAATGGATATTTTCTAAGATGCTACTCTTATAACAATTGTACCAATTGCATGCCTGATATAGTTGGGACGGCATATTGTAAAAGCCAGAATTGTCGCTGTCTGGGAGAGGTAATCATGCCTTCTAAGGATGTGGCTGAGTTTTCAACTCCAAGCGGAAACTTCCGAGGGGAAGAGCTAAGATAGACTTACGATTACCATCTAATAGGTATTACAATGAAAAATCCTCAAATAAAGTTTTTGATGCTTTTTGTCTTAGTGACACTGTCAGGAATAGGGCGCCAAGCTTCAGCGCAAACCTGTTATGCTGAAATGCTTTCGGAAACTGGTACTGTTCTATCTGCAAAAAAGGGGCAGGTCTCCGTCCGTTCTTCTGCTGATCAAGCGGTAGTAAAAATTGCTAAAACAGGTGGCCGTGCCAAGACGGACGTGAGAGTTTATGTAGATGGGCAGCTGAGACCAAGTGATCTGAATTTTGCCAACGGGAATTATACAACTGATTATCGAAATCTCACGCTGAACAATGTACAAGGCAAAAATATCATGGTGCAAGTGGACAATAAGTCGGTGGGCCACACATTTAGCTATGCTGTGAAGATTGAAGGAGAAACCCGTAGTTTAATCAGGCCCGCAGGGCTTCAGGAAGACAAAGTTTTGGTCAACCAGAAAAAAACATACTACACAAGAGCTACCTGTGGAAATAGGGTAAGGATACTCATGAGAGAAACTAAATCCGCTAGGAGCTATGGTAAAATAGAGATAAGTGAGCAGCAAGCCAATGGTTCTTGGACTCTCTTAGAAAACTATACAGCTATTGGAGATAAAAAAATATTCATAGTTGATTCAGATCGGCCACTTAAAATTGAGATAAGCTATGGTGGTCCTTGGAATATTCCTGGGGTTGCGGCTTACCATTACTCTATTAATGCTTTATCAATAGACTAAGTATCTGAAAAACAACTTTTTGTCATAATAAGCCGAAAAGCATTCAAGCAAAAACAACCAAAATTTTAAAACAATGAAAGACATTAGAAAATTGGGGCTTTTAATTGCAGTTTTTAGCATGTGGTATTTGAGTTATGCTAATTCAAAAGCATCCGGACTAAATCACACGGACAATCAGCCAATCTCCATTTCAGGAGAACTTGAACGGGTTGAGATTTCTACCAAGGAACAAAAGATTTTATATGAGTATGCAGACAAGCAAATTCTTTGGGAAGTTGAAAAGGGAGTGGTCTTGATCAATATCATGCAAACAAAAAAGACAGTTCTTCAGCTTAAGGCTGACCAAAAGATACTGATGGTCAAAACAAAAACAAAAGGCTGGCAACCGTTCTCCTTGGTATCTAAAGACATAGACCCTGACCTCTTGGCTAGTCTTTTGAACAATCCCACATTTTATGGGAAGGCATTCATTGGCAATGCCTTGAAAAATAAACAGGCAACGGAATTGGAAATGAAAATCATCGACTTATTGACACCATACAGTGATCAAACGAGTCAACCCGTAGGGACTACCTCAGGCTCGTGTTCTTGTGGGTCTGGGAGTATAACTGTGACCTGTCCAAATGGCTGCGGGATTTCCTGCAAAGATGAGGATCGAGAGGTATGTGAAGTCATCTTCACATCAGGAGAAAGAGCTCAATGCAGTAAGCAGAAGTTTTGCATTGGTGCTTGCCGATGCTAGTTCAACACTCTATCTATGAACTAACCTCACAGAATTTAGAATTCTTTTTCCATCTATATGGAAAAAAAGCATTCAAGCAGATCAACTAAAACATAAAAATAATGAAAACTATATCTAAAATAGTACTAACCCTTTTGGCTATTACATCCATTAGCCTGGAAACCACCGCTCAAATAGAATATGATCCAACGTCTGGCACCACGTATTATCCAAATGGAACCATTTATAAGGGCCAAGAGGAAGGAGGTAGATGGGATTCTTTTGCTGGAATTTGTGTAGATAATAGGGAAAAATGTCAGGAATGGGATATTGTAAATTGTACTGAAAACGCCGAGAGATGCCGGGAAATTCTCGAAGAAGCGGCGGATAGTGCCGAAAATGGCAATAACGGTGGAAATACTGGAGGTGGAAATGCAGAAGGAGGTGAATCGGAAGGAGCAGAAAACCAACGGTTTAAGTTTGTCCAAGAGCAACTTGGACATAGCTCCAAAGAGTGGTCCATTCTTATGAAAAAAATGGACGAAAAACCAGGGATGTACCAATACCGGAAAGGGGACTGGGTTTTTGTCAAATCTCCTATCGAAGAAACGAAAAAAATCATTGCAGGGCTTCGAAAGAAAGGGAAATAAGCATTTTGGGGCTACAACAGTAGCCGGTAGCTGCTATTTTTTTCTTCTTATCTCCATCCAAAAAATAAAGAGTATGAAAATCCTTAAAAATCGATTCCTTCTGGGAATCCTATGTCTAGCTATGATCGGTAAGTTATCAGCCCAGGAGCAGGAAAACCCTAATACCACGCCTAATTTTGCTAATCAGGGCAGAGAATGGTTTGTCAGTGCTACCAATGGTTCCGGGCAATTGGGGACCAAAGAGCGTCCTGCAAAGGACTTAGGCAATATTATCCATCACCTAAAGCCCAATGATGTAATCCGTATCGCTGCCGGCACCTATCTCAGCCGAGGCGCGAGCGGAAGTGATGAAATCAATGTGCCGGTGACTATCATCGGGGGATACAACGAGTCATTTACTGCCAGAGATCCTTGGGGAGATCATAAGACCATTTTCACCGGTACCAATGACTATCAAAAGTCCACCGATCCCAGGATATACATTCGGACTGATCAGCAGCGGGAGTCTAATGGGCAGCTTTCGCAAGGAGGCACCATCGTAGTGGATGGGATCATCGTGGACAATGGCCCAAGAAACCGCTACCACGAAAACAAAGGGCTTGCCATCAGAAGAAAAGCCGATCCCCGTACTAATCAAAATCCATCTCCGGGATCAGGAGGAATAGTCATCGTGGCCAGTAAATTCACCAATGTAGCAGTACAAAACTGCATCGTGATGAATACTGCGCCCTCTGAGGGAGCCCTCTCCGTCAGGGTCTTTCAAGGTGGTAAGGGGATCATTCGCAATAACCTCACAATCAATAACACTGGCTATGGTATTCATGCTAGAACTGGCTACACTGGTAGCAATCCAGAACTTGTGCCTAAGTTTTTGATAGCTAACAATACCTCACTATTTAACTGGAAGCATGATCCTATTGCTACCTATGGTGGGGATGCGCTGGCACTGGACCAATACCTTACTGCAAAGATTGAAAATAATGTCTTCGGATTTGGTCATATGGGAGGAATCCTAAACAAAGGGGCCAAAATCGAACTGAACAATAATCTCTTTACGGGTAATGCCAAGTACGATTACATCGAAAAAGGAGCTGCTATGCGGGTAGATGCCATCTTGGATGAGGCGATTTTGGTAGATTTCAATAGTGACGGAAATGAAACCCAACTGATTGAGATCCCTATGGCTGAGCGCTGGGCAAATATCTATGCCAATAGGGTGGAGCTTACCCGTGAGTCTGTAGATGCAGCTGTCACCGTCAGTAACTCAGGCGCCAATCAACTTCGCAGTATGCTTGGCCTTAATGTACAAGGCAGCACCGTTGAAATGGATGCAGAAATACATCTCCCGCACTTAAAACTAGAAGAAGCACTTCCCGTTGGGCAAAACGCCTGGAATGGTAAAGGCTGCTTCAATCCCAGATAAAAATAAATTGGCTTCCATTTAGAGATCTCAGCTTGGCAAAAATGAAAAAATTACTCCTTGTATTTGCTGTGTTTTTATTTCTCGCCGCTATCCCGGGATTTGCTCAAGATTGTGGGCAAGGGAAAAAGCTTGCTGAGAAAACATGGGAAAAATGGGGTCCTTGGCAGGCTAAAAATGAACTAAGTTTATTTAAGCGCGATGTTCAGAAATTGAAGACTGAATGGAATTGGATTGCTTCCAACAGTGGGGAGATCGTCGGTCCGAGATTTTTGGATGTAGATGGGGGTATTGAAAACGGCACCATCATTGGACAAGCTTCCAGCACTTTTGTCACTCCACCTTCTTTCAATAATAGATTGGAAGTCACCATCAATCAATACAACGGCATAGCTCAAACAGGAGTGGTGATTTGTGCAATGGATCGCGACGGAAGCCTGACCCAGTTAGAAACATTCACTTTCCCTGTGAATTCAAAGGGACAAACTAAAAAGTTTATCCTTAACAATGTAAGTGGAAAAATTGTCATTGTAGCGATGAAAAATTTGTCTGCGGCCAACCGATTCCAATATCGAATCAATGCAAAATAGATTTGAATAAGTGTCTTTTAGTAAAATGTATTATCTTTTTACATCTGTGAAAAAAGATATCCAAAAGGGCATTTCTATTTTCTTTAATGTAGTTAAATCTTTAATAGCGGAAGTTTGACGAGTGATTTTTGGATCAGGAAGACTTTAAAAACTAAGAATTGGAACTAGCAATTCGGAAAGCTCCGATTCTATAATAGATAGATCAAATGAAAAGGCAAACTTTTATTCTTGGAGGCTTATCATGGATGATCGTGCTTGCTGCGACTGTCAGTTCATTTAGTCAGCAGGTCCAAAAAGCCGATTTGGACCTGGTTTTACGTGAAATTGGACTCCTATCCGAAACTGAGGATAAACAGATTCAATACAGGAAGATAATTCAAAAAATAATGAAAGAGCCTTCAGAGCATCAAATTGAACTCCTCAGATATGGCCTGAGGATGGACACAACCTTGCTTGGAAAAAAACAATTCAATGCTTTTTTGGCACAAAGACTTTACGAAGAAGGCTCTTTTCTGAGGTTTGTCGGGATTAACGAAGATCTGATTTGGGACTATATCGATCGGGGAGATGAGGGAGCACTTTTAGTAGCGGATCAGCTAATGGATCTATCAGAGGAATACAGCAGTAGTCTGGGCAAAGCTAAAGCGCTTCAGGGGAAAGGCCTTTTTCATGAAATTGTCAAAGGAGATGTTGAAACTGCCTCCAGGTTCTATTTCGAAGCAATAGCCGTCGCTGAATATGCTGATTTAGACTATTTGGCTGATTTGCATCATAACGTGGGCGTAATGTTTCACGAATCGGATAATTATGAAAAAGCTATCCACTATTACCAGCTAGCTTATGAACAGGCATTGGAACAAACTAATCCAGTGCTACAGAAAAAATGCCTGATCAATATGGCATCAGTCAACTCTTCGATGAATGAATATGAAAAAGCCGAAGCCCTTTTTTTCAAGAGTTTGGACATCAAACTAGATTCTACCATTAGTTACAATTATGACTACGATACCTATGCCAATTTGGGAAACCTATACCTCAGGCAGAGCAAATATCCGCAAGCCATCGAATACCTTTCCAAATCCACCGAGCAGGTACCGCAAAACCCTAATTCTGAAGCAAATCTTCGCTTTCTAATTGATGCCAAACTTCAGGCAAATGATACCGTTGGGCTGGGTAATCTAGTCCAGCGGCTAAATGAGACCTTGACAGTGACTTCCTCGGCCAGAGAAAAATCCTTGCTTACAAAAACCATCGCTGATTACTATGAAAAAATCGGTGCCTATGATCAAGCCTATGAATATCTAAAGGATTACATCTCGCTCTATGCCGGAATAATCGAAAACAAAAAGGATGAAACATTTTTAGAACTTGAAGCCAAATACCAGAATGAGCAACTGAGTGCACTGATCGAAAAACGAAGGAAGCAGCGACAATTATTGATCTTGGGTATCATTGCCTCCCTGACAGTCACAGCAATTCTCTACCTGTTCTACCGAAATCGCTTGAAGTATCAAAAGCTCCTTGCCAAACAGCATGAAGAGCTTCAGATGAAAAAAATCACTGAACTGACACAGAAAAATAAATTAGTCGCCATGACCAGTATGCTGGAAGGGCAGGAGGCCGAGCGTCTTCGTATCGCAAAAGATCTGCATGACAGTTTAGGGGGCCTTTTGAGTAATATTAAAGCTCACTTTACCATCATTGAGAATGAGATTGTACCCTTGGATCAAAAAGATACAGCGGAGCGAACGCATTCCTTAATTGATATAGCCTGCCTGGAAGTAAGGAGAATATCTCATAATATGATGCCTCATGCACTCAGTATCTCCGGACTTGAAGGAGCATTGGATGATTTGGCAGGCCACATGCGTACGCTGAAATACGATGTGACGCTAGAAGTGCATCAATTACCCGAAAGGCTGGACAATACAAAAGAAATTACCCTATTTAGGTTGATTCAGGAGTTATTGTCAAACATCCGTAAGCATGCCTCTGCTACTTCGGTTTTTATGCAGCTTTTCGGCCACGGAAAAGGTCTACAGCTCGTAGTCGAGGATAACGGAAAAGGCTTTGACTTCGAACAGGCAATAGCATCCGGAGGACTGGGACTGAAAAGTATTCAAAGTCGGGTAGAGTTTCTCGATGGCACCATTGCCTGGGATAGCGTGCCCAATCAAGGGACTACTGTAACCATCAATATACCGGTATGATCAAAGTTTTTATAGTAGACGACCACAAAATGGTCATAGAAGGCCTTATGCTATTGCTCCAAAACCATGAGAAAATCAATGTCGTGGGGTTTGCCCTCAGCGGTGAGGATGCGATCGAGCAGATCAAAGTGATCCGACCTGATGTGATTTTAATGGATATCAATCTGCCCGGACTCAATGGTATAGAGACTACCAAGCGCCTTTTGAGTACTGATCCGGACATAAAAATCATTGCTATTTCCATGCACAAAGAGACTAGTTTGATCAAACTTATGCTCGGTCAAGGAGCCAAAGGCTATGTGCTAAAGAATGCTGGTCAAGATGAAGTCATCGAAGCGATCACCAGTATCTATGCAGGAAAACGCTACTTCGACGAAACAGTAAATGAAATTATAATTAACAGTGTGACCAATCAATCCAACGAAAAGGAAAATCAGGTCATCCCCAAACTTTCCAGACGGGAAAAAGAAGTGCTTCGGCTTATCATGGATGAGTGCACCACCCAAGAGATCGCCGAAAAACTTTTTATCAGCTTCGGTACGGTGGAAACTCACCGGAGAAATATGCTCATCAAGACAGGCGCCAGAAACACCGTAGGGTTGGTAAAGATGGCCCTGGACTTTGATCTACTCAAATAACAATCAAACAAATGAATCTTAGCAATGAAAAAAATAACAAGTTTCTTCCTTCTAGTCAGCTTAGCTGCCTGCGGGGGAAATACAGAATCAATCATGCAACCTAGCATAGAAGAAGTATACGGCACCAGCTTGACGAAAGAAGTACTCCAAAGAGAAAACGGGGATCCATTCATCAAGCTGAGCGTGCAGCAGACTCCCATCCTCGATACACTTCATCCCAATATCACCACTGCTAATATGGCATTGATGACATATTCGGGAATGAGTGATGAGGAGCGGCAGGTGGTACCCACTATCGATATTGAATTTGTGAAAGCAGGTCAACTGACACAAAGCTTTACATACGAGGTTCCTTTTATGGAAGGAGTTTATGAAAAGGCAATACTATTTGACCAGCTTTCATCAGCAATCCTCAATCGACAGTTTGAGCTTTTGGATCAGCGAAGAAACACCAATTCCGTGAAGGATGGAATCGGACCGCTTCTGGAGCAAAAGCTTAAGTTTTTGGAGAACAAATATGGTAGGCTACGGGGGTATGAAACATTCGGTATTGCCCAGGTAGGTGGTCAATCAGGAGCGGCCTACCAGTTTCAGGCTTTTCTCAATTTTCAAGAGAGAAAAGTACCGTATTTCTTTTACTTGGATATTCGTCCCGGAGAAGATGAATGGCTCGGCTTTTCTATTCAAAATTAAAGCAACTTGAGGTGAAAAAGCGCATTAAAACCTTACTTGGCTTGATTATTTTCCCTAGTGTGATTTTGCTTGCCGGTTGTCCTAAGAAACTGGAAAACAAGGGTGATAAATATATCGCATCTATCTATCAAGCCTTGGTCACGGGTGGAGTCGGTCCTTATGGAGAAGGGCTGACTGTTTATGAAATTACTGTTCAACAAAGCCTAATTATTGATAGCTTGATGCCCAAGTTAACGGCTTCAAATATTGCGGTCCTTGCTTTTGAAGGGTTGAGCGACTCGGATCGATTTAGGGTCGATGGGGTAGTAGTCAATCTGAGAACGACAAAAGGACAGACTGCCACTTACTCCTTCAATTCGGAAATCCTGCTACAAGTCAGTCAGAAAGCTGAACTCTATCGGAAGTATTCTGAAATGATTCTATCGGGGAATTTTGAAAAAGTTAAAAACTATAAGGACCCCGGTAAAAACTATCCTGCTTACCGGGAAAATTGGCCCGACAAAATTTCAGAACTACAATCCCTTTATGGCAAGTTAAAGGGCTATGTTCCATTTGGGATTCGAGAGTTTACAAATCATGAAGGACAAGAATTTCAGTTTTTCGGATACTTACAATTTGAGAACCGATATTTCCCCTATAAAATAGACTTTGAAGTTGCCAATGAGCAGGAGCAATGGAGCAACTTGCTGATTAGGGAAAATCTTCGGTAGAATTGAGCATATTGATCCACTACTGACAAAATCAACCCCCTTTGCTATTCAATTGATATGGGTCAAACTGGCTCAATGGGAATGATTTTGCCTAAAAATTAAATTAAAGTTAAACCAAAACAACAAAAATCATGATTTACGGTATCACATTAATCATACTGGGGATTTTGGCAGCCCCTTCTCTTCTACTTTCCAAAAAGCCAAATGCACAGGAACTTCTAGACAAGATTACTCCCTACCAAGGTTGGATAGGATTGGTGTTTTGTCTTTGGGGCGTTTGGGGAGTTATCAGTGCTATCCTTAATTTAGGGCTATTGAGTTCTTGGCCGATTTGGTGGATTACCTGGATTGGAAGCTCTGCTATTCAAGCGGTCCTAGGCTTTCTACTTGGCTATGGAATGATCAATAAACTACTACTTTCAAAGAATGAAGATACCAAGAAAAAAGGAGAGCAAGTGCTTCAGAAGCTTGCTCCGCTTCAAGGGCGACTCGGGATGATCGGAATCTTAGTAGGTGTTTGGGTCATTGTAGCGAGTTTTATGTTTTACGTGTAAATCCTTCATTTTATTCTGCACACGGTTTGATTTCAAGAATTTGATCTTTTGAATTTTAAATTCTTCCCGTGTGCTTTTACTTCTTCAGGATATTTCTTTACTCATCCTGTTTTTCTCAGTTCCTCCATTTCTTGCAGGGCTTCATCGAGTTTTCCCATAATTTTCCCATACATCAATTCGACATCCTCTCGATGTATCCGTTTTGCAAAAAAGCCCATAGCTACAGCGCCTCCGATAATGAGCAACGTGGTGGGCATATGCAATCCAAGAATCAAATTGCTTGAATTTTCTGCTACTTTCTCACGGATGGGTTCTAGTAGATCTGAAAACCAAAGACCAAAATAGAAAGTCAAAATAAAAACTGGGTAGACGATGCGGTAAAGGCTACCGTATTTCTCGATGGACTGCTGAATCCATAGTCTAAATGAACTCAAGTATTCAAAGCTACTTTGTCCCTTGTCCAGCTGCTTCAATCCATCCAAATCCAACTTGGCGGAATAAGCCACAGCCAAAAGCGTGATAAATATGATTAAGCCAGCCAGCCCTGCCCCTGCTCCGAAGGATGCGATTAGAATCAGGCTTGCACCGATGATAATTCCCCAAATGTTGATTTTAAACATTCGTTGAAACTTCTCCACCAAGTGGATAGATTTTCGGTTGTAGAGGTTGTTGACCTTTGGTGCTATCAAGGCCTCCTGCTTTAGGAAACCATCTTTCCAGATTTGTTCAATTGACTTTTCCATCTAATTTCTTTTTTAGTCGTTCTTTAATTCGTTTGATTCTTACCCCGATATTATTCGGGTTTGTTCCCATGATTTGGGCGACTTCCTGATAGGACTTTTCTTCCAAATACAGGAGAATTACGGCGCGATCAATTTCTGAGAGTTCCCGGATGGCAGTGTAGAGCTGATTAAGTGATTCATCTGAAATTGCCGGTGAACTCGCCTCCTTTTGATCTCCGGGGCTGGGCTCATTGCTTTCATACTTTTTCTGCTTTTTGCTTTTCCGCATCAGTGTCAGGCACACATTCAAAGTCAGTCGGTAAACCCAAGTAGACCATTCAGACTGATCCTGAAAGCGATCTTTACTTTTCCAGATTTGCAGGCATACTTCCTGATAGTAATCCTCAAAATCCTCTTCGGTGTCTGTGTAGGCTCGACAGATTTTAATGATGATCCCAGCGTATGGCAAAATGGACGATTTGTAGAAGTCTCCGCTCAATTGGTCTTTTATTAGGTTAGTGGCATATTTTTGAAATAATTACACTCAAGGTTGATTTTTTTTATGAATATCCGCAAAGTCACCAGTAGCCAAATAAGTTCTTTTTGACAGTTGGTGTCAATTGCTTTATTAAGGGTTTAACTCGATTTAAATTAGGTCAAAATAAACGGTTTTGACCATGAATATTATCAATTTCATTAATCGGTTTCCTGACGAGGCTTCCTGTGTTGAATTCATCAAATCACAAAGGATCAAGCAAGGAATCATCTGTAAGAAATGTACTGGAATCAAGCATTATTGGCTTGAAAACAAGCTTTCTTTTCAATGTGCTTCCTGTGGATTTAGAACCAGTATCAAGAGCGGTACAGTGATGCAGAGCAGTAATTTAT
>NZ_FNAC01000023.1 GCF_900101705.1 Algoriphagus faecimaris | reverse complement strand
ATTTCCAATGCTTATAGGCTCAAAGAACTGTTCAACGAGTTTTGGGACTTTAAGGACAAAGAAGAGGCTGCTGCATACCTTTCCTATTGGTGTGACCTTGTAAAAGAATCCAAGATATTCCCGTTCATGGAGGCGGCCAAAACCATACAGGCACATTGGTTCGGAATTGTAAGCTATACAGAAACCAATTTAAACAACGGAGTCCTCGAAGGCATTAATTCCAAAATACAGTTAGCCAAAAAAAGAGCCAGAGGGTACAGGAACATTGACAACTACATTAACATGATTTATTTCATTGCTGGGAAACTCAAATTCGACTACCCACTATATTCCACATAGAGCCAAAGTTTTTTCAATCTATGAGGTTTCCGGTTTTTGTCCCAGGTGCAAAGCAACTTTTGTTGGGAAGGGGTAAAACTCACTACTTTAATCCTCCATCGGGTGAATTTTCAGTAACTCTTCAGCATTCCAAAATCCTTGCTTATCCTTTACTTCTTCTCTGATTTTTTGTACCAACTCGGGAGAAATAGGAGAAGCTTGATTGCCAAAAGAATTTCTGACATAGGTCAACACTGCGGCGATTTCGGTATCGTCCAGCATCCCCTCGTAGGGAGTCATGGGTACTTGACCGGGGTAGTTACGTCCATTGACTTCCATCTCTCCCATGATGCCTTTGAGGACTATTTTGATCAGTCGCTCTTCATTCCCTGTTACCCAAGGGGTATTTCGAAGTGGAGGGAATTGTGATGCGGTCAATCCGCCACCGTCCAATTGATGGCAGGTGGCGCAGAAGCCTTCACGGGCATAGATTTCTTTTCCCAAAACAAAAAGCTCCCGATCTGATCCAGTCAAATTGGACTTGATATCCTCTTCTTTTTTCTCTTCTACAGAGAGACCATTGATATGAGCTATCGCAGTTTCTAATGTTCTCGGAATCCATGTATCGTCATTTTTTTGTCTTTCGACTTCAGCCAAGACTCGAATGCCTTGCTGCTGTGGAAGCCAAGAGGCGGCTGCAATTACTTCCATCCTGACTCGACCGTGTGGATCAGAGGCTGCGGAGAATAATAAATCCGCTTGGTCTTCGACCTGATGACCGGTATAGCGAAGTACTCTTACTGCAGCGGCTCGAACCCGATGATCATCGCTTTTGAGAAGGTCTCTAAGTAAGTTTTGATTGACTCTGTTGATCCCCCAGGTCACCCAAAGTGCCTCTAAGCGATGGTGTTCATAGCTGCTGTCTGCTTTATCCAGGTTACCAAGCCAGTTTTCTATGGCGCTATAAACTTCCTCAGTTTTCCTGCCACGAAGTTCTCTCCGAGTTCGGTAGCGGGTTCGGTATTCAGGCAGTTTGAGATTTTCCAAGAGTTCAGAAATACTCGCTCCATCAATTTTTGCAGGCTCGACCAAAGGTCGGGAAGGGTAGGTAATCCTATAAATTCGTCCATGCACATGATCGCGAAGCGGATCTCGGGCATTGTGCTGCATATGTCCGATCAGGATATTGTGCCAATCGACTACATACAGCGAACCATCAGGAGCAAATTCCAAATCTACCGGTCTGAAATTCCTATCCTCCGCGGTGATCAAATCCTGCCTCCATTCAGTTTTAAATCCTACCGAATCTTCGATCATTCGATGTTGTTTCGTTCCCAAAAAACCAATGGTATTGTTTAATAAAATATCTCCTTGGACTTCATCTGGAAAATGTCGACTCGATACAAACTCCAGGCCTGAGGTGGGTCGAACCATATGATCTTGCTCCACAAGGTTAGGTCCCTTAAAATTGGAATTGCCGTAGCGAGGTAATACAGATCCGGGAAGCATCCAGTTGAGATTTGGGCCGGAGGTCTCGAGGTAGAAGTTTTGTCCCCAATCGTCAAAAGCGATTCCCCAGGGATTCGGAATAGCGACTTGATTGACACGCTCGAGTTTGTGTCTTTTGGGTTCGTAGCGATAAAATCCTCCGTTGGTTGCCCTCACGGGGCCATAGGAAGTTTCGACATTGGTATGTAAAAACACCCCCTCAGCCATGTAAATAGCACCTGACTCATCGGTGGAATAGGCCGAAATGGCATGGTGGGTATCGTGATCATCAAAGCCTGATAGTAAGATGGTTTCCCTATCCGCCCGGTCGTCTCCATCGGTATCTTCCAATAAAACAAGATTAGGTAACTGAGAGACATACACGCCTTCGGCGGAAAGCTCAAATCCCACAGGAAGATGTAGATTATCGGCAAAAGTTGTCTGCTTATCGGCCTTTCCATCTCCATCGGTATCCTCGAGGATGATGAGCTTGTCTTGAGGCTTGGGATCTCCGGGCTTGTAGTGGGGATAACTTGGCATGGTTGCCACCCAAAGCCTTCCCTTATTGTCGAAGGAAAGCTGAACCGGATTGGCCAAATCTGGAAAATTCTCCTCAGAGGCAAATAGCTCGATTTGATAGCCATCGGGAACCTGAATCGTTTCCAAAGCTTCTGCACCGTACTTATATTCCAAACTTCCGTTTGCCTGGGGATTGTAATTAGTTTCCACTTCCGGCAGGGATCGGGTTTTTGCGTCAGCGGCGGCCAAATCATATTCTTGGTCTTGAGCAGCACTCCATATGGCAGTATCCCGATTTGCAGTGAGTTGGCGGATTTTTTCCAGCTCAAAAGGATAATTATCTGGGCCAAAAGGATCATATCTACGTCCAAATACGTGAACACCATTGGGGATTTTGTAGTCATTGTGCCACATCCAGTTTTTTTCCATCACTGCTTGGTGAATGGCTTCTGTATGTTGTTCTACTTTCCTTCCCGATCTTCCGAATATCCAGTTAGCTAAAGTTTCTGCAAAAAGCTTGTAACCCTCCTCATTCAACTGCGATCCGTCAATAGTAAGCGGTTCATCTGAAAATTTATACCAGTTTTGACTGGCAGAAAATGCGTCTACAAATGGAATTTGGTGTTTTTCCGCGATTTCTCGAATGGCTTGGGTATAAAGTCTGAGGTTTTCATTTTCATTTTCTCCACTCGGGACGTCCTTGATGTCAGATACATCCTCAAAAGCTAAAGGTGAGACGAGAGCTAATTTGGGAGGATTTTTTCCATTGTAAACTTGAGATTTGGAGTGAATTACCCAAGCCTCTAATTCTTCTTTGAAAGTTTGTAGTTTTTCTCTTCCTTGAAAGGACTCACTGTATCCAAAAAAGCCGATCACCCAGTCTGCCTCCATTCGTGTGAGCCATTCATCAGGTTTTTCAAAAAAGCCCTGTGAATCGGAAAATGTTGCAAGCTCATCTTGAAACTCCTCTGCACCAGGAAAGGCCCAAGGGTCATTAGTAGCTGATCGAGGACGAAATCCAGGGGTGTCTCCAGGATCAGCCATATTTCGGATAAATAAATGATAATCAGAATAGCGGAGATGCATTTCTGTTTCAAACCAACCAAAATCCATCATTCGAGAGGCTAAATTTCCACCTACAAGAACAATTCGATCATTGGGCTGGAGAGCAGGAGTATCTTTTTTTTGACAAGATTGGAATATAAAAGCAAATAAAAATATCAGGATGTAGCGTGAATTGGGCTTCATGGGTTATTGGTGTTATGACATGCTCAAAGCAAAATATCTTCTTCTTTTTTGCTATCCTACTCTTCTGAGTATAGGTAAAAGGACTAGAAATATCGCTTTTATATCTTTAGAGATCAAATTAAGAGCGAAGGAGCCCAAGGATAGGTAATATATCTCCTTTTTTATTTAAACGGTAGATTATTTGGTTACTTATCTGTTTTTGTTTTTCTAAATTTCAGATTAAATAAGCCTACCAATCTAACCTATGGAAAATTTATCTCAATACTTAAAGTGGACTTTTTTTACTTCTTTGTTACTTCTTGCAATAGCCTGCCAAGAAAAAACTCCAAGTAGAGCGCTCACCGGTATTCCTAAAATCGATAAACTTAAACTGCCTCAGGGATTTGTGGCAGAGCTTTTATACAGTCCCGGGGAAAATGAACAAGGCTCTTGGGTAGCAATGACCTTTGACGACAAGGGAAGGCTGATTACTGCGGATCAATATGGATTCCTATATCGATTGACTATTCCTGAGGTCGGGTCTGAGGATAGTGTCCAAGTAGAAAAAATGATTGTTGGAAATGTAGCCGAACCTCAGGTGGGAATGGGCTATGCGCAGGGATTGCTGTATGCATTTAATTCTATCTATGTGATGGTTAACCATCATTCGAATGAAACTTTTGAAAAAAGCACCGGATTGTACCGGATTCAGGATTTGGATGAAGATGACCAATACGAAACGATCACTGAGATCCGGACCTTTGACGGTGAGCCTGGAGAGCATGGCCCACACTCGATGAAACTGACTCCTGATGGAAAGCGAATAGTGCTTTCGGCTGGTAATCACGTGGATGTTCCGGAAATGGATCATTATCGCATCCCGCGGGTTTGGGATGAGGATAATTTATTTCCACTGATCAAAGATCCTCGAGGTCATGCTAACAGTCGAACTGCACCTGGAGGCTGGATAGCGACGATCGATCCAGAAGGAGATAACTGGGAAATGATCGCAGCTGGATTTAGAAATGAATTTGATATCGCCTACAACGAGGTGGGAGATTTGTTCACCTATGATTCAGATATGGAGTGGGATTTTGGAATGCCTTGGTATCGGCCAACTCGGATCAACCACGTGACGAGTGGAGCGGAATTTGGGTGGAGAACAGGAAATGCCAAGTGGTCACCCAACTACCCCGATAATTTGCCTGCGATCCTCAATATCGGGCAAGGTTCTCCTACTAATGTGATGTTTGGAACGTCGGCAAATTTTCCCTCCAAATACCGAAAGGCTCTTTATGCTTTTGATTGGAGTTTTGGAATTATTTATGCCGTCCATCTCAGTCCTAATGGCGCGAGTTACGAAGCTACTGCTGAGGAATTCATTTCTGGTTCCCCCCTTCCACTTACAGATGGGACGATAGGTCCAGACGGAGCGATGTATTTCGCTACAGGAGGCAGAAGGTTAGAGTCTGATCTCTATCGGGTGTATTTCACCGGAGAGCTAGACAGCTATCAGCCGATGGCTATGAATGACCTTCCCGAAGAAGCAAAACTGAGGAGAGAGCTCGAATCCTATCATGTGAAAAACCCAAGTGAAGACGGACTTGCTTTAGCTTGGGAAAACCTGGATCATTCGGATCGATTTGTACAATATGCCGCTAGGATTGCCTTGGAGCATCAGCCGCTCGAGACTTGGAAGGAAAAAGCGCTTTCGGAGTCCAATCCTGTCAAGAAAACCCAGTCCATCTTGGCTTTGGCGAGGCATGGGAGCGAATCCGAGGCAGTTTCTATGATTCAGAGCTTGATGGAAATTGATTATTCGTTCCTTTCACAAAAAGAAAAACAGGATTTGCTTCGTGCCATTGAAGTGACCTTATACCGCTATGATAAAGCAGTAAATCCGGTAAAATCCGATTTGATCGGTTACTTATCTCCTAATTTTCCAGCAGAAGATAATTTGCTTAATCGCTCGCTTTCAGTACTTCTGATCCACTTGGATGCTCCTGATGCCGTGGAGAAAACGTTGGCGCTACTCAAAAATGCAAAGGATGATGCTGACTATCAGAAAACTTTTACCTCTTCCTCAGAGCTAGTATTCCGAAATCCCCAATACGGATTAGACATTGCCAATATGCTGGCCAACGTGCCTCCAGCACAGGCCACCTTTTACGCTACTGTTTTGGGTGGTGCAGATACTGGTTGGACAGCAGAAATGCGAGAGGAATATTTTTCTTGGATCAAAAACTCGTTGACAGAATATAAGGGAGGCCGTAGTTATGTTGGATTTCTGGATAGGGCTCGAAAAATGGCTTTGGCTTCAGTAGATCCTGCTGACTTTGAGAAATACGATGAGCTTTCTGGAGGTAAATTATTGACTTCCAGTGGAAACGATATAGCTGAAGCCGGTATTCAACCCGAAGGTCCAGGAAGGCGATGGTCTGTTGATGAGGCCTTGGCTGTGGTAGAGGAACTCGAGTCTAGGGATTTTGTACGAGGGAAAGCGATGTATCAAGCTACCCTTTGTCAATCTTGCCATAGCATGCAGGGAGAAGGCGGAGTAGTTGGGCCGGATTTGACCCAATTGGGAACAAGGTTTTCCAAAAAAGATATTCTCGAAGCGACCATTAACCCAAGCGATGTCATTTCTGATCAATACCATGCGACCGTTTTTGAACTGAAGGAAGGAGGATCGATTGTAGGGAAATTGACAGATCAAGACGAGCAAAACTATTATGTTTCCCAAAATCCATTTGCTCCAGATGATCTTCGTACCATTCCCAAAAGCTCAGTGGATTTCACTAAAAACTCTGAGGTCTCGATCATGCTTCCAGGCTTGATTAATCGGCTGAACGAGGAGGAATTGAAAGATCTGATGGCTTATTTGATCTCAGGTGGAAATGAAAATCATGAGGTATTTGAAAACAAGTCGACAGCCCAACGATAACTTTACTTAAATGGTGGTAAAATCCGTATAATTATGGCTAGGTATTGAGTACAAGATTTATTTGAGCTAACTTAAATTATTGCAAACAACTACAAGCTATGAACAAAATCAATTTACTTTTCATCGGTATCCTTGGGGTATTATTTTCTTGCCAATCAAAGGATCAAAATGACGATGTTCGGTTCGAAGAAACAGTAGAAGTATCGGATGATGGGGTTCGGATGATACCGATCACTACACCAAGTGGAGATTTTGAGGTTTTTACCAAGCGTGTAGGAGATAATCCCACAAAAAAAGTACTCCTTTTGCATGGAGGTCCGGGAATGACTCATGAGCAGTATGGTAATTTCGACGAGTATTTTCCAGGAGAGGATATCGAGTTTATTTGGTATGATCAGTTGGGTTCTGCTCACTCTGATCAACCTGAAGATTCTACGCTGTGGACAATTGAGCGATTTGTAGATGAAGTAGAGCAGGTTAGAACGGCTTTGGGGTTGAATGAGGATAATTTTTACCTACTTGGTCAATCTTGGGGAGGAATGCTCGGAATGGAATATGCATTTAAGCATCAAGACAAACTCAAGGGATTGATTATCTGTAATATGATGTCCAGCTTGGATGAATATGAGAAATACGCCAAGGAAGTACTTGGTCCCCAAATGCCGGCAGAGGTCTTTGCAGAAGTGATGGAAATGGAAAGGAACATGGATTTTGAAAACCCTCGCTACATGGAGTTGCTTGGAGAGTATCATTACCCACAGCATGTCCTTCGGATGGCTCCTGATGAATGGCCGGAAGAGATCAACCGGATGATGTCTCAGGTCAATCCCAATGTATATGTTTACATGCAGGGCTACAGTGAATTTGGTATTACTCCGGGCGCTAGTCTGCGAGGTTGGGATGTGAGAGATCAATTGAAAACGATCACCGTGCCGACACTGGTAGTGGGCGGTACTCATGATACCATGGATCCTGCGCACATGGAGTGGATGTCAACTGAAGTAGCCAATGGCCGCTTTTTGCTTTGTCCCAATGGCAGCCATCTTAGCCAATATGATGATCCGGAGCATTTTTTTCCGGGGGTGATTCAGTTTATCAATGATGTGGATTCTGGGAGTTTTTGAGGAGTCCGAAAGCCGATAAGTAATTTCGAATTTATTCCTCCTAGGGGTGACTCCTTAGGAGGTTTTTTTGATCTGCTTATCTTCAGATTCTAAAGAAAATCCCCTTTCTATACAGAAAATAGCATAAACCCCACATTGCGGCTAGAGCTCCTAATGAAGCAATGAGGAATAAACTCGCCTCTTCGATTCCCATCCAGCTAAAAGCTCCGTCTGTAAAAATGCCTACCGTTTTATTCATCCAGCTACCTAGCAATTCAGCAAAGAGGTAGATAAAAATGGAATTCATTCCCACGATCAAAAAGGGGAATATGCCCTTTCTTCGATTTTTGATATCTACCCACCAATAAAAAAAAGCTAATGCCAGCAATGCCCAACCCCCAGAAGCAAATACAAAGGAGACAGTGCTGATCCGCTTGATAATCGGTGTGATATCGGAAAAGTCCAATCCAAAGCCTAAGATCAATCCGGTCAAACCAGCTAAGGCAATTACCTTTATTTTTTTTGTAGCAGGATTGTCTGATAGCAGTAGATTTCCACACATGGCTCCCCAGATCGTATGAGCAGTTGTCGGGATCGCATTGATGGCCACCCAACCTCCAGCGTTGATTTTCCCCATGAGGAGTTGATCAGTATAATTTCCAAAATTGGAACCATGCTCAAAAGGTGCTTCCGGATGATAAACTCGGTAGAGGATTTCGGTCAAAGCCAAAAGTCCCAAAGAAACTCCAAGTTGGATTTTCCAATCTTTGGTCAATAAAAAATAGGTGATTAGAATCGTGAAGGAAAGCTGCGTCAGTACATTCCAGAGTTCTAAGACCATTTTGCCGGAATACACACAGTGTAGGCCAGTACCAAACAAAAACAAGAAAAAACACCGCTTCAAAATATGAAAGGTTACTTTAGTTCTGTCCTCAGAAAGCGCAATTCGTTTGTTTAAGGAAAATGGCATTGCCACACCCACGATAAACATGAAAAAGGGCTGAATCAAATCCCAAAAGCGCAGTCCATTCCATGGATGATGGGTGAATTGTAAAAAAAGCCGATGAAGACTGTGCTCCTCAGGAAACATCTCCAACAAAGCATCATAAACCAACGCAGCCTCAGCTACCAAAAGAAACATCGTCAATCCACGGTACACGTCCAGCGAAACCAATCGCTGTATTGGTTGGGGTGATAGGGGCCTCATATTCATAGTTTTGGGTCTTATTAAGGTAAAAAAGTATTGTCAAAAGAATTCTAATTTTTGACCAATGGGAAATTCTTTTTTTGAATTAGATCAGTAGGGAAATGGCAATAAAATGAGCGATAGTACCTCCTAAAACAAACATGTGCCAAATGGTATGGTAATAAAGCTTATCGCTTTTTACATAAAAATATACTCCGATAGTGTACGAAAGCCCGCCTGCACCGATCCAAAGAAGCTGCGAAAAGCTGAGTTTTTCAATCAAATCGTTAAGGAAAAACAAGGCCAACCAACCCATTGTGAGATATATGATGACCGAAAGAGTTTTGAACTTTCCAGTGAAAAAGACTTTGAAAAAAGTGCCAATAAAAACCGAGATCCATATTACAGAAAGGAAAATATAAGCCTGCTTAGTATCTAATATAGTCCATAGCATAGGACTGTAAGAGCCTGCTATCAGGAAATAAATCGAAATATGATCCCAAATCTGAAGTTGAGCTTTCCTCTTTGGACGGATTGCTGCATGGTAGGCAGTAGAGAAACTGTAAACCATTAAGATTCCTAGGGAAAATGCGAGATTGGTAATAAAAAACGCCAGCGAACCCTCAGAGAAGGATTTAAGCAGCAAAAAAGGAATACCCACCAAAGCCAAAATCAACCCCAAACCATGCGAAAGGGCATTGGCAGGCTCTTCGGAGGGGGTTTGAGGTCGCTTGACTTTGATGGACTTTCTCTTAAAAATCACGGTTTTTCTGTTTTGCCAATCGGTTTATTGTTTCTACTCCATTCACTCCATGAACCTACGAAGAGTTTGGGGATCTTTAGTCCAGCATAGTCCATGGCCAGCAGGGTGTGACAGACCGAAACTCCGGAACCACAGTGCACAATCACTTCTTCATTTTCATTTAAATAAGATTCATATTTCGATTTTAATTTCTCGGGATTTAAAAATCGGCCATTCGTATCCATGTTTTCTGTGAGGGGGATATTGATAGCTCCCGGAATATGGCCAGCAATTAGATCGATGGGCTCTTGCTCGCCCCGGTATCGCTCAGCAGATCGGACATCGATGACTACGGTTCCATTTTCCCCTACTTTTTCTTCCACTTCGGCCATTGTGACTATGGGAAGTTTCCATTTTTCTCCAGGATAGGCGGATGTTGGAGATGGTTTTGATTTTCCTTTTTCCAAGGGGAATTCTTTTTCTATAGCCGCTTGAATGCCACCTTCTAAAACCTGCACCCGATCATGTCCCAAAGCCCGAAGCATCCACCAAAATCTTGAAGCTGAATTCGCCCCGTTTTGATCATCGTAAACTACCACATGCGTATTGGGCTCAATTCCCAAATTCCCCAAAACAAAACAAAAGTCAGAAACATTGGGTAGCGGATGCCGACCTCCATCCGCCAAGTTTGCTTTGATAGCTGCCAATTCCAGGTTTGGATCTACAAAAACTGCTCCCTTCAGGTGGCCCTGCTCAAAGAGCGCTTTGGGATCAGTACTGTTTCTGGCATCTACTAGGATAAAATTTGATATAGCACTGATCTTTTTAAGTTCTTCTGCTTTGAGGATAGGTGTCATAATTTTTGATTTGGTCTCTATTGTAAAGCTATCGATAGCAAAGGCATAAAAACAAAAATCCCAGCCGTTTTAGCTGGGATTTTGGAAAGAGAAATCGGTTGGACCTTAAAACTGACTCTTAAACTGTTCCATTTTTTGATCTACGAGTGTGTCTATCATAAAGGAGACCTTTACCCCTTCCCATGCCATGGTCACCTTGGCTATTTTATTATCTTCAGCGGAAATATGGTACTGAAGACGTTCCGTATTTCCTCCTCTTTCGGTGGTACCTTTCAACGCAATTGCATCATCTTTGGCAACCGCTTCTTCGTCAATTTTCCCTTCTTTCATGTAGGCAAAAACTGAAGCGGCTTTGCTATTCAAGTGAACGGTCCAATCGCCACTTTCTGCAGGAGTCATGAATATAGAGTATTTACCAGCTCTAAGAGTTTTGCCTCCGATGCTGACAGGAGTACTGAATTCGATAATCGTTTGGGCATTGGCACCGGCTCTCCAAGTGACATCGTATTTTTCGATTTCACCGAAGATTTTTCTTCCCTTTACGGCAGGAGAGGAGTAGTCGATGCTGATTTTGGTGAATCCGACAATCTGGGAAACACTCGCTGCAGGACTCAATGCGGGAGCTTGGATCTGAGCCATGGCTGAGAAGCTTCCAAAAATGACCATTGCAAATACAAGGATAAGAGAATTGATTTTGTTCATACTATTTGGATTTGGGTTTGTTTGGGTAGGTAACTGAAATTTATATCACATGTTTAATTTGTTTGCTTGATTTTAGCCTTTCGGTTTTCGAAATATTGAGTAATTTCTTCTCGGTTCATGGCATTTAATGTCAAATGGGAAGTTAAGCCTCCTTTTCTTCCCACTAAGACTCCGTACTTCATGTCCGCATAGCCTTCCATTTCATGTGCATCGGGGTTGATGGCTAGTTTCACGCCTTTTTCCATAGCATAGCGAACCCATCTCCAATCCAAATCTAAGCGCCAGGGGTTAGCGTTGATTTCGATCACTACATTATGCTCAGCACAGGCATCGATGATTGTTTTGTGATCGATGGGATAACCTTCTCTTCGGAGCAAAAGCCTACCTGTCGGATGACCAAGGATGGTGGTATAGGGGTTTTTGATCGCAGTGAGCAGGCGATTTGTGGCTCGAGTAATATCCATATTCAGGATGGAGTGAACTGAGGAGACGATAAAGTCAAACTTGGAAAGAATTTCCTCGGGATAATCCAGGCTGCCATCTCCAAGTATATCGCTCTCGATTCCTTTGAAAATCCGGAAAGGGGCAAGTTCTTGATTGAGAGTGTCTATCTCTTCGTGTTGTTTGAGAACTTTCTCGATCTCCAGCCCGCCCGCGTAGCTAGCTGTCCTCGAGTGATCCGAAATACCCAAGTATTCATAGCCCAACTCTTTACAGTATTCGGCCATTTGCCGAAGGCTATGTTTTCCGTCGCTATAGGTGGAGTGATTGTGCAAAATCCCCTTGAGGTCTTTTTCTTCCAAAAGTTGGGGAATCTTAGCCTCTTTGGCTAGGCTGATTTCATCAAATCCTTCTCGCATTTCGATAGGGATGTATTGGAGATTATTTTGGTTGAAAAATTCGGTATCATCCTTAAAACCATTTTTCATCAGCTTGTCTGCGACTGTCTCTTGCTCATCGATCAAAGTCTGCAAGTGTAGGGGAGAGGCACTCAAACTGTAGTGCTTTGCCGCAAATTCTTTCAGCTCGCAAAAGTGAACGGCAAAATTTAAATCCAGATCTTTTATCTTACCCCGTAGGCATAGTGGCCCAGAGCTTTTGAGGTCTACCTCAAAGTTTTCTACAGCTTTAATCTGTTTCTTTTTTGCAAAAAGTGCATCCGAACCTATCAGCCATTCCGCGGTAGAAATGATTTCCATTTTGCGGGCGAATTCCCCCACCACTTTTACTTCGGCATCAGAAATCTGCTCCTCGAGTATTTTACTCAGCTGTTCGATCACTTCCTCTATGTCTGCATATAGCCATTTCCCGGCGTTGGAAGCTTTGAATTCTAGATTTTGAATGATGGTTTCTTGCGTTTTTTCACCAAAACCTTTGATTTTGGCTACTTTGCCACTTTGACAAGCCTCCATCAGTTCATGTGTCGATGTGATTCCCAATTCTTCCCACAGGGTTTTTACTTTTTTAGGTCCCAAGCCTTTTATTTGAAGCACTTCGAGGATTCCCTGGGGAGTTTTTTCGATCAGTTGGTCGAGTTGGGGAAAAGACTCAGAAGCCTTCAGAGAGAGAATAGCCTCGAGAATACTTTTTCCCACGCCTGGGGTTTTGCTCAATTCCTGCTCACTCAGACTCATGATGTCCGCATCTCCCCGCTCAAGGGAATTGAGGGCAGACTGATAGCTGCGGATTTTAAAAGGGTTTTCGTCGTGAAGCTCCATCAGTTGTATGCAGAGCTTGATTTTTTTTAAAATGGTCTTGTGGTCCAAAACTTTACTATTTTAGGCTTTAATGGAGACAAATGTGCAGAATTATTGTTTCAATTTAAAGTTTAAAAATCTATCTTAAATTCCTGCCTTTAGAAAGGCGTTGGTGACCTTGGTAGGTTTATATTTTCAAAGATAGAAAACGTAAAAGTTTATGAATCGTAATTATTGGATGGTAAAAAGTGAACCTAATTCGTATTCTTGGGAGGATTTTGAGGAGAAAGGTGTCGATATCTGGGATGGTGTTCGGAATTATCAAGCAAGAAACTATTTAAAGGAAATGAAGCTCAAAGATCAGGTGCTTTTTTATCATAGTGGTAAAGAAAAAGCAGTGGTAGGACTGGCAGAGGTGTCTACTGAGGCCTATCCAGAGCCTAATGCCGAAGATTGGGTTGCCGTAGATTTGAAAGCTGTCAAAAAACTTAAATCTTCAGTGAGTCTTGCTGCAATCAAAGCAGAGGAAAGGCTTTCTCAATTACCTATGCTGAAGCAATCCCGCCTCTCCGTTTTGCCGGTGAGCAAAGAAGAATTTGAACTATTGATCAAAATGGCCCAATGAAATATTTCGTCCCCTTTTTATTTTGTTTGTTTCTCTATTTGCCGGCACAGTCTCAAGTGAAATTTTTGTCTCGATATGAAGTTGAGTCGGATTACTTTGATCCCTTATTTGAGATGGTGCCTTCTGCCTTTGGTTTGGTGTCATTTCGGACTTTGCCCCAAAAAGGTCAATTCAATAAAAGAACCTTTCAATACTTCGTCTCCAACGAAGACCTCGAATCAGAGGGCTTGATCGAACTTCCTGTAAAAGATGGATATGACATGGTCGGATACGACACAGATAAGGAATACCTTTTTGTGCTTTTTCAAAGAGGAAGAACCGTGGGAGCCAATAAATATGTACTCCAAATCAATCTCAACGATAAAAAAGGATTTGAATATACATTAGGCAATCTCTTGGAAATGGAGTTAAATGAGTTTTTGGTCCAAGGTCGCAGTGTGATTGTCATGGGAATGCCAGATACCCGTCCGGTGATTCAAGTATATGATTTGGATGATAAATCGACCCATACTTTGCAAGGGATTTATGGGAATGATACACAGATTCTGCAAGTAAGAAAGCGGGAAGAAATTGAGTCGTTTGAGGTGGTCTTAAGTAGAAAAGGGAAGTATCGGGAGCGGGAGATTAGCATTAATACCTATGACTTAAGTGGTAACCTGCTGAGGGAAGTCAAGGTGGAACAGTTTGGTGAGCAAGGTCAAGAGATCATGAATGCCTTCCTTTTTTCATCAGAGGGCTACAGACAAATGATGGTAGGGGCTTATGGGTTGGATCGACGTGATTCTTACCAGGGGATGTATGTGTTGGATATCAATGAGTTTGGAGAGTATGAGGATAGGATTTATACCTTGGAGGATTTTCCCAATTTTTACAATTACCTTGATGAGAGAGCTAAGGCCAGAAAGGATCGAGAGATAGACAGAAATGTAAATAAAGGCAAGGTGCCAACTATCCGCAATAATTATGCGATCAGAGCCATAGTCGATTCACCAGAGGGTTTGTTGGTGTATTTTGATCATTATGATATCATCACCACAAGAACTAACTTCAGGGGGATTAATTCTCCCATGAATCTGTACCGAAGTGATAGATGGACACGTCCGGGGATGGCAAGTGCCAATGATTTATTCTTTTTGAATTCTGCGACTAACCCTGTTTCGGGCTTTCAAGTCGATACGGAGTTTTCCTACCTTTCAGCACATTTTGTACAGTTTGGAAAAGAGGGTCAAGTTCTCTGGGATAATGCGGCCTCCTTTGACAATATGCAGACGAGGTATCAGGTGCCTTTTGGAGAAATGGCAAAAGTCGATGATGAACTCTACCATGCTTATGTGAGAGAGGATAAGATTATGCTGGCCTACTTCAAGGATGGAGAGAAAGTGTTTGACAATCTTGAGTTTGATATCAAACTAACGAATGAAAATGAGCGGATCTCGCAGACCAATCGAGAAACACTCCAACTCGTGCATTGGTACGACCGATATTTCCTACTATCGGGTACTCAAAAAATCCGCTATCAAAAAGAAAACGGCTCAGGCGCTAGTCGGGACGTATATTTTGTGACCAAAGTTTTGTTTGCGGGGGATTTGTATGAGCCTGAAGAGAAACTGAAGTAGAATTTATTTTTATATTTACCCGCAAATCCAACCCATGCAAAAAAGGCTAGTCTTAGATCAAGAACAAATCAGCATTATCCTGCAGCGATTTTGCCATCAATTGATCGAAAACCACCATGATTTTGAGAATACGGTACTTTTGGGGCTTCAACCAAGAGGGGTAATTCTATTGGATCATTTGGCCCCTGTTCTTGAGAGAATTTCGGGTAAAAAAATCCCTTTCGGCTATCTAGATGCTACTTTTCACAGAGATGACTTCAGGAGAAGAGATTTCCCTCTGAAAGCCAATGAAACGAAAATTGATTTTCTGGTTGAAGGGAAAAATGTCATTCTTGTAGATGATGTGCTCTACAAAGGCCGAAGCGTACGTGCAGCAATGGACGCGATGATTGCTTTTGGCCGTCCGCAAAAAGTCGAACTCATGGTACTGGTGGATCGAAAACTTACCCGCGATTATCCCATCATGCCTGACTATTTTGGTATTCGAGTCAATACCCTTGAATCTCAGTATGTAGTCGTAGAATGGGCCGCGCAGGGACAGGAAAAGGATGCAGTTTGGATCACAGAGAAAGTCAAAAATTAAACCATGTCTCAACTCAGTTCCCGCCACCTACTTGGAATCAAAGACCTCAGCGCAGAGGATATACAGCTAATATTGGACACCGCTGAGAACTTCAAAGAGGTGATCAATCGCCCGATCAAAAAGGTGCCTTCTCTCAGGGATATTACTATTGCCAATGTGTTTTTTGAAAATTCTACGCGAACTCGACTTTCTTTCGAATTGGCAGAGAAAAGACTTTCGGCTGATGTGATAAACTTTTCCTCAAGCAATAGTTCTGTAAAAAAAGGGGAGACTTTGGTCGATACGGTCAATAATATCCTTTCGATGAAAGTCGATATGGTAGTGATGAGACACAGCAGTCCGGGAGCCCCACATTTTTTGGCCAGAAATGTCAAGGCCAATATAGTCAATGCCGGAGACGGTACCCATGAGCACCCTACGCAAGCCTTGCTAGATGCTTATTCTATTCGAGAAAAATTAGGTAGCCTAGAAGGTAAAAAAGTTGCCATTATTGGAGATATTTTGCATTCTCGAGTTGCGCTTTCCAATATTTTCTGCCTGCAAAAAATGGGCGCCGAAGTGATGGTCTGTGGGCCCATTACATTGATTCCTAAGTATATCGAAAGTCTTGGGGTCAAAGTGGAACTCGATGTCAAAAAAGCACTGCAATGGTGTGACGTCGCCAATGTGCTCCGTATTCAGCTCGAGCGTCAGCAAATCAAATATTTCCCCAGTTTACGTGAATACTCCTTGTATTATGGGATCAATAAAAAACTCCTTCAGCAACTCGATAAGGAAATTGTGATCATGCATCCGGGACCGATCAATCGAGGTGTGGAACTCTCCTCCGATGTGGCGGATTCGAACCATGCTATTATTTTGGAGCAGGTTCAGAATGGAGTTGCAGTCCGTATGGCAGTATTGTATTTGCTGGCTGGTGCCAAAAATTAGATATAGCCTCAAAAAAAGCGGCTGTCTTTCCTAGTTCGACAGCCGCTTTTTTGTGTTCTAAAGAATTTTTAGTCTAAAACTTTTCCTTTTTTAGATACCTCTCCATCTGCCGCCACCCATGTAAAACCCAAGGGTAAATCCAAAATATTGATTGACGGCTTCACCAATGACTTGGCCTGAAGGGTCTTGTAAATTACTGTTTGGTACAAAATTGTATTCCGCTCCAAGCCTAAACTTTCCTAGTTCGACTCCCGCTCGGACCATTGGAGCCCATTCAAAAGTCGCTTCCAAATCTCCCACATCAGTATTATCAATAGTCGTAGCATCTACTTCTACTGCGCTGAGGGCATAGTACCCAAAACCCGCACCTATAAAAGGAGCAAAGTTGCTTCCGCCATTATTGAAATAATAATCAAGTGTGCCACTAGCGGAAACATTCGCAGAAACTTCTCCTTCATAATTATCATTCAATGTTGTTATGGTTACATCTTTTGCCAAGGCTGCAATTCCCATTCGAATACCCAAATTGAGGTTGTTTGCCAAGTTGATTTTAGGTTCTAGATTAACCAATGCACCTATCCCGCCGCCTTTTGGAAGAGCAGGACCAAAATCCATCCCGAATCGAAACTTACCAGCTTGCTGAGAAAATCCGATAGTACTGATAAGGAATAAGGTAAATAATAGGATAGGCTTTTTCATGGTAATAGGGGTTTATTGTTTTTCCTGTTCAAAAAAGATTCCATTTATTACAAACTTACCCATAAGTCATTTAGTTTTAGCAAAAAATACACTTTTCATGCTTCAAGTAAAAAACCTAATCAAAAAATATGGGAAGCACTTAGCTGTCGATGACGTTTCTTTTTCATTAGATGGCGGTGAGGTAGTAGGACTTTTGGGACCCAACGGTGCGGGAAAAAGTACTACCATGAAATGCATCGTGGGATTGCTGCGCAAGACTTCCGGAGAGATTACAATCGGCGGCCACGATCACTTATCAGTGGAGGCTAAGCGGTTTTTTAGTTATATCCCCGAGACGCCTTATGTATATGATTTGCTGACCGTGAGGGAGCATTTGCAATTTATAGCTCAAGCCTATGGTGTCACGGATTGGAAAGAAAAAGGGGAACAACTTTTGGATACTTATGATCTCATAGATAAAGCCGATAAACTGGGAAGAGATTTGTCTAAAGGGATGAGGCAGAAAGTGTCTATCTGCTGTGCGCTTCTCCCGGACCCGAAAGTTTTATTTTTTGATGAGCCCATGATTGGATTGGATCCTAAAGCCATCAAAAATACCAAGCGGATTTTTGCCAATCTCAAAGAAGCAGGGAAAACCATTTTAGTCAGTACACACTTGATTGATTCAGTGGAGACGATAGCTGATCGGATTATGATCATGAAAGATGGGAAAATACTTGGCAATGATACCATAGCCAATCTCAAGCGACAATTTGTGAGTCCAGAAAATGAAAGTTTGGAGGATATATTTTTAGAATTGACCAAAGATGCAAGAGATTAAGCTGCTGTTTAGAAAGGATTTATTTGTCCTGAAAAACAATCTCCTTTTAATTCTAAAAAACCCACTTCGTCTTCTTCCTTATGGGGGAATGCTTGCTTATTTCATCTTTATCTACACCATGCGGATCAAGGACAGAAATAAGGATGAGGTGTCACTACCCGAGCTCGGATCGGATGGATTGCCGGAAGTTGATTTTGCTGCGCAAAATATAATTGGCGGGATCACCGTACTGGTTTTGATTTTTTTTATTTATCAACTCTTTAGAGCCACTAAGAAAAACGTGAGTTTTTTTACGATGGCAGATGTGAATTATTTATTTACAAGTCCGGCAAAGCCCCAAAATATATTAATTTATTACATGGCGAGGTCTATTTTACCTTCCTTGGGCGGTAGTATTATCTTTTTGGTGTATGGTGCAAGTCAAATGGCTGGTACATTTGATTTTACGCCGCTTAATCTCTTCTTTTTGCTGTTAAGTTTTGCCTTGTTTTTCTTTTTACTTTCTCCTATTCGGTTTTTGGTTTATACTCTTCACACCAAATACGATTTGATGGAAGCCATGAAAAATGGAGTGGTAGTCATGGCTGTTCTGTTGGGTCTATTGGTTTTGATACCGGGATTAATGGCAGACAAGTTTTGGCAGGGAATGTTTTCTTGGATTGCTTCGCCTTGGTTTGACCTCTTTCCTTTTGTGGGATGGAGTAGAGGAATGATGACTTTTATTTTTCATGGCAATGTACTTTTGGCGAGTGCATTTCTAGGCCTGTATGTCCTGGCTTATTATGCAATTGTTCGTTTGGTAATACAGTTTTCGGGCTATTATTATGAAGATGTATTGGAGGCAACCAAAACCAATGAGGAGCAGCGAGATAAAGTCAAAGGAAAAAAAGAAACCTCTGAAGGTGCTTTTAGCCTCAATGCAAAAAAGCAGTTGGCACTTTCGGATTTTGGAGTTGGAGCAAAAGCATTTTACTGGCGGGGCTATGTGCATGCAAGTCGTCAAGATTTTCATCCCCTTTTTGGAGTTTACAGCTTAGTTTTGGTCGGTTTGGGGGTTGGTTTGGCTGTTTTCTCCCGATTTGATTGGTTTACCCACAAGGTTCTCAACTTCTATCTTATTGGCCTTTTGGGGTTTTATTTTCTGGCAGGTATTGGTAGGACTTCAGTGGGGGACCTGAAAAAGCCATACTTTTTTCTGATCCCAGCAAGTTGGTCAGCCAAATTCTGGAATGTGATCAAACTGGACCTCATTCAGATTCTGCTTTTTGCAGTAGCGATGGTGGTCCCGTCTGTTTTGATTGCAGATTTGCATCTTTTGGTGATTCCGCTGTTTACAGCCGCTATTTTGATCTCCTACCTTATCGGGCTAGCTATAAATCTGATCCCTCAAATCGCATTGGAAGAAAGTTGGGACAAAAAGCTGATCAAACCGCTCTTAATCGGAGGGGTTTTCCTTTTTGGGATTATACCGACGCTGATTTTTGCAGTGGCTATTTTTATTATTTTGAAGCAGTTTGTGTGGGTACTTCTGGTCCTTGTTCTCGGAATGGGATTTATCTCCGCAATTTTGATTCATGTGGTATTAGATGTCTTGAAAAAGCTGGAATTTAAAGAAGTTTAGTCCTTTTTCTCTTTAGAAAAACCTAAATCAGTAAAGCGTTTTAGCCCAAATTTTATTTTGTTTTCTTCGTTAGGGGTCAAGCAGTCAAGAAAAATCCTTTAATTTTGACCAACCAAATATAACAGTATAACAGCTCATGATTTACAACTCCATCATAGAAACCATCGGTAATACCCCGATGATCCGATTAAACAAGGTAGCTAAAGACATCAAAGGAGATGTACTGGTCAAAGTAGAATACTTTAATCCAGGAAACTCCATGAAAGATAGAATGGCTATAAAAATGGTGGAGGATGCTGAAAAGGCAGGATTATTAAAGCCGGGAGGTACCATCATCGAGGGGACATCAGGAAATACGGGAATGGGATTGGCCCTAGCGGCGGTAGCAAAAGGATACAAGTGTATTTTTACTATGGCCGATAAACAGTCCAAGGAAAAAATCGATATTCTCAAAGCGGTCGGGGCTGAAGTGATCGTCTGCCCGACCAATGTGTCTCCTGAAGACCCACGGTCATACTATTCGGTTGCCCGTAAACTTAATGCAGATATTCCCAATTCCTTTTACCCCAATCAATACGACAACCTTTCCAATACCGCTGCTCATTATGAGACGACGGGTCCAGAAATCTGGAAGGATACGGATGGCAAAATCACTCATTATGCAGCTGGTGTAGGTACTGGAGGTTCTATGTGCGGGACGGCTACTTTTTTGAAGGAGCAAAACCCAGACATTATCACCGTCGGAATTGATACCTATGGTTCGGTTTTTAAGAAATATAAAGAGACAGGTGTTTTTGACGAAAAAGAAGTTTACCCCTACTTGACTGAGGGAATCGGTGAGGATATTTTGCCCAAGAATGTAAATTTTGATGTCATTGATCACTTTGTAAAAGTGACTGATAAAGATGCCGCTGTAATGACCCGTCGCTTGGCGAGGGAAGAAGGCCTATTTGTTGGCTGGTCATGCGGCTCTGCAGTTCATGGAGCACTAGAGTGGGCCAGAGAAAATCTTAAAGAAGGTGATCAGATGGTCATTATTTTACCGGATCATGGTACCCGCTACCTTGGCAAAGTGTACAATGACGACTGGATGCGCAATCATGGATTCTTAGAAGATAAAACTTACTCCACTGCCCGTGATATTATAGCGAAGCGCCCGTCGAATTATTCTTTGATTTCGGTAAAGAAAAATGATGCAGTTAAAGAAGCGATCGCATTAATGAATAAGACTAGTGTGTCTCAGATTCCTGTGCTTGATGGAGATGAAGTAGTTGGAAGTGTCACTGATACCAAGTTGCTCAGTAAAATTATCGAAAACCCAAGTTTAAAAGACGCTTCAGTGGAGGATGTGATGGAATCTTCCATGACTTTTGTGGCTGGAAATAGTACCCTAGACGTGCTGTCTTCGATGATAGAGAAAGAGAAAGCTGTACTTGTACGAGATGGCAAAGGGCAAACTCATATCATCACCAAACACGATATTTTAGAGGCATTCACCAATTAATAGAATTTTGAAAGATCCGCGAAAAATTGAGGAAATCCTCAACAAACCCATCTATTTTGATATAGATAAAGCGCTGAAACGAGGCTGGGAACTCTTCAAAGCGGAGCCTGCTATTTTGGTCATCTACACGATTTTAGTAGTGGGGCTGTCTGGTGGGGTTTCCTTTTTGTTTGAAGACTTTTCGACCATTTTCAGCTTATTGGTGGGGCCTGCACTCACAGCGGGTTACTATTTGCTGGGCAATCGAATATCGAGAGATGACAATATTGAGTTTTCCGATAGTTTTGAGGGATTCAAGTTCTGGTTTCCGGTGGTAGTGGTGAGCCTAATCACTGGCTTGTTCACTATAGTGGGATTGATATTTTTGATTCTTCCCGGGATTTATTTGGGAGTGGCTTACAGTTTTGCGATGCCATTGGTGATATTTGGAGGCTTCGAATTCTGGACAGCTATGGAGCTTAGCCGCAAATTGATTACTAAAATCTGGTGGCGTTTTTTCCTCTTTCTATTGCTTCTCTTAGTGATCAATCTTGTCGGGGCCTTGTTTCTCTTAGTGGGGTTACTCATCACGATTCCTGCTAGTTACATGATGGTCTATGCAGCGTTTGAGGATTTAAGTGGGGATCTTTTGGATGAAGATACTTCCGGGGATAGCCCCATCTTCACTCATGAGTCAGAATCATAGCCTCTAGTCTGCCGCGGCATTTATCCGCAAATTGATTTACCGCATTTTCGGATGGGGAGGGAGGATTGATTGCTTCTGAAAAATAAATCCGCACCTTTCCCGGACGAAGCAAAATAGACCCACGCCTCATGATTCGATCTGCTCCTATGACAGCCATGGGGAGCACGGGAATTTTTGTTTCTACAGCCAATCTAAAGGCGCCTTTGTGAAAGGGGAGTAAAGTCTCCGAACTGTCGTTTCGGGTGCCTTCAGGAGCTACTACAACAGATTTACCTTGGGAAAGGATATTCACCAGTTTTTTGATGCTTTCTTTTCTCGATTCGGTAGACGTTCGATCTACCCAAATGGCCAGCTTGCCAACCACCCAGCCAAAAAATGGAATTTTGGATAATTCTTTTTTACCCAAAGCTCGAAGTACCTGGGGAATGGCCATCGGGATTACAGGGGCATCGATAAAGGAGCGGTGGTTGAAGATATAAATATAGGTCCTCTTTAAATCGATGTGTTCTCGTCCTTCTATTTGAAAGTGAATGCCAGAGAGAAAAGACCATATTCCAGCCCAAAACCTAATAAAAATAAAAGAAATTCGGTCTCCTTTGTCTGAAAGCAGGATCGGCAAAACGATAAATACTCCAAATACCAGCATTAAAGCTATAAATAAAAGTGCTGAATAAATGGTATAAATCCATTGAAATAGCTTAATCATTCCGAAAATTACTTATTTTTGGGTTCGTAATAATCCTTTCACTCTTTGCTTGCAAAGCCCCACAAGAATAAAATCTTGATGGGGCTTTTTTTCAGTTCAAAAATAGAACTTCCACAAATAGAATACCCATATAGACAACAAGAAGCTCTATTTTTTTAAAGGCCTCGCCCCTTTGCTTGGATTAATTCTATTGGGTTTTTAGTAGTTTGAATGTTAAATCGGTGGACTTACTCTTTATCTTGCACAGGTAGTTAGTCTAAGGTGAATTTTTTTGGTGTAGCGCTAAGACATTTCATCTGATGTGGAAAGAAGGTTTTACCATGCGTACGACTACGGAAGATCATATTTTTCAACACAGCTTTCTTGAAATTACAGAAAATCAGTACCTTTGCAGTCCGTTCGGGTGAGCGGCATGTTTTAGAATGTTCTAAAGCATTGATTTACAACTAAAAAACCACTGTTTCATGACCCGGAAACAGCCGGGATTTTCAGGGTCATTTACTTATTATGTCTAACAAAGAAGATTTTAACTGGGAAAACTTCGAAACCAAAGGATTCGGAGAAGGCTATTCTAAAGATCAGCGAGAGCAGATGGCCGCCATGTACGAAGGTACATTGAATGAGATCACAGAAAAAGAAGTGATCAAAGGTACCGTAGTAGGTGTGAACGAGAAGGACGTGATCATCAACATCGGCTTCAAATCCGACGGATTAGTTCCTATCAGTGAATTCCGTGATCTGGAATCAATCAAGCCTGGGGATGAAGTGGAAGTATTTATCGAAGAGCAGGAAAATGCACTCGGTCAATTAATCCTTTCCCGTAAAAAAGCAAAAATCGTCAAAGCTTGGCAGGATATCGAAAGCGCTTTCGAAAATGACAGCGTGATCGAAGGTCTAGTGAAGCGTAGAACTAAAGGTGGTTTGATCGTAGATATCTACGGTGTAGAAGCCTTCTTGCCAGGTTCTCAAATTGACGTGAAGCCTATCAGAGATTTTGATATCTATGTAGGTAAGAAAATGGAAGTGAAAGTGGTGAAAATCAACCACGCTAACGATAACGTAGTCGTTTCTCACAAAGTCTTGATAGAAAAAGACCTAGAGAAGCAAAAAGCGGAAATCCTCAACAACCTGGAAAAAGGTCAGGTGTTGGAAGGCGTAATCAAGAACATGACCAACTTCGGTGTATTCATCGATTTGGGTGGTGTGGATGGATTGCTTCACATTACCGATATCTCTTGGGGACGTATCAACCATCCGGAGGAAGTACTCGAGTTGGATCAGAAGGTTCAGATCGTGGTATTGGACTTCGACGAAGACAAGAAGAGAATTTCTTTAGGTATGAAGCAATTGACAGCTCATCCTTGGGATTCCTTGGCTTCCAATTTGGAAGTGGGATCAAGAGTACAAGGCAAGATCGTCAATGTAGCTGACTACGGTGCCTTCCTAGAATTGGCTCCTGGAGTAGAAGGTTTGATCCACGTTTCTGAAATGAGCTGGTCTCAACACTTGAGAAATCCAGCCGACTTTGTTAAAGTGGGTGACGAAATCGAAGCTGTAGTCTTAACTTTGGATAAGGATGATCGTAAGATGTCTTTAGGAATCAAGCAATTGACCGAAGATCCATGGACTAAGGGCGATATGTCTACTAAATATTCCGTAGGTACCAAGCACAAAGGCGTGGTAAGAAACTTGACCAACTTTGGTCTTTTCCTAGAATTGGAAGAGGGAATCGACGGATTGGTTCACGTATCTGACCTTTCTTGGACTAAGAAAATCAAGCATCCATCTGAGTTTGTGAAAGTAGGAGATGAGCTAGAAGTAGCTGTTCTTGAGCTTGACGTAGACAACAGAAGATTGGCTCTTGGTCACAAGCAGTTGGAAGAGAATCCTTGGGATACTTTCGAAACTGTATTCCCAATCGGTTCTGATCACAAGTGTACTGTAGTTTCTAAAAACGATAAAGGTGCTGTACTTGAGCTGCCTTACGGATTAGAAGGATTTGCTACTTCTAAAAACTTGGAGAAAGCTGACGGTTCACAAGTAGAAGTAGGCGAATCGCTTGACTTCAAAGTGATGGAATTCTCCAAGGATGACAAGCGAATTGTTCTTTCCCATACGGCTATCTTCCGTGAGGATGTGAAGCCTGCGCCAGCTCCTAAGAAGCCAGCGAAGAAGAAAGAAGATGCTGCTGATAATTCTCCTGCTGAAAAATCTACCTTAGGTGATTTGGATGCTTTGGCAGAATTGAAAGAGAAAATGGAAGGCGGAAAGAAGTAATTTCTCAGACGCTAAGGCAATAAATTGAAAGTGGCTACCGAAAGGTGGCCACTTTTTTTATGCCTCGAAGTACTCCTTCAAGGGCAGTTTTCTGACCCGCCTACCCAAAGCTGAGGAAAGGGCATTGACAATCGCAGCGGCGACTGGGCCTTGGGCTGCTTCCCCGGCGCCAAGTGGTTTTTCTTCTGGCCGATTGATGATGTGCACCTCGATTTCGGGAATGGAATTGGCTCTCAAAATCGGATAAGAACTCCAGTCCTTGCTTTGAATCCCTTCCGAGTCAAATTTAACTTGTTCCAAAATGGTCCAACTGGCAGACTGAATCATTCCACCTTCAGTTTGGTTTTTGAGTCCGTCTGGATTAATGCATTGGCCTGACTCGATTACACCCGTTAGTTTTTTTAAGCGAAACTTCTTGGAATCAGAAGCAGGTTCGATTTCAGCCAATACTGCGAAATAAGAAGCTGAATTTTTATACTTGGCAAAGGCGATTCCAAAAGTAGATTTTTCATTCAAAGATTTTTCGTTCCAGTTGGTTTCAGTTTTGAGCTTTTCCAAAACTGCAATTGCACGTTGGTCTTTCAGATTGTTGATTCGAAAGTCAAAAGGATCCTGATTGGCTAGTTGGGTCAGTTCATCCATAAAACATTCCAAGGCAAAAATATTCCCATAAGCGCCTAAGCTCCTCAAGGCAGAAGTTCGTAAAGGTCCGTCGTAATTTGACAGCAGGATTTGGACATGGGGAATGTCATAAAGTGGAGGAGCATTGCGATAGGAACCTCCTGAAAAACCACTTTTTTCAAATTCAAAAGGGTTTTCCAGGTGCCTTGCCGAAATGTAGTGACCGGCTCGTCCATTGGGTCGGGTACTGTGTGCATCCGACCAGATGTGACTGTTCCAAGCGATAATATTTCCTTTCTCATCTACAGCTGCCTCCAGTTTTACTTGCATGGCCGTGCCATAAGGTTCCCACTGATGCTCGTCTTCCCGCATCCATTGGAGACGAACTGGGATATCTGGTATTTGTTTGGCGATTAAAGACGCTTCTGCCGAGACATCATCGGCGCTATTGTGTCCATAACAACCTGAGCCTGGCATTCCGATACAGCGAATGGATTCTTTTTCTAAATTCAATAAATCTGCCAGCGTATTTTGTAAAGGATAGACACCCTGAGTCGGAGACCAAACCGTCAGGTTCCCGTTTTCCCATTTTGCCACGGCACAACCTGTACCCATAGAACCATGTATGTGATAGGGTTTTTGGTAGATAGCAGAGATTTTTTTGGAGGACCGGCTTAAAACGTCCGAACTATTTCCTTTGGATTCTACCTCTACCGGATTTTGGGAGGTTTGTTCCATGTGCTCAAAGAGCGCAGATGGATCAACCGAAATTTCACTTTTTTCCCATTCCGCCAATTCTTTGGCTTTTTGCCATGCTTTGACAGCCTGATATTCTCTTCGAGCAACAATTGCCACGAAGCTTCCATCGATGATTACTTTTTTGACTCCATCGATCTTTAGAATTTCATTAGTGTTCAGTTTTCGAAGCATGGAACCGTAAACTGGAGGATGAAGGACTCTTGCATGGAGCATACCGGGAAGCCGGAGATCATGGACAAAATGCGCATTACCTCTAACCAAGTTTTCGATGTCGGCCCTTGGGATGGATTTTCCTACGATTTGATGAGTTTTCGGGTCTTTAAAAGGGGCTTGGTCATTTACCTTTTCCTCTATAAATCTCCCTTCCAATAAATCCCAGTAGCTGATTTTTTGGTTTTGGGGGCCAGTTAAGTTTCCTGATTTAACTTTTATTTGATCTTCAGATATATTCCATTTTTTGGATGCCTCTCTGATCAAAACCCGTTTTGCGTTAGCGGCAGCTTGTCGGATGGCGGTTCCACTTCCCTCTACCGAGTTGCTGCCGGCAGTATAGCCTTCATTGGCAGTTTGCCCTGTATCTCCATTGATGATATGACAAATTTCAAAAGGTACTTCAAGTTCTTCTGCTGCAATTTGAAGCAGAGCCGTTCGGATTCCCTGTCCCAATTCCTGCTTCCCGGTGAGTACAGTTACATGACCGCTTGCATCGAGCCTTATCCAAGAATCGATGATATCACGACCTGCATGAGGTCTCTCAGGAATGCCATCGTATAGCAATTTAGGATTAGGGTCTTCTTTAGGATTACACTGAATCAGAGGAAAAAGATTGAACCCAATCAGGAGTTGCCCTGAGGTTTTAAGAAAATTTCTTCTATGGATGGATAGGGACATGGACTATTGAATTTTTTTGGCAGCAAGTTGAACAGCCTTGAAAAAACGGGAGTGGGTACCACATCTGCATAGTACTGTTTGAAGTGAGGCTCTGATTTGCTCCTCACTGGGATTTGGATTTTCTCGCAAAAGACCTACGGTGGCGATCAACATTCCATTCAGACAATAGCCGCATTGTGCTGCTTGGGTCTCAATAAATGCCTCTTGAACAGGATGAAGATGATTTTCATTTTCTAGACCTTCTATGGTCTCGATATTTTTGCTTTTAAAGTCTTTACAGGGTCTACGGCAAGTGAATTGAGCTTTACCATCGACAAGCACCATGCATGCACCACACTGATGCAGTCCACAGCCGAACTTGGCACCGTTCAGCCCAAACTCTTCTCGTAAAATATATAAAAGTGGCTCTTCAGGATCTACAGTTACTGAATGAGATGTCTTATTGAGTTGAAAATTGATAGTTTCCATTAGATCGAGTTAAAGAAGAAGTTATAAGTTAAAAAATCTTTAACCCAAAAGCTACCCCTGTTTTTTTCAGGGCGTTATTGAAGGCTGAATGGATTATGTCAGCTTTTTTCAATTACAGCGGAATGTGGGAGAAATCTGTAGGATAAAAAAAGAAAAGCATCCATTATCATGGATGCTTATTGGGGAGGTCGCGAGCGGATTCGAACCGCTGTACAAGGTTTTGCAGACCTCTGCCTAGCCACTCGGCCACGCGACCTTAATAAATCGGAATGCAAATGTAGGCATTTAACTAATTGAAGCAAAAGTGGAGGTGATAATTATTTCAAAAAGAAAAGAAGTCCTATGTAGATTGTTGATTTTTAAGTTAAAAAAAAACGTGCAAAATCTTGTTTTTTAAATGTGGACAAAAGTGAGGTTTTACAGTCTTTATTTATAAAGATTCTAAATAAATAACAAACAACAGGGGTGATACTAAAAAACTGTTTATCAGATCATTATGAGCTGTTTTATCACATGTCTAAGCAAAACTTATGCTTATAAATCTTATTTGAAAAATAAACCTCGGGTACTACCTTTGCAAGGGTTATTAAAGACCAATTAAACTATTTAATTAGCTATAATATGTTATCCAAACGCTCGTTAGTAGGGGTTCAATTGAATTTCCGCACGCTGGCAGTGCTGTTTTTCCTCTTGATCGGTACGCAAGTATTTGCGGCTGATCCGGCAGTGGTAGAAAGTGATGAAGCCATTGCAGCTGGTAAAACAGTTTTCAACGCAAACTGTAAAACCTGTCACAAACTGGACCAGAAAGCTATAGGTCCGGCATTGAGAGGAATTACCGATCGTCAGTCCATTGAGTGGGCCAAGAGTTTCATTAAGAATTCTCAAGCTGTTATTGCTTCAGGAGATGATTATGCCAATAAGTTGTACGCTGAGTACAATAACTTGATGATGCCTTCTCATGAATTTCTTAGTGATGCCGATCTTGACAACTTATTATCCTACATCGAATATGGAGATAAGGTAGATCCAGCAGCTCAAGCAGCCGCCGCAGGTACTGAAGGCGCTGTTTCAGGAGGTGGAGGAGGTATTCCGACTGAATACCTTACGATTATTGTAGTAGTCTTATTAATCGTTTTATTGTTGATTTTGATTGTGTTGGGATTGATCATTTCTGTCTTGACCAAATACATCGACAAACAAGATTTGCCTGAGGACGACAAGGAGTTTGTTTCTCAGAAATTTAATCTTGGTAAAGTTCTGAAGAGCGATGGATTCATTATCATTGTCACAGCATTAGTTGTCGCTTTGGTGGCTAAGACTGCGATTGATGGACTATATAATGTAGGTGTGCAGCAAGGATATGCGCCTACGCAGCCAATAGCTTATTCTCATGCACTTCATGCGGGTACTTTAGAAATCGAGTGTCAGTATTGTCATACTGGTGTAGAGATTGGAAAGTCCGCTAACATCCCTTCTGCTAACATTTGTATGAACTGCCATACGCATGTACAAAATGTACAGGGCAAAGAGGGTATCTCTCCAGAAATTCAAAAAATCTACGACGCAGTAGATAACAATAAGCCAATCGAATGGGTCAGAGTACACAACCTTCCTGATTTGGCTTATTTCAACCACTCGCAACACGTGAAAGTGGGTGGTATCGAGTGTCAGACCTGTCATGGACCAATCGAAGAAATGGAAGTAGTGTATCAGCACTCTTCCTTGACAATGGGCTGGTGTATTGATTGTCACCGACAAACCGAAATTGCCGCAGATGGCAATGAATACTACGATAAGTTGGTGCAGTTGCACTCTGACTCCAAAGATGCTCTGAAAGTGAAAGACATCGGCGGCCTTGAGTGTGCAAAGTGCCACTATTAATTTATCTAATTCGCAAATTCATTCCTAGATCATAAAATGAAGGAAACTAAAAAAACATACTGGAAAGGGCTGGAGCAGCTCAAAAATGATCCAGAGTTTGTAAAGCATGCCGACAGGGAATTCCCCGAGCTTCCTTCCGCATTGGGCGAGGATGGCAGTGCTTCCAGAAGAGATTTTCTAAAAGTGATGGGCTTTAGCCTTGCAGCAGCTTCCTTAGCTGCCTGTGAAGCTCCTATCAGAAAGGCTATTCCTTATGTGAATAAGCCAGTAGATATCAACCCTTCTATTCCTAATTATTACGCTTCTACATTTGCATCCGGTGGTGATTATGCCTCTGTGGTGGTAAAAACACGGGAAGGAAGACCTATCAAAATTGATGGAAATGAGCTTTCACCTATAAACAAAGGAAAAGTAAATGCTATCGTAGAAGCTTCAGTGCTTTCTTTGTATGATAAGCATCGGCTTACAGGACCATCTGTCAATGGGGAGAAGACCGATTGGGCAGCAGTAGATGCCCAGGTGAAATCTTCTCTTGCAGGAGCTGGTTCTATCAAAATCGTAACCAATACTATTCTGTCTCCATCCACGGAGAAGGCGCTAGATCAATTTTCAGAAGCTTTCGGTAATGTGGAAGTAATCACATATGATCCATTATCCAATTATGGTATCAGTAAGGCTGCAGAAAGTTTCTATGGAGAGGCTGTAATCCCTTCCTATCACTTTGACAAGTCTAAGACGATTGTTTCTTTTGGAGCAGATTTCCTAGGTACTTGGATTTCCCCTATTGAGTTTGCTGGTCAATACGCCAAAACCCGAAAGATTAGCAAAGAAAGACCTGAGATGTCCAGGCACTATCAGTTTGAGTCCAATCTGTCAATGACTGGTGCTAATGCTGATTACAGAACGCCCATTAAAGCTTCTCAGAGCGGTTTGGCCGTTTTAGCTTTGTATAATCTTATTGCTAGAAAAGCCGGTGCTTCTACAGTTTCAGCTCCTGCGATGGAACTTACGCATTTAGATAAAGCTGCCAATGACCTTTGGGCTTCAAGAGGAGCCTCACTGGTAGTTTCAGGATCAAATGATCCCAATGTTCAGATTGTGATCAATGCAATCAATGAATTGTTAGGAAATAACGGTGTAACGGTAGACTTCTCCTCTCCTGTTTTCTTTAGAAAAGGGGATGATGCCAAAATGAATCAGTTTGTAACTGATTTGAATGGTGGCAGAGTAGGTGCTGTGGTATTCTACAACTGTAATCCAGTATATGATCACGCTAGAGGTGCAGAAATTGCCGAGGGAATCGCCAAAGCAAAAGTTAGCATTTCTACCAATGGCACTCCAGATGAGACCGCTTCTTTGGTTCAGGTTCAAGCACCAGATCATCACTTTTTAGAGTCTTGGAATGATTTTCAACCAAAAGCGGGTCATTATTCATTGGCCCAGCCTACAATTTCTCCTTTGTTTGATACACGTCAAGCTCAGGACTCCTTCTTGGCTTGGTCTGGAAGTACTATGAATTATTATGATTTTCTTCAGCAAAACTGGAGAGAATCTCTTTACGATATCGCTGGTGAGGGAGCTCCTTTCCAGGAATTCTGGGACAGATCTCTTTTTAATGGTGTATTGAGTGTGCCCACATCAGAACCAACAGCTCTAACAGCTAAAGGCGATGTCTCTGCTGCAGCATCTGCTGTGGCCAGCGCTTACAGTGCAGATAACTCCGCTCCTGAGTTGGTAGTTTATTCTAAAGTAGGTATAGGTAACGGTACATTTGCCAATAACCCTTGGCTTCAGGAAATGCCCGACCCTATTACCAAAGCCACTTGGGACAACTACCTCACTGTATCCCAAAAATGGGCTATAGATAATGGTGTGACCATGGTAGAAGAGAATACTCAAAAGGCTTCTGTCACCGTTAATGGCAAATCACTTATCCTACCTATACTTATCCAGCCAGGTCAAGCTGAAGGTACTTTTGGTCTTGCTTTAGGTTACGGTCGTACTAAGGGCGGTCGTGTGGCCAATGGAGTAGGAGTCAATGCCTATGACTTGCTAGATAGCAGTAAAGGTTTCGTGAATTTTGACATCACTTCTGGTGTAGATGTTCAGGTAACTGGAGACAGCTACAAAATAGCCCGCACTCAGACACATCAAACTTTCATGGGGCGTGAAAACGTCATCCAAGAAGCTACTTTAGCAGATTACAAGCAAGATGCTTCTGCGGGTCGATACAAGCCTGAGATTTATAAGGACGGGGAATTTATAAAACCATCTAAAATCTCACTTTGGAAGGGACATCAATATTCACAGCACCACTGGGGCTTGGCAATTGATATGAACTCTTGTATTGGTTGCTCAGCTTGCTCTGTCGCTTGTCAAGTAGAAAACAATGTGGCTGTAGTAGGTAAGCAAGAAGTCTTGAATAGAAGAGAGATGGCTTGGATCCGTATCGATCGCTATTATTCTTCTAATGCACCAGCTGATGATTTGAAAGGAATGGAAGTAGCAGCAGGAAATCCTGAGGTGACTTTCCAGCCTATGATGTGTCAGCAGTGTAATAATGCACCATGTGAGACAGTATGTCCTGTGGCAGCAACCACTCACTCTTCAGAAGGTCTGAACCAAATGACTTATAACAGATGTATCGGTACTCGTTATTGTGCAAACAACTGTCCGTATAAGGTACGTCGATTCAACTGGTTCAAATACCATGACAACACTGATTTTGCTGGTGTAAACGTAGCTCAGAATGATGATTTGGGTAAAATGGTACTGAATCCTGATGTCACTGTCAGAGTACGTGGTGTCATGGAGAAATGCTCCATGTGTGTACAGCGAATTCAAGCCGGTAAACTTACCGCTAAGCGTGAAAAGCGTAAAGTACAGGATGGGGAAATCAATGTGGCTTGCGCTACTGCTTGTCCTACAGACGCTTTGGTTTTTGGAGATATGAATGATCCAAACAGCCGAGTTTCTAAGCTTTTGAAAATAGAGGAAAATACCACCTCAGCTTTGAAAGAAGTAGGAGAAGAAAGAGCCTATCACGTATTGGAAGAAATCAACGTGAGTCCAAACGTTTGGTACTTTACCAAAATCAGAAATAAAGATAAAAACGAAGCGTAATCATAATTTTACAAACTATGCAGGTTACTTCATCCGTACGTCAACCGTTAGTTACAGGTGGTAAAACTTACCATGATGTGACACATGACGTGTCCCGACAGGTAGAAGGTAAGCCATCAGTGGCTTGGCTTTTAGCCTTTTTAACAGCAGCAGGCGTCTTAGCTTTAGGCTCTATCGCACTTATCGCTACGCTGTGGGAAGGAATTGGAATGTGGGGATTAAATAAGACAATTGGTTGGGCTTGGGACATCACCAACTTTGTGTGGTGGGTCGGTATCGGTCACGCCGGTACTTTGATTTCAGCCGTTTTGTTGCTTTTCAGACAAAAGTGGAGAACATCTATTAACAGGGCGGCAGAGGCGATGACAATTTTCGCTGTAATTTGTGCTGCAATGTTTCCAGTTATTCACATGGGGAGACCTTGGTTAGGTGCTTATTGGGCTTTGCCTTTACCTAATACCTTTGGATCCTTGTGGGTAAACTTCAATTCTCCTTTGCTTTGGGATGTTTTTGCAATTTCAACCTACTTCTCAGTGTCTCTGGTATTCTGGTACATTGGATTGATTCCTGATTTTGCTACCATCAGAGATAGGGCCACTGGACTGAGAAAAGCTATCTATGGTGCTTTATCCTTTGGATGGGATGGTGCTGCTAAAACTTGGATGCGATACGAATCAGTATCATTGATCTTGGCAGGTTTGGCTACTCCTTTGGTACTTTCTGTTCATACGATCGTATCCTTTGACTTCGCAACTTCAGTGATTCCGGGATGGCATACTACGATCTTCCCCCCATACTTTGTGGCAGGTGCGATCTTCTCTGGATTTGCGATGGTATTGACCCTGATGATCATTACCAGAAAAGTATTCAAACTCGAAGACTACATTACCATTGGACACATTGAGTTGATGAATATTGTGATCATCATCACAGGCTCCATAGTAGGTATCGCTTACATTACGGAATTCTTTATCGCTTGGTATTCAGGAGTGGAAGCAGAACAATACGCATTTATAAATAGAGCTACTGGACCTTATTGGTGGGCATACTGGTCCATGATGACCTGTAATGTAATTTCGCCTCAGCTTTTCTGGTTCAAAAAGATCAGAACCTCCATTGCAGCTACCTTCATTTTGTCACTTGTGGTAAATATTGGGATGTGGTTTGAGCGATTTGTGATTATTGTAACTTCCCTGCATAGAGACTTCTTACCATCATCTTGGGCGATGTTTTACCCAACTTGGGCTGATGTTGGAGTTTACCTTTTCACCTTCGGTTTATTCTTCACCTTATTCTTCTTGTTCGCGAAGTTCTTCCCTGTGATCAATATGGCAGAGGTGAAATCTGTATTGAAGTCTTCATCTGAAAAACCTTTAAAATAATCATGGAAAGAGATACGCATTTTATATTGGGTGTATACGAAGACGAAGATGTCCTACTCCATGCAGTAGAGCAAGTTCGGACTTCAGGAGTCAAAATTCATGAAGTTTACTCTCCTTATCCTGTCCATGGTTTGGAGCATGTATTGGGTTACAAAAGAAGTAAGCTTCCTATTGCCGCATTTTTGTTCGGTATATTAGGTACTTCACTTGCTTTGACCATGCAGTTTTACATGATGAAGTTTGACTGGCCTATGATTATCGGAGGTAAGGATTTTGCGGCTGTACCAGATTTTATCCCGGTTACTTTCGAAATGACTGTTTTATTGGCAGCATTTGGAATGGTAGGGGTATTCATGGTTAGTTCTAATCTTAAGCCTTGGGCACAGCCTCGCATTTTCGATGTGAGAATTACTGATGACAAGCATGTCATGGCAATTGACATTGCTAATAATAGTGCTTTGGATCAGGAAAAAATCAAAGAAATATTGAAATCTTCTGGTGCAACAGAGATTAATAATAAAAGTTTTGAATAGTAATATCTGCGATATGAAGTTTGGAAAATCAATTGGTATTCTTGGTGTAGCTGCAGCAGGAATATTATTGGGTGCCTGTACAGCCGGTGGTGACAACCAAGGTTTGGAATATGCGCCTCAGATGTATCACTCTGTTGCCTATGAGCCTCTTACTCAGATTACAGATGAGACTCAAGGAGACTGGTTGTCAAATAGAGAAGATGGTAAAGGTGAATTTTACAACAGTAATATTTACAATCCTCATAACATGAACATGAGAGAGCCTGTAGCCAATACTGTTCCCAGGACCAAAGACGGGTATTTACCTTATCGTCTGAAAGCGTTTGAATTGGAAGAAGCCGCCTTAATCGAAAATCCAGTGGAGCTTACTGATGCAGTTTTGGATGAGGGAGAGACGCTTTACATTCAATATTGTTCTACTTGCCACGGAAAAGGTGGAGAAGGAGATGGTAAAGCTGGAGAAATCATCGGTGGTGTCGCCAACCTTAAAGGTGGTGCATACATAAATCTTCCTGAAGGCCACATTTTCCATGTGATCACCAAGGGTAAAGGTAGAATGGGAGCGCATGGTTCTCAAATCACTCCTGAGAGTCGATGGAAGATCGTTCATTATGTTAAACAAGAAATTCAGAAGCAATAATCATGGCTCACGACGTACAGAATTATAATTTGGATCAAAAATTTGATTTCAATGCGGGCATCAAAAAGTCAATCATGACTGTTTTGATTATTGGTGCTGTTTTACTTGCTATAGGTGTAGTGATGTCTATGATGGGGGGCGGTCATGCTGAAGAAGGTGCTGAGGCAAGTGGACATGCTTTTCATTGGTATGAGAGATTATTTGCTAATATCTGGATCAATAATGTTTATTTCACAGGGATTGCCATCGTAGGTGTATTCTTTTTTGCCATTCAGTATGCTGCTCAAGCAGGCTGGTCAGCACCTATCACTAGAGTTATGCTAGCTCTTGGTAATTGGTTGCCATTTGCTGCTGTATTAATGGTGGTTGGCTTCTTTGTAATGGGACACAATTTGTTTCATTGGTGGCATGCAGAACTATTCGATCCCAATTCCTCTGAATATGACTCCATTATAGATGGAAAAGGTGCTTTCTTCTACTGGCCTTTAGAAAAAGGAAGCTTCCCAATTTTCTATATTGCGCGGATGGTTATTTTCTTTGGATTTTGGATTTTCTTCTTCAATAAGTTTAAGAAAATTTCAGCTGCTGAAGATCAACTAGGTGGTACTCAGCATTGGTTTAAAATGAGAAGTTGGTCCGCTTATTTCTTGGTTTTCTTTGCGGTATCATCTTCGATCGCAGCATGGGACTGGGTGATGTCAATTGACACGCACTGGTTTTCAACGCTATTTGGTTGGTATGTGTTTTCTTCTTGGTTTGTTGCCGCTCTTTCAGCGATTACTCTTATCACGATTTTCTTAAAGGGAAAAGGATATTTGGAAATGGTCAATGAAAACCATATTCACGATTTAGGAAAATTTGTTTTCGGTTTTTCTATTTTCTGGACGTATCTGTGGTTTTCGCAGTTTTTATTGATTTATTATGCCAACATACCTGAAGAATCAGTTTATTTCGTTGAGAGATTGACAAGTGATGTGTATGGACCGTTCATTTTTGTAAATATTGGTCTGAACTTTGTCCTTCCGTTCTTAGTTTTAATGACAAGAGATTCTAAAAGACATGGTGTGTTCTTAAAATTAGTCTGCACCTTGTTGATTTTCGGTCACTGGATTGATTTCGTATTGATGGTTCAGCCTGGTACGCTTGGACACAATGGTGGAATTGGATTGATGGAAATCGGAATGCTCTTAGTATTTGGTTCAGTTGTGGCGTTGGTTGTGTTAGGAGGACTAGCCAAAGGAAACTTGATTCCTAAAAATCACCCAATGCTTGAAGAAAGCTATCATCATCACATTTAAAATAAATAATCCTAAATAGTTTCATATGTACGGGTTTCTAATTGCAGTTGGTGTTCTATTGTTACTCTCCATCATTTGGATGGTTTATAGAATTCAAACGCTAGTATCGGTTGTAAAAGGGTCAGATAAAAAGATCGCCTCGGGTAGCAATAAGGTTAATGCTTTCTTGTTTGTGGTATTTCTTGTCGCTATAGGTGGGTTAATGTTTTGGTATTCAATTAAGGAATTTGATAACTACCAACTTCCTATTGGTTCTGAACACGGTGTAGTCACAGATCAATTGTTCTGGGTTACAATGGCTGTCACAGGCGTGGTCTTTATAATTACTCACATTTTGCTATTTATTTTTCCATATAAATATCAGTATCAAGAAGGCAGAAAAGCCTCTTTCTATCCTGATAATAACAAATTGGAAATTATTTGGACAGTAGTTCCTGGTGTGGTACTAGCAGGTTTGGTTATTTCTGGATGGATGGCTTGGTCAGACATCACGGCTCCTGCACCCGAAAACGCCCACGTAGTAGAAATTATGGGTTATCAATTTGCCTGGGATATTCGATATCCGGGTAAGGATAATGTTTTAGGAGATTATGATTATCGACTTACCTCGGCTCAAAATTCTATGGGAATTGATTTTACGGACAAAAATTCAGTAGATGATTTTCCATCTCCTGTAGTGGTGATACCCAAAGGTGAGCCTGTATTGTTCAAAATTAGAGCTAGGGATGTGCTACATTCAGTCTTTGCACCTCATATGAGATTAAAAATGGATGCGGTCCCAGGTATGCCTACTAGATTCTGGTTTGTACCTACAAAAACTACCGCGGAAATGCGAGAGGAACTCGGTAATCCAGACTTTAATTATGAAATCGCTTGTACCGAGATTTGTGGTAGAGGTCACAACAGCATGCGTCGTGTGATCGAGGTAGTGGAGCCTGCAGCTTATCAAAAGTGGGTATCCGAACAAAAAACTTTCATTCAAACGAATCCTGCACTGGCAGAGGGGATAGAAGTTGAGGTGAAGGAAGTGGCAGAAATTCAAATAGAAAGTACTAACAACAAATAAATAAAGATTATGGCTACAGCAACAGTTGCGTCTCATGATTCTGCAGCTCATGATCATCACGATCACGAGCATCATGATAACTTTGTAACCAAATATATTTTCTCTACCGATCACAAGATGATCGCGAAGCAATATTTGGTGACAGGTATCTTTTGGGCACTCATCGGAGGTTTCCTTTCAATCCTATTTAGATTGCAATTAGGATTCCCTGAGATGAATTTAGAGTTTCTTCGTCCTCTTTTGGGTGGATGGATCGACGACGCTGGTAAATTAGATCCCACTTTTTACTTGGCTTTGGTAACAATGCATGGTACTATCATGGTATTCTTTGTATTGACAGCTGGTCTTAGTGGTACCTTTTCCAACTTCTTGATTCCGCTCCAGATTGGTGCAAGAGATATGGCCTCAGGTTTCATGAACATGCTTTCCTACTGGTTCTTCTTCATATCCGGTGTGATCATGTTTATTTCCTTATTCATCAAAACTGGTCCTGCTGGTGGTGGTTGGGTGGTTTACCCTCCTTTATCAGCCTTAGAGCAAGCTATCCCTGGATCTGGATTGGGAATGACGCTATGGTTGATTTCCATGACCTTCTTTATTGCTTCCTCCCTTTTGGGTGGTATCAATTACATCACTACAGTAATTAACTTGAGAACAAAAGGGATGTCATTCTCAAGACTTCCTCTTACCATATGGGCTTTCTTTCTTACTGCTGTAATTGGATTGCTTTCATTCCCAGTTTTATTTGCTGCTGCTTTGTTGTTGGTGTTTGACCGAAGCTTTGGTACTTCTTTCTATCTATCTGATATTTATATTGGAGGTGAAGCTTTACCTAACACTGGAGGTAGCCCTGTTTTGTATCAGCATTTATTCTGGTTCTTGGGTCACCCTGAAGTTTATATTGTATTGCTTCCTGCATTAGGTATTACTTCAGAAGTAATTGCAACAAATGCTCGTAAACCAATTTTTGGTTACAAGGCAATGATTATTTCCATGTTGGGAATTACCATTCTATCCTTCATTGTTTGGGCACACCACATGTTCGTTTCTGGGATGAACCCATTCCTAGGATCTATCTTCATGTTCCTAACCCTCATCATCGCAGTTCCTTCAGCTGTTAAGGTATTTAACTATTTGACTACCCTTTGGAGAGGTAATTTGATATTTACGCCGGGGATGTTGTTTTCAATTGGTCTTGTTTCCTTCTTTATTTCCGGTGGTCTTACTGGTATCTTCCTTGGAAACTCTGCTATTGATATTCAGCTTCACGATACTTATTTCGTAGTGGCACATTTTCACTTGGTGATGGGTTCTGCTTCTTTCTTCGGATTGATGGCAGGTGTATATCATTGGTTCCCTAAGATGTTTGGAAGAATGATGGACGCTCGCTTAGGATATGTTCATTTCTGGTTGACTTTTGTGGGTGTATATATGGTATTCTTCCCTATGCACTACATCGGTATAGCTGGATTCCCAAGAAGATATTACTCTTGGACCAACTTTGAGTTTTCGAACATGTATACAGACTTAAATATGTTTGTATCTGTGGCCGCAATTATCACCTTTGGTGCTCAATTTATATTCTTGGTGAATTTCTTCTACAGCATGTACAGAGGAAGAAAGGCAACAGAAAATCCATGGAGATCCAATACCCTAGAGTGGACTACACCTATAGAACCTGGACATGGCAACTGGCCTGGCGAGATTCCTACGGTTTACAGATGGCCGTATGATTATTCTAAGCCTGGTGCAGCAGAAGACTTTATTCCTCAAACCGTTCCTCTATCAGCTACTCCTGAGTCAAATTTGCCACATGAGCAAGAACAGGTACAATTGGAGATGGAAATTATGAAAGAAGAGTCGGAGGAGTTGGTCACCAATGAATCAAAACACTGATAAAATATTAAACAGCTTCCGTCGAATCAGTACGATTACGGTGGTAGCTGTTTACTTTCTCATCCTTGTGGGTGGGATTGTGCGTAGCACTGGTTCAGGTATGGGATGTCCCGACTGGCCAAAATGTTTTGGGAGCGTGATTCCACCTACAAGTGTGGATCAGCTCCCAAAAAATTATCAGGATATTTATCTTGAAAAGCGTTTGGCTAAAAACGAAAGGTTTGTAGCTAGTCTTGAAAGAATGGGATTTGAGAAAACGGCTGAAAAAATCTCCAATGACAAGTCTATACTTGTAGAGGAGGAGTTTAATGCTACAAAAACCTGGATTGAATACATCAATAGATTGATTGGAGTTGTCATTGGTTTCCTTATTATCCTTACAGTTTGGAAATCCTTTAAGCTATGGAAAACAGATCCTAGAATCACCCTATTGTCCATCTTCTCACTGGTTCTCGTGCTGTTCATAGGATGGATTGGGTCTCTTGTAGTGTCTACTAATTTACTTCCATGGATGATTACTATTCATATGGTGCTGGCACTTTTCCTTGTTTGGATTTTGCTTTATGTAAATCAGCGTTCATCATTACTTCTTGATAGGAAAAGCGTTAGTGTTCAATTTCCTGATAAGATTAAATGGATTCTCATTTTAGGTACATTCCTAATGTTTGTCCAAGTTGTGCTTGGTACACAAGTAAGAGAAGAGGTTGATCATGTGGCTGAGAGCCTAGGTAATTTGTTGAGAGATAATTGGGTTTCTCAGTTAGGAATTAGTTTTCTAATTCATCGTTCTTTCTCTCTTGTCTTGTTGGGCGTTCATGTGGTTTATTTCTTTTGGGCATTCAAATACACCCTTAGAAATTCACCTATCAATGTTTGGACTCAAGTATTGATTTTATTCATATTACTTGAAATTGCTTCAGGGATCGGTATGGCTTATTTTGGTATTCCTGCCTTTCTTCAGCCCATACATTTATTACTCGGTTCGCTGATATTGGGGGTTCAGTTTATATTGATCTATCAATTTAGCGCCAATAAAAAGTACAAGTTAAATCAAATATGAAATGAGGACAGTTGAAACAGCTGACCATGTGATTATAGGTTTTGTTCTAGGAAGAATTAGAGCATACTCTGACTTGCTTAAGTTCAGGCTTTCAGCACTTGTTACCTTTTCTGCCATTTTTGGCTATATACTAGGATATACAGGTGTTAATTTTGGATGGTCAGGGCTTTTAGGTCTTTCTTTAGGTGGATTCCTGATTTCAGGAGCTTCAGGTGCTGCCAATGAAATCATGGAGAGAGACTTGGATAAGCTGATGAAGCGTACGCAGAATCGGCCCCTTCCTTTACAGTTGATTTCTTTAAAAGAAGCCTATTGGTTTACGACCATTATTGCGATTATAGGTATCTCCTTGCTTTGGTTTTTTACTAATCCTTTGACCACTTGGTTGGGGATTTTAAGTATGGTGTTATATGTTTTTGCTTATACACCTCTCAAGCGAGTAGGGCCTATTGCCGTATTTGTAGGAGCAATTCCTGGTGCTATGCCTCCTTTGTTAGGTTGGACCGCCGCTACGGGTGCTATTTCTTATGAAGCAATGATTATCTTCGGTATCCAGTTTATTTGGCAATTTCCTCATTTCTGGGCTATTGCTTGGGTAAGTGATGAAGATTATAAGCGTGCGGGATTTAAGTTGCTTCCAAATGGGGGTGAACAAGATTTGAATACTGCCATTCAAATCATGATCTATACCCTATTTTTGTTGCCTTTGGGTTTATTGCCCATGTATTTTGGTCTCACAGGTCTTAATTCAGGGATTGTAGCTACTGTTTGTGGTGTGCTTTTCCTCGCACAAACTTTCTCATTAATGCGTGATTGTTCCCGAAAGTCTGCGTTAAAAATAATGTTTGGTTCTTTTCTCTATTTGCCGATAGTGCAGATAGCTTATTTACTGGATAAAATGCCTTAATGCTATGGAAAAAGAACTTAAATACGTCGATTTAGTGGAGCAGCCTATCTCCATGCATCCAAAGAAATTTGCACTTTGGCTGTTTATGGTGACGGTGGTAATGATTTTCGCCGCATTGACAAGTGCTTATATTGTAAGGCAAGCGGAGGGAAATTGGCTGGATTATAATTTACCTTCTATCTTTTGGGTTACCTCTGGAATAGTTGTACTGAGTTCAGTGTTTTTGCAGTGGGCTTATTATTCTGCTAAAAAAGATAATATCACCAACCTTAGGATCGGAATGGTTGCTTCAGTCGTTTTAGGAGTCGCCTTTTTGGTGGGGCAATGGTATAGTTGGGTAGCTTTGGTAGACATAGAAGTGTTTTTTGTGGGTAACCCTGCTGGTTCATTTCTTTATGTATTTACCGGATTGCACGCGCTTCATCTTATAAGTGGTGTGATATTTCTGATTATTGTATTAATTTCGACCTTTAGATATAAAGTCCATTCCCAATCAATGAATACCATGGAAATGGCCACTACGTATTGGCATTTTCTTGGTGGATTGTGGATTTATCTATTCATGTTTCTTCTTCTGAATCATTAAAATTAACCTGGTACAAATAAATTAATTATGTCTGCGCATTCTACTGCATTAGGAGTAAGCTCAAAAAGAGGCGTCTGGGGAGGTGGTAACGAACCCCTGAAAGCCAGCTATGGAAAACTGATGATGTGGTTCTTCCTACTCTCCGACATTTTCACATTTGCGGCTTTTTTGATTAGCTATTTAGCTATTCGAGTTAGTTATCCTGCTTATTCAGGTCCTGCTGAGTCATTTGTCGGCTCTAACGAATACTGGCCGGTACCTGAACTTGTATTTGAAGCTGTGCCTTTCCTTCATGGAATTCATGCTCCGTTGGTTTTTGTGGGTATCATGACGTTTATCCTCATCTCAAGTTCGGTGACTATGGTATTGGCGGTAGAAGCTGGTCATAGAAACGATAGAAATGATGTAGTGAAGTGGATGCTTTGGACTATTCTTGGTGGGGTTACTTTCTTAGGATGTCAAGCATGGGAATGGTCTCACTTCATTCACGGTACCGATGCGGGTTCTGTTTTGACATACATCAATGGTCTTAATAGAGAAGTGACTGAAACTGTTTTTGGAGCTAATCTCATGGTAAATGAATATGGGCCTGCGGCTTTTGCTCAGTTATTCTTCTTCATTACTGGATTCCATGGCTTCCACGTTACCATCGGAGTGGTTTTATTATTCTTAGCATTCTATCAAGCAGCAGTGGGAGTGTATGATAGAAGAGGACATTACGAAATGATCGAAAAGATCGGTCTTTATTGGCACTTCGTAGACCTAGTTTGGGTATTTGTCTTTACCTTATTCTACTTGATCTAACAGAAATTCGATTACTATGGAAATTCAAGATACTAAATCGACCCTTGAGGTAACTCCTCGTAACAACGAGAAGATTAAAAAAATCTGGAAAACTGCTGGTATTTTGCTAGCACTTACTATTGCCGAGTTTATCATGGCTTTTACCATGGATAGAGGCATCCTTCTCTATGTACTGTTTATTCTTCTGACCATCTGGAAGGCTAAGTACATCATGATGGAATTTATGCACTTAGGAGATGAGGCCAAGCCTCTCTTTTATTCTATCATCGTACCCTTGATTTTCCTTGTTTGGTTGCTGATAGCCTTAGCCAAAGAAGGTACTGATATCTTTATGATGCGTTGGTAGAATTAATTTATAATAAATTCAAAAAAAGTAGGTTGGAGTGAGACACTTCAACCTACTTTTTTGTTAAAAGCATATCATGAGAAGTTTACGAATCCTACAGGGCCTTGTATTGGTCTGTATATTAATGGTCCCAGTATTGATTGTTCTTTTCCTCAAGAGCTTTGGGCAAAACCAATACGATTTGCCTATTCTTTATCCTTACGGAATAGATGATCCCTTTGAAGAATGTCCTGCAACTGACAGTACTCAGCATTACATTCCTGAGTTTACTTTTACCAATCAAAATGGCGAAGCGGTGGGAAGAGCAACAATGGAGGGCAAAGTAACTATATTGGATTTCTTTTTCACTTCTTGTCCAAGTATTTGCCCCATTATGTCCAAGGAAATGGAGCGTGTCAATGACATGTTTAGAGAAGAGAAACAAGTGCAAATTTTATCTATAAGTATAGATCCTGAATACGATACGCCTGAAATATTGAAAGAGTATGCAGAGCGGCATGGTGCTCAAGCTGGAAAGTGGGATTTTCTCTCAGGACCAAAAGATGAGACCTACGCCTTAGCAAGGTGTGGATTTGCTCTTCCCACCTTAGATGGATTGGGCAATCCTGATGATTTCGTCCACAGTGATAAGTTTGTGCTGATAGATGAACAGGGTCGAATCAGAGGATATTACAGTGGCACGAACAGAGAGGATGTAGATTTGTTAATGTTGGAGACTAAAGTACTATTATATGGAAGCAAATAATTCAATACTTGAAAATGAGGGTAAAGTTAAGAACTGGATTATCTTCATTTCTATCTTGGTGCCCGTTGCTGTGGCTGTTTTACTCTTTATGCCTCAAAAGGTAAATGTTGGAGCGGATTGGGTTTACTTTTTACCCCATCTAAATGCTATTATCAATACTGCGGCTAGTCTAGCCTTGATTTTAGGTTTGGTTTTTGTCAAAAAGAAGATGTATTCCTACCATGGGGCGACAATGAGTGTAGCCTTCGGTCTTGGGGCTATATTCTTGGTTTCATATGTAATTTATCACGGGGCTGCCGAGAGTACTCCATTTGGAGGCGAAGGATGGATTAGAAGTGTTTACTATTTTTTATTGATCACACACATCATTTTTGCTGCTGTGGCACTTTTTCCGATTCTTTTCGCTTATTATTATGGGTATACAGATCAGCGGACCAAGCACAGGAAGGTAGTTAAATATGCTTACCCAATTTGGCTTTACGTATCTGTGACGGGAGTGATTGTGTACTTGATGATCAGTCCTTATTACAATTTCTAAATGATCCTGAGATGATGAAGCGAAGTATTGGTATTACAATCTTGACCTTTTTGATCACTATTGGGTTTCAATTGAACACTTGGGCCCAATGTGCTATGTGTAGGGCAAGTGTAGAAAACAATGTCAGTAATGGAGACACAAGTATAGGTGCAGGATTAAATAACGGGATTTTGTATTTATTCGTCATGCCCTATTTGATAGCAACTGTCATAGGAATTCTCTGGTATCGAGCAGCAAAAAAAAGAAAGTCCAAATTGGCAATTCGATAAATGGAAGAAAGCAAAGTTTGATAGCGAACTTTGCTTTTTCTATTTTTAGACCAAATGAACCACGAACTCCGTAGGCTGATTATTTTAATCAGCGCCTTTTCTTTATTGGCAGTCCTAATACTCAACTTCTTCTTTTTTCAAAAAGGTGAGGAAGAGTCTTTTTTTGAGGCCCTGCAAGAAGAAGTATTAGAGGTAGATCGGGAGTTTGATGAAGACTTTATTCAGGTTTTGATGGCGATAAGGCCTGATGAAGACATTACTTTCGAAAAAATAAGTACCCCTTATCATAAGCACCCTTTTTTCATACTTGATGGAGAAAAAAGTTTAAAATTTTGGTCAGACTTTACTGTTTGGCTGGACTTCGATAATGTCGACTTGAGTAGAGAGTATCAGCTACTTCAAGATCCGTACGGTACTTTTTTACTCAAGAATCGAAAAATCAGTAGAAATGGGGGTAATTTCTACATGGTTCATGCTTTTAGGTTGATTTGGCCAGGCACGATAGAAAATGAATACCTGAATTCGGGACCCAATCAGCGCTTATTTGGAAATGATCAGTTGGCGATCAAAGCTTTGGATGAGGATTCAGAGTTTAGTGTGACCAATGCTGCGGGGATACCTTTATTTGGGATAGATTTTAACTTTGGATATCGGCCTGCTGGTAGACTTTCAAATCCTGCAATACTGATATTTTTTGTTTCGGTCTTTCTACTTTACTTTATTTTGAGTTCAGACTTTGTTCTCAATCAATGGAAGAAAGGACGAAGATGGAAGGCAATTGGCTATGGATTCCTAATTGTATTTGCCTTTCGAATGGTGATGTTGGTTTTGGCTTTCCCCGGCACCTACTTTAATTTTGGACTTTTTGACCCATCTCAATATGCATCCTCCTGGCTAAACCCTAGTTTGGGTGACCTGCTTTTGAATACGCTTTTCGGTGTCTTTTTAATCGGTATGGTGATTTTTCAGTTGGCTTCAGAGCGTACCCATCAAAAGATGAAAATTCTTGATCAGCGTCAAGATTTGTTCCTTTTTGGAGCTTTGGTTTTTGTATTACTGACTCTGTGCTTTGGACTAATTTGGAATTTACCGGGAGATTTGATTTCCAATTCCCAATGGCCTCTTGATATTACTTCGATTCCGACGTTTGGCTGGTTTGAGGGGATTAGTTTTCTGATCATTTTTCTTTGGTCCGCAGTTTATGGTTTATTATCACTTACCTTAATTAGCCTATTATTTGAGTTGGAGCAGCGGAAGGTTTTCTTCTACAAGTCCATTTTATTTTTGGGGCTTCCGGTCAGTCTTGGTTTACTCTTTTGGGATATTTGGATGGCAGTAGCTTGGACGATTCATTTGTTTTTTTTGCTTTTGGTGGTTAGGGTTCAACTTTACCGTAATGTATTTCGCCTTGGGCTCAATACCTTCTTGACTTTTTTCTTCACCAGTTTGATCGTAGCGATGATTGCAGGCATCAGTACCTTTCAGACTGAAGGAGAAGAGTTGAATCAAAGTAAAACACGCTTTGCCAATCAGAACTTGATAGAAAGCGATGTAATGACTGAGTTTTTTCTCAGTGAGATATTTACAAGGATCAAATCAGATTTGTTTATCCAAAATAGGCTAGCAGATCCACTTTTGTCCAAAGAACCCATTGAGACTAAAATCAGGCGTGTTTATTTGGATAATTACTTTGATCAATTTGAAGTTAAAATCCGGATTTTTTCTTCAAATGGACAAACCTTAGCTGGAGACCCTGATTCTCGATCTTTGGGGGAATTGAGAGATCAGTACATCAAATCTGACTATTTGACCTCACTTCGGGATTTATATTTTGTTCGAGGGAATGAGGGCAATTTGGGGAATCAATTTGTAGGCTTTCTACCCATAGCAAGAGATACAGATCCTCTTGGTTTGATTTATCTGGAGCTCAAGCAGCTTAGAGTTCAGCCGGGATCGGTCTATCCCAAGCTTCTCTTGGATAAAAAGTACAACAATCAGCTAGATCCATCTCGCTTTGATTATGCGGTATTCAAAGAAGGAGAACTTGTCCGAAATGCAGGGGCCTTTAACTATTTGAATTCGGGGCTTTACGAAAGATTGGAGGATAAAAAATTACAGGGATCAGGAATTCATGAGGCAGGCTATCATCATTTGGGAATTCAAAATGGTGATGAACTGATTGTGATTTCCTCACCTAATCAGCCCTTTTCCTATTTTTTCGGAAATATTTCGCTCTACTTCGTGATTTTTGTCTTTTTAACCTTTTTGACCATCCTTATTAACACGATTGTCAAAGGCTATAAAAACTTTGAGTTTAATTATTCGACTAAACTTCAGCTTTATCTCAATTTTGCCTTTTTCTTCCCGATCATCATTATCTCTATCATCACAATTGGTCTTTTGGCAAATAGTTACAGAGCCGATTTGGATAGACAGTACATCCAAAAGGCAGCATTGATCAGAAGTAATCTGTCGAGTTTTCTAGGGAATAGGCCGGTAGGTCAGATCAATCAAGATGCGCTAAATGAAGAGGTGATTTCCCTCGCAAATACCGTAGCAGCCGATATTCATATCTATTCCAATGAAGGGAGATTAGAAGCCACGAATCGATCCAATATTTTTGATAAGAAAATTCTTGCTCCTCGTATCAATCCTCGAGCACTCTCTGAGATGATGGAGCAAAATCAACTTCAATTTCTTGCAGAGGAACAAATCGGTAGGTTAAAGTATAAAGCGGTTTATTTGGCTATCCCTTCTACAAGTGAACAAGGAGTGGCAGCGATCCTGTCGGTTCCCTTTTTTGAATCAGAAGCTGAATTGAATTCCTTGATTTCTGATGTGCTCAGCAATATTTTCAATGCTTTTGTCATCATCTTTATTCTATTTTTGATTGTATCCTACTTCGTTTCCAAGAATCTGACCTTGCCATTTAAGCTGCTCACTCAGAAGATAAAGACGACAAATCTTGAAAACAACGAACCTATGCTCTGGGAGAGTAAGGATGAAATTGGGCTCTTGGTCAATGAATATAATAATATGCTCTTCAAGCTGGAAGCGAGTAAGAAGGTGTTGGCTTCTACTGAGAAAGAATCCGCCTGGCGGGAAATGGCAAAACAAGTGGCTCATGAAATTAAGAACCCACTAACTCCTATGAAGCTGACTTTGCAGCACCTGCTTAGGCTGCAAGAGGCAGGTCGCTTGGATGACTTGCAGAAGCTTCGGACTTCCTTGGAGACACTCATCCATCAGGTTGATGCCCTGAGTGGGATAGCTTCTTCTTTTAGCACTTTTGCCAAAATGCCTTTACCGAAAAATGAGCGCCTGAATTTTAAATCTTTGGTGATTCGAGTTTTGGATTTATTTAAGAATGATGAGAGGGTGCAGCTTCACTTTAAGGATGATTCTTTCGTCGAAGAAATACCCATCATGGGCGATGATAAATTATTTGGAAGGGTGATTTCAAATTTGATCATAAATGGCGTGCAAGCGGTAGATGAAGGTCAGGTAGCGGAAGTGAGAATATGGCTTTGGATGACTGAGCAGGCGGTTTTCTTAGAAATCACTGACAACGGAAAAGGTATTCCTCCTGAGCTTAGAGATAAGATTTTCATTCCCAATTTCAGTACTAAATCGACTGGTTCTGGATTAGGTTTAGCGATTGCCAAAAGTGGAGTAGAAACCGCCGGTGGTAAGATTTGGTTTGAAACGGAGATGGATAAGGGCACCACATTTTACTTGACCTTTCCCCTAGCTGAATAATCTCCTATTTTAGTACCTTGGACCGATAAAGAGGTGCGATTTGAAAAAACAGCTACTTTTCTGGGTTTTGATTTTGCTGGGTGTTTTGACCTCTGAGGTAGCCGCACAGGTGAATTGTCGATGGATTTCAGTAGAAGAGCTGAGACAGGGAGTAGAATTGGACTCACTGTCAGGGATAGAAGAGACGATCCTTTTGAGGGATAGCCTTGAACAGCGGTATGCTTTCCGCTTTGACCTGAGTTCCAATCGTATTCAACTGATCGATGAAGTACCTAATTTCATCTCTTCCCTACAGCTTTGCTACCGTACATTTAATATCAGATTTGATAGGCCTATAGCCAAGCGCAGTCTGGAAGTGGATTATGATTCTACGGCAAGATTTACCGACAATCGAAACGTACAAGCTCTGGATTGGGACTTGAATGAGGAGTTGTTCCCTAGTACTTCGCTTTACAAGAGTGGAAGTCTTACCCGGGGGATCTCTTTTGGAAATGCTCAGAATGTCTTTGTGAACTCTAGTCTCAATCTGCAGCTTGAGGGAGAGATATCAGAAAATCTTCGAATCAGAGCTAGCATTACCGATCAAAATGTTCCTTTTCAGCCTGAGGGAAATACGCAACAGATACAAGATTTTGATAATGTTTTGATTGAGCTGTTCAATGATGATTTCCGATTGGCAGCGGGAGATGTGGTTTTGACGCAGCGTCAATCTGAATTTTTGCGGTATTACAAAAATGCTCAGGGTCTTCAACTGACTACTCAATATAAAATGGGGGAGGAATGGAAAGCGAGTACCCAAGCTTTTGCGTCCGTGGCCAAAGGTAAATTTGCTTCCATTCAAGTGCCGATTTTGGAGGGAGTTTTGGGTCCTTATCGCCTCAATGGTCCAAATAACGAACGTTTTGTTATTATCATGGCTAATTCAGAGCGGGTGTTTCTGGATGGCAAGTTGCTTCAGAGAGGTTTTAATGCTGATTACGTCATAGACTATAATCAAGCTGAAATCACCTTTACTCCGAAGGTTTTGATCACCCAATATTCCCGCGTTAGGGTGGACTTCGAATATGCAGAGCGAAATTATTCTCGGTCCATAGTAGGTGCCAATCATCTTCAAACGAATGGTAAGGTAGACTTGTATCTGAATTATTACCAAGAAAAGGACAATCGGAATAGGCCTCTGTTTGCGGAATTTTCTAACGAGGAGCTGAGTTTGTTAGCCTCAGTAGGAGATCGAATTGAGCAAGCTAGAATCCCCCGGATTGACAGTGTGGCCTTTGATCCCACTCGGATTCTTTATGAGCGCATCATCGAGGAGGATGAGCAAGGGAATTCTTTCGTCTATTATCGCTACTCTACGGATCCGAAAAAAGCTTTTTTTGACCTTTCCTTTGCGCAGGTAGGACAAGGTAATGGCGACTATCGTAGAGTGAATCAATTATCAAATGGAACCGTCTACGAGTATGTGCCTCGATTGAATGGAATCTCCCAGGGAGATTATACCCTATTGACACAGCTCGCAGCTCCTGATAGTAAAAACATGCTTACGGCAGGTGCACGATTTAACTTGAGCGACAAGGATAAAGCTTACACTGAATTTGCACTTTCAAATCGTGACCAAAACTTGTTTTCTGATATTGATAATCAGGATAATCAAGGTTTTGCCATGAAGGTTGGATATGAGGCTGGGCAGCGGGATATCTCACTTTTGAAAGGGTATAAGATTTCTGGAAAGACAGAACTTGAATACAATTCGACTCATTTTAATTTTATTGACCGTTTTCGCTATATAGAATTTGATCGGGATTGGGGGCTGACCACAGAAACCCTGAATAATGCCGCCCCGGAGCGCTTATTTCAGGCAGGAGTCAATCTGGACAAAAACAGTAAAAATAAATTTCATTATTTATTTTATGCCCGTGACAGAGGAGATGTTTTGGCGGGTGTGCAGCATAAAGCGACTTGGGATTTTCAGCTGGGAGATCGATTTCAAGTCAACAATGAGTGGTTTAACCTTACTAGTGAACTGAACTCTGCTAATTCGGAATGGGTCCGATACTTGGGAAAGGTAGCCTATCAATCTAAATTAATAGTGCCTGGCTATCAGTTTTCCTTAGATAGAAATGTACTCAGGCAGGCAGAGACAGATTCTGTCATCAGTACGGCAATGAATTTTCGTGAGCACTTAGTTTTTCTTCAAAACCCGGATAGTTCCTCCTATACTTTCCGATTGGATGCTGCCTGGAGAACAGATAAATTACCATTTGCTGGAGTTTTACAAGATGATACGGAAGCTTTTACTTCTAATTTTTCTTTTGGCAAACAGTGGAAAAGTCATCAGTTGAATAGCACCTTTACCTTCCGCCGCTTGCAGTTTTTACAGCGAGAGTTGCCTGTGGAGGAAACGGTGATGGGAAAGCTGGATTATAGCGGCAGTTTGGTAGGGAATCTGATACGCAACGAATTGAGTTATGCTATCGGAAATGGGAGGGAGCTTCAGCGGGAATTTGTTTATATCCCAGCGCCGAATGGAGACGGAACTCATACTTGGCGGGATGATAATGAGGATGGGATTCAGCAGCTTAATGAGTTTTACTTAGCCATCAATCCAGAAGAAAAATTATATATCAAGATCTTCGTGCCTACAGATACTTATGTTCAGGCTTATACCTCACTGTTGAATTATAGAGTTCAGGCCCGATTGCCTGAGACTTGGAAAGAAGCCAAAGGACTGAAGTCTTTTTTGTATAAGTTTTCAAACACATCCAGCTTGAGTGTAGAGAAGAAAATTACTTCTACTGATTTTTTAGATCGAGTTAATCCTTTCATCGGAGGGATTAATCGGGAGGAGATTTTATCCTTGAGACAGGTGATTCGCTCCAGTTTGTTTTTCAACCGGGCTTCAGCAAGGTACGGTTTCGACCTTTCGCTATTTGACTCGCAATTGAAGCAGCTACTTTCAGGAGGTTTTGAGGATTTGATTCAGAAAGATTGGAAATTGAATACTCGGTATAATTTTTCTCCTCGATCTACCCTGAGAGTCCTTGGGGGATCGGGGAATCGGATTTCTTCGTCTGATTTTTTAGATAATCGAAATTACCATATTCAGCAAAGGACTCTCGGGCCTGAATTTGCCTGGCAGCCGAATGCTTATTTTAGAACTACAGGGACATATTCCTTTACTTCAAAAGAAAATATTGATAATGAGGAGTTTCGCGAGCTGGCAGCCGTGCATCAGTTGGGATTGGATATCCGCTATGCGAAAGCTATAAAAACCACCTTGACGGGGAATTTAAAATGGATTCAGATTGATTACAATGGGCAGGCAAACTCTCCCGTAGGCTATGAAATGCTACAAGCTTTGACAGAAGGAACTAATATCACCTGGTCGATAAATTGGCTACAAAAAGTGGGTAATGGCCTTCAGGTCAATGTGGCATATGAAGGAAGAAATTCACAAGGGTTAAATCGTATAGTCCATATCGGACGCATGCAAGTCTCTGCGCTCTTTTGATAAAAAAATGTAACTTTGTTCCACTTAGATAGTTGTCATACTAACTATTAAAACACGAAATAAAATGCCTAATAGCATATTAGTTACCGGTGGCACCAAAGGCATCGGAAGAGCGATCATCAAGAGGTTTGCAAAAGAAGGTTTTGATATCGCTACCTGTGCCAGAAATGAATCAGACCTCAAGCATCTCAAAGAAGAATTAGAAAGTCAGTACCCTGCTATAAGAGTTTTAGCAGAAGTTGCTGATTTGTCGAAGAAGGAAGTCGTTTTGGCTTTTTCAGCTAAAGTAAAAGAGTTTTGTACTCCGGATGTTTTGGTCAATAACACAGGTTTGTTTTTGCCTGGAGCGTTGCACGATGAGCCTGAAGGTAATTTTGAATTGATGATGCATACTAATCTTTTTTCAGCCTATTATATGACAAGGGCTTTTACCCAGGAGATGATCAATCGTCGCTCAGGTCATATTTTCAGTATAGGTTCTATTGCAGGACTGACAGCCTATCCTAATGGAGGAAGCTATGCGGTTTCCAAATGGGCTATGCTCGGATTGACTAAATGTCTACGAGAAGAAATGAAGCCGCATCAGGTCAAGGTCACCTCGATTCTTCCTGGTGCTACTTACACTGCTAGCTGGGAAGGGGTGGATTTGCCTATAGAGCGATTCATGAAGGCTGAGGATGTAGCGGAGGCAGTATGGGGAGCCTATAACCTTTCGCCACAGACCGTGGTTGAAGAAGTAATTATCCGTCCACAACTTGGAGATTTATAAGCCATGGAACCTACCACCAATACGCTTGATTTTCGCTATTGCGATAGCCTGACCAAATACGTCCGAAGAAAAAGTATCCCTGTCAAAATCGGGGATGTAATCATCGGAGGTGATAATCCTATCGTAGTGCAATCCATGACCACAGTGGATACGATGGATACACAGGGCTCAGTGGAGCAATGCATCCGAATGATAGAGTCGGGCTGTGAGCTGATTAGAATTACTGCTCCAAGTATCAAAGAGGCAGAAAATCTGAGAAATATAAAAGCAGAGCTACGTAAGAGAGGTTATAATACTCCTTTGGTAGCAGATATCCACTTCACACCCAATGCTGCAGAGATCGCTGCGGGTATCGTCGAAAAAGTGCGAATCAATCCGGGTAACTATGCGGATAAAAAGAAATTTGAAGTCATAGAATATACGGACGAAAGCTATCAGGAGGAATTGATGAGAATACGTGAGCGATTTCTCCCTTTGATTAAAATCTGTAAAGAAAACGGTACGGCGATGCGCATAGGTACCAATCACGGTTCACTCTCGGATAGAATCATGAGTAGGTATGGTGATACGCCTTTGGGTATGGTCGAGTCCGCCTTGGAGTTTCTCCGAATCTGTGAGGATGAGAATTACTATGATATCGTGATATCGATGAAGTCATCCAATACGCAGGTAATGGTGCAAGCATACAGGCTATTGGTGCAGAAGCTCGATGAGGGAGGTTTCAAGCCTTATCCTTTGCATCTAGGTGTGACTGAAGCCGGTGAAGCAGAAGATGGTAGAATCAAATCAGCTGTAGGAATAGGAACACTCCTGGAAGATGGACTCGGAGATACTGTCCGCGTCTCATTGACAGAAGATCCGGAGTTTGAGGCTCCTGTTGCCCGGGCACTGATCGAGCGATATGCCTATAGGTCATCTCATGATATGATTCCTGAGATTAAAACTTACCCCCTTCGTCCCTTTGAATATTCCAAAAGAATCAGTGCAGAGGTATTTAATTTTGGAGATCATAATGTTCCTAGAGTGATCACAGACATTTCCAGAATGGATCGTATTACCGAAAAAGAAATCAAAGCGGTAGGCCATTTTTATCTCCCCGAACTGGATAAGTGGAAGATGAATGATCAAGGATGTGATTTTGTGTACACAGGCATCAATCCGATTCCTTTCATGCTTCCCAATGGGATGAGAGAGATCCAAGACGCATCAGTCTGGGCTCATATGAAAGACCAAAAAAATAAATATCCTCTCTTTACTTTGGCAGAATATAAGGTCACGATGAACTTTCACCCAGAGCTCAATTTTTTAGAAATAAACGACCTTCAGGTGGAGGAGGCCATCAATAGCCTCGTGGGAAGAAAAGACACAGTTCTAATCCTCAAAACAGAAAATACGCATACCATGCCTGCTTTAAGAAGGGCTTTTGTGAGTTTGCTCGAGGCGGACTGTAGGGTGCCAGTGACAGTAAAGGTCAGCTATCCTGATCAGGCTGCCGATCAGACCATGCTTTATGCAGCGACGGATGTAGGAGGACTTCTTGTCGATGGACTCGGGGATGGGATAATGCTGTCATTGGAAAAAGAAGGTTTCCATACCAGAGTGGAGGTCATTGAGCAGATCAAATTGCATAATTCGGTTTCTTTTGGAGTATTACAGGCGGCTCGGACGAGAATGTCAAAAACCGAATACATTTCTTGTCCTTCCTGTGGACGCACGCTCTTTGACTTGCAGGAAACGACTGCTATGATCAGAAAGCGAACTGATCATCTCAAGGGGGTCAAAATCGGCATCATGGGTTGTATCGTGAATGGTCCTGGCGAGATGGCGGATGCAGACTACGGCTATGTGGGCTCTGGAAAAGGAAAAATCACCCTCTACAAAGGCAAAGAAGTAATGAAGCGATCAGTGCCTTCAGAAAAGGCGGTAGATGAATTGATCAATATCATTCGTGAGGATGGTATGTGGATAGAACCAGAATCCATCTAATCTACAAGTCTGTCTTATACTTAAAATAAACTATTCTGTAGCACAACCTGTTTTGAGAGAAATCAGCAAATTATGTCAGATAACAATAAAGTAAAGGAATTCTTCAAACTTGGTGAAGTAGGTAATTACTTTATCCGAGTATTTAAAAAATCAGACCCCAATCAAAAGTCAAATTTGAACTTACGGATGATGCATGGAATTAATAAAATTTCAATCATTGTATTTCTATTTGCCATCATTGTATGGACATTGAAGCGCCTGATGTAATCGGCCTCATTCTACTGCTGAAATCCCGAATGCTCTAATAATAGGATTCGGGATTTTTTTATACAGAAAGCTAACATCCAAAAATCGAACATCTTGCTAGCTCTCGGCCGAAAAGTATTAGTCTATTTGATCAAAAATCACCAAAGGAGTAATAAGGGTTTTAGAGTTGGATTTTTAGGGCTATTTTGGAAAATAAATCTATTCACCTATTCAACCCAAAATCGATGAAAAAGCTATTAGCCGGGATATTTTCCCTTTTCTTGGTATTGCAGCTTCAAGCGCAGCAGTCACCGTTTACCAAATCCACGTATTTCGAAATGAGGACCTACACTGCTCATGAAGGGAAATTAGCTGATTTGGTCAAAAGATTTGAAAATCATACGACCAAGCTATTCGAAAAGGCAGGAATGGAGAATGTAGCTTATTTTTCACCCTTGGATGAATCGGATAACACCTTGACTTATATTTTGGGTTATCCCGATGTCAGTGCAAGAGATCGCATGTGGCAGTCTTTTTTAAATGATCCCGATTGGAAAAAAGCCTATGAAGAATCACGCAAAAACGGACCCTTGGTTAAAGATATTGTAGAAACCTACATGGTCTTGGCTCCGGAGCTCAATGACCTTCCCATGCCTATGCCGAGTGGAGTGTTTCAGTTGAGAACCTATTATTGTTTTGATGGTAAAATAGAGAATATTCAGGCGAGATTCAGAGATCATACTCGAGCGCTGTTTGAGAAGCAAGGCCTGAAGAATTATCCCTATTTTCTTACTGTAGAAAAAGACGGTTCACAGCCCAAACTCATTTATTTATTGGGGCATGACAATCAGGAAGCCTATGAAAGAGCCTTTCAGAATTTTGCCAAAGATCCGGAATGGATCAAAGTAAGAGATGCTTCTGAGCGGGATGGAAAAATTGTAGAGAAAGTAGACGCTAAGTTTTTTAAAGCTTTGCCTTTCTCCAAGATGAAATAATGGAGTAAAAAATCCCGAGTAAATGGCTCGGGATTTTTTTGAGTTTACCGTTCTACTTCTTTTAGGTTTTCCAGCTTTTTATTTCGGAGAAACCCGTTGATATCTTCGAAATGCTCCTTAACTCTTTTATTGCCAAATTCGAAAACTTTGGTGACCAAGCCATCTAAGAAATCCCGATCATGAGAAACTACGATCAAAGTACCGTCGAAAGCTTTCAAGGCGTCTTTGATAATATCCTTGGTTTTCATGTCGAGGTGATTGGTCGGTTCATCAAGGATCAATAGGTTGACAGGCTCGAGGAGAAGTTTAATCATCGCAAGACGGGTTTTTTCTCCACCGGAAAGGACCTTTACTTTTTTATTGATGTCGTCTCCTTTAAACATAAAGGCGCCGAGCAAATCTTTGATTTTCGATCTGATTTCACCGACAGCTATTTGATCTATAGTTTCGAAAATTGTCAAGCTTTCGTCTAGTAATGAGGCCTGATTTTGAGCGAAATATCCAATCATGGAATTATGTCCAAGTTCGCATTTCCCTTCAAAATCAATTTCTCCCATAATCGCTTTGATCATGGTGGATTTACCTTCTCCATTTTTACCGACAAAGGACACCTTTTGTCCACGCTCGATAGTCATGGAGGCGTCTTTGAAGACCAGGTGATCGCCATAGCTTTTGCTCAATTCCTCTACGATCACAGGGTATTTGCCCGATCTAGGTGATGGAGGAAAGCGCAATTTCAAGGCTGAAGTATCTACTTCGTCTACTTCTACGATATCGAGTTTTTCCAGCATTTTCACACGGGATTGTACTTGTAGGGTTTTGGAGTAGGTTCCCTTAAATCGCTCAATAAACTGAGTAGTTTCGGCAATGAATTTCTGTTGCTCTTCGTAGTGCTTTTGTTGTTGCTCTCGACGCTCTTTCCGGAGCTCTAGGTAGTGGGAGTATTTGGCTTTGTAATCATAAATTCTACCCATCGTCACCTCGATTGTGCGGGTAGTGATATTGTCTACAAAAGCTCTGTCATGAGAAATCACTACAACAGCCTTGGCTTTATTCATTAAAAAATCCTCCAGCCATTGGATGGATTCGATATCCAAGTGGTTGGTAGGTTCATCCAGCAGAATTAAGTCTGGCTTTTGGAGCAAGATTTTGGCTAGTTCGATCCGCATACGCCATCCTCCGGAAAACTCTGAAGTGGCTCTTTGCAAATCTTCCCTTTCGAAGCCAAGCCCTAAAAGTACTTTCTCTACCTCCGCCTCGTAATTTACTTCCTCGATTGCATAAAATTTTTCGCTCAATTCGGAAACTTGCTCAATCAGCTTGTAGTATTCTTCTGATTCATAATCGGTGCGCACAGTCAGCTCTTCATTAATTTTTTCGATCTCAGCCTTCATATTGAGGTAGCTGGCAAAAGCTTTTGCCGTCTCATCAAGGACAGAGCAATCGTCTGAGGTCAAGAGATGCTGGGGAAGGTATGCAACCACAAAGTCCTTTGGAGCGGAGACCATACCGGAAGTAGGTTTGCTTTGGCCTGCTATGATCTTAAGTAAGGTCGATTTACCAGCTCCATTTTTACCCATCAGAGCGATTTTGTCATTTTCATTGATGGCGAAGGAAATATTACTGAAAAGTGCCGTACCTCCATGCTGCACGGTCACATTGTCTACTGATAGCATAAATTTGAATTTGAAGCCGCAAAGGTAAGGAATGAGGGTTGATTTACTTAAGAAATGTCTTCTCAATGAAAATTCAACTGGATTAAATCGGAAAAGTAATCATAGGCTTGATTTTTATTTTATCAAAAAAATCTTGAAATGAATTGCATATATATATATATTAGAAGATAACTTATTTAAAACATTTTAAATATAAAAAAAATCAAAAAAAATATGTCTTTTGTAATATTGATAGGTTTAATATCGATATTGCCGTCATTTGCTCAGGAGTCAATCCCTGAATTTGGGTGCGTCCCATTTATGACCACTTGTGGAGAAGCGGCTATTGCTTGTGGTTTTTCAGAAGCAGAGAGGGTCCAAGATGCCGCACATTGGGAAAATTTTTTCTGTGGAAATCCGTAATCAGGATAGACAGGTAGATTTGAATTCTCCCTGTTTATTTATATGTACAAGAAAATTAGAATTCAAAATGAGGCTATCAATGAAAATATTAAATTCCAGTTTAGTTTTTGGTCAAATTAAAATCACTGTTTTTCTAATTGCTTACATCTCTGGAGTTCAGTTGTTTGCTCAAAATAATAATTTCGCCTTTTTCTACGAAATGGAATACTCCAGGGATACTACTGACTTGGAGCTAAAGGAAAAGGAGCTGATGGTGCTGTGGAGAATGGGCGATTCCAGTCTTTTTCAGAGCTATTCGGGATATCAAAAAGATTCCGTTTATGCTATTTATCTGAATCAGGCAAAGCAGAATGACAAACTAGGAAAGGAGGCAGGGAGTATTGATCTTACTCAGATGCTACAGCAAATGGCAAAATATCCCGCGGCAAAAGTACAATACAAAGTACTTAAATCCGGTGAAGATGGCGATATAAGGCAATACCGGAAGTTATTCAAAAATGAATATGTGTTTTCTGAGCCATCTGATAATCTAGCTTGGAAGTTTACTGACGGGGCTAAGGAGATTTTGGGCTTTGACTGTCAACTCGCAAGAGTAAGCTATTCGGGGAGAGAATATTTTGCTTGGTTCACTCCAGAAATCCCCTTCAATGATGGGCCATATATTTTTGGCGGTTTGCCAGGATTGATATTGGAATTATACGATGCAGATTGTCATTATAATTTTAAATTAGTGGGTGTTGAAAATCGAGAGGTGGACTTTTCTAAGCAGTTGTCAGATAAAGCTATTGAAATTGATAAATTTAGATTTTTTAGACTCGAAGATGAGTTTAGAGATAATCCATTAAGCCAAATGAGTGAAAGTGATGCGGGAAAAGTTTCCGCCTCTGCTGTGGCTCAAGTGCAAGAGAGGCTTAAGTCCTCAAATAATCGCCTTGAACGAATCCTTAAAAAATGAAAGTAAGTGCTGGGTATTTTTTAATGGTCTTACTGATTATAGCGAATTTTAAGACAGTGAATAGCCAAACTATTCTATCCGGAAAAATACAAAATTTAACCAACCCCAGCATTCAAAAGGGAGTAAACGTCTTAATCCAGGCACAAAAAGATTCTGAGATTTTAGCCTTTGATGTGAGCAATGGAGATGGAAGTTTTTCATTGACAATTGATTCACCTCTGGATAGTTTGTGGTTGATCGCAAAATCGCTGACCATCGAGACAGTTGAGTTAAGAATAGCTAATACCTCCCAAGTGATAGAAATTCCTGTCGAAGAGTCTTTCCTTGAGTTGGAATCATTCATGCTTGAAGGAGCAAAAAGCCCTATTTCTCAAAAAAAGGACACCTTATCTTATGATATCGATGGATTTTCTGATCAAAATGACAAGGTTTTAATCGATGTTCTCAGAAAATTGCCTGGTATTGAAGTAAACCCTAATGGGTCTATCAATTACAAGGGAGAAGCGATACAAAAATTCTACATCGAGGGGCTTGATTTGCTGGAAGGTAGGTATAATCTTGCTACTAAAAATATGCCCGTGGATGCTGTTAAATCTGTGGAAATTTTAGAAAATCATCAGCCTGTAAAAATTCTTGATGGGTTGGAATTTTCTTCCAAATCCTCTTTAAATGTCCGGTTGAAAAAGAAAAATGTACTCATTGGTAGAGGTTATTTGGGAGGGGGATTTCCAGGGATTTGGGATGTCAAAGCCGCTCCTATGATTTTTAATGATCAATTTCAGTCTATTGTTAGTCTTGGGACTAATAACGCGGGGAAGGAGCTTTCTGATGAATTAACAGATCTTGGGAATCAGATTGCTACATCTGGAAATGAGGTAGTTAATGAATGGTTTCGGCCAGCTGGTTTTAGAATGGGTACTAGCCAAGACAGCCGTTTTATTTTTAATAAAAGTATCTTGGCTTCGGTCAATACCCTGAAAAAGAACTCAAAAGATATCCAAGTGAAATCTGCCATAGACTATTCTAGGGAGGATGTGAGTAACTCTTTTTTGATTCAAAGAACTTACTATTTGGATGAGGGAAATGTTGAAGTCAGTGAAGCAGGGACTTTGGATGAAATCAGGGACCGACTAAACCTAAAAATAAATCTTACCAAAAATGCAGAAACAGACTATTTCTACAATCAGTTTGATGCTTCTTGGGTTAATTCCCGTTACCGAAGTGACGTAATATTTCAAAATCAAAATTTGATTCAGGATATAAACAGCCCTGATATCATTCTCTCCAATTCTTTTCGGAAATTGATCAAAAAGGGAGAAAAGGTATTGGATTTTAATTCGTATGCCTTCTTTTTATCCCAAACACCTAGGTTAGAAACGACACCTCCTTTCTTGGGTTTTGCGGACTCTCTCCAAACAGCAAGTGAAAGTTTACAAAGGGTTCGGTTTAATTCCTACCATTTTAACAATTCACTTTCTATAAAAAATATGAGACTTTTGGGCCTCAATACTACTTCAAGTTTTGGGGTTTTGTTGAAAAATTCAGTTTTGGGCTCAGCTACCTATTATAGAGAGTCTTTAATAGGGTTCCCTTTCCAAAATAATATCCGGCTTAGAGAAGCCTCAGGTTGGGCTTTGGTTTCTGCTGAAAGGAATACCAAGAAGTCTAATTTAAAAATTACTATTCCTGTAAAATTTGCTAATCTTCAGCTCCGGGAGGTTTTTGAAGAAATGAGTATCGAAAGTCCTAATCGTTTGTTTTTAGAACCGACTCTCTTTTTTTCTTGGGAGGCATCACCATATCTTAGTTTCAGAAATTCAGCCGCAAGAAAAGTAACCATTGGTGACCTTTACGATATTTATCCCGGCCAGATATTTCTAAATTATCAAACCATCCAAGTCAAAAATGCTCCTATTCCTATTTTTAAGTCTAATAGAGTAGCTTTTAGCCAAAGTTTTAAGGATCCCCTCATTTCTCTATTTGCCAATTCTGCCTTTTCGTTAGCACATATCAAGCGTAATGTATTGATGAAAAACCAGGTGTTGGAAAGCGGTCTGGTTCAGTTGAGTTCCTTTGAAAGGGAGAATATTGAAAAATCCTTCTCTTGGAATGGCGATATTAGTAAGTATTTTCCTAGAAGAAAAACCACAGTGGCAATGGGCTCAGCCTACAACTGGATTCAAAGGGAAATAGCTGTAAATGATGTTTTTCAAAACTTAAATTACAAACAATTGAATGGGTATTTGAAAGCTGTATACAGAAAAACCGGGAAGATTAATTTTGAATTGAGGTATGATTTATCATTAGTCCGATCAGCTACTCCAAATGCTTTTGATAATGAATCCATTATTTCTACACCATCCTTTTCTTTCCTCCTTTTACCGAATCAGAAACAAACAGCCAAATTAACTTTCGAGTCGTTGAGTATCAGTTCAAATGTAGTAGAATCAAAGTCCACTGTTAGCTTTCTTGATTTCACTTACAATATTAAGTTTCCGGCTAAGCGAATAGAGTTCTCTGTTGTTGCTACCAATCTGTTAGGTCAAAATGAGTGGGCGAGGATCTCTAATTCATCTTTTATCCTTGTCGAAGAATTTAGAACCCTTAGGCCAAGACAATTGATGCTTCGTGTAGAATATGCATTATAATTATTTATTTGAGGTATAGTATAAACCTTAATTAATTGAGAGTAAATCTTAGGGACTAAAAAATCACCTTGGTTTCCTGCCTACGGATGATAAGGCTTCAAGTGCAAGCTTAGATTCTGAAAATCATCTTCATATTTCATTTTTCAAAATTCGAACTTACCGATCATAAATGTCTGTTTGTTTCACTTGGTTTCAAGGCTACTTTTCTACTCGATTTTACTAATTGCTATTTAAAAATATTTTCAACTGTTACTTGTTCTATTCCTCCTAATTTCAAGTGTGAGTTACGGTCATAAATTAATAGGAAGAATGTGGCTGCATCTACTCCTTAAACTACAAAGTTAGGAAAATAGAGTCCGTTTAAAAAATATCAAGACATCGGTACAGCGGGTACGATTTCTAATGAGGGATTATTCAATGTCCATACCGTAGGGAAAATTCGGTATTATGAAATTTCTTTTGACTTGTTGAATACCGACTTGTTTTTGGCCAGTATTATCTCCAAAATCGTAGATGGCCTGAATGGAGAATATCTAAATGCAAGATCCAAGACCTATGAGCAGGTAATTCGCTGGTTGAGAGTCGAAAATAAAATTCAATTAAAGTCTATTTCTTTAAGAAGTGTGGACAATGGGAATGAAGCCTATACTCGGGCGGCTATGTTGAGTGATTAGTATATAGGATTGTGGTCAGAACTATCATGTTCTAAACCTATCGAATAAATCTACAGCGCACTCATGTGGAAAGATTGGCTTCACCCATGGAGTAAGATGCTAGAAATCGTTCCGATATCGGTGCTCCTGCCCGTGCCGAATTGATGAGTATCCAATCCGTAGCGCGAACTTCCAGTTCGCGCTACTACGCAAGAGTTATGCAGTTTCAACTGAAAGATGTGGATGCGATGATCGAAACGGTTCTAAAGGGAGAATAAAGATTGAATAATAAACCAAGCCTTTGTGAAATTTCTGTAGGCTTGTTTTTTTTATATGAAAACCATAAAAAACCCACTTTGAAATAAATCAAAGCGGGTTTTAACTTTATAAATTGGATGGAGAATTGGAGATTAAGCGTTTACGCCTAATACTTTGGCCATCACTGCTCCGATTTCTGCGGGTGATTCAGCTACGTGGATACCGTTTTCCTTCATAATTCGCATTTTGGCAGCTGCAGTATCGTCAGCTCCACCGATGATTGCTCCGGCATGCCCCATTCTTCGACCTGGAGGTGCTGTCTGTCCAGCAATAAATCCTACTACAGGCTTTTTGTTTCCAGTTTCTCGAATCCACTTGGCAGCTTCTGCCTCGTAGTTTCCTCCGATTTCACCGATCATGACGATCGCATCAGTTTCTGGATCTTCCATCAGAAGTTGTACAGCCTGCTTGGTAGAGGTTCCGATGATCGGATCTCCTCCAATACCGATAGCTGTCGATACTCCAAGCCCCGCTTTAGCCACTTGATCGGCAGCTTCATAGGTCAAGGTCCCGGATTTAGAGACGATTCCGATGCGTCCCGGCTTGAAAACAAAGCCCGGCATGATACCTACCTTAGCTTCTCCTGGAGTAATGACACCAGGGCAGTTGGGGCCGATCAAGGTAACACCCCGCTCTTTAATATAAGGCTTAGCTTTCATCATATCAGCCACAGGAATACCTTCTGTAATGGTGATGATGACTTGAATCCCTGCATCTGCAGCTTCCATGATAGCATCTGCCGCAAAGGCAGGTGGTACAAAAATAATGGAGGTGTCTGCACCAGTCTTTTGAACTGCTTCCTCTACTGAATTGAATACGGGTCGCTCCAAATGAGTTGAGCCTCCTTTACCTGGAGTGACACCGCCTACTACGTTGGTGCCGTATTCGATCATTTGCTGTGCGTGAAAAGAACCCTCAGACCCAGTGAATCCTTGTACGATTACTTTGGAATTTTTATTGACTAGTACACTCATGCTTCGATTTTTAAAGTTTGGCACAAAAATAAGAGAAACCACACGCTCACAAAAGATTTGATTAACATTATATAGGTTATTTGACATCGAATTTCTTTTTCTAACTTCGCTTCTGTGGGAAAATTCACTCGAGTTCTACTTCTTTTTCTCTTTTTGGGGACAATTGCTTCTCAGGGTTTGGCCCAGACCTTTAAGTATAATACTGCTCCTAAGGGAGTGAAACTGCCTGTTCAAAATATTTTTCAAGTGGAGCAAGACAGTTTGGGTAGGGTGTGGTTTTCGACTTCTCGCGGAGTTTTTTATTCTGATGGAATTCAGACCTATGCTCTTCCAGATTCGATCTACTCAAACTTCGATTTTCAAGTTTCCATTCATAGGGATGAGTCAGGTTTGGTTTGGCTTTTTAACAATTCTGGCCTACCTAAGCTACTCAAAGGGGGATATGGTACTTGGGAAGAAGTGAAAATTGATTTCAAGCTTCACGAGGAGCCAAGTACATCTATTCGATTCCAGACTTTTGGTAAGGAAGAGGAACAGATTCATTTTTTGGAAACACGGTATCAGTTTCTTTTTTGGAAAGAGGGAGAAAAAGCTACAGCGATCAACCGCGATTTGGAGTCTGCAGGAAGATTGATTTCCATTGAAAAGATAGATGGGGAATTTTATGGGTTTTTCAGAAACGGAACCTATCGTATCCACGGGGATAGTTTGGAGCAGCTGAAGTTTGATGGGTTGGATTTACCTACTTCACCTTACCTTGTCAAGAAGGCCCCCGATGGCCAATTTTATTTCTTGGGAGAGGATTACTTGGCAAAGGGCAATCAATTGGCTTTTCCTAGCGAATGGTTAGACAGAGGATTTACAAAGGATTATTTTTTTGCATCGAATTATTATGGATTAGATTTTAATAAAGGAAGTGTTTTTTATCATTTCAATTCTCCTTTGCAGAAATTGAAATTGGATCAGGATAGCGCTTTGGAGCTGGACTTGGAATTTGAGTTGAACTCGTTTAGCATTCAAGATTTCTTGGTAGATCGGGAGGGAGTATTGTGGATGACTACCAATAGAGGACTAGTGAATACGAATGGTCTGATATTTCAGAATTATGGATTTTGGAGGTCAGAGATGTTAGGAGAGGAAGTCACTGCGATTCATAAAATACAGGATGGAGAGTTTCTTTTTGGATTTAATAATGGAATACAGCGCTACTCCAGGTATAGACTGCAGACCATTTATCGGGATGAGTACCCGGAAGGGATACCCACCGGGCGTATTATTAATTTTGCACAAGGGGGGAAGGGAGAAGTTTGGTTTTCGGCTAATTGGTCCGGAGTGGGGCTAGTTGATGTAGAAACTAATCGTGTTCAGACATTTCGTGCACCTGATGACATTACGATATCTTCTGTGCAAGTGGTAGGAGGGATGCTCATTGCTGCAGGTCCAAGGGCTATTTACAAAGTGCCCGTCTCCACAAGAGGCGTACAGATTTTCGAAAAAAACTTGGTCAGTCAAGCTGAAAAACTACTGGGGGATTCATTTTTCTACCTTCGAAAAGCCTCCTTGCTTTCCGACGGTCGGATGATTGTACTCAGAGCATCCAAGCTTGATAATCCTAAGCCGGTCGTAGAAAACGAAGACCTGTTGATTGCGGAAGGCTATGATTTTCTGGAAACGGAAGAGGGTCTTCTCTTAGGTACTGAGGGAGGCGTGAAGGTATGGGATGGAGCACAGTTAAGACCGTATTTTGTAGGGGGGGGAGCCATTGATCGGCCAGTTTTTGTATTGATAAAAGACAGTGCTGGAGGAATTTGGGCAGGTACTGATGATGGGATTTACGGCTTGATTGATGATGAAATCTTTCATTACAATGAGTCAAATGGCTTGATAGCAAATGAAACCAATCGAGGGGCTTTAGTGGAGGCAGATAGCAGTAGTTTGTTGATTGGTACTGTGAGAGGGTTTTCGATGTTTTATCGATCTGAGGATTTTTTAGCTTCAGGAAGTCCTAAGGTGAGTTTTTCTAAGATTAGGATCGGTGAGACTGCACTGAATAATGAAAAATTGATAGTCCCCAATGAGCAAAACTCTATGGAGGTAGATTTTTCTGCTGTAGGATTCAATGAGCAAGAACCTCTTTGGGTGCATTATCGATTGCTGGGATTGAGCGATGAATGGGAAATAAATAAAGATCCCAAGTCTGCCACTTTGTTTTTTGGGAATCTTCCTCCCGGTGACTATCAATTTGAGCTTAAGGCCTCCTATGGTGGGATGAATTTCTCAGAGACCATTTCAAGTGTACCTTTCAGAGTTTTGAAGCCGTTTTACTTGAGAGCCTGGTTTTTAACGCTATTGGCAGCAGTATTTGTTGGGATTGGAATTTTGATCAATATCCTTTTCAGGCAATTGCAAAAGGTGGGCTTATTGGAAACTGCATTTGACCAATCAGACAAAGAAAAGGTTTTTCTGGAACAGCAGTTTAAAAACGTATGGAATAGCTCTAAGGATGGCCTCGCCCTAAGCTATGATGGAGAGACGATTATAGCTGCTAACCCTGCCTTAGCCAATTGGCTGAGAATCGAGAAAGAAGAGCTTTCAGGTAAGAAATTTAAAGATTTGATCTTCAGTCATGTTGATAACGACTCCTTTTTTAAGCGATTTCAAGAGGGGATGGCCAATATCGATGAAATGGGTTTTGAAATGGAGGCAAGTTTGGTCTTGCCCGAAGGTAAATTTGAATTGGCACTATTCAATCGACTGATTCAAGATGGGGGTGTCAGTGAAAAAAAAGTAATCTTGACGGTGCTGAGAGATATTACTTCCGAAAAAGCAATTGAGACGAAACTGAGAGAAGCTAAGGAAGAAGCTGAGCAAGCCAACCGATTCAAGACTAGCTTACTTTCTAATGTAAGTCATGAAATCAGGACCCCACTCAATGGGATAATCGGCGGCACGGAGCACATTATGATGACACAGCAAGAGGATAAAAAGTTACTGGGACAACTTGATATCATTTTGCAAAGTGGAGAAAGATTATTGCAGACGATCAATTCTATTCTTGACATGGCAAAAATAGAAGCCAATAAAATGGAGGTGGTGTACAGCCCTACCTTGATCAAAACTTTTATTGAGCAGCTTTTAAAATCCTACCAACCCCTTGCGTTCAAAAAAGGGCTTGAAATCAATGCGGTACTTCCCAAGGAGGATTCAGAGATCCTAATAGACCGGAGGTTTACGGAGATGATTTTGAATAATGTCATTGGCAATGCAATAAAGTATTCTGGAAAAGGTACAATAGGTCTTGAGGTTGACGTGTCTAAAAATCAGTTAGGTTTAGAGATTATCGACCAGGGTGTGGGAATGTCAGAAGCTTTTCTGAAACGCATTTTTGATCCATTTGAGCAAGAAAGTACGGGGCATCAGCGGCAATTTGAGGGTACTGGTCTAGGCATGAGCATTACCCGCCATCTAGTCGATCTACTCGGAGGAAAAATTCTCATTGACAGCAAAAAGGGAAAAGGCACCCGAGTTCGCATAGAAATCCCCTTGCCGAATTCATAATTTTTGTATTTTCAAAAAATAATTTCAAATACATGTTTAGCCTAAAGGTACTTATTGTTGAAGATGACTCAGTTTCTGCACTTTTATTGAAGCGGGCTCTGGAGAAAAATAATCATACTATAATCGGGATAGCAGACTCCGGTGAGGTAGCCCTTCAGATTTTGGAAGAGGAGTCCGCGGAGATCGTTATGATGGATATCAATCTGTCAGGAGAGCTTGATGGGATCAAAACCACTGAGATCATCAATGAAAAGTTTGATATTCCTGTAGTTTACCTCAGCGCTAGCTCAGATGCGGAAACGCTGAATAAAGTAGTGGGTACCAATCCAAGTGCCTATGTCATCAAGCCTTTTAATATCCGCGAGCTGAATATGGTGATTGAGTTGGCTATTTTTAAGGATAGAAAGGAAAAGGAGCTTCAAAAGCTTAATAATGAACTGGAAGAAAAAGTCAAACAGCGTACCGTGGAGTTATATGAGGCCAACAAAGAATTGACCAAGGCCTTGGAGAAAGAAAGAGAAATCAATGAGTTGAAATCAAGGATTGTACTCAATGTTTCCCATGGATTTAAGACGCCTTTGACTTCGATTTTGAGTTCTGCGCAACTTCTGCAACTGTACGCCGAGAAAGATCATCCTTTTAAGCAAAAGATTAGTAAACATGCGATGAAGATCGAAAATTCCGTTCGCGCATTGAATAATTTGCTGACCTCTGTCCTCTTTTTTGGGAAAGCCGACGCCAATATGATGGAGTACAAACCCAAGAAAATGTTTGTGCAGGCCTTTATCAAAGAGGTTCTTGACACGATTAAGGCGGGAGTAGAAAACAACGTAAAAATAAAAACAGAGCTGGGTGACCTTCCAAAAGTCATAGTTTCTGATAGCGATCTCTTATATCAAGTTTTTGAAAACTTACTTTCCAATGCAGTGAAGTACTCCAGAGATGGAGGAGAAGTCAAATTCGAACTTCGATACGAAGACGGGCATCTTTTGGGAAAGATTCAGGATAAGGGGATAGGCATTCCCAAAGGAGAAAAGGACAAGTTATTCGATCGTTTTTTTAGAGCTCATAATGTGGGGATTGTTGAGGGTTCAGGTTTGGGCTTGTCGATTGTCAAAAAATGTCTGGAAGTATTGAAAGGGGAGATTACTTTTGCCACAGAAATGGGAAAAGGGACAACCTTTGAAGTGAAGATTCCCGTAGACTAAGCATGCTATTTTATACCAAAGATCTAAGCTACTCCCATCCGGGGCAGCCTTTATTAAAATTTCCAGATATTCAGCTACAGCCTGCTGAGTCTTTACTGGTCTTAGGACAATCTGGAAGTGGCAAAACTACCCTTCTAAACTTGCTTTCCGGCTTGCTTTCACCTGCAAGTGGACTCATCCATTTAAATGGAATGGAGCTTACAGGATTGAAAGGGGATCAGCTGGATCTGTTTAGGGGAAAAAATATTGGCATAGTCTTCCAGAAACCCCATTTACTTGCGCCTCTTACGGTGAAAGAAAACCTTGAAATGGCCCATTTTTTAGCCAAAACGTCCGGGCAAGCTATTCCCGCATTGTTAGACGAATTGGGAATGGGAGCTAAATTAAACGCATCTGTACAGACGCTCAGTGAAGGAGAAGCCCAGCGGGTATCAATTGCTAGAGCGCTGGTAAATTCTCCCAAGCTGATTTTGGCAGATGAACCTACATCAAGTTTAGATGATGAAAATACCGAACGAGTGATCAACTTACTCAAGCAGCAGGCAAAAAAGATCGGTGCAGCTTTGGTCATAGTAACACACGATCAGCGAGTTAAAAATCATATCTCCCACTTTATTGAGGTAAAAACATCATGAATATTTTTAAGCTAAGTTGGAAATATTTGACCTTTAAGCCTCTCTCTACTGGTTTAAACATGCTTTTGTTGGCTTTAGGTCTGGCGATTATTACTGTCCTTTTGCTGATTCAGGATCAGTTTGAGAAAAAGATGACCCAGGATGCAGAGGGGATTGATCTAGTCGTCGGTGCAAAGGGGAGTCCTTTACAAATTATTCTTTCGTCAGTATATCATATTGATTTTCCCACGGGAAATATTCCTATGAAAGAGGCCATGAGACTTTCTCAGAGCCGTTTGGTCAAAAATGTAATTCCTCTCGCTTTGGGGGATAATTATCAAGGGTACAGGGTAGTGGGGACCAATCATGACTACCTCGACCTACAGCAAGTCACATTTAAGGAAGGAAAAGCTTGGGAGCGGCCCTTTGAAATGGTGCTTGGAGCGGTTGTGGCCGAGCAAATTGGCTTGGCGCTAGGAGATGAGTTTATAGGAAGTCATGGGATCAGTGAAGGAAGTCATGATCACGAAGCTCATGCTTACAAAGTGGTAGGGATATTAGAGCCCAGAGGCACAGTTGTAGACCGATTGCTAATGACTTCGGTAGAATCTGTTTGGCTGACTCATGATGAAGAGGAGGCTAAGGAGGAAAGCGAGGTAGCACATCAGGAGAAATACCATGCAGAAGTAGCCAAAACCGGCTTCCCCGATACTGAGGAGGATAGGGATGTGACTTCTCTGTTGCTGCAGTACAGAAGTCCCATGGCTGCAGTACAGTTACCTCGAATGATCAATTCGGGAACTTCTATGCAAGCGGCCTCTCCTTCCTTCGAGATGTCACGCTTGTTTGAGCTTTTAGGAGTGGGAGTGAGTCTTTTGCAGGGACTTGCTATTGTCTTGATCGGGATTTCAGGTTTAGGGATTTTTATAGCGCTTTATAATTCCTTAAAAGAACGAAAATATGATCTTGCTATCCTGAGGGCTATTGGAGCGTCCAAATTTCAACTTATGCTTATGATCTTCCTTGAGGGATTAATTCTGACTTTTTTGGGGGCTGTTTTAGGCATTTTGCTAGGACATTCTTTTTTGGCAATTTTAATCTCGCAAAATGATCAGGGAGTGGTTTCTTCGCTACAGCCGTGGATTTTCTTAAAAGAAGAACTTTGGATAGTGCTTTATGCGTTAGCTGTGGGAGTTGTGGCTTCGCTGATTCCAGCATGGACAGCTTATCAAACAAGCATTGCAAAGCAACTCACAAAAGCGTAATTAGCAAACTCAAAATTAGATTTATGAAAAATATACCGTATTTCATCCTTTTGATTGGTTTTTTGGGGATTCTGCCTTTTCAGACAAATGCCCAAAATGATAATGTCTGGAGAAATCTGTCCGAGGTGAGTTATAAAATCAGCGAGGATAACTTTGGGGAATTGTATGTCCCTGTGTTTTCTGATAAAATTAAAAATCTGGAAGGTACTGTTGTAGAAGCAGATGGATACATTATCCCTTTTGAGGGGATGTTTAAACCTGAGCATATTATCCTTTCTAGTCTACCCTTGGCAGAATGTTTTTTCTGTGGATCAGGTGGTCCGGAGACAGTTATGGAAGTGATGCTTTCCGATCCGATTAAATATACTTCCAAAAGAGTCAAGGTGAGGGGTAAGCTTCAGTTAAACTCCAATGATCCCGAAAAGTTGATGTATATTTTGACCGAGGCTACGCTCTTGAATTAAACTAAAAAAAACAGCTGAAAAGCTGTTTTTTTTGTTTATGAGTTTACACTTGTGTTTTGACTTACCATTGCTCTAAATCTTTCCAACAATCCAAGAGTGACTGGACCGGGTTTTCCTGTGCCTATTTTTAAATCATCGATTTGAGTGACAGGAAGGATGACTTTGGTAGTACTGGTGATAAACGCCTCATCTGCATCTCTTATTTCCTGAAAGGTTACCGGGCGAATTTGCGCACCTCCTGCAAGTTCAATGACATTCTTCCGTGTGATTCCTAGTAAAATATTACTATCAGGAGTGATCAGCTGTCCATTTTTTACGATGAAAAAGTTACTTCTTGAGCTTTCGCTGATGTAGCTACCCTGATAATACAATACATCTTCTGCTCCCTGTTTTTTCCAACCGGCAGAGTGCCATACCGCAAGCGCATAGTTGGTAGTTTTGATTTCTGCGACTGGTCTCACGTATTCAAGACTGAGTAATTTTATTCCATTTTGGTACTTATCTTCACTTGGGAAGCTCAAGGATTCGGCAAAAATAAACAACTTCCCCTCTCCCGGAGAAAAATGATTTTCGGAAATTCCACCGCTCAGTACCATTCTTATTCCTCCTTCTTTTAAATCATTTTTTTGGATCAGTTGATGGATTATAGTCCTTAATTCTTCTCTATTATAAGCTAAAGGAATATAGGTACGCTCTGCAGAGCGGATGAATCGATCGAGGTAATCTTCCAAAAATAAAGGCTGGTAATTGACGGTTCTGAAAAAATCAAAAATCCCATAACCTCTGATCAGTCCAAGGTCGGAAGGGTGAAGGGCGGCAGCTTCGGTAGCAATAATTTTTCCGTCAGCAAAGCAAAATGGTTTCATAGAATCGATATTTAGAAGGCCTAAAATTACTAAGCATTGAGTATATTTAATACATTTGGGGGTCTAAATACTTTAATAAGATTTTATCAAGATAAAATATTAACTACTCCATGAAAAATCCAATGATCATGAAAAGAGTTACTTCGCTTTTAATTTTAGTAACTATGTATTTTTCGATTGCATGTCAACCTACTTTAGAGGAGACTAATAGTCAACTCCGAGAGGAGGTCATCGCAGTTCATGATGAAGTGATGCCCATGATGGGAAAACTCAAATCCTTTGAGAAACAAGCTCAAGAAAAGATCGCAAAGTTGGAGCAGGAAGAAAATGTGGATGAAGCTCGAGTCGAAGAATTAAAAGCATTGGCTTTTGACTTGAATAAAGCTTATGATGGCATGTTTGTTTGGATGAGACAGTATGAGGTAGAGGATGGGGATAAAAGCCCCGAAGAGGTGGAATCTTACCTTAAAGAACAATTGGTTTTGGTTTCAAAGGTAAATGAGGACATTACGGCGGCTTTAGAAAAAGCAGAAAGAGTCATCGGCGCTTAATAATTTTCAGGTTTTTCTCTTAAATATTTCTCCACCTCAGAGGAAGAAATCACTCCTTTTTGCTCACCCCAGATATTGTAGAGGTAAGTAGTGATTTGAGCTATCTCGAGAGGTTTCAGCGATGGGTTTGCAGGCATGGGTTGATCATAGGTTTCCCCATTGACTACTATTTCCCCCTTTTGTCCATGGCGAATTAGCCAAACTGTCCTGTGAACACTTGCTTTGAAATAGTCTGATTCCTTGATCGGAGGTATTAATTTGCCTAATCCAATTCCGTCCACCTGATGGCAATTAGCACAGTAGCTATCGTACAAGCTTTTGCCAGCAATGGCAAATTGCATCACTTCTGGATTTGAGATTTTTGCCAGCTCATTTTCATCATTGGTAGATTTTGGTGCGCAGGACCAAGATAAAATCAGAGAAAAAAAGACTATCCATTTCATGTGTTTATAATTTGTTTCTTTTTCATTTTTAGGTAAAGGAATAAAAAGACGCTAAGAAGTTAAATTTTCATGTTCATGCTCACGGCAATACTCCTGTGTGCTTAGCGTCTGATGTCAATTTCATGTACGGGGTTTCGTTGTTTTCACAACGATGTTTCAACCTCCAGTAAAAACCGACCTTTGTTTTTTTATGCTACCTTTTCCTTGTTCAGTTCCACTCCAAGTTCCCTGAGTTTGTCCAGGTAATGTTGGATCTGTCTGTCCTTCTTTCGGCTTTCCAAGTATTCTGCTCCGAGTTCTTTGTAT
>NZ_FNAC01000040.1 GCF_900101705.1 Algoriphagus faecimaris | reverse complement strand
AACCGCACAGCATTTAATCAAGGATTACATTGATTCAAACGCTGTGCTTCAAACAGATAAAAGTACCACCTTCTCAGACCTGAGTGATTGTATTGATGTTCATGTCAGAGAAATCTCTGGTACACAAGAAGGCAATTTTAACCTCAAATGGGTTCATATTGCCATCAGTAACTTAAAGAAACACCTGCAGACATACCATATGATCAGCGAACGAATGATGCAGAACTATCTGGATGAGTTTTGTTACAAGCTAAACAGAAGATACTTCGGTCAAAAACTCTTTGACAGACTCATTATTGCTTCAATTTACCCATACTGGCATGATTGCGGATAATCATAAAAGATTTTTTAAAAAATCAGATATCCAAACACTACTGACCCAAATGGAAACTTTTGGGGAATTGATTAAGGTGGAATCAAAAATCAATGAATGAAGAGATCCAAAAGATAATTTCTTATTGAGTCTTTCGGTTGATGGTAAAGCAGATTTCTTAGTAACAGGAGATTCTGATTTATTAGTATTAGGGAAGATAGAGAAGACAAAAATAGTTTCTTGGACTGAATTCATTTCTAAAGAATAAAAAATCACAGCCTGTCCCTCTTTAGCGGGAACACCACAACATCACCATGGATACATCAGGAGGTAACGAGTAAATATGAAAATCTGTATCTTGGAGAAGTTAGGAGTAAGCTTGAAGTTTACAGCCCCCAATGCCTGCCAGAAGTCAGACAGGCCCGCGATCTCCAAGCTAAATCACATGAGCATAACTTATAAAACGACATTTTTGAATTTGAACAAAATCAGTTATGGTTGAAAAAACTAAGCTTTATGGAAATCCTGTTGACCCGATTGCTTTTAAGCGTCCCCAGTTTTTCGCATGGTCGGCCCTCATTATGAGGGTTATCGTGGTGCTAAGTTTTGAACATTGAACATCATTTGATTTTGCTTTCAATACTTCAGACCTGCAAATATTAGAGCATCAATTTTTTTGAATTTTTAAAGCCAAGAAAGAAAAGGCTTTATGAAAATGCTCACAAATAGTTTTCTTGTCCCAAATATTTATTAAATTTGGGACGAATTAAAATCAATGGAAAGACCACAAGTAGAAAATAGAATTGCAGAAGCAGTTAAAACCTACCCAAAGGGTAGTGTTCTCTTTGTTGACGACTTTTTAGACTATGGCAATCCTGAAAGCGTTAAGAAAGCCTTGTTTCGCCTGAAAGAAAAGGAAATTCTTGTCCGTTTGGCGCACGGGATATATTTATATCCAAAAATTGATAAAGAACTTGGAACTCTCTTTCCATCTACGGAAGAAATAGCCAAAGCCATTGCAAGACGGGATAAAGCGAGAATTATTCCGGCAGGCGTTCAAGCCTTAAACAAATTAGGTTTATCTACCCAAGTTCCAATGAAAGTAGTTTACTTGACTGATGGGGCTGCAAGAACCGTAAAAGTCGGCAAGCGAACTATCACATTTAAAAAAACAAGCCCGAAGAATCTTTTAGTAAAAGGAGAAATAAGCGGTTTAGCTATTCAGGCACTTAAAACCATTGGTCAAAATAAAGTAAATGAAAAAACAATAGAAAAAATTCAAGCCATTCTAAAGAATGAAAAGAAAGAGAATATCATAAACGATGCAAAACTTTCCCCTGCTTGGATTAACAAAATAGTAATGCAAGTAATTGAATGACTACAAATTGGCTAACACTATCAAGGGAAAGAAGGGTTGAAATCCTCAACCAGGCGACAGAATTAACAGGTTTGACAGCCATTGCCATTGAGAAAGATTGGTGGGTATCATTATGTTTGAATGCTTCATTTTCTTTGCCCTACAGCGAGCACATTGTATTCAAAGGTGGAACTTCTTTGAGCAAGGGATGGGATTTGATAGAGCGATTTTCAGAAGATATTGACTTGGCAATTGACCGCAAGTTTTCGGATTTGAAGGAGACATTAGTAAAACACAAATAAGAAAGCTTAGAAAACAATCTTGTGAATTCATTTCAACAGAATTTCTCAAAGACTTAACACGAACTTTGACAGATTGGGAAGCAATAGCAGAATGTGAGCTATTTGCACAACCCGTTAACGATTCAGACAAAGACCCACAGGTTATTGAAATTCATTACAATTCGGTAGTGGATACATCGGAATATCTACCTCAAAGAGTTTTGATTGAAGTAAGTTCTCGTTCCTTGATGGAGCCGACAGAGAAGCGTGAAATCAATTCCATTCTAAGTGTGAATTTCTCCAATTTGGATTTTGCAACAGATGCATATTCAATTCCTACGGTTCTACCCCAACGAACTTTCCTTGAAAAGATATTCTTGCTTCACGAAGAGTTTTCGCAAGAGCCTGAAAAAATTCGCATAGACCGACTTTCAAGGCATTTATATGATTTAGAGAGGTTAATGGACACTCATCACGGTGTAACAGCACTTCAAAACAAGGAACTTTACAACAATATTGTTGCTCATAGAGAAAAATTCAATCCGTTGAGGGGGCTTGACTATGCTAACCATACTCCTGACAAAATCAAAATCATACCACCAGACACAGTTATAAAAGAATACGAGAGTGACTATTCAGAAATGACCAAGTTTATGATTTATGGGGAAGCGTTGACTTTTGACAGATTGGTAAAAAGAGTTTCAGAACTTCAAACAAGAATAAATGAAATCAGTCAACCCTGAAAGCAAGGATCCCGAATGCTTTCGGGACCAAAGCCGCACAAGGCATGCCGTCATTCGTCGGCACAGGCATTTCACCCGTTGGAACGATCATGTTTTTGACCTTTATTCACCATTCAAGGCACGCACATTACCATGGATACATCCGGCGGTAACGAGTAAATATAAAAATCAGTACCTTTAACAAGTTAGGAGTAAGTTTGAAGTGTACGGCCCCCTATGCCCGCCTGAAGTCAGACAGGCCCGCCGTCTCCAAGCTGAATCACGTGAGCATAACTTATAAAACGACATTTTTGAATTTGAACAAAATCAGTTATGGTTGAAAAAACTAAGCTTTATGGAAATCCTGTTGACCCAATTGCTTTTAAGCGTCCCCAGTTTTTCGCCTGGTCGGCCCTCATTATGATGGTTATCGTGGTGCTAAGTTTCCCTCTTACCTACTATCTCCCTTTAGTGAAAGGATCGGGCAATTTCGATACTCTGCACCATTTACACGGTCTCACCTTCTTCGCATGGATTGGCCTCTATGTATGGCAAACGTGGCTAGTTGCAAGGGGGCAAATCGGCCGGCACCGCGAAATCGGCCTAATAGGATTTGCGCTGACGGGGCTTATAATACCGCTCGGGTTTTGGATGGCGCAACGCGGCGCCCAGCGACGTCTAGAGACTATGGTCAATCCCTACGAATTCACCTGGTTTAACCTAGCCGATATGACCTTGTTCTCGGTATTCATGATCGCCGCAATCCTGCTCGTCACCCGACATAAGGAGTGGCACCGCCGGTTTGCGTTTGTCGCCGCACTCTGCCTTGTCGCACCAGCAGCTACGCGGTGGACCTTGCGCATTCCAGATATTGACCCATTTGTCCTCGATATCGCGTGTTACTTGATCATCTATCCCTTCTTGATCGCGCTCGCAATGTTTGACTGGCGCGCATTTAGAAAACTGCATCCTGCCACATTGATGAGTATTGTCCTCCTGCTGCCTGTGCATGTTTCTAGCGCATGGATCGCACGATCAGTTTGGTGGAATACAATTGCACCGGCCCTGATTGGCCAGCCTTGAGGATGAAGCGTAGGTCGGAGTTCAGTGATGCCTGCGTTAATTGAACCATGTCAAGCTATTGGGCTAATTGGTAAACTTCTAATTTCCAATTCCCCTCTCACCGACCACAAATCTCCTTATACGGACAATACTCACATTTTTTCAACACCTCCGTTTGGTCAAAAGGAACTTCCGGATTGTAAATCTCCTCCAATAAACCCTTCAATTTGGCCTGAAAATCCTGATCATAGGTTTTGTAATCCATAACTTCTACTCCGGCCTTTCTGCCTTCCTTTTGATAGAGGTAGGGATCAAAATTATCTTTGAAAACTTCTTTCAAATTGAAGATGGCGGGCTTGAGTGGGGCGGTGTTTTCGGGATGGGTTCCCTGATAGATTAAGCCATAAAACAGCGTTTGCATGGCTGCTTTGTTTCTTTTCTCCAAGCTACGGTCAAAAAGCGCCTCCAAATCCGGAAAGGTTTTCTGATCTCCTCCCGACTTATAATCTATCAGCCGAATCACACCATTGAGCTCATCTACTCGATCGATAATCCCCCGTAGCATGACCTCTCGTGTCCCGGTCGGGGTCAGAATTTTTAAGCCGGTTTGATACTTTTTTTCCTTTTCCAGAGATACCAATCGAAAGGGTGCCGTTGAGGCATCGTATTCCAAGACCTGCTCCACGTAGCGTTGGATCACATCCCGGGCGATGGCCAGTTGACCATTGAGCTTGGTATCGGCCTCCTCCTCCAAATGGTAAAAATCCCGAATCGCTTTTTCTACTGCAGGAAAAATCCAGTTTTTCTGCAGCTCAGCGATGTCCTCTTTTTCGATTTGAGTTCGATTTTTTCGCTGGACAAATCCAGCGTATAGGTTTTCCAAGCTGTAGTGGGCCAGGTTTCCAAAAACTCCCGCGTCGATCTCCTCACTCACTTCCTCTTTCTCACTGATACCTGCGATGTATTGCAAGTAAAATTTCAGATGGCAATCCAAATAAACATTCAACGCTGAAGGGGAAAATGCCGTCTCGGAATGACCGCTCTCCCCTACCAAGTAGCGCTCCATGGTCTGAAGAATAGCAGGCACCTTTTCGATTTGGATGGCTGCAGTTGACTTTTGGTCAATGGGGACGTAGATCACTTCCTCAGCTACCTCTTGATTGAGTTCTACCTCCATCTGCTGAATGTAGCGACTCTTTTCCCCGGCTTTTCCTTGGTCAGCGGCAGTGGTATAGATCATGTGAACTTCCTCCGCCGCATGCAAAAGACGGTAAAAGGTGTAGGCATAGATCGCATCATTTTGCTCCTGTACGGGTAGGCCAAAAGCCCTTCGGATAGTAAATGGAATCATGGAATTCAAGCCCGCTGAGGGCGGAAAACTATCCTCGTTCATATTGCAGATGATGACGCGACGAAAATCCAAATTCCGGGACTCCAGCACCCCCATGACTTGCAGTCCGCGAAGGGGTTCTCCCTCAAAAGGCAACTTGACTTCTTGAAATACCTGCCGAAACAAGCGGATAAAAAACTCCCGCTCTATCCCCAACTGCTCCTGCTGCTCAAAGGTGTCCCGAAGTCGGGTAAGCTGCTTGAAGCATTGAAAAAGGTAATTGCGCTGCAACATATCCTCTTGGAGCAGTTCGGCCAATTCCTGCATCAAACTACTCAGGTAAGGGAATAATTGATCCGCCTCCAATTTCTGGAAAATCAATTCGAAGATCTTTCCTCCCTTTTGTAAATCAGCCTTGGGAATATAGACCTTATTCATGGCCTGAATCTCTCCCAAAACCTGCTTGCAAAAGGTGGGATTAACGCTTTTGAGGTAGGTGGAAGAAAGTAAATTTTTGATGGGCTGATGATAGAAATACGCCTCCCCGTTCTCCAGTTTGATGAAGCGCTGCATCTCCAAGACCGCTTCCAAAAAAGCATAGACAGGAGCATTTTTGACGGGATATCCCATCGTCACGTTCACCTGATCGATCCGCTCTGGTAAGGAATGGAGAACCGGAAAGAGCAATTGCTCATCGGGTAAAATCACCACGGTTTCCTCGAGTCGCTCCTCTTGGGGAATTTGCTCAAGCAATGAACCCACCAGATTGGCCTGATTCACTTTCAATGGGGTGGCATAGGTTTTTATGTTGGCAGACTTCTCCTGAATCATTTCGGGAAGCTCCTCAGGAAAAGTCGGTCCCAGGATCGCATCTCTTCGGTATTCCCGGAAAAAAAGTCCTGCTTCCTGATTTCCATCTAGGGTGTAGTAGGCATCCACATCCCAGTAGATTTCTGCGCCAAACTCTTTGATAAAATGCTTGATCAGCACTTCCTCTGTTTTGGTGAAGGCATTAAAACCGACGAATAGGTACTTTTTGTTAGGTTTTTGAATAGTGTTCAATTTTTCAGCTACCTGTCTGTATAGCTTGCCGGAATAAGCCAAACCGGATACTTCGAGTGAAGCCTGAAAGACGCGGTACAGCGGCTTGAGCAATTGCCAAAATTTCAGAAATTTCTCCTGATGCTTTTTATCCTGCGTGATGAAGGAATTCCAAAACTGACGGATCAACTCGATTTGACTATCGGTCAAAAAACTCAAATCCGACTCCAATTCCTTGATTTCTGCCAAATGATGATAAAGTTTGTCAGGATCGGCCATAAACTGATCCACATCATTGAAATCCTTTAGGATCATTTCCCCCCAGAAGAAAAAGCGGTCAAAAGTCTCCGGCTCGGGATGTAACTCCCCATACACCCGATACAACTCAAATATCAACGTCAAGTCATCGGCCGGGCGCTTGCCGGCAAAATCATAAAATACATCCTCGATGGTTTTGACCTCGGGCATCCAAGTGGGTTGATCGATCAGCGCCCCCAGATGTTGGGTGAAAAAAAGCCCTGCCCTACGATTGGGCAAAACCACTACGAGCTCTCGCAAGGAATCTGATTGCTTGAGGATTTTTTCAGCGGTATTTCTTAAAAAGTTATGCATGTACTTCTTTGATTTTTCCGGTTTCTAAATAGCATAAATAGCCCTTGCAAGGCTTTTGGGTGAGCGAATGAACCAGTTCCATGTATTCTTTGACTTGCTTGGCATAGCGGTCTTGCTCTTCTCCTGTTTTAAAATCGACCACCACGACTTCCTCTTGATGCAGCAGAATTCGATCGGGTCTTTTTTGCTTTCCTCCCGGCAAAAGAATCCCCTGTTCATTCAGCGAAAGCTGCTCAGGATCAAACCAAGAGGCAAAAAGGGCATTTTCGAAAAGCCCTTTGAGTTGGGAAAGCACTTCTTCTTTCTCTTCGGAGCTCAGTCTTCCCTCAAAGTATAGGGTATCCAGCTCTAGTTCGGCTTGTTTTAGGGTATCTGATTTTTCCAGAATCTCATGCACCAAGAGACCAAAGTTCCGTTTCTTTCGCTGCTCCATTCCCTCAGCGGAAAAATCAACCGCGTATTGCTTCACCTCCAGCAATTCTTCCCACTTTGTGTAGGTCCAGCGCAAGGATGGAGCTTGAAAGTGGGCCTTCTCCGGAACCGTCGACTCGGGCCAGTCTCCCAGTTGAAAGACATTGGACTCACTATCCATCGCTCCGATTTCCGATATACCAGTTTCCAAGAGCTGCTGTAAATGAAGCTCAAGGTAATTTTCTGAATTAAATGACCCCTTGTAAGGAGATAAAGACCAGAAAATCTCCTCAGCTCGAGTAAGTGCTACATAAATCATATTCAAGCTGTCCAGATAGGCCAAGGTCGCTTCCTCTCCGTAGGTATCAGCAAAAAAAGATTGGCTCAGGCTGCCTTGTAGGTTCAGCGGAATCACCGCCCTGAGTCCCGATTCTGTATCTTCAAAAGGAGACCAGACAATATTATCCTGTTTGGCATCAAAAATCGTCCATTTCAAGAAAGGCATCAGAACCACTTTAAATTGGAGTCCTTTGGACTTATGAATGGTCAGGATACGCATGGCATCATGGCCTTCGGGGATTTTTACCGTTCGCTTTTGTTTATTGACTTCCCACCACTCCAGAAAGGCACCTAGGTCAGAGCGGTTTTTAGAGATAAAGTCGAAGATCGCTTCCCGAAATCCTGAAATATACGCCTTCTCCAAACCCGTCTCTTGAATCCCAAGGATCCGAATCAACTCTTCGGTCATTTCCAAAAGAGAAAGTTGCAGCAATCCCTGTTCTTGCTCCTTAAATGAGGCAATGTCCATGGCAAAAGCCTCGTCCATCTGATTCAATGAGAAGAGATCGTGATCGACTTTCTGATCCAACAATACGGCACGGTAATACCACATGGTTTTAAACTGCACTTCATCTTCCGGCTGGTACAAGTATGAAAGTGCCGAAACCAAGGCTTTGACCGAGGCGGCTTTGTCTAGAAACATGGATTCGTCAGAAAGCACATCGTAGCGGTAGTGATTATCCTGAGCTTCGGCCGATTCCAGCATCAGGCAATCGGCGATTTCCTCCCCTTCAGACTTGGTCCGTACCAAAAAAGCAATATCCTTGAGCTGATAGCCCAAATCTTGAAGCTTTCTGACCTGCTCGGGAATTTTCTGAATCACTTGTGCATTAAACTTCCCCTCATCTTCCAGTTCCTTGTCTTCCATCAAAAACTCCATGCGAACCATGCCTTGGAAAGCTGAATTAGCCTTTTTTGAAGATACTTTTTGCTCCACATCCCCATAGGCTTTGGAAAGAATACTTGGGTCTGCCACCCCATAAGCACTCGAAAGCACCCGCTCAAAGGAAGCCGGAAGCGCATGAAAAAGCGCATTGTTGAATTCAATTATCCGCGGCAAACTCCGATAATTGGTGGCGAGGTTTTTGGCATCGATCAAATGAGCCCCGATTTCCTGCTCCACCTGCTCGAGTAGCAGCTTCATCTCTCCACCACGCCAGCGATAGATGGATTGCTTGACGTCTCCTACCAGTAGGTTGGGATGTCCAAAAGAGAGGGAGTTTTGAAGAAGAGGCTTGAAGCTTGCCCACTGAAAGCCTGAAGTATCCTGAAACTCGTCTATTAGAAAATGTTGGAACTGATTCCCTACTTTCTCATAGATAAAGGGAGCATCATTTTCATGCGTGATCTCTTTGAGAAACTCGTTGGCATCCGAAATCAACAGCATGTTCTCCTCTTCTTTGATCAGAGATAAGTCGTCGATTAGATTCCGAAAAACCCCATATACATAAATATTTCTAGAGATGGCACTGATGGTATTCCATTGCTGTTCGAGTTGGGGTACTCTTCCCAAAAGCTCTCCCAGTCCCGCATAATAGGAGCTCTCAATCGCCTCTTTGTTTTTGCTAGTTTTGGTAGCCCAGCCCTCGGGTGAGGAAGCCTTTTCTTTTTGTAAATCTGTAAAATCGGAAAATGGAGAATTCCTATCTCCAAACTTGTCAAACTTGGCCAAAAATCCCCGATTATAATCTTTCCATTCTAAACCATGAGCTATTCGTATTTGGTTAGCTTGTTCCTTAATCGCCTTCCCAAGTTTTATTAGCTCATCCCTTCGCTTTCTGACTAGCTTCTGGAGTTGATCGGCATTTTCTTTTTCACTGAGGAAAGCCTTGATTTCGGCGGCATGTTGTTTGAAATTCTCCTGAAAAATCTGCTTGCCCAAGCCGTGAATATTTTTTCGGATATCCCAAGACTTGCCATTTTGAATCTGATCAATGGCATAATCCACGAGCCATTTATGCAGAAACTCATCGTCCATAACCTGCATGACAACGCGATCCACTACCCGCTGCAGGACCCCATCTTGATCCAGTTCCACTTCAAACTTCGCATTAAGGTCTATTTCTCTCGCAAAAGCACGCACCACTTTTTGAAAAAAGCTATCAATCGTACTGACCGAAAAATGGCTGTAATCATGCAGAATTGCCGTCAAGGTCGCTTTTGCCTTTTGCCTCAAGCCCTCGGCATCCACTTGGAGAAATTCCTTCAATTCCTGGTCTAGGAACTCCTCCTCATCTACTTGCTGAGAAATCCTTCTCAGCACTGACAGGATACGCTCTTTCATCTCCTGTGTAGCTTTGTTAGTAAAGGTCACTGCCAGGATTTGTCGAAAGGCGGTGGGTTGCCTTAGGGCAAGCTTGAGGTACTCCAGGGTCAGAGTGTAGGTCTTGCCCGAACCTGCCGAGGATTTGTAAATGATAAAGGGTTTGTTTTCCATAGCGAAAAAGTCTTTCCCGAAGATAGAAAAGGTCCCGACTTTATCGGTAAAGGAACTTTAACTTTGACAAAAATTGTCGGAAAAGATTTGCGATACCTTTTCAATTTTCTATCTATAAAACATAGGTATTCAAGCTTATTTTTTAGAAATTCTGCCCTCAAACCTTATACCCATGAAAAACCTATTTCCCTTTATCCTTTGCTTTTTTCTTTTTACAGGACATCTCCAAGCCAATGACGGCTACAAACTGTGGCTGGATTACCAGCCTATTGAGCGCTCAGAACTTCACCAAACCGTCTCAGAATTATTCTCGGGTATCTTTTTCTTTGGCAAAAACCCGAGCCATGAGGCCATCAAAAAAGAACTGGAACTCGCCAGTCAGGGCTTTCTAAAACAAGCACCAAAATACAGTGCAGACCGCTTTCAAACCACCCAACTTTGGATAGGAACGAGACAGGAGCTTTCGCAATTTCTCGGGCTTGAGCATCAAGCCAAAATCAAGGCGCTCGGAGAGGAAGGCTACTGGAGAGGAAGTATCATTCACGAGGGTAAAAGCTACTATGCCTTGATCGGAAATAGTCCGGTGTCAACACTTTATGCTAGTTTTGATTTTCTGAAAAGCATTCAAAGTAATACTTTTGATAAGGATACGGAAAAAACTGATTATCCGAAGATTAAACTCCGAATGTTAAACCATTGGGACAACTTAGATCGGACAGTAGAAAGAGGCTATGCTGGTTTTTCTATTTGGGACTGGCATCGCCTTCCCGGCTATGTAGATCCACGCTACATCGACTATGCCCGAGCAAATGCAAGCCTTGGAATCAATGCAGTTTCCCTCACCAATGTCAATGCGAATGCTTGGATATTGAGAGAGGATTTTGTGGAAAAAGTAAAGGTATTAGCAGACCTCTTTCGCCCCTACGGGATTAAAGTTTTTCTGACCGCTAGGTTCTCTGCTCCTATCGAGATGGGCAATCTTGAGACCGCAGATCCGCTCGATGAGCAGGTCCGGAGTTTCTGGAAAGAACGCGTCGATATGATCTATGAGGCCATCCCGGATTTTGGAGGATTTTTGGTCAAGGCCAATTCAGAGGGGCAGCCGGGACCACATGAATACAACAGAGATCATGCAGAGGGTGCAAACATGCTTGCCGATGCACTTGCTCCTCATGGAGGAATTGTCATTTGGAGAGCTTTTGTCTATTCTCATGAGATCGATGAAGATCGGCACAAGCAGGCCAACCTGGAGTTTGAGCCCCTCGATGGAAAATTCCGTGACAATGTCATCGTGCAGGTCAAAAATGGCGCAATAGACTTTCAGCCAAGAGAGCCTTTTCATCCCCTCTTTGGGGCAGTGAAAGAAACCAACTTAGGCATGGAATTTCAGATCACTCAAGAATACCTCGGCCAAGCCACCCAATTGGTCTATCTCGGTACGATGTGGGAAGAGATTCTAATGGATAAAACCTACCGCCCAAAACCAAGCAGTACGGTGGCGCGCGTCATCGACGGTTCTGATACTGAGCAAAACCTCACCTTGATGGCTGGAGTATCCAATATCGGCACAGATAGAAATTGGACAGGGCATTTGTTTGGGCAGGCCAATTGGTATGCCTTTGGGCAGCTGGCTTGGGATCCGGATCGCTCTGCTGCTGAGATCTCAGAGGAGTGGATAAAATTGACTTTCGGTCAAAAACCTGAAATCCAAGCCAAAATCAAGGAAATCATGCTGGCTTCCCATGAAGCCGCAGTGAATTATATGACTCCGCTAGGCCTGCATCATCTAATGGGAAGAAGTCATCATTATGGACCTGGACCCTGGGTAGAAGGAGGCAGAGCAGATTGGACTTCGCTCTATTACCATCGTGCTGATAGCTTGGGAATTGGTTTTGATCGGACGGAAACTGGAAGTGGAGCATTGAATCAGTATGCTAATGAAATTAGCAAGACCTGGTCAGATCCTAAAAAAACTCCCGAAAAGTTTTTGCTTTGGTTTCATCATTTACCATGGGACTATCAAATGCAATCCGGGAACACCCTCTGGGAGGAAATTGGCCTACACTACGACAAAGGAGTGAAGACCGCTCGGGAAATGCGCTCCAACTGGAGAGAACTAGAAAAACTCGTCGATTCGGAGCGCTTTTCCCATGTAGATCAATTGCTGGGCGTTCAGATCGAAGAAGCCGAATGGTGGAGAAATTCTTCCCTGCTCTATTTTCAGACTTTCGCTAAGCGACCTTTCCCCGATTCCATAGAGCAACCGGAAGGAGACTTAGAATTTTACAAGCAACAACGTTTCCCATTTGCGCCCGGTATTCGCCCAAACTGGTAATTGAACCTAAGTCAAAAAAGCATTATGGAAAAGTACCGCATTCCCTCAGAAGCCCGGATTGGACATATTCATCTCAAAGTAAGCGATCTGGAGCGAAGCCTGGAATTCTACTGTGGCTTGCTAGGCTTTGAGTTAATGATGCGCTATGGCAAGGAGGCTGCCTTTATTTCGGCCGGAGGATACCATCATCACATCGGACTCAATACTTGGCAAAGCAAGGGAAGTTCTCCGGCACCCAAAAGCTATCCGGGATTATTCCATACGGCGATTTTATTCCCAACACGTAAAGATCTGGCCATAATTTTTGGGCGCCTTCAAGCTGCCAAGTATCCCCTCACGGGAGCAGCTGATCATGGGGTTTCGGAAGCCTTGTATTTGGATGATCCGGACGAAAACGGAGTCGAGCTCTATTGGGATAGACCTAAAGAACTTTGGCCAAAAGATGAGCGTGGAGCACTGACGATGTACACCAGAAGATTAGATATCGAAAGTCTCCTAGGAGAACTTTAATTGTATTATTTTTAGAATAATAAACAAAGCATATCAATAAAGTGCCCTAAAATTCAACAATTGACCCTTTTTAACTTTTTATGACTCGTCAACTATACCTAGTTTTTATCTCGTTTCTTGTGCTTTATAGTCCTACTGTATTGGCACAAGGGGTAAAATTTGATTCTCTAGTATCTCAAGCCAAGCGATTGCTCTACACCGATTCTGACAGTGCCATGTATTTTTTGGTACAAGCAGAAAAAAAATGGGAGAGCGAACAAGAGGACAAAAAGCTAAGGGAGGGAATTCTCCAAAATGTATGGGGCGCGCTCAATTACATCAAAGGTGATTATGCCGCATCGATGAGGTATTATTCCGCGGCTTTGGAAATCCTGGAAGATGAGCAAAATCTCCCCGAACTTGTCTATGCCCTCAATGGGCGTGCTCTCATTTATCTCAGCCAGCATGAGTACGAAAAATCCATAGAAATCTTTAACCAATGCATCGCCATCAATAAAGAATTGAAGGATAGTACAGCCTTGGCCAAAAACCACTTCAACAAAAGTATTTCTGAGGACGAAAGTGGGAAAAATGAAGCCGCCTTACAGTCTCTTGAAGAAGCCTTGGGCTATTTGAAAGGGAATGAGTCCGATCCCCTATACTTGATGAGCATCAATCGCCGAGCAAAAATTTATTATGAACTAGGCGAGCTAGCTAAATCCAAAGAGAACTACTTTGAGATTATCCAAAACAGCGAGGATGCCAACAATTGGGAATTGACCTTTGCCTATTCTGGGCTAGCTGAAGTAGCTTTAGCCGAAGGGAATCCACAGCAAGCCATCCAATACGGCACAACCTCTCTAGGATATGCCGAAAAAGTAAAGGCCTTGTGGGACAAAGAGCGGGCTACCGCTGTACTCTATCAAGCCTATGAAGACTTAGGGTCTTTTGAAGACGCCTTGGTTTACAGCAGACTCAACAAAACCTACTCCGACAGCCTATACAATCAAAACAAGAATGCAGAAATCAGCTACTTGCAACTACAACTAACGGAAGCTGAAAACCAAGTACTCAAAAATGAACAGGAAACTTCCAAAAAGGAAATTGCACTTAGCAGAAATCTTTTAATTGTTCTATTGGTCGGGTTGGGAATAGCAATAGCAGCTATCTTTCTCTTTCAGCGACTTCTGCGGCAAAAGAATAAATACAATCAAAACCTAAGCGAAAAACAAAAAGAAATAGAAGCCAGAAATCAAAAACTGACGGCAATCAACGAAGAGAAGAACAAGCTGTTTTCGATTCTTTCGCATGATCTCAAAGCTCCTATCAATTCTATCAAACAACTTTTGGAACTGGAGGAATTGGGCTTATTCAAAGAAGACGAAAAAATAAAAGCCAGAGGCATTCTTATCAAGCAGGTCAATGCTACTCAGGATATGATCAATGAACTCTTGCAGTGGGCACATGCCCAACTCGATGGGATCATCACCAAAAGAGAGCCTATCGAACTCCAGAAAATCATTGAAAGTCAGATCAAGCATTTAGAGTTTCAGGCCTTGGGAAAAGGGATTCACATCGACTGGAAAGAGGAAAAAGAATTGAGTCGCATCTTGGCTGATCCGCAACAAGTCAAAATCATCGTTCAAAATTGCCTTCAAAATGCGATCAAATTCTCCCACAGAGAAAGTAGCGTTCAGGTAAGTGTAGAGGAAAGTGAAAATTATATCGAACTGATCATACTAGACCAAGGTATTGGAATTCCCCCCGAAAAACTCAATGAAATCAACACTAAAATGGTGAGGGTGGAGTCTTCCGAGGGAACAAATAAAGAAAAAGGCACCGGATTGGGGCTGCTTCTAGTCAGACAGTTTGTTGAGAAAAACAAAGGGAAGTTTCACATCAACAGTCAAGTCAATCAAGGCACAGAAGTTCGTATCAGCTTCGAAAAAGAAAAAAAGCCCTAAGGTCTACTCCAACTGCTTTTGAGCAAAAACAGCTTGAGTATTAGCTAATCTCAAATCATTTAATGCCTAAAATTCCCTAGAGCCTCAATCAAGATGTAAAAGTCATTATTTCCATCCTAGATACTTGCAGAAAGTAGCCGTACATTGCCCATCACAAAATTGTCAATATGAAATCATTCACTCTTCCCCCATTACTTTGCAGTATTTTACTGCTTATAGCATCTACCTCATGGGCACAAAACCTCTCCACCCGAGAGATGGACCGGATCAACTGGATGGAGTTTGCCGAATTTGTACCCGATAAAATATCCACAGTGCTACTTCCCACGGGCACACTCGAACCACATGGTGTCATCAATAATGGGGCAGATAATACGGCCCCAGCTGCTATGGCCAAAGCACTTGCCGATGAGCTGAATGCCCTGATTGCTCCTACCCTCAATTATGGGATGACAGGCTTGTTGGCCAACTACCCCGGTGCTTTCGAAATCAGTGAGGAAGCTTATTCGCTTTTTATCCGGGATATTTTAAAAGGCTTGGCCAAAAACGAGTTTAAAAATATCATCATTCTAAATGGACACGGAGGAGGTCAAACCGCCGTTTTGCAAAAAATCGCCGCCGAAGTGGCCAACGAGATGGGCGTACGCACCCTAGTCATCAATTGGTGGTCCTATGCCTCCGATGTGACCTTGGAAGTATTCAAGGAAGACGGAGGTCATGCCGGGCTCAATGAAACGGCATACATTCAGGCTATCGATCCTACACTGATCCAAAAAGAGCGCTACCAAGACAATCAAGCGACAGCTTATCCCAAAGACAAATCCTGGTCTGCCGCTCCTTTCCCATCCGCTATCGGCCTCTATCAAGAAGGACAAGGATATCCTAACTTTGATCAGGCTCAGGCTGATGAGTATTTCCAAAAAGTCAATGCCAAAGTGCTAAAATTGATTCAGGATACGATTGCCAAATGGGATTTGGCGGGACTGTAGATTTATGATATTCGATTTACGAATTACGATTTAGGAGAAAATTGAAACCATGACTTTTTTTGCTGACCAAACCTTCAAAAATCTTACTGCCTCTGATTTTGAAACCGGAGAATATGAGGGCTGTATTTTTCGTTCCTGTGATTTTTCCAATTTGAACTTCCAGGGATCAACCTTCGAAAACTGCAGCTTTGACTCCTGCGATCTGAGCAATAGCAAAGTTTCGAAAGTTTCCTTTCGGCAGGTCAACTTCAAAAAATGTAAAATTCTGGGGGTTCACTTTAATAATGCCAACCCCTTTTTGATTGAGTTTTACTTCAAAAATTGCCAGTTGGACTACTGCAACTTTTTCAATCTCCAACTCAAGCAATCCACTTTTATCAGCTCTCGCTTGTTCGAAGTGGATTTTTCCCAAGCCAATCTCAGCGGAGTGAGTTTTCAGGAGTCCGACTTGATGGGCGCCGTATTTGATCAGACGAATCTGGAAAAGGCTGATTTCCGCAATTCCCAAAATCTCCGTCTCGATCCCGAAACCAATCGAATCCGAGGGGCTTATTTTGACCTAAATGGTCTTCCTGGGCTTTTGGATAAATATGAAATTAAAATAGGCTGACCCTCATCAAGTTTCCGACAGTTCCCTTCAAAAATCAGTCAAGCTCTTGACTTGATCTCAATTCTTTTGTTTAATTTATAAACAATAAAATGTTAAAATAATTGACATTTTATCACGAATGACCTTTAAGGTTTTTGAAAACCTCGAAGGTCTTGCTACTCTGCTTCTGTCTACTCTTCAGGAATCTTCGCTACTCGGGGATTTGCGATCCCGAGGTCTTCGTAGGATTTGTAATCCGAACCGGACGATCTCCTGACCGCAGGAAGCATATTTCGCAATGCATACTTCGAAAATCGTATTTCCGGTTTTCGTATTTGATACCTTATACTTCTCACTTCAAATGTTTCTCAACTGCCATTCTCACTTCAGCTTCAAATACGGGACGATGTCTGTGGAAGCGCTGATCGCTGAGGCGAAAGGCAAAAAACTCGACGCACTTGCCCTCACTGACATTAACTCTACCGCAGGGGTATTTCCCTTCATCCGAGCTGCGCAAAAATCCGGTATTCACCCCGTCATTGGAATCGACTTTCGTAATGGCGTACAGCAGCAATACATCGGACTCGCCCGAAACCAAGAAGGTTTCTTCGAACTCAACAAGCACCTCTCCGATCATCGAGTCCACAAGCGAAGCTTTACATCAAAGGCTCCCAAATTTGAGAACAGCTTCATCATCTACCCCTTCTCAGAGAAGGCCTTTCCCCTGCGGGAAAATGAATTTGTCGGCATACATCCTGCCCAACTCAATAAGCTACTGACCTCACCTTGGTACCGGCGAAAGGAAAAACTCGTTCTCCTTCAGCCGGCTACTTTCAGTTCCAAAATCCAATTCAATGCGCATCGACTTTTACGCAGCATGGACCTGAATACCCTACTGAGTAAACTCCCGATGACCGAGCAGGCAGATGTCACCGATCAACTCTACTCCTATGCGGATTTAATTCCCCGCTGCGAAAATCACAGCTACCTGCTCGTCAATGCCCAAAAGCTACTCGAGCAATGTCAGTTTTCCTTCTATTTCCAAGCCGTCAAAAACCGGCGTGATATCTTGGGTTCGGACTGGGAGGATTTTGACTTTCTCCGTCAGGAAACCTTCAAGGGAGCCATTCGCCGATACCCCGATCTGAGCCCAAAAATCAGTCAGCGGATCGAAAAGGAGCTCGAGCTGATTCAGCAAAAGGGCTTTGTCTCCTATTTTCTGATCAATTACGACATCATCACCTTTGCGCAGCACCGCAACTTCTACCATGTGGGCCGAGGCTCCGGTGCCAATAGTATCGTGGCCTATTGTCTGGGCATCACAGATGTGGACCCGATCGAGTTGGATCTGTATTTTGAGCGATTTATCAACCTTTACAGGGAAAATCCCCCCGATTTTGACATTGACTTCAGTTGGACAGATCGGGACGAGGTGACCGATTACATTTTCCGAAAATACAATTCCGGAAAAGAAGAACATGTCGCACTACTCGGCTCCTACAATACTTTTCAGTACAAGTCCATGCTGCGGGAGCTGGGAAAAGTCTTTGGCCTGCCCAAGACCGATATCGAATCCCTGATCCATCATGCGGACAAGCAGGGCTACGAACCTGATCAGTTTGGCAAGCTGATCATCAAGTATTCGCAGGTGCTGCATGATATGCCTTCTCATCTGACGATTCATGCTTGTGGGGTTTTGATTTCGCACAAACCTATCCACTACTATACCGCCACAGACATGCCTCCGAAAGGCTTTCCCCTCGCTCATATCGACATGCACACCGCCGAGGACATTGGTCTGCACAAGTTTGATATTCTGAGTCAGCGGGGGCTTGGACACATCAAGTCTGCACTGGAGATCATCTACCAAAATCAGGGTGTGAAAGTAGATATTCGGGAGATCGAAAAATTCAAAAAAGACCCCAAAATCAAAGAGCACTTGCGCACCGGGCACACCATCGGGGCTTTTTATGTGGAGTCACCCGCGATGCGGATGCTTTTAGCCAAGCTGAAAGCAGACACCTACCTTGAGCTCGTGGCAGCTAGCTCCATTATACGGCCTGGAGTCGCCCGCTCAGGGATGATGCGGGAGTATATTTTGCGACACATCGATCAGGATCGGAGAAAAATCGCCCATCCCGTCATGGCTGAAATCATGCCCGAGACCTACGGCATCATGGTCTACCAGGAGGATGTGATCAAGGTCGCCCACTACTTTGCCGGGCTGAGCTTGGGCGAGGCGGATGTGCTGCGCCGGGGAATGAGTGGAAAATCCCGATCCAAAGATGAATTTCAGCGAGTGAAAGACCAGTTTTTCGAAAACTGCAAAAAGCTGGGCAGGGAGGATAAGATTGCAGCCGAAGTATGGCATCAGATCGAAAGCTTTGCGGGGTATTCCTTTGCCAAGGGACACTCGGCTTCCTTCGCCGTAGAAAGCTATCAGAGTTTGTATCTGAAAGCCTACTTCCCCCTAGAATTCATGGTCGGGGTGATCAATAATTTTGGGGGATTTTATCATACCGAATTCTATGTTCACGAACTCCGGATGAATGGGGCCGATATTCAGCCTCCACACCTGAACGAAAGTCAATACCTGACCCAGATCACCGGAAAGACCGTTTTTCTGGGTTTTATCCACATGAAATACCTGGAAAAGGCCACCGTAGAAAAATTGCTGGCAGAGCGAAGAGCGAATGGTCCATTTCTAGGTTTGGCCGATTTTGTGGCTCGGGTCGAAATCGGACTTGAGCAGCTGCTGATTCTGATCCGAATGACCTGCTTTCGCTTCACGGGTAAGACCAAGCAGGAGCTCCTTTGGGAAGCCCATTTTCTCCAAAACAAGCGAAAAGCCATTCCTAGTACAAATGAGCTTTTCCGCTCGACTTCTACGGAAATCAGTTTTGGCAAAAAGCCACCTGAAGTCCCAGAACTCGACGAGACGGATATTCGGCAGGATATTTTGGATCAGATTGACATCCTGGAGTTTCCGCTCGACTCCCCCTTTCACTTGGTCAAAGACCAAAGCGTCCAAGGAATCAAAGCCCGAGAAATGACAAAGCATTTGGGAAAACGAGTGATGATTGTCGGCTATCTGGTGACGGTCAAATACACCCGCACGGTAAAGGGAGAAGTGATGAACTTCGGAACTTTGCTGGATCGGGACGGTGACTGGATCGATACGGTACACTTCCCTCCTGTGGTCAAAAAGTATCCCTTCAAAGGCCGAGCGATCTACCGAATCGAGGGTAAGGTCGTGGAAGAATTTGGCTTCTATTCTATGGAAGTAGAAAAACTGGAGCGAATGGCCTATTGGAATGCGGGAGAGGGCTGAGCATTAAGAAAAATTTGGGTGGGTTTTATTTATGAGGAGCCTATCCAAGACAATTGTCGGGATAAGGGAGGGCAGCAGACTTTCTTGGGCTTTCTAAAGGTATTAGATGCAGCCTTCTTCTTCACCTCTTTAAAGTATTTCTATCACTTCCAGCTTCATTACCAATGCAACTAGATTTTTTTACTAAAATGTGCTGATAAGCATACAGGCTCTTTTCTCACGAAGTTTCTTCTTATGTCGATCAATTTTCAGGTAGAAATCTCGGTGAGAATTAAGGATAAAAGATGAAAAAACAATCATTTTTGGACAAATTACGTTATATTAAAGGACAAATTACCGATTAGGCAATGAAAAAGAAGTCCTCAAAAGTCAGCGAACCTGAAATAGTAATATATCAAAAGTCAAAATTGACACCCGAAAAAATTCTCAATTTAGATACTTCAGGATTAAACAACCCGCTTAACCGAATCGAGTTTTATAGAAGTGGCCTTACAAAAAGCTCATTTGAAAGCTTCAAAACAACTTCAGGTCTCGATTACCTTAGTTTAGCCAAAGTATTGGGAGTTTCCGCCAAAACTTTGCAGCGCAAGCAATTTTTTGACACCGCCCAATCCGAAAGACTTTATCAGTTGGCCGATTTCTATGCTGTTGGGATCAATTATTTTGGAGAGGAGGGATTTAGAAAATGGATGGAGCGACCGCTTTTTACTCTCGATCACCACATTCCCATAAACCTTATTGATTCATCAGAGGGGATTGAATTACTCAAGACCGAGATTCTGAGGCTTCAGCACGGCATAGCAGTTTGACTCTTATGAAAGCTTATCGAATCGCACTTACCAAATATTCTGACACAAGCGGCGAGGGAGCCAAGCAGTATGGAGGCCGCTGGAACCAACCTGGACTGCCTGCAATCTATGCGGCGGCTAGCCTATCGGCAGGTTTATTGGAACGCCTAACTATAGATCCAGAATTACTCTCTTCCGAACGGTATCTTGATTATTCTGTCATGGAATTCTCTATTTCCGAAGAGCTAATTTTTTTTCCATCCCTAAAAGAATTACCCAACAACTGGAATGAAATACCAGCAGCTATGGCGTCAATGGAGTATGGGAGTAAGCTGATAAAAAATGGAGTACTTTGTTTCGCTGTTCCCTCAGTGCTAGACCCAACATCGACTAATTTTGTCATCAATCCGCTTTCACCCGATTTTAAAAAAATTCAACACAGCACTTATCCACTCGATCTTGACAAGCGAATCCAGAGATAAAATCCACTCTCAATCTAAAAAACTCAGGTATTTCCAGTCAGACAGGCTTTCAAAACCATCCGTTGAAACTGAAAATCATCCTTCATGATTTTGAAAAACTCTTCCAAAAACCGATTGCAGGATCTCATCTCTGACTCTTCCATGTAGGTGGAAGCGGACGCTACCACTTTCCAGATGTTTTCCTCTTTTTGTAAAAATTCCTGTCTGACATACTCCATCAACTCCGGTTCGCGACAGTAGCCCCGATAAAGACGATCTGTGACATAGTCTATATCCACCAAATTGCTGACTTGGGCATAGGGCGGATTAACCAATCCTGTCATATCGAAATCATAGGCTAGAGGGACGACGGCATTTTCTCCCACTTTCATGATCTTTTCATTATGACGAAACATGCTGGAAAAATCTGTATTCCCGATCAAAAACTGAAAGAAGTCATGTCTCACTGAAGCCGTGTCCAGCATAAAGGTGGGGTGGACCTTAACCCTCTTCACAATCTCCCCTCCGAAGCGCTTAGCCACATCATCATCATCCTCGATCAAAAAACCCAATAGCTCGGTAGTGCCTCCCTTTTTATCATCTAAATTCTCAAGCTCGACCCGAATCAGTCTAGTCTGAAACGTATAAGGGGTCACTTCCTCGTACAGCTTATAGCAAAGAAATTCCTTAGCGATAAAGCTGTCTGCATTCTTCACTTTTGCACAGGGAAGTACGACTTTCAGATGCTTATTCTCTTCAAATAGCGTCCCGGATCTTTTCTTCTTCTTGATTTTGAGGCGAAGCGGCGGGTAGTAGCAATTGCTCAGACGAAAATTGCCTCTAGTCCTGAGCTCGACCTGAAGCGAATCCCATTCACCCGACTCCGCCTGATACCAAAGCACCTCATCAACATACGTAGAGTCATTGGACATCTTTTTCATTTCCTTGATCGAAAAACTCAAGCGCAGGGGCAAGGCTTCCTGGCTGTCAAATAAACCCTGGGCCAATCCAGAGAAACTCAACACCATCAACAGAACGGAAAATGGGAGTACAAACTTTTTCATAAGGACCTAATTAAAAGTGCATTGAATCTACAAAAAAATGCTGACTATCAAGAACTTCAGGATATTTTTCTCGCTTCCCAAATTCTCATAAAAAGCATATGGGCCATTCTGCGGGCATGCTCTTTAGCATAGTTGGCGTTTTCCCCCTCGAAGTATCGATCGATAGTTTGAAACCACAGGTCTAGCCAATTTCCAAAATGTGCTTGTTCTATTTGATGATCTACTTTCCGATCGACAGCTACGTGAACCTGTGCCGGATTAAACTTACCTCTACCGGGCCCGGTCTGTAATAGGATGATTTCCCAAAAATCACTCAAATGCACCAAATGATGTTCCCAATCATCCACTACTCCATTGAAAATAGGCCCTAAGGTCTCATGCTGACGAATCTGATCGTAAAATCTCCTCACCAAAAAATCAACCTCCTTTCTACTTCTAATGTCTATCTTATCCATATTCAATCTTTCAAAATTGGCTTTAGTACTTCCAATTTACCATCAATATTTTCCGGTATTGGTAATCCCAATAGCTCACAGATCAGCGGATAAATATGAACATTAGAAAAAGGCTCAATTACCTTCTGAGTTTCTATATTCGGGCCTGAGGCATAGAAAATACCCTGCATTTCCTGATAGTCTGGACTAAATCCATGCTCCCCAAAAACCTCCGTTTTCATGCTGGCGGCCCGATTTTGGTAGCGAAACAAGCCCCTATTATCCGTCAAATAATAGCCCAAATCAGGAATGATCAACAAATCCCCCATCAAGTTTCTATGCAGGCTAAGGTCCTCATAGTATTCCCGGTCTTCGATATCAATCACATGAATATGCTTTCCCCGAGATTCGATCAGCTGCTTATAGGCCGCTTTGTCATTTTGATCTTCAAGATGCAGATGAACCAAAGCTCCTGAGTTGACTACGCGGGCATCCAAGCCTTCTACCAAAGGCTCCAAATTGATCAATTGGGCTCTAGGGACATCTACCATCCCATGGTCAGAAACCAAAATCACATGAATAGGCAGATCAAAGCTCTTCAATCCCTCAAACAAAGCTCCCAACTCACGATCTAAGCGATCCAACCTACGCTTTAATTGCTCATCATTGCTCGGTCCATAGCCGTGCCCCACGTCGTCCATATCCGAAAAATACAAGGTAATCATCTGAGGGCGTTCATCAGCGGGTAACTGCAACCATTCAAATACTTTGGCAACTCTAGTAAGATTTGGGACTTTGCCATCGTAATCGTAGTAGTAGCTCGGCCTCACCCCTTGGATCGCTGCTTCCGATCCCACAAAAAAGTAGCTTGCCGCTTTCATTCCGTTTTGCTCAGCCAATACCCATAGAGGAGTACCTCCGTACCAGCTTCCATCTGTGACGACCTCGCGGTTACCAATGGAGTAAATTTGATCTTTTTCAGGATTATAAAAGGTATTGTCTACCACACCATGATGCTCCGGTTTCATTCCTGTAGCGATCGTATAATGATTCGGAAAGGTCTTACTGGGAAAGGAAGGAATCAAGCCTTTGGCAGCAGTACCGGATTGGACAAAGCGGGACAGGTTTTCAGGCTGAAAACGCTCAACATAATCGTATCGAAACCCATCAAGTGAAATAAGAATGACAATATTATCCGTCTTCTCCTGTGAAAATCCTAAAGTAAAGCTAAATAGAAAAGCGATGAGCAAGTGGAAAATCCTCTTCATGGTTTTTCTTTCAAAAATACCTTACATTTTTAACTCCTGCCTATTCTTATCCAATAAATCTGAAACTGCTAGTCCCCCTTGATGGAAGCCTCAGTCTTTTTCCTAAAAGTACCGGTCATTTATCTGTAGAATTAGATCCCAATCAAACCCATAACACCCACTTTGGTATGCAGTTAGGACTTTAATCCTTACCCCAGCTTTTCCTCGTTAAGCAAGGTGTTTTTACAAAAAATAAATAGCGAATAAGAAGCTTATTATCCGTACCTTACCTCTATAATTTTTATCTGTCCTCTCTTTCTGGGTTTTGTTTTTTATCCATCCAGCACTTAGTCTTCCAGATGACAGTACACACTTTAACAAATATGTCATGAAATGCTCAAACAAAATTTTATTGGGTCTCGGTATTATTGGAATTTTAGCACTTAGCCCATCTTGCAAATCCAGTAATGCCGTCAAAGGAGGTGCTATCGGTGGCTCAGCCGGTGGTGTTATAGGAGGATTGATAGGAGGCAAGAACAATACCGCCACAGGGATAATTATTGGCTCGGCCATCGGAGGTTCGGCGGGTGCCATCATAGGAGATCAGATGGACAAGCAAGCTGAAGAGTTGATACGAGATCTCGAAGGAGCAAAAGTAGAACGAGTGGCTGAGGGGATAAAAATCACTTTTGACTCGGGATTGCTCTTTGGATTTGATCAAGCCTCCCTAAATACTTCATCCAAGACCAATCTTCAGAATTTGGCGACTACGCTAAATAAATATGAAGATACCGATGTCATGATCGAGGGTCATACCGATTCGACGGGAGAGGAATCCTACAATCTGACTCTTTCCTCGGAGCGAGCTTATGCTGTACAGGACTATCTCAGTGATCAGGGCGTAATCACCAAGCGAATGAATAGCAAGGGAATGGGTGAGTTGCTCCCTCTAAACTCCAATGAAACCGAAATCCAAAGAGAGCAAAACCGACGGGTGGAAGTAGCTATCTATGCGAATAAAAAGATGCAAAGAATGGCTAAGCGAGGTCAAATCGGAACTTAAAAATCAATCCGCATGAGATAATCAGTCTGCAACTCATCTCCAAAAGGAAAAGGATGACTGCCGAATATTCTCAGGCCATTTTTCTCATAAAAACGTATCGCCTTGGTATTGTGCTCCCACACACCCAGCCAGAGATACGTTTTTTCTTTTTTCCGAGCTAGATCAAAAGCAAAATGCAAAAGTTGTTTTCCATAGCCTTTTCCGAGGTACTCTTCCAAGAGGTAAAGTCGGGCAATTTCCAAACTGTCGGGATCATGGATATCCGTCTGAGAGGGAGTTTCATTAAGCTTGATATAACCCACGGCTTTTTCATCCACCTTTGCCAGAAAGAAAGAAGAAGAGGTGACTGCTATCTCCTTTTCAAACTGACTCAAGGTAAAGGCTTCCTCCAGGTAAGCTTGCACATTCTCTGCTTTGTTTCCTGCTGTAAAAGCCTGGACAAATGCCTTTCTTGCCACTTGCAAAAGGATAGTCAAATCTTCTCGGCTTGCCTTTTCGATCCGAAGAGTGTCTTTATTTTCCACGCTTTATCTTCTTTAATGCCACTTGAATCTGATCTAAGGGAAACTCGCCTAGGATCCCTCGATATCTACCATCGGGGTGTAGAACCATAAAACTCTGACATGGGTAAGGAAAACGAAAAAACTGCTGCTGAAAAATGGATTCAGGATCAGAATTCCAAGTCAGTTCGGAACTGGAAACTTGAAGTCCCACAGGAGAAGCATAAATATATACGGGGTCAGCGGCATTTAATTTCCCTGTCCACCGAAGCAGCGCTTTGTGATTTTTAGAATAATATTCCTGTGGGTTGCGCTGGGCAGTGGTATTGCACTCGTCAGGGCCAGGATAAAAGACAATGAGTAGAGATTTACCTTCCTCATAGGCTTCCAAACTTCCTGTTTTCTCAAAGAAAACTCGAGTGTCTTCCAGCTTGCCGGATGGCATACGATGAACCAATACCTTTTCATTTGCAGATTGTCCAGGTATTCCGAAGTAGGGCCCTTCGAGGATTTGTTTTTCAAAGTAGGCTTTCCCTATTTCTCTCCCCTGATCATCTCGATAAATTTCTTGAGAATAGACCAAGGAAGAGAAAAGAAGAAAGGAAAATTTGAACACCAGAAAGGAATACAAAACTCGAATCATCATGCTCAAAAATAGGAAAAATGACTGGCTAAAAAATGAAAGTCAAAAAAATGCAAAAAAAGATAGGTTAAAAAATGATGCTAATTTTCACCCCTTTTCAGCACCGCTTGTTTTTTAAAAAAATAAACTCTCAAAAAGCTGGTTTAAAACTGTAATTACTAAAATATGTACACCTATCAGAACCATTACTTTAAGTGCCCATCTTATATTCATCATACTATCTTGATTAGTAAATCAAATAACCATTTCACCGCAAACCTGGAGGTTACCTCCTTGTTTATGAATCTAAGGTAAGTGCTATTTTTTTATGGATTTTACCAAATGAGTAAGCGCTACTCACCTGTGAGTAAGCGAGGACTTACTCCGAGTATCCGATTTTTAAGGTCACAAAAAACTGTTTTAAACCGCTTATCTCAAAATTAAAGATTTAGAAGATTTTCAGAAGTGCTTGTGAACCTTAATAAAACTATAGGGTTTAGATTGATTTCAAAACAGAGATCAGCAGGTCCTTCCTACGTGTTGCAAGCGGTACCTGACTCCCATCTTTCAAATAAATCATCCCTCCCTCACGTCGATCATAGTGATCAAAAAAACGGAGATTGATCAGGTGGGATTGGTGGGTTCTGAAAAACTTATTTTGTTCCAAAAGATCATTGTACTCCTTGAGGGTTTTGGACACTAGGATCACCCGTCCATCTTCCAAAAAAAACTTGGTGTAATTACCCTCTGCCTGACAGCGAAGTATATTTTTCAGGTCGATCAGAAAAATATTTTCTGAATCAGAGAGGACGATTTGAAGCGTTTCTGGGCTAGTTGATTTGGAATTGTTGAGCGCATGCTGTACCTGAATTTCTTGAAGTGCAGGATATACTTTGGCTTTTTCTACTGCCCTGACGAGGTCCTCTGCATCCACCGGCTTGAGAATATAGTCTATGGCGCTGACTTTGAAAGCTCTTATAGCAAAGCCATCATGTCCAGTGACAAAAATCAGTTTAAAGCTCTGATCACCCATCAGCGAAAGTAAATCAAAGCCAGTCCCATCTTTCATTTCTATATCCAAAAAGACCAAATCGGGCTGATGCTCACGAATGCACTCCAAGCCCGAGCGAACTCCCTCTGCCTCCGCCACTACGTTTACCTCAGGCACAAAAGTCTCGATAAGCATACGGAGATTTTCCCGCACATGGTCTTGATCGTCTATGAGTATGGCTTTCATTGAATAAAATTAGTTTTCTTGATAGGGGACTCTAAGCTGAACCTGAGTTCCGCTCTGCTGGGGATCTATCACCGACCGGTCCTGCATTTCAATTTGGATCTTATGGTTCAGTTTTAGATTAAAATTGTCAATTCGCTCACGGATAATCGAGGTGGCGAGGGATTGGTGCCCGGGTGCTGACTGGGTAGAGGTATTATTTATCCCTACTCCATCATCCAAAATTGTAATAGTAATGTAATCTAACCCTTTTTTAAAATGTACTTGAACAGAACCCTGCTCCCTGACCAGTCCATGTTCGATAGCGTTTTCCACAAAAGGCTGCACAAACATCGGGGGTATAGAAAAACTTTGAGGCTCTAAATCATCGGAAAGTTTAATCTCGAAACTGAACTTTTGATTCGAGAGGACCTGCTGAATTTCTAAATAATTCTCTAGCATTCGTACTTCTTCCTCTAGGGAAATAAATTCGGTACGAGAGTTTTCTAACACTTGCCGCATCAATTTAGAAAATTTAGATAGATAAATTGCAGCTTTTTTCGAATCAGATTTCAACATAAAATTCTGAATGGAGGATAAAGCATTGAAAATAAAATGAGGATTGAGCTGTGACCGCAAGAATCTTTGTTCTAATTCAGCTAAAACGACTTGATTTTTAATTTGCTTACGCTGCTGATATCCATAGGCTATCAAGATCAAAAGCCCGATTCCTATTCCCCCAGACCATAACAATTGGTTCTTTTGACGGAGTTCCAGGTTTTGGATTTCATTTTGTTGAGAAAGCACTTCTATTTCTGCTTCTTTTTGGGAAGTTTCGTAGCGGGTCTTGAGCTCTTCTATGGTTTCGGCCCTTTCTGCCATCGCCAGACTATCACGAAAAGCCTGGGCCAGCTTATAATGCTCCAAAGCTTGAGCATAGCTCCCTACTTTTTCATTTAAAGCAGCCAGCCCTTCGTATCCTTCCTGCAGGAGCGGCAAAGAGTTAATTTCTTCCGCTAATGCTATTCCTTTTTGATACCATTCTCTCGATTCATTCATCCGGCTTTGTCCACTTCTCACCTCAGCAATCCCAAAGTAATTGGAAGCCTGATTTCGTGTATATGCTCCTCCTTCAGAGATTTCCAAAGCCTTAAAATAGGCCGATTCAGCCTCTTCGAATTGCCCCATGGTATGGTAAACTGAACCGAGATTACTGTAGCCCATCATCTTTCCTACCTCGATAGCTGCACGCTCACTTACGGACAGGACTTCTTCAAAAGCCTCCAATGCCAATTCATACTCTCCTCTTTTGTCATGAACTGTCCCCAAATTATTGAAAAGAATCGCCTGCTGAAGGTCAAGCTCTAACTCCTTTGCTACCGAAATAGCATCTTCATAGACCTTGATGGCTTTGTCCAACTCTTCTGTCCGATTGTAAATGATCCCCAGATTATTATAAACGGCTAATATCCCCTCGCGCTCTCCAATCTTCCTGTAGATACCCTCGGCCTGTAGCACCTCTTTCAATGCTCGCTCTAGGTTTCCCACTTGTAAAAAATACGCTCCCAAAGAATTATGTCCCAAAGCTTCTCCACGCTTAAAACCCAGGTCTTTGGATACCTTTATAGCCTCCTCAGCATAAGCTTTTCCTCCCTGCTCAGCAGTGAAAGTGCTCGATTCGCAAAGCTCTATCAATGTCAAGACATAATTAGTATCCTGTTTGGATAATTGCTTCAAGACTGTCTGCAAACTATCCAGACTATCCACTTGAGACAAGGCAAGCCTGGGAAGAAGAAAACAAAGCAAGAGGAATGATCCCATGGATGTGAATGGGCGCCAAAATTTTCTCATGAACAAGGGGGATTCAAATAGAGCTTCTAATCTACAACGGGAATTTATTCTGTGAAAACGCTAGGGCATTTTACAAAATGCACCAATTTAAAACAGTGCTTTTTCTTACTTAGTTTCAAAATAATTTTTCCATCTATTTGTTCTTGCCTTTTCTAAACTCGTGGGGTTGAAAGCACCCTTACTTCGGAGAAAACTTTTAGTCTCAAATTCGCGATTTTTCCAAATCCACCTAATAAAACCCAAAATTTGAAATTTCAAAATCAACCTAAATATGCAAAAAACGCATATTATCCGACAGCAAACGATTACTATCGGATACTATCGACTGTCTCCCGACTTATCACTCCCCTCCTTCCCAACTTTGACTCAACGATTTACTTCGAGCGAAATCAATTTCATTAATTCATTCACTTAAACAATTAAAATCATGAACACGCTTAGAAACAAAGTACAGCTAATCGGTCGCTTAGGCGACAAAGTCGAAATCAAAAATTTAGAATCCGGGCAAGTCCTAGGCAAAGTTTCCCTAGCCATCAATGAATCCTACAAGAATCAAAAAGGTGAGCGCGTAGACAATACCAGCTGGCACCGATTGGTACTCTGGGGTAAGCAGGCCGAGATCCTGCATAAATTTACCGACAAAGGATCAGAAGTCGCTGTGGAAGGAAAAATCTCCAACAGAAGCTATACCGATAAAGATGGCATCAAGCGATCAGCTACTGAGATTGTCGTCAACGACTTCACTTTTCTAGGTGGAAAGCCATCCAGTCAAAATAACAATCAAAAAGAAATGGTTGAGTCTACAGAAGATGATTTGCCATTTTAGTCGAATAAAGCCTTAAAAGCTTATTATGATTTTCTTCATATCCTGCAAAAGCCTATTGTTTAGCAATAGGCTTTTGACTTTTACAGACCGGCACAATCACTTCATAGGATTCCCAAAGAATTTAATTCAAACACAAAAAAACCCCCGGAACATCGTTCCGGAGGTTTTGTCTAAAAAACCACCAACCTTAAATCAATCATGCTTTTAACTTACGCAGTTTCATATTCAACTTATCTGCCAGCAAGTACATGACTGGTACGATGACTAACGTAAGGAAGGTCGCAAAGGTTAACCCAAATATTACAGTCCAAGCCATTGGGCCCCAAAAGTCTGCATTATCCCCTCCTACATAAAACTGCGGGTCAAAATCACTCAATAAGGTACTGAAATTGATATTCATACCGATCGCCAAAGGAATCAATCCCAATACCGTAGTGATAGCTGTCAATAGCACAGGTCTCAGACGGGTCTTGCCTGCCTCCACAATACTTCGAACCAAATCGGTATAAGAAAGTAACTCATCATCTGCCATACCTAGTTCTTCTCTTTTTCTACTTCTAACGAGATTGGTATAATCGATCAGTACAATGGCATTGTTTACCACTACACCGGCGAGGGATATAATCCCGATCCCCGTCATGATCACCACAAAATCCATGTTGAAAATCACCAAGCCTAAGAATACACCTATAGTACTCAAAACGACAGATGCCATGATGATGAAAGGTGTAGTAACTGAGTTGAATTGGGCTACGATAATCAAGAATATCAAGGAAACAGCTATAGCCAATGCACGGGTCAAAAACTCCATCGATTTAGCCTGCTCCTCTTGCTCTCCGGTAAACCGCACCGTAATACCATCAGGCACTTCAAAACCCTCCATATATTCCCTGATAGCTGTGTTGATTTCCGTGGCATTAAATCCATCCAAAACATTGGAGAAAATAGTAACTGCCTTTTCCAAATCTTTTCTCTTGACAGAGCCATAGGTGGAACCGTATTCAATATTAGCTACAGCTGATACAGGGACTTCTCGCTTTTCTCCAAACTTATCCCTAAACCCGATTTTCTTATTGACCAAAGCATCAATATCGTAGCGGTAATCTTCATTCAGTCTGAGCTGAATAGGGTAATCGTCCTCCCCTTCTTTATATTTAGAAACTTCCAGCCCAAACAAAGAAGTACGCATCTCAGTCGCGATCACCGAGGTGGACAGCCCAAACCTTCTCGCCTTGTCCCTGTCTATATCTACTATCAGTTCGGGACTACCAAGTGACAAATCCGTCTTAAGCTCTTCCACACCAGGAATATTCTTTCCATTTAAGAACTCTAGGGTCCGATTGACATAGCTAATCAGCTGATCGTAATCTTCTCCTGAAAACTCAATATTGATGGCTTTTCCAACCGGAGGACCAGCGCGCTGCTTATCTACAGTGATGAGTACACCTGCGTAGTTTTCTGCCATGTCCCTAATCTCCTCCATGGCTTTATTGGTGTTCACGCCTTGTCTATCAATGTAATCTACAAAACCTATCGTGATTTTAGCCTTGTGAGGGGTAGCTTCCCCTGTAGATCCCTCGGTAGGGTCTCCTGTACCTTCTCCGATTTGAGAAATGATGGACTCTATAATATCACTATATTCTGACAAAGACTCCGTCATTCTATCTTCGAATTCGTCCACAAATTCATTGGTCGCCTCGATATCCGTCCCGATGGGAAACTCTACATATACATTGATCAATTGCGGTTGGTTATCGGGGAAGAAAAGCACCTTCGGGGCTCGAATTCCCAGAAGAACAAGAGAAAAAACCAACAACAAATTAATTCCTCCAAAGAAGAAGTATGGGTTTTTACCTCGCAGTGCAAAGGTTAATGTGTTTTCATAAACATTCTCCAGCTTTACCAAGAAGACAGTCTGAAACCATTTGATTGCATTTCGAAGTAAAAACACATTAAACAAGGTCAACACTGAAGCAACTAGTGCCAAAGAGCCAAAAGCGGTCCATCCGAGGAAATAGAAAATGGTCGATAAAACCAAAAATATTCCCGCTACGATAATCGGCTTCTGCTTTTTCTTCACCTTATTGACATCCTCTATTTTCATATACATGGAGGTCAGCACAGGATTGATGACCAGTGCTACAAAAAGAGAAGAGGAAAGAACAATGATCAACGTGATCGGAAGATACTTCATGAAATCTCCGATGGTATCCTGCCAAAAAGCCAAAGGCAAGAATGCCGCTAAGGTGGTAGCAGTAGAGGTAATAATCGGCCAAGCTACTTCACCCACTCCCTCTTTAGCAGCTCGAATAGGAGACTTGCCCTCGGACATCAGTCGGTAGATATTTTCCACCACCACAATACCATTGTCCACGAGCATACCCAGAGCCAAAATCAGGGAAAATAACACCATTAGGTTTAGCGTAATCCCGAAAGCATTGAGCACCAAAAATGAAATAAACATGGAAAGCGGAATCGCCGAACCCACAAAAAGGGCGTTTCGGAAACCCAAGAAAAACATCAATACCAATACCACTAGGATTACACCAAAGATGATGGAGTTTTCCAAGTCACTTACCTGAGTTCGAGTGGTCTTACTCTGATCATTATTGATAGTGATTTCCAAATCTGACGGAAAACGGTTTGCCTTCGTCTTTGCAATGATTTCCTTGATTTTATCTGCTGCATTAAGCAGGTTTTCTCCACTCCGCTTGACCACATTGATCGTGACCACGGGTAGATTTTTCATGCGAGCATAGGAAGTACGATCCTTATAGGTATCCTTTACCTCGGCGACATCGCGGAGGAATACAATTTTCTGATTGTCTGTCTTGACAATCACATCTAGAATCTCCATAGGATCGGTGAATTCACCGTCGATACGGAGGGTTCGCTGAAAATCTCCTCCACGAATACTTCCCCCTGAGATCGTCACATTCTCTGAACGAATCGCATTGGAAATATCGTCAAAGCTCACTCCTACAGCCTCCATTTTATAGGGGTCCGCATTGATTTGGATTTCGCGCTCCACCGTCCCTGCTAGATCAGCTTGAGAGATTTCTGGGAGCTTTTCGATCTCGTCTTCCAGGTATTCTCCAAATTTCTTGAGTTCCGCCTCAGAGTAATTCCCAGATATATTCACATTCATAATCGGAAAGTCCGAAGTGTTGATTTCCAACACATTAGGTTCCTGATCCAGATCCGATGGTAGCTCACTTTTGGATTTATCTACTGCATCTTTTACATCCTGAATGGCTTTTGAGATTTCTACTCCAGGATTAAACTCGATTACGATAGAGGAAAAATCCTGAACAGAAGTGGATTTGATATCCTTGACATCATTGAGTGATTTAAGTTCCTTCTCAATCGGACGAGTGATCAGGTTTTCCATATCGACAGGAGAATTACCCGGATAGGGTGTTCCCACGTAGACTGTTGGGATGACTACTTCGGGAAAACTTTCCTTCGGCATGGTACGATAGGCACCTATACCGAGCACCGTAATTATCAGAGTCAGAATAACAATAGAGGTGGAATTATCCACACTCATGCTTGTTAGACCGAACTCTCTCGTTGTTTTCGATTTTGGTTGTTCTGACATGATTTACTGCTGCGCAATGTTCACGTTAAAATTATCTCCTACTTCGCGGAATCCTTTATCCACTAACTTTTCATCCCCGCTGAGTCCTTCCAATATTTCTGCATTTTGCTGAAAAGTCTTTCCACGTTTGATATAGACCTTTTTAGCTTTCCCTTCTGCCACGATAAACACATAATCTCCTCGATTATCGCTGAGAACTAGCTTAGATGGCACGATCACAGCTTCGGTATTTTCATAGTCTTTGATTTTCATCACGGCCAGCATGTTCGGTTTTACATTTGCTATGCTAGGCAAAAAGACTTCAACTTTAAAAGTTCTATTATTAGGATTGATAATCGCCCCAACGGAAGAAACTTTAGTCTTGATTTCCTGACCTATAGAGGGAAAGTTCACTCGTACCGAATCTCCTTTTCCCAATACACCCACATAGGACTCCGAAATATCTGCCTCTATGAATAAATCACTATCACCTACAAACTGAAACATCGGAGCACCAGGCTGTACCAATTCACCCAACCGAACCTGCACCGTCTCTACCGTGCCGTCAAATGGCGCCCGAACGAAGGCCTTATCCAGCTGAGTCTTCAAAGAGGCTAGATTACGCTCCAAACCTTCTTTTCGATTCTTGGCTTCCAAGTACTGTACCTCTGTTCCGATTTCTTGCTTCCAAAGCCGCTCCTGCTTTTCAAAAAGAGTCATTGCCAGACTCAAAGAGTTTTCCACTTCCTCAATATTTCTTTGGATACTCTCTGAGTCAATTTTCGCCAAGACCTGCCCTCTTCTAACGCGCATTCCCTCTATAGCCGGAATCTCTAGTATTCTGCCTGAAGATTCTGCAGAAATGCTGACATTCTTTTTAGAAAGTACTGAGCCCGTCACCTCTACAAAATGTTCAAAATTACCTTTTGATGCATCAGCCGTGGTAATGAGCACAGATTTTTGATTTTGCTTTGCAAATTCAGGATCTAGCTCTATCAGTTCAGACTCGAGTGCACGAATGTTACCGTTCAGCTCGATTACTTGTGCTTTGAGTTCTTCCAACTCGGCTTTTTTTGCTTCAACGCTTTCCTCTTCCGCGCAGCCAAAAGCTGACACCATTACTATTGCGAGGGTTAAAAATTTTAAGGTTGCTTTCATTTTCGCTTTTATGATTACTTTTTTCCTTCCTATTGAAAAGAAATAGTTGATTTAGTTTTCTATTGATGTATTTAATATTCCCAATGCTTTCTCGAGGTCTACTTTGGACACTAATCCGTCATAGAGGGCTGAAAGGAAATTGATTTCTGCTTCGATCAGAGCTGCATCCGCCTCCACTACTTCCAAATTGGATCCTACGCCTTCGGTATATTTGATCCGGGACATGTCAAAGACCTCTCGAGCAAGCTCCAAATTTTCTTCTTGAACCTGAAGAATAGCTAGGTCATTTTTCAGATTGGTTTTGGCAGAGAAGACTTCATTTTTGATACTTTCTTGGATAAAATACTTCTGATTTTCCAATTGCTGCATCTGAATTCTATTCTTTTGGATTCGGGCACTTTTGGCCAAACCGTCAAAAATAGGAATGCTCATGCTAACTCCTATGAGTGAACTCCCAAACCAATTTTGCTTATTATACACAGAGCTCAAATCATTACCGGCACCTGCTCTTAGGATGTTTCCAACCAAGTCAATAGTAGGCATGTATTGACTTTGGTTGTTTTTAAGGTCTAAGCCTACGAGTTCAATGTTGGTGCTCAGCTGCTTCACCTCTATCCGGTCGCTTCCCGGATCATCCAATAAGTCGATTGTTTCAGTCAGTTTATTAAAATCTTTCAGCTCCTCGGTAAGTACCAAATCGTACTCCTGAGGAAGACCCATCTGAAGTTTTAGTATTTGATTAGATATTTCTAAAGCTGCACGGCTACGTTCCAATTGTGTGTAGGAATTATTCCGCTGCACCTGAATTCGAGAAACGTCTATTTTCTCCACAAATCCGGCTTCGTTCAATGCTCTAGTTTCATTTAATAGGGTATCTATGCGAGAAAGATTAGCTTGAGCAAGACGAATCCGCTCTTCATTTACTAAGACACCGTAATAGGCTTTTTTGACCGATTCAATGACGTCGATTTCTGTTTTCTCCAGATCATAATCTGTCAATTGCTTATAGGTTTTTGCAGCTCTAAGTCCGACAAAAAAAGAACCGTCAAAAATCATTTGACGCACATTAGCCCCCAAGGAAGACTGATAACTCACTCCAAATCTCGCTGGAATCACATCTGAAGGAATACTTGGGTCTCCAAACGGAGGTTCGTTTGGAAGGAAAACCACCGGAATAGCAGGGTTATAATTCAAGTCGAAAGTACCCGTGATTTGGGGTAGTCCACTAGCAGTGGTTTCTTTTACAGTGGCCTTGGATATCAAGGTTTCCAGTTTGGCATTCTTTACGTCCACATTATTTTCCAGCGAAATCGCAAGTGCTTCCTCTAGTGTTAGGAGAACTTGCTCCTGGGCCATAGCGGCAAAAGGTAGCGAAAGAAAGAGCCAAATGGCAAAAAGATTTTTTTTCATTGCTTTGTTTTTCAAGCTTGTGATTTTTGTTGACTATAATAAGACTGTCGCCCCTTCTCGGTGAATATGCCATGGAGAAAATGATCCATCATTTCCATTTGCATTTCGACAAGTTCGTGGGGTTCGGTATGAAAACTAGTCTGCTCTAATGCAGAGGTAATCTGATTCACTCTAAGTCTTGCCAGGATTGCAGAGTCTATCTCTGACCTGAAATAACCTAATTTTTTTCCCTTTTCAAGAATATTGATCAAGTCCACCATGATGACCTCTTCTTTGTGCTTTTCAAACATTCCCCAAGCTTCAGGAAAATATTTCTGCACCTCCATGATCGCAATAGGATTAATATTCCCCAACCGCTCCCGCATCATTTTAGACAAGCTCACCAAGTGCTCAATCACTCCATCCTCGGCCTCGAAAACAAAACTCATTTTACTTTTGTCCAAAACCAGCATCCTCCTGAAAGCCTCCATGACTAGCTCCCGTTTGTCTGTAAACTCCTGATAAAGGGTCTTCTTAGAAATTCCAACAGATCTAGCCACATCATCCATGGTGATGTTTCTCACCCCAAAACGGGAAAACTGCTCCATGGCCACATCCAATATTTTTTCTCTCGTCTCCACTTAGTCTCTTAAAATTTCGGTCAAAACTAGAGAAACTATCTAATGGTTCAAAGTTTCCTGAGTTTTTTTATCAAACTTTATTTCGATAAATAATGAAAAATGGATTCACCTAATATTTTTTACATTATTAAAATTGAATTTAAAATATTTTATTCTGTTAATGACTACTAAAACCTTACACTTATTTGTTTTATCTTATTTTTAAAAATAAATTTCGCTTAATGAAAATTTTATCCACCAACTATGGAAAACTCCACTATCAAAGCATAGGAAAAGGGCCAAATCATGTCTTGCTTTTTCATGGTTTTGGGCAAGATCACCGAGATATGTTAGGCTTTCAGACACTACTGAAACCTAACTTCACTTTCCACTTTATTGACATGTTTTATCATGGGAGAAGCCAATGGTACGAGTCCTCATCCCCTTTGACCAAAAATCATTGGAAACAAATCCTCCAAAACTTTCAGCACCAAGAAGGTTTCACGGACTTCCACCTCATCGGTTACAGTATGGGAGGGAAATTTTCTTTACTTACCTATGAGCTTTTTTTCAAGCAAGTGAAAAGTCTTATCCTCCTGGCTCCCGATGGAATCAAAACAGGGATAAGTTATAGCATGAGTAGCTACCCAAGTTATTTTCATCCGCTGTTTAAAAGAGTGGTATTCAAACCGCAAGGTTTTTTTGGCATCGTAGAAAAGTTAAATACCATCGGTATTCTTGAAAGTAGCTTAGTCAAATTTGTCAAAACACAAATGAGTACTCGATCCCAAAGGGCCCAAGCCTATTTCACATGGCGAGTCTACGGGAACTTACAGCTCAAGCTATCCAAAATCACTCTACAGGCTCAAGTACTCAAAACCCCCATGATACTCTTCATCGGAGAACATGACCGAATGATCACTCCTAAAAGTCTCTCCAGTTTTATCAAAAAAATCCCCCACCTTCAGAGCCACTCCCTTTCAGTGGGGCATGGTGGACTAATTGAAGCTGCAATAGAGCACCTGAATCAAGAGGAATCGAGCCCCATCTTCTGACAAATATCATCTTCAAAACAAACAAAAACCCAAGCAAATCCCAATGGGCAAGTTTACCTTCACAGAAATTTTAATTTATGACAGACCTAGAAATAGCCACCCGTATTACCCCCGCCCCCATTCGTGAAATTGCCGAAAAACTATCCATCTCAGAAGAGCATCTGGAGTACTATGGAAAATACAAAGCCAAGCTTCCACTCTCACTTTTAGATGAAAAAGAAGTCAAAAAAAGCAAGTTGATATTGGTCACCGCGATCACCCCCACTCCTGCAGGGGAAGGAAAAACTACTACTACTATCGGACTAGTGGATGCTTTAAACCAAATCGGTAAAAAAAGTACCGCAGTCATCCGCGAACCAAGTCTTGGTCCCGTTTTCGGAATCAAAGGAGGGGCTGCAGGAGGTGGCCACAGTCAGGTCATCCCGATGGAAGACATCAACCTACACTTTACTGGGGATTTTTCCGCTATCGAAAAAGCCAACAACCTACTGGCCGTGTTGATTGACAATAACATGCAGAGCAAAAAAAGAAGTCTCCAATTGGATCCTAGGAAGGTCCTTTGGAAACGGACCTTGGACATGAATGACCGGGCGCTTCGCAATATCGTTTTGGGACTGGGAGGTACTAATGGAGGAATTCCAAGAGAGAGCGGTTTTAATATCACAGCGGCTAGCGAAGTCATGGCTATTCTTTGCCAAAGTAAAAGCATCGCTGACCTCAAAGAACGTTTTGCCAATATCTACATCGGAGACACTGTGTCAGGTCAGGCCATCTTTGCCCGTGATCTCAATGCTCAAGGTGCCATGGCCGCCTTGATGAAAGAGGCGATCAAACCCAACCTTGTCCAGACCCTCGAGCATAACCCAGCCATCATTCATGGCGGACCTTTTGCCAATATTGCCCAAGGAACCAACTCTATTTTAGCCACTAAAATCGGGATGAGTCTGAGCGACTACGTCGTGACCGAGGGAGGATTTGGATCCGATCTAGGTGCTGAAAAATTTCTAAACATCAAATGCCGGGAGGCCGAGATTGCACCAAAAGCCATTGTACTAGTAGCTACCGTCAGAGCACTCAAATACCATGGTGGGCAAGCACTCAAAGAATTAGAAACAGAGAATATCGAAGCTTTGGAACAGGGGTTTGCAAATCTGGATGGTCATCTCAACGCACTTAAGTCCTTTGGAGTACCTGTCGTGATTTCCATCAATGTCTTTTCTAGCGATACCGAGGCAGAAAAATCACTTCTTCTGGACTATTGCGAAAAGTTAGGAGTAGCAGCAGCTCTGAGCGAAGGATGGGCCAAAGGTGGATTAGGCTGTATGGAGCTAGCGCAAAAAGTAGCAGAAACTGCCGAGCAAATGGATTCCTCAGAACTTAAATTCACCTACAATTTGGAGGACAATACACTTACCAAAATCGAAAAAGTCGCCAAAATCATTTACGGAGCAGAATCAGTCATTTTGACGAATGCCGCCAAAAATAAATTGAGAAGATTTGAAGAGTTGGGCTATGGAAACCTCCCCATCTGCATCGCAAAAACCCAAAAAAGTCTGAGTGATGACGAGAAAAAACTAGGTAGACCTCAAGGCTTTGAAGTTCAAATACGGGATTTCGAAATAGCAGCCGGGGCCGGGTTTATCATTCCTATAGCTGGTGAAATTCTAAGAATGCCAGGATTGCCTTTGGTACCGGCAGCCGAAAAGATTGACATCGAAGAGGATGGTACTATTACCGGTCTATTTTAGGGCCTGCTGAAAAACACTGGAATCGATCAAAAGGAATGTTGTTCCGGTAAACAGTTTATCAGCAATCCCTATTTTTAACCCTTTCTCACAAAGAATGGAAAAGTGATCGATTTTCTGATCTTTTGCTTTTCCATTCCTTCTACCAATTCCTTACCTTTGCAGCTTACCAGCTCAAGGACATGATTTTCTTCTTTGAATCCCCTCAAAAAAGCGTTTACGCTGTACAGACTCCCCATCCTTTCGCATCTGATGATTTAGCTAAGCTCTCCTGGCTTTTTGGCGAGGCAAAAGCCCTATCAGATGCTGAAATCACCGGAAAATTTGCCGGACCCCGAAAAGAAATGATCACCCCATGGTCTACTAATGCTGTGGAGATCACTCTAAATATGGGAATCTCTGGGATTCAACGTGTAGAAGAATTTTCACCTCTATCCGAAGGAGATGAAATAGACCCCATGCTCCAAAAGGCATACGACGGACTTTCTCAGTCTATTTTTGATATCGATATCCAGCCTGAATCCATTCAAGAGGTAAACGATATCGCTACTTATAACCAAAAAGAGGGCCTTGCTCTTAGCGATGAAGAGGTAAGCTATCTTGAAAAGGTCTCTTCTCAACTCGGAAGACCTTTGACTGACTCTGAGGTGTTTGGATTTTCTCAGGTTAATTCAGAGCACTGCCGTCACAAAATCTTCAATGGTACTTTTGTGATCGATGGAGAAGAGAAACCGATGACATTATTCCAGCTCATCAAAGAAACATCCAAGAAAAATCCAAACCGCATCGCTTCGGCTTACAAAGATAATGTGGCTTTTGTGCAGGGGCCTAAAGCTTTTCAGTTCGCTCCCAAGACACAGCATCAAGCAGATTTTTTTGAGCAGCGAGAGATCGACACCGTCATTTCCCTCAAAGCAGAAACGCATAATTTCCCGACCACAGTAGAGCCTTTTAATGGAGCAGCTACCGGATCCGGAGGAGAAATCCGTGACCGAATGGCGGGAGGAACAGCTTCTATCCCACTGGCAGGAACTGCTGTTTATATGACTTCCTATCCAAGGAGCGAAAAGAACCGGTCTTGGGAAGAAAAACTCGACGAGAGACCTTGGCTTTATCAGACGCCAATGGACATTCTAATCAAGGCCTCCAATGGCGCTTCAGACTTTGGAAATAAATTCGGCCAGCCTTTGATTTCTGGTTCATTGTTGACTTTTGAGCATGAGGAAGAAGGCATCCAATTCGGCTTCGACAAAGTCATCATGCTTGCAGGTGGAGTAGGCTTTACTAATGCCAAATACACCAAAAAAGCAGAACCAAAAACCGGGGATCAAATCGTCATTATGGGCGGGGACAATTACCGCATCGGAATGGGTGGATCGGCCGTCTCCTCGCTCAATACTGGAGAGCTTTCCAATGCGATCGAGCTCAATGCCATTCAGCGATCCAACCCTGAAATGCAAAAGCGGGTAGCTAATGTGATCCGCGCTATGGCTGAGAGCGACGAAAATCCGATTATTTCCATCCACGACCATGGAGCAGGAGGACACCTCAACTGTCTTTCCGAACTGGTAGAAAACTCAGGAGGCACAATCCATATTGATCAATTACCTGTGGGTGATCCGACGCTCTCTGCCAAAGAAATCATCGGCAATGAATCTCAGGAGCGAATGGGATTAGTCGTGGACAAAAAAGATATTCCTACCCTCAAACAGCTATCTGAGCGTGAAAGAGCTCCTTTTTATGTAGTAGGTGAGACAACGGGAGACATGCATTTCAAGTTTGAAAACCAGAGAACAGGCGAAAAACCCGTAGACTGGAATTTGATGTATATGTTTGGATCCTCTCCAAAAACAATCCTTGAAGACGCTACTACTCAGTCCAACTTCAGTGAAGGAAGCTATCAAATCAGTCAGCTAAAGTCCTACATCGAGCAAGTACTTCAACTCGAAGCTGTGGCATGCAAAGATTGGTTGACCAATAAGGTCGATCGATCGGTCACCGGACGTGTGGCCACACAACAGACCGTGGGAGAAATTCAGCTACCACTCAATGATGTGGCTGTAATGGCTTTGGACTTCACAGGAAACAAGGGAATCGCTACTTCCATCGGACATGCCCCTGTTGCAGCTTTAGCAAATCCGGAAGCGGGCAGCAGATTAGCAATTGCAGAAGCTTTAACTAACTTGGTATTTGCGCCGATCACAGACGGAATGAAAGGCATTTCCCTCTCTGCCAACTGGATGTGGCCTGCAAAGAATAAAGGAGAAAATGACCGACTATATCGAGCTGTCGAGGCAGTATCCCAATTTGCCATAGAATTAGGAATCAATATCCCTACCGGAAAAGATTCACTCTCCATGACCCAAAAGTATCCAGACGGAAAAGTGGTATATGCTCCGGGTACGGTGATTATATCCACTGTGGGAGAATGTGCTGATATCAATAAAACTGTTAAGACTGGACTCCAAGCTGAAGAAGGCTCAAAGATTTATTGGATTGATTTTTCTAAGGATAGCGCAAAGCTAGGCGGCTCAAGCTTCTATCAGGTTTTGAATAAAATCGGTCAAGAAACTCCTACCGTTGGAGACGCTGAATACTTCGGTCATGCCTTTATGGCTGTTCAGAAATTGATCGGGCAAGGTTTAGTTTTGGCAGGACACGATATCTCAGCAGGTGGAATCATCACCTCCCTCTTGGAAATGTGCTTCCCAAGTGCTCAGGTAGGATTAAAAGTGAAAACAGAGCGATTCCAAGAGCGAGATTTGGTAAAAGCGCTTTTTGCCGAAAATCCGGGAGTATTAATTCAGGTAAAAGAAACTGAAGTGGTAAGGGCCATTCTCCATAACTATGATGTGGACTTTATTTCCATTGCAGATGTAAATCTTAGCGGTCAAGTAAGCCTAGACGGACTTGGTTTGTCTATGGAGGTCTCAGAAATGCGAGATACCTGGTATCGTTCTTCCTATCTTCTCGACAGAAAACAAAGTGGGGAAAAGCTCGCCAAACAGCGATTTGAGAATTATAAAAACCAGCCACTAAGCTATGAGTTTGCTTCGGATTGGGAAGGAAGTTTCAAAGCGGCAAATTTAGATCCTTTCCGAAGTCAAAAAAACCAAGCTAAGGCAGCTATTATCCGCGAAAAAGGGGTAAATGGTGATCGAGAAATGGCCTATGCACTCTGGCTTGCTGGCTTTGAGGTCAAAGACATCCACATGACCGACTTGATCTCTGGTAGAGAAGACCTTTCGGACGTGCAGATGATTGTGTTTGTGGGAGGATTCTCCAATTCGGATGTATTAGGTTCTGCCAAAGGTTGGGCAGGTGCATTCCTTTACAATCCTAAAGCTAAAGAGGCGCTAGATAATTTTTACGCTAGAGAAAATACGCTGAGCTTAGGTGTTTGCAATGGTTGTCAGTTGATGGTCGAACTAGGACTAGTAGGCAAGACCAACTCCACAAAAGCCAAAATGCTTCATAATGAGAGCCATAAATTTGAATCTGCCTTTGTCAATGTGACAGTGCCTCAAAACAACACGGTCATGCTAGGCGCACTTAGCGGTCAGCGACTAGGTGTTTGGGTCGCCCACGGAGAAGGTAAATTCAAACTGCCCGAAGCAGAAAACGCCTATCAAATCGGCATGAAATACAGCTACGATACGTATCCTGGAAATCCTAATGGCTCAGATTATTCAGTAGCGGGGATTGCCTCTGAAAATGGCAGACATTTGGCTATCATGCCGCATATCGAGCGAAGTCTGAAGCCCTGGAACTGGGCCCACTACCCTAGCGATAGGCAAGACGATTTTACACCTTGGCTAGAGGCATTCGTCAGTGCCAGAAAATGGGTGGAAGAAAACGGCTAAGCTTAGTTTGAATACTAAAATCCCTGCTTGATAAACTATTAAGCAGGGATTTTTATTTGAAAAGCTTAATTACACTTGGACCTCTAGAATCGATAAATTGAAGAATATAAATTCCCTTTTCAGCTAGTTTAAAGTACTCATTTAGTCTTTGGGTCAATTCTTCCGGATCAGATGCGGTAAAGCTAAAAGTTCTACCGGAAAAATCAGAAATAGACACTTCAATCTTGTCTTCCAGTTCCCTTGGATAATCTACAGGAATGACTTGAATCTCCGATGAGCCCATAGGGTTAGGGAAGACCTTCCAGAGAGAACCCTTTTTTGGAGAGTTTACCTCTACAGAAGCAATATTACTGTACCCATATATACCCTTGGAACCTTCAGCTTTGACTCGATAAAAAACCACATCTCTTGCTAAGGTTAAATCTTCATCCCGGATAGAAAAGACTAGTTCCTCAGATTCGTTCCCGATTGAATCAATCTTATGAATCGCCTCCCAAGTCTTAGTTTGATCAAAGGATCGCTGTACGGTAAGCATCAAATCTTTTACCTCTGAAAACATGGACCAATCGATTTTGACCGAATGCGAATTTTCCTCGTAATTAGCTTCAATACTCCTAAACTTCAAAGGAAGAATTCTATAAGAAAGTCTAATAATCACTTTTCCAGCAGACCCTGCACCTCCTCTTACACTGCCGGCTCCTCCTCCCGAACCCGTATTGGGTCGACCTTCTTGACCTATTCCGTCGGAATTAGAGTCACCTGGATCCAAATGATCTCCATCTCCACCTAGCTTAATGGAGGAAGAAAAACCACCTGTCCCTCTACCATATTGTTGGGCGGGATTTCGGCCTGTCGCTCCGCCTCCTCCTGCAAAAGCATTGGGAATAGCAGGAAAACCATTTAAAATTGGTAGAGGAACTCCATTTCCTCCTACTCCAGGCCTATTATTTTCTCCACCTTCTCCAGGAGTTCCAGCTCCCCCGCCCCCACCTCCATTAAGTTGGTTTCCATTCCCTTTTCGGCTTCCTTCTCCACCTGAATTTCCTTCAGAATTAATACCGCCACCACCGTTTCCTTCTCCTCCTCCAGGATTATTATTTGCACCACCTCCTCCACCACTTCCACCGTCAGTGCCATTTCTTGAGGCCTGTGATTGAGAACCGCCTCCCCCGCCTCCATTGGATGTTAACCCAAAAAAAACTGATTCAAAACCATTTTCACCTCTCCGATTTGAAGCGTTAGACCCATAGCCCCCAGGTCCTACAGCAACCGGATAGGTTTGACCTACACGTAAGGAAATACCAGTTGCCGTAACAATACCTCCTGCCCCGCCTCCACCGGCTGCCTCACCAAATCCTCCCCCTCCAGCACCTGCTATCAATGCCACCTCAACATCTAAAATCTCCTCATCCGCCAATAAATCAGGAATTAAAAATGTATCCGTACAATTAAAAATATAAAGTTGATCGAATCCATTTGTAGTGGTAATGGTGTAAGTTTCTACACAATCAACACTTGGACAGGCCCCTACTACTGCAGACTCGGACAATACGTTTCCGTTAGGATTTTTATTTACAAAAAGTGTTGAATTAGGGGATGTAAGACCGTTACCTCGAATTTCTCCATTATTGGAAAAAGTGCCTCCCACTGATAAAAAGTTACAAAAATTGGAATTGACTCCTGAAATAGAGCTATTGGAATTGAGTTGAAGCGCTCCGGAAACTTCAAGATTTCCAGACATTTTGATGTCAGTATTAGAATTGACCACAACGGATCCCCCTACAAAAGTTTCTCCTACCAATACCACTTGACCATTACTATTGAAATTGGTATTTCCACTTATGGATAGGGTGCCGTTACTTTCGAGTCTAGCATTTGAATTAATATCAAAATCACCGTTCACAGTCATTTGACCATAATTAAAAATGGTCTTGTTAGAGTTAAGATTTTGACTGAACTCTAATGCTCCATAATTGAGGATTGTCCAACTCCCATTTGGGTTAGAATTGAAGGTTAATGATCCAAAATTTTGAATTTCACTGAGGCCGGATAATTGATTAAAATCACCATTCCACGAGACACCATCTGCTATGCAAACCTGAATATTATTCCGATTATTAAAATTGAGCTGATTCGTCCGACTACCCGTTATACAAACTTTCGCTCCATTCGAAAAAATGCCGACAGGAGGATTGTTTCCATCAACCGTCACATCACAATCCGTGCATTGAGCTATCAGGGTATGATTTGACGAGAAATACAAAAGAAATAATAAAACTATAGACCAAAACTTAGTCCTCATTTATTAGGGGATCTTATTAATTTTTGTAAAGATCTTCTCTAAATCTTTTATCTCCAAAGCTTTACTGTTAAATAGTTAAGTATCAATTACTAAATATTAAAAATTTACTACTATTAACCACTCCAAAAAAATGCCTCTATAATGTCAAAATATCAGGTGTTTTTTTGGGTTTTTATTATTTCTTTCTGCCTTTTTAAAATATCTTGTCATCATGCAGCGCAGACCCTTTCTCCAAAAAATCAGTCTTTTAAGCTCTTCAATCATGACTATGCCCTTTTTACTCTATGGGAAAATGGATTTCCCGAAGAAAACCAAAATTAAGTTCATCACAGCTTCTGATGGACATTATGGGCAGCCTAACACGGATTTTGAAAACTCTCATCGGCAACTTATCGAAGCACTAAACCAAGAAAAGGATTTGGATTTTGTGGTGTTCAATGGGGATCTCATTCACGATGACCCCAAATGGATGTCCGCGGTGAAAAAGGTCTATGATCAACTTTCCATGCCCTACTTCACCACCAAAGGAAATCATGATCGGGTGAGTCTACTTGCCTGGGAGCAGATTTGGGGGAGACCCAGCAATTTTTCATTTATCCATCAGAATCAAGTCGGGATCATCCTACTCGACTGCTCAAATGAAAAAGGGGATTACCTCTGTGCTGATTTGGAGTTTGCTCAATCCAAACTAGAAGAGTACAAGGTCCTGGATCAGGTTTTTGTCTTTATCCATATTTCCCAAAATGACTGGACGCGTCATGGTATCGCTTGCAGCGAATTTCTTGATTTGGTGACAAGTTTTCCAAATGTAAAGGCGACTTTTCATGGTCATGATCACGACATAGATGGACAGATGCTCTACCAGAAGAAACCGTTCCTGTGGTCGGGACATTTTGGAGGGTCTTGGGGCAATCCTTTCCCCTCCTACCGGGTCTGCGAAATCGGAGAAGATGGTAAAATCGCCACTTATCTCAAGACGGTTAAGGATGGGATGATCCTTAATGGGCACAATTTATAACTCTTCCCTACCTATGAAAAAACTCCTCTTTTTCTGGAATGAACTCAAAGCCTCTTTTTGGTTTATTCCTGTATTATTGATCTTTTTTTCCATCGCCTTGTCAGTTGGAATGGTGTATGTCGACAGTTTGATCCAAATTGACCAAAAAGGAATTCTTCGATTTTTTTTCGTCCAAAATCTAGATTCCGCAAGAAGTATTCTCACCACTATATCGGGGGCTATGATTGGTGTTGCCGGAACGGTGTTCTCAGTCACCTTGGTAGCCCTCACTTTGGCTTCTTCTCAGTTTGGCCCAAGACTGATCAAAAACTTCATGTATATCCGTCTCAATCAGGTGGTTTTGGGAGCTTACATTTCCACCTATTTGTATTGTCTTTTGGTGCTCAACTCGATCAAAGATCAGCAGGATTATACCTTTATCCCCTCTTTAGCCATATTGATGGCTATTTTAGCGACTGTGGTCAATATTATTTTGCTAATAGTTTTCATCCATCAAATCGCTATAAGTATTCAGGCAGACAAGGTAGTATCTGACATTTCGGATTTTATTGCCATCCAGGTAAAAACGCTTTTTCCAGAAAAAATGGGAAATGAACCAGATAATCCTGAAGCATTGGATATTAAAAAAATCTTAGTTTCTTATCCAAAAACATTTCTAATTGAATCTCCGAAAAGCGGCTACCTACAATATGCAGACAGTGAGAATTTAATGGGAATAATTAGCCAAGAAGACTTGGTTTTGGAATTAAACAATAGGCCGGGAAGCTATCTGGTTGAAGGAAAAGAGCTGGGGAAAATTTATTCTAAAGAGGAATTGAAAGAAAATACTCTACGAAAAATCCATGATCAATTTGTCATCGGAAAAACAAAAACCGCTCAGCAAGATCTCGAGTACTCCATTCACCAGATGGTGGAGATTGCCGCTCGCGCCCTTTCCCCCGGAGTAAATGACCCCTACACGGCTATTTCCTGTATTGATAATTTATCCTCCACGCTGAGCTACTTGGCAGATGTGAAATTTCCATCACAATACCGGTTCGATCAAGATCAAAACTTACGTATTATCGCAGATACCCTAGATTTTGAGGGTGTGATGGATGCAGCATTCAATCAGATACGGCAATTTTCCATCGGAAGTCCTGCAGTGATTATTCGTCTGATGGAGGCTCTAATCACTATCCATTTCTTTGCTAAAAGGAAACCCCAACAAGAAGTAATCGTCAAGCATGCAGAAATGATTTTGAGAATGAGCAGGGAAACGATCAAAGAGAAAAATGACCTCAATGATCTGGAAGAGCGCGCAGCAAAGATTTTAAACGAGAAAAAGGAATGAAGGCTGCCCTAGACGCTATACAAAAGGGCGACACCCAGTATTTGGCTTCCCTTCTTAATACTAATCCTAACCTGGCAAAAAAGAAGACCGAGCAGGGGATTTCATTACTTCAATTTGCTGCTTATTGCAAGAATTCTGAAGCAGTCAAACTCTTGAAATTATATTTAGATGAATTGACTTTACATGAGTTAGCTAGCATTGGCGATGTGGATGGAATTAAAAAGATACTTTCTAAAAACCCTCAATTAATCGACAGCTTTTCAGCCGATGGATTTACACCTTTGGGATTAGCCGCCTATTTTGGACATGTGGAACTTGTCCGTTTGCTTTTAATTCAGAATGCCAACCCAAACGTCCCTTCCAATAATTCTTTTCGGGTCACTCCACTTCACTCCGCCTGTGCCAGTTCCAATCTTGAAATTGCCAAACTCCTAATTGAATACCATGCTGATGTCAATACCAAACAACAAAAAGGAGTCACTCCATTGCACTCAGCAGCCCACAATGGCAACAAAGATTTAGTCAGATTATTAGTAAGAAGCGGTGCTGATCTCCATGTCAAAATGGAGAATGGAAAGTCCCCCGTAGATTTAGCGAAATAAAATGGGTTTTCGGATATTTTAGAAAACTTATGATAAGAAACTATGAATATCCGCAAAGTCACCAGTAGCCAAATAAGTTCTTTTTGACAGTTGGTGTCAATTGCTTTATTAAGGGTTTAACTCGATTTAAATTAGGTCAAAATAAACGGTTTTGACCATGAATATTATCAATTTCATTAATCGGTTTCCTGACGAGGCTTCCTGTGTTGAATTCATCAAATCACAAAGGATCAAGCAAGGAATCATCTGTAAGAAATGTACTGGAATCAAGCATTATTGGCTTGAAAACAAGCTTTCTTTTCAATGTGCTTCCTGTG
>NZ_FNAC01000014.1 GCF_900101705.1 Algoriphagus faecimaris | reverse complement strand
CTTTTAAAAAATCAACCTCAACTTTAAGCTTGCCAATGGTTTTGAGCAATTGGTCTTTCTCTTCATCGGCCGGATCTTTCTTGTTTTTGCCGCCTTTTTCAAAGACCTCTTCGGCGCCGTTGAGAAACTCACGTTTCCAGTTGCTGAGCTGCTGGGGTGCCAGTTCATACTTCTGAGCAAGCTCGGCAAGTGAGGAGCGCTCTTTCAACAGTTCCAAAACCACCTTGGTCTTGAACTTCGAGGTAAATTTTCTTCTTGTGGTCATCGCAGTAAATTTAAAGGTTAATTTTTAACTTAATTTACTGCCCCAATTTTTGGGGTATGCTCACAAGGCAAGTGTGGGTCGGCAAAAACCAAATGTGCCTATTTGCACCTTGGCCTTTTTGCATGAAGAACAACTTACTTTTTAATTCACCTTTTATCCAATCAACCCCCCAAATACGGGGGATAAATACACCTTCTCTTAGTTTCAATTGACGTTCCACTAGCGAAATTCAATTCACATTTTCTATTGAGTAGCAAAATCAAAAGAGGGAATACGCTGATTATTGATCTTCCAATTCGACGATGACTTCTATCTCTACAGCGATGTCATTGGGCAAAGCCGCAACTCCCACTGCAGAGCGGGCATGTTTGCCCTTTTCGCCAAAGACCTCTACCATCAGATCGGAGAAGCCGTTGATCACCGCAGGATGTCCCGTAAAATCGGGGGCTGAATTGACCATTCCCAGGACCTTGACGAATTGCTTGATGCGGGACAAATCTCCCGTAGCGGCTTTGAGTACGGCGAGGATCTCGAGTCCGGTTTCCCGGGCTGCCTGATAGCCCTGCTCGGGTGTCAGGTCGGCACCGACTTTTCCATAGACATCGGGACCGTTGCCCGCTAGGTAAAGTACATTGCCTACCTGCTTCCATTTGACATAATTGGCCATGGGTTGACTGACTTCGGGCAGTTCCAGCCCTAGTGCTTTCAATTTTTCTTCGGGACTTTGGGCTTGACTAAAATGGGAATAACCAAAAAGTACCATTGCGATTAAAATAAATTTCTTCATAGGATTTTTGCTTTATGAAAACTAATCTAGCAGAAATTTTCTAATTCGCTTTCTCAAACCTTCCAAAATTATGTCGGCAATCAATATCATTCCCTTCCGGGAGGAACTTAAAAATGAATTTAAGTCCATCAACCAAGAGTGGGTAGAAGCGCTTTTTTCGGTCGAGCCCTTTGACAGGGCACAACTGGAAAATCCTCAAGCTACGATTTTAGATCAGGGGGGATGTATCCTTTTTGCCGAGTGGGCCGGAGAAATCGTGGGGACCGTCGGCCTGTCCAAAGTGGATGAGCAACGCTATGAGTTGATCAAGATGGGGGTGAAAAAATCTGCACAGGGAAAGGGGATAGGATTGGCTTTGGGAAAGGCGATTTTGGAGAAAGCTAGGGAATTGGGAGCCAAAAAGGTGGAGCTATATACCCATACCAAACTGGAGGCGGCGCTGAAAATCTACCGGAAGCTGGGTTTTGTCGATTCTAAAGAAGGGCAGGACAAGTACTGTCGCTGTGACTTGAAAATGGAGTTGACGCTCTAAGTCTTCTTTGAAGTAGGTTCAGCCGCAAGGCGAAGGTCGGCTGTTTTTTCCGAGGATTATTTATGCCTAAACCAGCAATCGGTTCGGGCTGACTCATAGCTTTTGAATCGGGTATTGACGGGCGGCCCATGCTTGATTTGATTCTCGAAAGCTGTTCTCATTACATAATTAAATGCGCCCATATCCAAGGTATAGGGTGTTTGATTGGTAATGGTGTAGGTCCGGTGAATGTAGCTGAGCTGCTGCATCAGGGGGAGGATATGGCTTATTTTTCCTCCGATGATGCCACAGTTGAGCAGCTGCTGATGGCTATTGGCCTGTTCATAGGAGGTGAAATCAGGAATCTGATTTCGAAGGTGGGTACTGTGCGCCTTCATCCAGGGATTATCCAAGGTTTCTTCCTCATCTCCGCAGAAAATACTCATGGGGTTTTCGGTGTAAAAGGAATCTTCAAAAGGATTTTTTACTACTTCCACATCCGCAATATCTGTGAAAAATATGTTTTTGATTTGAGTGTAGTGTTTTTTCAAAAAATCAGCATACACCAGGTACCTAAATGCATTTGCGCTGAGTGGACCTTCAAAGTCCACCCTTATAAATTGGATAAAGTCCGGATTAGCGGAAGAAAGGGTTTTCTCAGTAAAATGATTGTGGAAAACGAGGCCTTTCAAACCGAGAGCTTGGATGGATTGACACCATTTTTCGATGATTCGAAAATCATCATTGGGCAGTATCTCGTTGCGATTGACATCGTAGGCGCCGGTAAATAATGAGGCACAAATTAAATTCCCATAAATTTTATCCATGATTAAGGCTGTAGCGATCTACTTTGCTTGTGGAGCGCGGTGATGCTGGAGGCGATGTTTCTGTAATAAATGTAGGTTCTGCTGGGGGATTTTTTGACTTTGTATTTTTTGGAGGCTTGCTCGTAAAAGTAAGAATCGGCAGAATAGCGGTTTTCGAAATGGATGGTTTTGAAGACCTCTCTTTTTCCAAAAAGAGTAGCAAAAAGAATACAGTCATCTACGTGGATGTTTTTTTGCAAATCGTGCTTATCGACTACGTAGTAATCTTCCGAACTGGAGACCACTGTTTCTGTCAGGGAGGAAATAAGATCCGCATGTTTCATTTCTAGAAGACAGGAGGAGAGGTGATTGGACTTGTATTCGTCATCCGAATCGATGATGGTGATGTATTCTCCTTTGGCAAAGTGAACGGCACGATTGACCGCGATGGACTGTCCTACGTTTTGGCTTCGGATATAGCTGATTTTATCTTCGTAAGCCATGCCATACTGAATCAGTTTTTGGCTCAGGTCCAGTGCGCTGCCATCATCGATGACGAGGAGTTCGAAATCCTTAAAATCCTGATTCATGACAGAGTCGAGTGCTCTTTTCACCAACTCATAGGGCGTATTGTACACCGCCATCAATACACTGATTGTCACTTTAGGGCTCATTTTGGTATAGCGGAGAATTTAGTAGGGGCTGAAATAGCATTGCAAGTTCTGCTTTTTTGATTAGTAATGGACTATTGGTGCCGAAATTATCTTTGGAAATCACCTGTTTGTGTTGTTTTAAACAGGATAAATTACTTTTTTTTTAAAGGCGATAGGATCATTGGGTTGGAAATCGATTTTCTAAGTTGCTGATTTTTATCATTTTTCCCAGTGATATCCCTCACCAGAATAGGCCGTGAATTTTGAGAGATTTGCTATGAATCAAAAACAACCTAGCCATGAAAACGATAGTCATTCCTTTCGATTTTTCCCCCTATTCTCTAGCGGCTCTGAAAACGGCCCAAAAAGTAAGCGTAAAATCAGGGGCTAAAATAATTTGTGTCACCGTCATTCCTTCTGAAGTGGATTATGACAAGCTTTCCGATGAGGCAAAGCTGAAATACACCGAACTCCGGGAGGAGAAGGAAGAGGCTGAGCGAATTTTGCCGGATTATATTCATGAAGTCGCTCCAGCTAAGGCTGACATCGTGCAGGAGGTTCGCATCGGAGTACCCAATGAGCTGATCCTGAGAGTAGCGGAGGAGTTTTCTGCAGATCTCATCGTGATGGGGGCTTACGGTAAGGGCTACAGTCAGGGTAAATTTATCGGTTCTACCCTGCAAAAAGTTCTCAGAAAATCAACTGTCCCTGTTTTGGCAGTGAAAGAAGCGTTGGATGGTAATGATTTCAGAAAAATAGCCTTTGCATCTACTTTCCATCCTGATTCCAAACAAGCTTTTGCAAAAATCAAATCCTTGGTGAAGGCTTTCAAATCCAGTGTCCACCTGCTGTTTGTCAATACGCCTGACAAATTCACCTCCTCGGATGAGGTTAAAAAAGGAATGGATCTTTTCCAATCCGGAAATGAGGAGATTGTCTTTCATCAGCATACTTACAATGACGGTGAAGTTGAAAAAGGTATCCTAGGCTTCTGCCAAGAGTCCGGCATCAAGTGGCTTGCCGTAGTCACAGGCAAGCATGATAAGAGCCCGACCTATCAAATCAGTACCACTGAGACCATCTTGTTCAAGGGTGACTTGGGAATATTGAGTGTGAAGGTTTAATCCTTAGGAGGTGCTTTGGCAAGTGTTTCTTGATCTATGACCTCATTGATTGGGTGCTGTCGGTGCAATACGGCAGCACCCAAATTGTATAGCCCTCTGAGAAACTCTTTCGTCACATTGGTAAGCGTAGAAAAAGGCACATCGGTTTTATGCGTTCTTGCCTCCTCATAGGTTTCCTCAATTAATTGGTCCGCCATGGACTCGAGTCCACTCAGCCACTGAGGCACTTCCAATACGGTATTGGTGTTTTGATTGATCTGCTCGATATTTTGTAGAACTTCGGTACTGATCCTTTGGACTTTTTTCAGGAAATTTTTGGGCAGGTTGCGGGAGGCGTTTTGAAGTTCGGCCAAATTATGAGAGATATCCTTGAAGTCTTTGGCCGCAAAAATCATCAACCGCAATGAAAGCATAATGGAGGTGAGTTGCTTTGCTTCTTCCTCTTTGATGCTACTCGCTTGTAATTTTAGATGGTAAGCTGTGATTTCATCCTCTATGGCTTTCATATTATTATAAAGCCCTATCTGCTCAAAGGGTTTCCCGAGGACCTTGGACCAGAAGCTGTCCTTGTGATCAGGTTTTTCCAGGCCTAAGTTTAGCTTGATATACAACCTGGTTTTTTGGTATAACTGATCCAGTTCTTTCTCCAATGCTTTGATGGCTACCTCGGGGATCTCGATATCGACATTCTGAATGTAAGAGGTCACTGCTTGTGTTTCTTCTACAAATCGATGTTTAAGCCATTTTTCCAGAGGACGGAGGAATGGGTAGAAGAGCAGTATTCCAAAAAGATTCAAAAAGGTGTTAAATAGTACCAGATCGATTAAGGGATCTTTTCCTATTTCCTGACTCAGGATCCAATCCATAATCTGATGGAGGAAGATGAACACCAAGAGTCCGGAAATGACATTAAATAAGGAATGCAAAAGGGCCAAGCGCTTTTTGTCAGGGGTTCCTGCTAAGGCCCCTAATACCACGGTGATGGTCGTGCCGATATTTGCGCCTATGGTCGCTGCCGCGGCCTGTTCCAATCCTATCACTTGAGCATTAATCGCAGAAAGCAGTATGACTAGCGTGGCCGAACTCGACTGAATCAAAGCAGTAAGCAGGATACCGATGATTAAAAAAACGATAAGAGACACTTCTCTGAATCGCTCTATAGCTACTTGATTGGCGATTTCCTCAATCGATCCTTTCATCAATTCTATTCCGAAAAACAGAAAACCAAAACCAAGCATAAACAAACCGAGGTTTCTGAGGATGGTCCGCTGCGCAAAAAAGACAGTCATCAATGATCCAAATCCAATAAAAGGAAATGAAATGGCCGCAATGCTGATTTTGAATCCGAAGGTGGCCACAATCCAAGCGGTGATCGTTGTGCCGAGATTGGCGCCTAAAATCACGCCCATGGCATGATGAAGGTTTAAAATACCCGCTCCCAAAAAGGCCAAAACCATCAAAGTGACCAAAGAGCTACTTTGTAAAATAGCCGTAATCCCAGTACCCACCAATATGCCTTTCCAAGGTTTATTGGTAAATTTTTGAAGTAGATTTCTAAATGATTTCCCGGCGAGCTCCTTGAGTGCTCCTTCCATTTGGCCCATGCCAAGGAGGAAGATTCCCAAACCCGCCAGAAACTCCCAATAATTAAAGTCGCTCATTTGTTATTGCCCTAGATGATAGCGTGGGTACAGCAAATGAAAAATAGGTTTTTTAAAGGAATAATAAAAAATCATGATTATCCGTAATAACACCAGTAACCTTATTTCCTTTGCTTATTAGGTTGGAAGACCGAAGTTCCCTGAAATTGAACTTCCAGCCTTGTTTTAGGCCGTTCAGTCTTCTTACTGGTAAGAAAGCGGATATATATATAAAAAATTATGATCGTCAGCTTCTTTGCATATAAAGATATTAAACCGCCTAAAATCAGCTTGTAAATCCATTTAAAGAAAACTTCAGCCGTCAGCCGTAGCTGGGTCCTCTATCTCCTGTCTTCGGTCTTTAATCTCCATCCAAAAATTACCAGAAACGGAATCTTTTTTCATTGATTCTGTCTCGGAAGATCCAGTTTTGGAAGATGTCTCTCGAGAAGTGAATCTCCAGTCCCACATTGACTGTCATGTAGCCATCATAGCGATGACGTAGCCCTGATCCTCTGCGAACTCGCCCGTTATTTCTCAGGATTTTAGCCACATCGGGCATTCCATTGTCATCCAAAAAATCAGGATTCCGAATGGCTAGCCTAAGCCTGTCCGGATTATTACCACTGACGTAATCATCCACCAAATCCAAATAAAACTCACTCACATTATAGGCTGAAATATCATCCATGTAATCGGTGAGGGTAAAGCGGTAGTTGCCCTCAATGATCAGATCCATGTAAACATTGAGCTTGTATTTCAAGCCTAATCCCATAGGGAATACCGTGATGTATCGCTCGTAAGGGTTGTTTTCTAATTGTAGCGGACGCAAGTCCCTCCAGACCCCATCGAGTTGCGCTTCGGGATTATTGGTCGACATGCCGATGCCAAAGAAAATGTAGGGATTCCAGAGTGGACGGTGGATGTTAGGTACTTTGACCGGATACCAATAGTACTCGACTATTCCAGTCATTTCCCAGTTTCTAGCACGAAAATGAAGATCCCTTGGCGTACGGAAGGCTCTAGGATCGGAAGGGGGATCCTGTCCGGACATTTTGATGTAAGAAAATTCTCCCCGAGCTCTTAAGTGTGTGCCAAAGGTGTAGTGAAAGGCGACGTTGGCATTCCAGTCGGGCTGTACGCCTTCATTGTATTTCCAGAAGGAATAAAGCTCACCAAAATACTGTGTAGGACCCAAGCTGGCAGAAAATGACCAAGGCTCCTCAAAACGGTAGCGGTAGAAGCTTTGGGAAAAGCCACTTTGAATGATAAAAAAAACTACCAAGAATAGAAATACACGCATGGACTTATTTTCAGCTAGGGCTGATTTTTCGAAAAATACTGCTTATATATCAATTTCAAAAGTATTATATCTTGAAAGATAGAGATTTATAAACATCTTTTATCACTTTGTCATCACTAGATAGTACAATAAGTATATCCCCAGCTTTAATTTCTGTGTATCCATTTGGAGTGATGTAGTTTTCCCCTCGTTTGATCATTGCAATGATTGCTCCTTTGGGGAAACCCAAATCTACAATACGCTTCTCTACGGGATAATCGCCCTCTTTGATTTCGATTTCTTCCATCCTTGTTTTGGTACTCTCTTCAAAAATTTGGTCTATAGGAAGTTTTGGTTTTGCTTTTTCGGGGAGTGCTACATGGAGCCATTTGGCAAAAAGTCCAAGAGTAGTTCCTTGGAGAAGGACAGATAATAAAGAAATGAAAAAGACGATATTGAAGATTGCTGGGGCTTTATCTATCCCTGCGATCAAAGGGTATGTAGCAAATACAATCGGAACAGCTCCTCTCAACCCAACCCATGAAATGAATAACCTTCGTCTATTTTTCATTTTGAATGGAAATAAGCTAAGGTAAACTCCAATGGGTCTTGCAAAAATGATCTGAAATAGTGCAATTAAAATCCCTATGCCCAAATAAGGGAGTAGTTGGGAAGGGAAAACCAAAAGTCCTAAGGTCAGAAAGAGGACGATTTGCATCAACCAAGCGACTCCGTCAAAAAATTTAAGTATGGATTTCTTATGGATTAATTCTTGATTGCCAATGTACACTGCTGCAATGTAAATTGCCAAAAATCCGTTTCCCCCTAAAAAATCCGCAAACGAAAAAACAAAAAACATGATTCCAATCATCATGACTGGGTAGAGTCCTTCGAAGCCTAGCTTTATCATATTAATGATGCTTTTGCTTAGCCTTCCAAACAATAAACCTATCAAACCTCCAATGATCATTTGACTTAAAAATACCGGTATAATTTCCCATATTGATTTTTCGGGATTGATTACCAGAGAAAGAAATGAAATCGTCAATACATAGGCCATGGGATCATTGGAGCCACTCTCGAGTTCAAGAGTTGGGCGTAGATTCGACTTTAAGGCAATACTTTTCGATCTCAATATCGAAAAAACCGCTGCTGCATCTGTAGAAGACACGATAGCGCCGAGCAGTAATCCTTCATAAAGAGTAAAATCAGTTACCAAATGGATAAATAGACCCAAGGAAAGCGCTGTGGCTAAAACGCCAACCGTGGATAGTGAGATTCCTTCCCAAAGGACTGGTCTAACTGTTTTCCAGTCAGTCTCCAATCCTCCCGAGAAAAGGATAAAATTAAGCGAAACCACCCCGATAAATTGAGCAATAGTGGGGTTGTCAAAATGAATCCCGATAATTCCGTCTGACCCGGCAATCATGCCAAGTGCTAGAAAAAGGACGAGAATCGGAACGCCAAATTTTGAGGAGGACTTACCAATCAATATACTTATGATCAATAGACTAGAACCTATTAAAAGAATATTTTCACTCGTCAGATTCATGATTATTTTTCTGATAAGGAATGATCCGTAGGAGCAGACTTAATGTAAATATCACGCTGTGGAAATGGGATCTCTACTCCCGCATCTTTAAACTTTTGAAAAATAGCGTAATAAAGCTGACTTTTTAGCACCACCGGTTTGTTGATGTATTCCGAAGTCCACACCCTCAAAATAAAATTGATACTGCTGTCACCGTATTCTGTAAGCAATACGTCGGGCTCCGGTTTGGTCAGCACTCCGTCATTTTCTTTAGCGACCTCGAGCAGAAGTGTTCGGATTCGCTGTGGTTCCTCTTTGTAGGCCACACCCACCGGAAAATTAAACCGAACCATCCGATCACTGTGCGACCAGTTGATCACTTGGGAATCAATAAACTGACTATTTGGGACAATAATCGTGATGTTGTCATTGGTCACGACCATTGTAGCCCGGGCGGAGATTTTGATCACATCTCCGGTCACATCACCAACTTCGATTCGGTCGCCGACTTTGATCGGCTGCTCGAAAAGGATAATTAATCCGCTAATAAAATTATTAGTGATATTTTGAAGACCAAACCCGATTCCGACCCCGATGGCACCTGCCAAAACCCCGAGAGCACTCAAGTCAATCCCATTGGTCTGTAAAATGGTAAAAACACCGATGATGATCAGCACGTATTTGACCATGGTCCCAATGGATTGCTTGGTTCCGGTAGCCAAATCGTATCGGGAGAGAATCCGGTGGACCATTAATTTTCTGATCCATTCTGAAATGATAAATAGGGCGGCAAATGAAAATATCAAAGCCAGTAACAAACCCAAAGTCAGATGAGAATCGCCAAGATGAAATAAACTGATATTCATGACATCTTCCAGCCACTGGATCAAACTTGAGGAATTGTCACTTGAATTATTTATTGAATCGTTTTGCATGAAATATCGCAGGACATTATCGAAATTTGATCCTAATAATACTTAAAAAAGTACAGCCTAACCCTATCAAATTTCAAATAGTTTTGGTATTCGGTATATTATTTTGTTTTCCAATGCTCAAACTATCGCTTTTGAAATTTTTGATTGAATTTAGTTAATTTTGTAAAATGAGTCAGAAAAGAGAAGAATTAGAGCATCGTCTCAAACTCCGAAATATTAAGCCTGGAGATTACGAAGATATTCGAGAAATCATGATGTCCATCTATCAGGATAAAGGGATGGCTTGGACACGACAGGAACTTAAAAATCAGATCAAAGCCTTTCCGGAAGGACAAATCTGTATCGAAGATAATGGAAAAGTAGTAGCATCCGCTTTTAGTATCATTGTGGATTATGCCCAGTTTGGGGACAATCATACCTACGATCAGATTACGGGATATGGGAAGTTTGACACCCATGATCCAGAGGGAGATACCTTGTATGGGACGGATGTTTTTGTCCATCAGGAGTACAGAGGAATGCGTCTCGGCAGGCGTTTGTACGATACCCGAAAAGAGCTTTGTGAAAATCTCAACCTTCGGTCTATCATCGCGGGTGGACGGATTCCTGGATACACCAACTACGCCGATGAAATGACTCCAAGGAAGTACATCGATTTGGTCAAAAATCGCGAGGTTTTTGATCCGGTACTTTCGTTTCAATTGGCCAATGAATTTCACGTAAGAAAGGTAATCACCAAATACCTACCTGAGGATAAGGATTCGCGGGCTTACGCAACCTTGCTCGAGTGGATCAATATTTACTATGAGAAGGATGAAAAGCTGATCGGTAATAAAAAGTCGATCGTGAGGTTGGGTTTGGTGCAGTGGAAAATGCGTCGCTTCTCCAATGTGGACGACTTGATGCAGCAGGTGGAGTTTTTCGTGGATACCGTCTCGGGATACAAGTCGGATTTTTGTTTGCTTCCCGAATTTTTCAATGCGCCACTTCTGTCAGAGTTTAACGACATGGATGCTTCAGAAGCCATCCGGAATCTTGCCGATTATACGGATGAGATTGTGAGTAGAATGAGTGATTTGGCAGTCTCGTATAATGTCAACATCATAGCGGGGTCCATGCCCGAGTACGATGGTAAAAAACTCAGAAACGTTTCCTATCTCTGTCGCAGAGATGGTACACAGGCCAAGCAATACAAGCTTCACATCACACCTGATGAAGCATCCTATTGGGGACTGCAGGGAGGAAATGGTATCCATGTATTTGACACCGATGCCGGTAGGGTAGGTATCTTGATTTGTTATGATGTCGAATTCCCCGAATTGGGTAGAATTCTAGCCGAGCAGGATATGGATATTTTATTTGTGCCTTATTGGACAGATACCAAAAACGCCTTTCTGCGTGTCAATACCTGTGCAAAAGCCAGGGCAATAGAAAATGAGTGCTATGTAGCTATCACAGGTTCGGTGGGAAACCTACCCAAAGTAGAGAATATGGATATTCAGTATTCTCAGGCTGCTATTTATAGCCCTTCTGATTTTTCTTTTCCCCATGATTCTATCGTGGCCCAAGCCTCTGAAAATGCCGAAACTACCATAGTGGCGGACGTGGACTTGGACTTGTTGACCAAGCAGCGTAAAGCGGGAAGTGTAAGAAATCTAGAGCAAAGAAGATTAGACCTATATTCGATCCAATGGAAGCAGAAAAAATAATCCAAGCCTATTTCGAGGATATTTCCGAGGAGGTCATAGCGAAAGCTTCCCAAATCAAACTCCTAATCACTGATGTAGATGGAGTCCTGACCGATGGAGGAATCATCTATGATGACCACCGCACCGAGTATAAAAAGTACAATGTAAAAGACGGATTGATCGTAAAGCACCTCCGAAAAAATCGAATCATGGTCGGGGCTATTACTGGCAGATCCTCGCCTGTGGTAGAGAATCGCTGCGAAGAGCTTAAATTTGATTTTCATTATCATGGAATCAAGGACAAAGGCAAGAAATTGGAAGAGCTTTTGGAGACTTTAGAAATAGAGCTGAGAGAAGTTGCGTATATTGGAGATGATCTTATCGATATTCCTATCATGAAGCAGGTCGGACTTTCGGTCGCTCCATTAGATGCGCTCACCTATGTTAAGCCTATGGCGCATTATATCTCAAGATTTGAGGGAGGGAAAGGAGTATTCCGAGAAACTGCCGATTTGATTCTTTTTTCGCAGGGGAAATTCCCCTCAATTATTCAGTCTTACTTAGATTAACACCAATGATGAATATAAATACCAGCCCCATGAAGATCACTGATTCTGTGATTTTGGGTAGCGAGCGTCCGGTTCTTTTTTCAGGCCCCTGTGCCGTTGAGAGTTTTGATATCTGCCTGGAAATTGGCACCAAAGTAAAAGCATGGGCTGCCGAAAATGGATTTGATTATGTGTTTAAAGCCTCCTTTGATAAAGCTAACAGGACTTCTTCTGGCTCCTTCCGAAGTATAGGGATGGATAAAAGTTTAGAAGTACTTCAGCGTGTAGGCAAGGCACTGGATGTTCCACTAGTCACGGATATCCATGAGAGTTATCAAGCGGCGGAAGTAGCAGAGGTGGTAGATGTACTACAGATTCCTGCCTTTTTGTGCCGTCAGACGGATCTGCTTTTGGCAGCTGCGGCGACGGGGAAAGCCGTAAAAATCAAAAGAGGGCAGTTTATGGCTCCTGAAGACATGCAATACGCTGTGAAAAAAGTTCGAGAAGGCGGAAATGAAAATGTATGCTTGACAGAGCGGGGTTTTTCTTTGGGATATCATAATCTAGTGGTGGATATGCGAGGACTTCCGATTATGAGACAGTTTGCTCCGGTAGTTTTTGATATTACACATTCTGTACAGCAGCCCGGGGGTCAAGGAGGAAGTAGTGGAGGACAGCGTGAATTTGCTCCTGTTTTGGCAAGAGCTGCAGCGGCTACAGGTATCGATGGATTTTTCATTGAGACTCACCCGGAACCCAGTAAAGCACTCAGTGACGGTCCTAATCTTATTCCGCTGCATCGAATGGGGGACTTTCTATCCATGCTCAAAGATGCTTGGACCTTGGGAAGAAAATATCAGAATTTTCAGGTCGAATAGGTCATGCGCCTCTTCCTCCTCTTTTGTATAGGATTTAGCCTTTTGGCTACTTTTTCGTTTTCCCAGACAGAAAAGGAAGGTTTGACTCATTTTCTAGAAAGAAAAAAACAAACCCTATCTCCTAAGGAGCATGCTTTGGTTTACTCTTTCTATGAGGAGAGAAATTTTCAACTGATTTGGATCACTGATACTCAGCCCAATCAGCTGGCTTTTGACCTCAAGGAGTCCATCGCACAGATTCGGTTTGATGGATTGAATCCCGAAGAATACGAATTATCTGAGATCGATCGACTTTTCCAGCAATTTTTGGATCGTAAAACTCCTCCGAACCAAAAAGACTTGCTGGAGTTGGAAGGGCTCTTGACGCTTTCATTTTATCGATTGATCGATCACTTGAAGTTTGGCAAGGTGGATCCGGCCGAACTTTCTGGGATTTGGGATTTAAAAAAGCAAAGAGAGCCTGCAGTAATTCTGGATTTTTTGAAGCGAGTGACTGGTTTTTGGTACTTGTCCAATCTTCTGGAAGAGGCAAGACCATCCCTGAGTGCTTATGCTGCGGGCAGAAAGACCATGATGGAGCTAGAGCTGGAACTGCTTCATGCTGCTGAGGAATGGGATGAGATTAGGCTTGATAAAGTCCTCAAACTGGGCGACAGGCATCCAAAGGTCCCGCTCATCGATCAGCGATTAAGGAAATTGGGTTTCGGTTTTTATTCTTGGCTGGATTCAATTCCTGATTTGTACGACTCCAGTATGTGGCAGGCGGTTCGTAGGCTTCAAGTTGACTTTGGACTTGAGGATGATGGAATCATTGGGAAAAATACGCTGACAGCGCTTAATGCCTCTCCAAAAACAAAAATGCAACAGCTAGCTGTCAACCTGGAGCGTATGCGCTGGATTCCAGAAGGTATGCTTGAAGGGGAAAAAGTATTGGTAAATATTCCGGATTTTAAAATGGCCTATCTTGATGGAGCAGATACGCTGTTTTCATCTGATGTGATTGTAGGGACAGTGAGAAATAAAACCCCAATTTTCAGTGCTGAATTGAGTCATTTGATTTTCAGCCCGTATTGGAATGTGCCAAACTCTATTACTAGAAATGAAATCGTACCGGCAGTGCGTAGAGACCCCTCTTATCTGACGCGAAACAGGATGGAAATAATTTCCGCTGGCAGAGTCGTAAACCCTTCCGCTGTAGATTGGAATTCGAGGTCCTTCCCCTATTGGATACGGCAGCAACCGGGGCCTCACAATTCGCTGGGTTTGGTGAAGTTTATGTTTCCAAATTCTCATCATATTTACCTGCATGACACACCTGCAAAGCAGTTGTTTTTTAGGCAAAATAGGGCCTTTAGTCATGGATGTATTCGGATGAAGAAGCCTCTCGAATTTGCATTGTTTCTACTAAGAGAGCAGCCGGAGTGGACGGAAGAAAAAGTGAGAACGGCAATGACTCAGACGGTGGAAACGGAAGTAAGATTAAGTCAAAAAATACCGGTTTGGATCATGTATTTTACCTATTGGTCAGATGATCAGGGTAAAGCGCTTTTTAAAAATGACATCTATGGGCTTGATGAGCAGCTCTGGCAAAAACTGCAGGAATAATCAAGGCTGCAGAAGGGGAGGGTTTTGAATATAAGCCTCGTCATTGCCATAGATCAGCATCAAGGAACCCTCTTTGATTAAATCGATAGCTTGTGCAGAAAGCTGAGAGGGCAAGGCAGGACAGCCCAAACTTCGCCCGAGTCGACCCGTATTTTTGGCAAACTCCTCCGTGGCATAGGCGGCTCCATGGATTACAATGGCTCGATTTCTAGCTTGATCGTTGATGCCTTTCTCTAATCCATCCAATCGAAGAGAATAGCCGTGTTTTCCCTGATAAGTCTCTGCTGTCTTATAAAATCCAATACTGCTCTGATAGGACTCCGGACGATTAGAAAATTGAGTAGCCATCAACTGACCTGAATTTCTTCCATGCGCCACGACAGACTGTAGGAGTACCTTGCCTTCTTTGGGGTTGATAATCCACATGCGCTTCTCGGTAGAGGGCCGTGTAAAATCAATAATCGTCAAATTAGGATTGGACAATTGGTTTTCCAGCTTTTCATATCCTTCGAGTGCCAGCTCTAAAATTTGTGGATCGGGGACATCAGCGCTATTTGCTTTTAATACCTCATAAAGGGATTTGTCTTTTTCGGGAAGGATTTCTACTGCGGGAATTTCCGGATTGAGCCTACCGTCAATCCTTGGGCTGAGTAGGGACAGCAATAGCAACAATGAAGTCAATTGAATGATGGGCATAGGACTGGGGTGATTTGGGTGAAATAATCTGTAGCCGTTTAATGAACTATCAAAGTACTAGAAATCGTTCATTAATTGGTAAAAATAAAATCCTTGAAGATCTAGGATGATGTACTAATTTTGAAGAAAATTTTAAGTAAATAAATAATTGAATAGCAGTAGGTTGAATAATTTGTTTAAAGAAAAAAGAAAATAATTAAACAAAATAGAAAATACTGCTGTTTCCTATGATGATGAAAGTATCCGTATTCCGTAAAGAACATTTCAATGCAGCGCATCGCCTCAATAATCCTACGCTAAGCGCTGAAGAAAACGAGTCAATTTTTGGTAAATGTAATAATGCTAATTATCATGGCCACAATTATGATTTGATCGTACAGCTTCGAGGCGAAATAGACCCTGTCACGGGATATGTGTATGACATGAAAAAGCTCAGTGATCTTATCAAGGAGCATGTATTAAATAAATTTGACCACAAAAACCTAAACTTGGATACCGATGAATTCAAAGAACTCAACCCCTCTGCTGAAAATATTGCAGTGGTTATTTGGAATATTTTGAGGGAAAAAATTGATCGGAAATTCGAATTAATAATTCGACTTTATGAAACAGAAAGAAACTATGTTGAATACGATGGGAATTGATTTAGCCCGAGCTGCCTTCGAGGAAATCGGAGAGGAGCATGTTGGAACCTCCCTTGAGACCCCACTCAGAGAAGATGCTTTTGAGATGGATGATAATCTTAAGGTTGAGCTAATTGAAAAACACTTTCGCGAGATCATGAATATTCTCGGGCTGGATCTGACAGATGACAGCTTGAAGGGTACACCACATCGTGTCGCAAAGATGTATGTCAAAGAAGTTTTTGCGGGACTCAACCCCAAAAACAAACCGGCTGCAAAGCTTTTTGAAAATAAATATAAGTATAGCGAAATGCTAGTGGAAAAGGATATCACTTTTCATTCTCATTGCGAACATCATTTTGTGCCTATCTACGGAAAAGCACATGTCGCTTACATTTCAAATGGTAACGTAATCGGACTGTCTAAAATCAATCGGATAGTACAATATTACTCTAAGCGTCCACAAGTACAGGAGAGATTGACCGTGCAAATCGGAAACGAACTCAAAGAAGTATTGGGGACTGAAGATGTAGCGGTCATCATGGATGCTTATCACATGTGTGTAAGCTCAAGAGGTGTCAATGATACCAACAGTTCCACGGTCACTTCTTTCTATTCAGGTAAGTTTGAAAGGGATGAGCAATCAAGAAATGAATTTCTGAAATACATCAGTATGGAGAAATAATTTAAATAAGCTAAACCAACTTAAAAACCGGAGCTTGTTTCCGGTTTTTTTGTTTTTGTCCAAACAAAAAGCTTCTCAAATTGATTTATAGAGTATCAAAACAAGAAATAATGCAAGAAAAAAATATTGTAATAATCGGAGGGAATTCTGGAATAGGTAAGGCTGTCGTCGAGCAATTGGAAGCTCAGGGAGCCCGTCTTTTTTTATATTCTAAAAGTGGTGATGGAACAACCGAGTTGGACACCGCCTCAGATTTTGATGAGATTCCGAATCTTCCTGATACGATCGATGGATTAGTATATTTACCTGGTACGATCAATCTTAAACCCTTTCATAGAATTTCGATAGCTGATTTTCAGCAAGAATTAGATATTAATTTTTTGGGTGCTGTCAGGGTGCTTCAGGCTTGTATGAAAGCATTAAAAAAATCGACTTCCCCTTCCGTCGTATTGTACAGTACAGTTGCAGTGCAGACGGGAATGGGTTTTCATGCGGGAATAGCAGCAGCCAAGGGAGCCATAGAGGGACTGACTCGCTCATTAGCTGCTGAATGGGCACCTGCCAAAATCCGTGTTAATGCTATTGCACCATCCTTGACGGATACGCCGCTTGCATCTACGCTGCTTTCTACAGAAGATAAAAAAGAGGCAAGCAATAAGCGACATCCCCTAGGCCGAATAGGAAGTCCTGAGGATATCGCCAATGCTACCGTCTTTTTGCTTTCAGAATCCTCATCTTGGATGACGGGTCAGATCATTCATTTGGATGGGGGAATGTCCAATTTGAAATAAATGATTAAACAATTCCTATTAAAATATTGTACTAACCATGGGTATGGTCCCGAAGAGATAGAGCTGTGAATATGAAGACTCCACCTGAATCATTCCTTTTGTTTAAGGAAGAGTTGAGGAAAGCCCAACTTGAAAAAGAAAGGCTGAAGAAAGAATATGAAAATAAATTGGCTGACGTGAACCAAGAACTTGCCAGATTGAAAGAGCAAATCAGATCGCAACAGGACATGATGCGTACTACTTTGGAGTATGCTTCTAATCTCGAGGTTCGACTGGAGCAATTCAAAGATGAAGTGAATCGTTCTGAAAATCAGCGTAAAAAAACCTTATACTAATTCCATCATCTTGCTATGAACGACACCTTATTTACATCCGAAACGCGAGATTTTGAACTGGCTTTTGAAGAGAGATATACACGTGTTTTTGTCAACACTGACAAAAAAATCGTCATCTGTGAGTTACTAGCGGATTACATTCCTATAGATGACTTCAAAGAAGCTTTTCATAAGATTGGGGATATAGTCAAAGCGGGTAATTTCGAAAAATTTATATTCGATAAGCGCTCTCTACGCGCTTTCCATCAGCCTACGATGGAATGGTATTTCATCCACTGGAAAAAAGAAATGCTTCAGTACGGGGTGAAAACTCACAGAAAAATTCTTCCTGATGAGAAGTGGTTTGAGAAAATGGTTCAAATCGCAAAAAAACAAATCTTGGAAACCTATCCTGACAACATCATTGATCAATTGGATATCAAATACTGCGATTCGATCGAGGAAGCCATACAGCGATGATGAAGTATTTTTCCAAGGAGAGTATTCTGGAATCGGATTCTTTTTTCAGAAGAAACCTAATCAATTGCCTTTCAGGATATAAAAGTTTGAATTTGATTGGGACTCAAAACAAACAAGGTCAAACGAATCTCGCTCCTTTTTCTCAAGTATTCCACATCGGTGCATCCCCTCCTTTGGTGGGGATTTTGGTGCGTCCACACACAGTCAAAAGAGATACTCTGGAAAATATCTTGGATACAGGGTATTTTACATTGAATCAAGTCAGTCCGGAATTTTACAAGGAAGCCCATTGGACTTCTGCTAGATGGGATGGAAGCGAATTTGAAGGTACAGGGATCGATCCTGAGTATTTTGAAGAATTTCCCGCACCCTTTGTCAAAGGAAGCCCTGTTCGGCTAGGTTGTAGTTTGGTAGAAACTCAGACACTTCAGGTCAATCAGACTATACTGGTGATAGGCAGTATAGATCATATTTTTGTAGATGAAAAAGGGCTGAGAGCTGATGGTTCATTGGATTTGAATATTCTTGAAACAGTGACAGTTTCCGGTCTGGACGAATATCATGTAGGGCAAAAACTAGGGAGATTAAGCTATGCAAAATCAGATCGTGAGGTAGAAGAAATTTGATTTTTCTGAAGTAGTCTATTTTGAAATTAAATTAAGTTTTCGTTTTTTGAAGAAAATTTTAGAAACATGAAAACCTATCTCCTTTTGGCATTGATTACTTTTTGTTTGTTTTCTTGCGAAACTTCCAATCAGAATGCAGAAGAAAAATTAGGTCAAATTCCCGAATTAACCTTGGTAGACAGCATGCAAATTGATCGCTTGGTTGTCCCTACGCTGCTCGACTACAGTGAGGATGGAAAGCATTTTTTGTTTTTCGATTTTCAAAGCAATGAATTGATTTTAACTGATCCCTCAGGACAAATACTAATCACTGCCAACCGTACAGGAGATGGTCCAAATAGCTATAAATCAGGCTATTTTTCAGCGTGTAGATTTGTGGGAGATGATCAAATCCTAGTAGAAACATTCTCGGGTACTTACCTATATGATTTAAAATTTACTCTAAAGGATTTTAAAATGGCCCATGTACGGATTTTAAGTAGAATGAGTGGAGATACCCCTGGTTTTGTGGTTGACAAAAATTATCAATTCAAATTTGGATTTTTGGAATCAGATATTGATCAAATCCGAGTTGATGATCAATGGAAAATGGATGTCTATGATTTTTTGAAAGTCTCAGATCACGAGTCGAATGAATTGTTTTCAGCGCCCGTTCCCCAATCATTAAATTATCTTAATGATCCCGGAGAATATTTTTCCTACGATGCTAATGCCCTGATTCGAGATGATAAACTTTACCTTCAGTTTTTTATGACCCCCTATTTGTATGAATACAAATTTCCGGAATTGGTGCTAATAGATTCTTTGCATTTAAATCCCAGGCAGGATTTTAAAAATACAAATCCTAGCCCAGGGGATAATTTTGGGTTATTCTTTGAAGAGCTCAAGGGCTCTCGCTATGAAAACTTTGTCTTTTCCAATGATCATTTGCTTACCTGGTATTTGAGGGCTGCACCAGCAGAGGAAGTGGATGCTTTAGATCGTCGGGTAGTAGGTGATGAAAAATATCAGGCCTTAAAGAAGAAGTATAAGACACCCGTTTACCAGATTTTCAAAGGAAAGGATAAAATCTGGGAAGGAGAATGGCCCATCAAACTTAATGTAAAAAAAGACCTGTTGTATTCCGTAAATGCCAAGCCGGGGGAGGACCCAAATGCTGTCGAACGAGATGCACAGACCTTATATTTTTATGAACTCCGATAAACATTTTTGACTCAGGTGAGTGATGATAGAAACTCGACTAAAATGAAACTACTTGAGCTTACCGATTCTGGACTTTTTTGCCCTCCTGCAGGGGTTTTTATCGATCCATGGCGACCGGTAGATCGGGCAGTTATTACGCATGCACATTCGGATCATTCCCGATGGGGGATGAAGCATTACTTGGCCCATCATGACTCTGCCGAGGTGATGAAGCTTCGGCTTGGTGCTGAGATCAGTTTGGAAACAGTAGATTATGCTCAGACGATCGAAATGAACGGGGTGAAAATCTCCCTTCATCCTGCCGGTCATATTCCGGGTTCATCCCAGATCAGATTGGAACACAAGGGTAAAATAGCCGTAGTCAGCGGAGATTACAAAGTAGAAGATGACGGCTTATCTGCTCCTTTCGAGCCGGTAAAGTGCCATGAATTTGTATCCGAATGCACCTTTGGTTTGCCGATCTACAAGTGGGAACCTCAACAGGAAATTTTTAGTCAGGTCAATTCTTGGTGGAAAACCAATGCTCAAGAAGGACGCAATTCGGTGCTTTTCGCTTACTCTTTGGGCAAGGCTCAGCGAATCCTAAAGCATCTCGATCCAAGTATTGGGAAAATTTTTGTCCATGGGGCGGTCTGGAATACTAACCAAGCTTTGCTGGCTCATGGAACAGCAATTCCCGATGTCCCAAAAGTCACCCAAGAAACTCCAAAAAGTGAATTCAAAGGAGCGATGATTATAGCACCTCCCTCTGCCTTTGGTACACCATGGATGAGGCGGTTTTCACCTTATCGAACAGGGATATGTTCGGGTTGGATGGCAGTTCGCGGAACGAGGAGGAGACGAGCTGCCGATCGGGGATTTGTACTTTCTGATCATGCAGATTGGGAGGGATTAATTCAGGCAATAGAGTCCACAGAAGCCGAGAAAGTGTACCTGACTCACGGCAGTACAGCCTCTTTTGTACGCTTTCTTCAAGAGGAGAAAGGAATCGATGCGGTAGAGTTGCAGACGCTTTTTGGAACAGAAGAGGAAGAGTAAATCGTAATTTTAGTGCTTTTCTGGTATCTTCATTCGTGATAAACATGCCCGGAAGATGAAGAAAAACCTAAAAGCCATCCTGATACTTTTCATTTTTGTCGCCTGCCAATCCAAGAATGAGCAAGAGGATCCTGTCTTGATTCATTCTGTGACAGGAGATATTTCCATTGATTCTCTGGGTTTAATCCTGATTCATGAGCACATGCTCGTGGATTTTATCGGAGCCGACTCCGTGAGTTTGGACCGATGGGATAGGGACTCTGTGGTGCAAAAAGTACTTCCTTATTTGATGGAGGTAAAAAAGTACGGGGTAAAGACGATTTTGGAATGTACTCCTTCTTATTTGGGAAAAGACCCTGTTTTGCTACAGCAACTCAGCGAGAAATCCGGAATTCAAATTCTCACCAATACGGGATACTATGGAGCCGTGGAGGGGAAATATTTACCGGCACACGCATTGACAGAATCTGCTGAGGAGCTATCCAATCGCTGGACTGCTGAATTTGAAAATGGTATTGAGGAAACCGGAATCAAACCTACTTTTATCAAAATCTCGGTCAATGAATCGGAACCCCTTTCCTCCGTAGACCAAAAACTGGTCAGGGCAGCAGGGCTGACTTATCAGAATACTGGCCTGACAATCGCTTCTCACACAGGAACTTGGATGACAGCATCGCAAGAAGTGGCGATTCTTCAGGAAATGGGAATAGATCCTTCGGCTTTTGTATGGGTTCATGCTCAAGCTGAGGAAGATTTTGAAAACTACCAAAAAGCTGCCGAATTGGGCGTTTGGATCAGTTTGGATGGAATAGGATGGGGAATTGATCCTTATGTGGAGCGCTTACTTTATGCTAAGGAAAACGGATTTTTAGACCGTGTTTTGATTTCTCATGATGCAGGATGGTATGATCCTGCCAAGCCTGAAGGCGGGGATTTCCAACCTTTCACCTCGATTTTCGAAGAGCTGATCCCGATCCTCAATGAAATGGGATTCCAAGACGAGGACTGGAATCAGCTTTTAGTAGAAAATCCAGTTTTAGCTTTTTTTAGGCCAATTGATCAAATATTCCGCTAGTTTCCAAAGGATTTAAACTTGATTTTGTAGGTGGCATTGATGTACCAAGGCATGTATTTTTCATATCCCGAAACCGATAGTCCAACTCCATTTTTGATGTTGGGGTTTTTGGTGTTCCACTCAGCCTCTAGCTCCATCCATAAGCCCAATCTGACAAAGCTTCTGGAAGAAAGGATAAGTTCTGGTTCATCGGGGTCCGAAAACAAAAATGGGCTGACAAAAGACTGGCTGCCAATATTTAGTGATGGTCCCGCAGAGAGGGAAAGCTTGAATCCATTATTCTTTTGAAGGATGTCGTATTTGAGCTTGGGATTGAAGAAAATACCAGAGGAAAAGTCTTCACTTTTTTGTGAGGCAAAACGGCCATTAGGCTCAGTTGTACCGATGGAATGATAAAATGTAAGCGATGGCGTGAAAGTGAAACGCTTACTGATCGGAATGTCCACCTCATTGACAAAATTGAGCCCCCAAAGGAGTAAATTTCCATCATGGGTAGCACCTGCACCGAAAGTGTACCTTATTTTTTCTTTTTCTTGAGCTTGAAGCCCGAAATGAAGAAATATCGCAAGAAACATTAGCAGAATAGTAGTTTTTGTTTTCATTGTAAAAGTTTTTTGGTTCGCAGTAAAGATGTGGCCTAAAGGATAAATATTGAATTATGATTTAGTTTTATTAACATAAAAAATCTTAATAATTGAAAATCAGCGAGTTTTGATGTTTTGACTCTCAAAAATCTGAAACTGCACCAAATTTTCTTTGCCAACCTTTACCAAACCACTCGTCCTGCTTACCTTTGCGCATGGCAGAACAAATTTTGATCCTCGATTTTGGTTCTCAGTACACCCAACTCATCGCCCGAAGAGTCAGAGAACTGAATGTGTATTGTGAAATCCACCCTTATAACAATGTTCCTGAAATCACGGAAGACATCAAAGGCATCATCCTTTCAGGCTCTCCCTGTAGTGTGCGTGATGAAGGAGCACCAGATTTAGATTTGGATAGCCTTCGTGGGAAGCTTCCGATTTTGGGTGTATGCTACGGTTCACAACTTTTAGCCCACAAATACGGAGGTGAAGTATTGCCTTCTACGATCAGAGAATATGGACGAGCTAACCTCGATCACATTGATTTGCATCATGACCTATTGAAAGAGATGACTCACGGTTCTCAAGTGTGGATGTCGCATGGCGATACCATCAAGAAATTGCCGGAAGGATTTGAGGTCATCGCCAGTACCTCATCGGTAGAAGTGGCAGCATTTAAGATCGAAGGAGAAAAAACCTACGGAATTCAGTTTCACCCTGAGGTGACCCATTCTACCGAAGGAAAGAATCTCCTGAGGAATTTTGTAGTTTCTATTTCTGGCTGTTCGCAAGATTGGACTTCGGATGTATTTATTGATGCTAGTGTGGCAGAACTGAAAGAAAAAATCGGTTCGGACAAAGTGGTCATGGGGCTCTCCGGAGGAGTGGACTCTTCTGTGGCTGCTACGTTGATTCACAGGGCTATCGGAGATCAATTGACCTGTGTGTTTGTAGATAATGGCCTGCTGCGCAAAAATGAATTTGAAGAAGTCCTTCATTCCTATAAGGATATGGGGCTTAATGTGATCGGAGTAGATGCCAAGCAGCGGTTTTACGATGCCTTAGCAGGAATCTCTGACCCTGAGGCCAAGCGAAAGGCAATCGGCAGAGCATTTATCGAGGTTTTTGATGATGAAGCACATAAAATCGACGGTGTCAAATGGCTAGGGCAAGGAACCATCTATCCGGATGTGATCGAATCGGTATCAGTTAAAGGTCCATCAGCCACTATCAAATCCCATCATAATGTGGGAGGTCTGCCTGATTTCATGAAATTGTCTGTGGTGGAGCCCTTGAATACGCTTTTCAAAGACGAAGTAAGAGAAGTGGGGAGAGCTTTGGAGATTCCGGAGGCTATCGTCGGGAGACACCCATTCCCCGGCCCAGGATTAGCCATCCGTATTTTGGGAGATATCACTCCTGAGAAAGTTGCTACGCTACAGGAAGTGGACCATATTTTCATTCAGGGATTAAAAAATCACGGGCTCTATGATCAAGTGTGGCAGGCAGGAGCGATTTTGCTTCCTATCCAATCCGTAGGAGTGATGGGAGATGAGCGAACTTACGAGCGTGTTGTAGCCTTGAGGGCGGTTGGCTCAGTAGATGGAATGACTGCCGATTGGATTCATTTACCTTATGAATTTCTTGGAAAAATGTCCAATGAAATCATCAATAAGGTAAAAGGTGTCAACCGAGTGGTGTATGACATTTCTTCTAAGCCGCCAGCGACGATCGAATGGGAGTAATTATCCTTTATTTCAAAAAAATAGAAACCCGGAGAGCATTCTTCGGGTTTTTTCATGGTAGGGGTATTTCGGCCCGAACTTTGGGTTTGGAAATAATGGTTTAAATTTGTCCCACCGTCTAGCTATATCCCATATACATGCAAAAGATCTTCTTTTTACTAGCGTTTTTTTTGTTTTCCCTTCAGCTCCAATCTCAAAACCTACCTGAGGGATTTGAGCGGGCCAAAGTATTACTCAACTCACAAAGCTATACTGAAGCGATTCAAGCTTTTCAGGAGTTTTTAAACCCTGAAGAATATGGGAATTTATCTCGGTATGCTGCTTTTTACTCCGCATCAGCGGCTTTGGAATTAAATCAAATCGACAGGGCTATTGGTTGGCTTCAGCCACTCGCCTCTCAGTCTTGGTCCAACCAAAATCAGTCAAAGTACCTTTTGGCCAAGGCTTACTTCCAAAATGAGCAGCGAACTGAGGCTTTGCGTATAGCCATGGATTTGCAATCAACAGATCTGAATGAGTCCATGCAGGATATGGTGTACGATTTTTTAATTCAGAGCAGTACCACTTTTCTCACTCAAAACATCCGTGAGTTCCAAGATTTGCCTGCTTACCGGGCAGCATTGAGCAATGTGTTGAGCCAGAAAAATATACTTTCTTCGGACGAGCGTTCACTTTTCTACGAGATGCAGGGAATGGGAATCGAAGGTATCAGCCAAGGCAAAAAAAATGATGTGTTGGACATAGTGGTCATTCTGCCTTTTACAGATGCTAAAGATCCTCGATTTGGCAAATTGGACCCGGGATCCTTTACCTATGAATTATTTCAAGGTATTCGCTTTGGAGTAAGGCAGCTTGTCAAGGAAGGAAAAAAAGTAAATTTGGTCAGCTTCGACTCCAAAAGAGATTTGGCTCATCTTCGAAATATTCTCAAAGATCCTGCGATCGCCAATGCAGACCTTATTATTGGTCCCATCTATCCGGATGAGGCGGATTTAGTCAGTGCTTTTGCTGAAAATGCTAAAATTCCTTTCGTTCACCCCCTTTCCAATCTGGGAGACCGCTTCAGTGATAGGGCGTTCAGTTACCTTTTCCGGCCATCTGTAGAGGATTTAGCAAATGGAATCGTCAGCAATCTAAAGGCGAGAAATTGGGGAAATCGAGTGGCCTTAGGTTTTTCAAACAGTAGTCGTGATGAGCAGTTGAGCCAGTTTTTAGAAGCAAAGCTAGCTGCCGAAGGATTTAATTTGATTCAGAAATCTTCTTTAAATCCGAGAAATGCTTCGAGTTTTTTGAATGATTTAAGGATTTTGCCGAGTAGGGATAGCGCTAAAGTTTTGGTAGATCAAGTCATTTTGCTTTCGGACGATCCTGCTATTGCGCAGCCGACCTTGTCCTATATCGAATCGGTGACGGCAGAGGTTCCCATTTTAGTGATGGATTCTTGGCTTGGATTTAATTTTGCCAATTATGAAATGCTCGAGTTTCCAAACTTCTACTTTATTTCCAACAATTCTCCCCACTTTGGTACCGAGGAGATGGAGGTCTACAGAAGGGCGTTTTACGATCGCTATTTAGTATTCCCTTCTGTCAATTCAGTTTTAGGCACAGAGTTGATTTATTGGTTGGATTCCTTTTCCTCTGCTAGTTCAGGCTGGGAATTAAGAGAAAATTTAAAACAAAAAGACTTTTTGCCTGGTAGACTAACCTGGGGCTTTGATTACAAAGACAGCAATTCCAATCAATACGTTCCTGTTTTCGGTTTGGAAGCAGGAGAATTAAAACCCATAAATTAATTCATGAATATTTCAGAAAGCAAGCGGCTTTTTGCCCATGCTCAGAATTTTATTCCAGGAGGAGTCAATTCTCCAGTTCGTGCGTTTCGAGCAGTTGGCGGTGATCCGATTTTCATCAAGCGAGCAGATGGTGCATTTATTTTCGACGAAAATGACAACGGATACATTGAGCTGATCAATTCTTGGGGCCCGATGATTCTGGGGCATAATCATCACCTCATCAGAGAGGCGGTCATTGATGCGATGGATAGCGGAACCTCCTTTGGTGCACCTACGGCAAAGGAAATTGAAATAGCGGAACTCATTGTCAGTATGGTTCCCTCTGTAGAGAAGGTTCGGATGGTCAACTCCGGTACCGAAGCCACCATGTCAGCTATTCGAGTGGCCCGCGGATATACAGGACGTGACAAATTCATTAAAATGGAGGGCCATTACCACGGGCATGGAGATTCATTTTTGATCTCTGCAGGATCGGGCGCCATTACCATGGGGAATCCCGATTCACCGGGAGTGACCAAAGGGACGGCAAAGGATACACTTTTGGCTCCATATAACTCCTTGGAGGCTATTGAGAAATTAGTCGATGCCAACAAGGGGGAAATTGCCGCTTTGATCTTGGAACCAGTCCCTGGTAATATGGGATTAGTGACGCCGATGCCAGGTTATTTGGAGGGCTTGAGAGAGATTTGTACGCGTGAAGGTATTGTGTTGATTTTTGATGAAGTGATGACTGGTTTTCGCTTGGCTCCAGGCGGGGCACAGGAACTTTTCGGAGTGACTCCTGATATGACTACTCTGGGTAAGATTATAGGAGGAGGAATGCCCGTAGGGGCCTACGGAGGAAAAAAGGAAATCATGGAACATGTATCTCCTGCCGGGCCAGTTTACCAAGCGGGAACCCTATCAGGAAATCCCATCGCCATGGCAGCGGGTCTTGCTATGCTTCACCATCTTAATGACCATCGTGAACTCTACGGTGAGCTTTTGACCATAGGGCGAAAAATAGCCGAAGGAATCATGAAGATCAACTTAGAGCTCGGCTACAACTATACGGTAAACCATCTGGGAAGTATGTATAGTTTGTTTTTTAGTAATGATCCTGTGGTGGATTTTGAATCGGCCAAAAAATCAGATACCGTGCTGTTTGGAAAATACTTCCAAGCCATGTTGAAGCGAGGTATTTATTTGGCGCCTTCTCAGTTTGAAAGCCTTTTCTTATCCACAGCTTTGAGAGATGATTTGATTACACAAATACTTCAAGCGCACCGTGAAAGTATGATAGAGATCCATTCAGCTTAAATAAAAATTTACTATGTCTATTAAAGTTTACGGAATCAAGAATTGTAATACCATGAAGAAAACCTTTGAATTTTTAGATTCGAAGGGAGCAGGTTATGATTTCATTGATTACAAAAAACAACAACCAAGTCAAGAGTTACTTGCAGGATTTCTAGAGAAGACCGAATTGTCCAGCCTTGTCAACAAGAAAGGGATGACCTATCGAAAAATGACTGAGGATCAAAAAACTGCTCTTGAATCTACTGAAACGGCTTTACCGATTTTGGTAGATCATAGCAGTATGATTAAGCGGCCTGTGATCACTTATCCGGATGGCAGCCTTACTTTGGGATTCAATGAGGAAGAGATAGCGAGTAAGCTTTAAAAAGAGTTTTTAAGGAGGTCGTGTTGATGATCTTATCGATCAAAGAACGACCTCCTTCTTGATACTTTGAGGTCCTGTAGGATACTGGACTTGACTCGAATATCGATGTTGTAGGAGGTAAATCGACCGAAAGGAACCCAATTGACATTCATCTGCCAGCAATGCAAGTCTCGAGCGATTCCAATCATAGATTGGGTGATATTTTTAGCTTGAATATCCACTCCTGTGCTGAAGTTGATTTTCCATTTTTCAGACAAAGAAACATCGCCTGACAGGTTCATCGCTTGTGTTATGTTGGTGTTTCCATTGGTCTGTCTACTGTAGGCAAGGTTGTAGCCTACTGTCAGGTTCCAAGGAATATTCCAGTCGATGTATTGACTGGGGTCATTGACTATTTGATTGATTTGACTCTCCACAAATTCATTCATCTGACCCCCTTGTTGGAGAAACTGATTGGTCAATTCATCCCGAACTTCATTGGGGTTTTGGGTATTTCCGGGATTGATCGATGCATTCATATTAAGTGAGGCATTTCGGATCGTACCAAGCCCTTGTCCGCTTTTCCAGGCAAATTGATTGACCCGACGAACTATTTCATTACCCGAAGTATTGGTGAAGGTTCGTGTAGCATAGGGGTCTAAATTACTACTAAGGTTGATGGATAATTTTCGATCGAAAAAGCTGGTTCTAGCACTGATATTGAAATTAGAAAGCTGGAAAGAATCCGCTGCAAAATTGTAGGATGAATTAATACTCAGGTTTTCCAGTAATGGTATTTTTTTGGTACTTGCTTCTGCAGTGCTATCCTCGTCGGTTTTGATTTTGGCCTCCAATACACTTCTCAAGGACATTGTCAGAGACCTGGCTTCACCCTGAGGTGCACCTCCGAAAATAAACCCTTGATGTCTATTGTATAGCCTTGTGTCGCCGTTTGCATTATTCTGGACGCGTTGGAAGTATCCAAAGGATTCATCTGTAAAATCGGGAGTGTAGCTAAAGCCAAAAGTAGGCTGCAAATGCTGTCTTATGGTTTGTATTTTGCCCTTTTTGAAATTGAAAAATCCATAGACATTGGTATTCAAATTGAATGAGCTGGTATAAAAAGTCACTCGATTAAAGCCGTTTTCGACGATTTGATCGACCCTCTCGGAGGCAGGGTTGTAGAAGTAGCTTAACCTTTGCAAATACCAAAGTTCGGTGATGTTAGCCGATGCGGCTGCAGTGAAATATTTGAAGAGGTTGAAGGTCGACTGAACTGGGATTCGGTGCTGTGCACCGTTATTTGCATTTCGCAATAATAGGCCAAAGTTGTCAGGCGTGAATGGAATTAACTGAGGTGTATTATTTCCGCCAAGCTCTGGATCAATGGGCGAGGGGGGTTGAATTCTGTTAGAAATTGAGTTTTGGAAATCAAAATTCCAGGCAATGTTAAGGGTTTTGAGCGGCTCAAATTTCACGTTCTGAAAAGGGTTCTGCCTGTTCATACTCACATTGAGCGTCGGTAATCGAAGCCTGACTTCTCCTGTACTGACAGATTGGGAATGCTGCATACTTGAGGAGAGCGAAAATGGGGTACCGGCAAACTGTTTGGTATAGTTGACAGACGATTGGAGATCCGACTGAATATTATTTTGAAAGTTGGTGGGATTTACCACATTGTTAAAGTAGCTGGTGCTTCCTGCATTGACAGATGCTGAAAATCTACCTGTTCCCCGGCTCTCAGGAGTATGATTCCAAGTCACACGAAAGGTTCGGGTATCCAGAGGGTTTTCATCAGTTTCTGCGGACTTGATGATTTGATAGTCTAGATTGAATCCCCCACTGTAGCGATATCTTTTCTTGTAAACCGATTGAGATTTGACTCCCCAGCTTCCTTTGGAATAGATATCCCCTGTAACTCTCGCGTGGATAAAGTCATTGAAAGCAAAATAGTATCCAAAATCCCTCAGAAATAAGCCTCGGACTTGTTCTTCCCCGTAGCTAGGGAAAATAATTCCAGAAGCTTTTTCTTCAGGCGTATTCGGGATGATACCAAAGGGCAGTCCCAGCGGTGTAGGGATGCCGTTAAAGTACAGATTGAATGGTCCGGATACGATCTGCTTTCCTTCGATTGATTTGAGTTTGTTAGAGGAGATATGCCAGTGCGGCTCGGTCAGCTTGCAGGTAGTATAATAGCCATGGTCAAGGTAGATACTTCCATCATCGGTTTTTTTGATGGTTTCTCCTCTCAGGATTCCATCCTGCTGCTCGGTGACGACATCTTTGATGATGGCCTTTTGAGTTTTGAAATTATAGCGCATCTCCTTTCTGATTTCATAGACCTGATTGCCGTCTTTGAAGAAAGGGTTGCCATTGATATTTCCCAAACTATCCGTGACTCCACTTGCATAAAGCTCTGATTTTTCCCAATCGATGACTATCACATCTGCATCGAGTCTCATCTGACCGTATTCAAACCATGCTTCCTTGTATAGGTAGAGCTTATTGGTCAAAAAATCAGCAATGATACTATCTTCCGCATGATAGGTAATTTCTGAGGTGATGCTACTCCTAGGCACAATTTTTGCCGAATCAGTTAATGCAAGCGTATCTGCAGCAATTGAAAGTGTATCCGGTATTTCTACACGAGGTAGTCCCAAGGTATCGGGAGCCCTGAGGGGTTTTTCCAAAGCCCGACCACTTCGCTGAGCAAGTACCTGCTCTGGCAAAATGAGTAAGGATAAAAAACAAAATAAAAGGAGCCTAAATCCCTGCACTGTTGCTTGCGCTTTAGATAATTTGAGTGAAATTTCGCGTAAAGTTAATTTTATTGCCCTCATGGAACGGCCCAAAAACAAAAAATTTATTCTAAGTCTGATTTTATTAATTCCATTTGTCTTTGGAGGTTTTATTCCTAATGAAACGATGATGCCTGCTTTTAGGATGAAAAAAATCGTATTAGATGCAGGTCATGGAGGCAAAGATCCTGGTAATCTGGGATCTAGGTCTCGAGAGAAAGACATCAACCTTGCTGTAACGCTACTGGTAGGGAAGTATATCGAGGAAAACTTGCCTGATGTGGAGGTCGTGTACACGCGAAAAGATGACAGCTTCCCAACTTTGAAAGAAAGACCCCAAATCGCCAATAATAATAAAGCAGATCTCTTTGTATCCATTCATAGCAACTCGGCCGCGAATAAATCTGCTTTTGGGACGGAGACCTTTGTGATGGGTACCAAGCATTTCGAAGCTAATTTTGACATAGTCAAAAGAGAAAATTCGGTAATTCTTTTGGAGGATAATTATGAGGAAAACTACGAAGGTTTTGATCCCACTTCTCCTGAATCCTACATGATGTTTAATTTGATGTCAAAGGTTTATTTTGAAAATTCAGTGACACTGGCCGATCAAATCGAAACCCAATTCAAAAATAGAGTAGGTCGTAAGAGCCGAGGAGTCAAGCAGGGACCATTTTATGTGCTATGGACCCCATCCATGCCTTCTGTTTTGGTGGAGTTGGGATTCCTTTCCAATTCAAATGAAGAACGCTTTCTGATGAGTAAGACCGGGCAGGAATACATGGCCTCGGCAATTTTCCGATCTATCCGAGACTATAAAAATCAAATCGAAGGAAAATGATTTTATTTTGAAAGTCAGACTTTTAGCCCTTTTCTAGTGTAGGAAAGGGCTTTGTTGTTTAGCATAAACCAAACTTCCTTTTGTAGATTGGAGTTTGAAATAAATAAACCCAAATAGTAATTATGAGCCAAACAGCTACTTCAGTGTCATTTGATGCTCTTTTGACCACTCTCCAAGAAAAATCAAAACGAGTCAGTCAAGGAGGTGGTCCCAAGCGGATTGCCAAAGAACATGAAAAAGGAAAATTGACGGCAAGAGAACGAATCGCTTATTTAATCGATAAGGAGTCTGAGTTTTTAGAAATCGGAGAATTTGCCGCCGATGGTATGTATGAAGAGGAGGGAGGCTGCCCTTCTGCCGGGGTAGTCACCGGGATAGGGTATGTCAGTGGTAGAATGGTAGTCATCGTAGCAAATGACGCTACAGTGAAGGCGGGAGCTTGGTTTCCCATGACTGCCAAAAAGAACCTCCGAGCCCAAGAAGTGGCCATGGAAAATAAATTACCTATCATTTACCTCGTCGATAGTGCAGGGGTATTTCTGCCTATGCAAAATGAAATTTTTCCGGATAAGGAGCATTTTGGTAGACAGTTTAGAAATAATGCAAAAATGTCCTCCCTCGGAATTATCCAAGTAGCCGCTATCATGGGCAGCTGCGTGGCGGGAGGCGCCTACCTCCCCATCATGTCTGATGAGGCTATGATTGTGGATAAGACAGGCTCGATTTTTCTTGCAGGGTCTTATCTAGTCAAGGCGGCTATTGGAGAGACGGTCGATAATGAAACTCTAGGAGGTGCTACTACCCACTCCGAAATTTCCGGTGTAACCGACAACAAATACGACACAGACCAAGATTGTCTGAATGCCATCAAGCGAATTTTCGATAAACTGGGCGCTAGTGAAAAAGCAGGGTTTGATAGGACAGAATCTCAGAAGCCAGCTTATTCAGCGGATGAGCTTTTGCAAAAATTTCCATTGGATCGTGTAAAGCCATACGATATGCTCGAAATTATTCGTGGATTGGTCGATGGAGGAGAACTGGACGAATACAAAAAAGACTATGGCAAGACCCTCATCTGTGCTACGGCAAGAATAGATGGCTGGGCTGTGGGAATCGTAGCCAATCAGCGGAAAATTGTTAAAACGGCCAAAGGTGAAATGCAGATGGGAGGAGTGATTTATTCAGACTCGGCTGATAAAGCTGCCCGTTTTATCATGAATTGTAATCAACGGAAAATTCCTCTTGTGTTCCTTCAAGATGTCAGTGGATTCATGGTAGGAAGTAAGGCGGAACATGGAGGAATTATCAAAGACGGAGCCAAGATGGTCAATGCCATGGCCAACTCGGTGGTCCCAAAATTCACAATAATCGTAGGCAATTCTTACGGGGCGGGTAACTATGCCATGTGTGGCAAAGCCTACGATCCGCGCTTGATCTACTCCTGGCCCACAGCTCAAATGGCTGTCATGTCGGGTGCCTCTGCCGCAAAAACACTGCTTCAAATCAAAGTGTCTTCACTAAAAAAGGCAGGTAAACAAGAAATTACACCAGAAGAAGAGAAACAACTGCTTAAAGAAATTACCGATAAGTACAATGAGGAGTTGAGTCCTTATTATGCTGCTGCCCGTTTATGGGTAGATGGAGTGATAGATCCTAGAGAAACCAGAAAGGTCATCAGTATGGGGATAGCAGCTGCTAATCATTCCCCGATCACCGAGCGATTTAATGTAGGAGTGATCCAAACCTAATCAAAAATCAGTAATTTAAGTTGGTCTAATTTGAGATTTGATGAGTGATCTGAATACAAATGAATTGCATGCCTTAGTATCCCTTTTGGATGATACAGATGCAGAGGTACGTAATCATGTAAGAGATAAAATCTTCTCCTTGGGCACGGAGATTATTCCTTTTCTGGAAGAGTCTTGGGAGAAGAGCTTTAATCCAGAGATCCAAAAGGAAATCGAAACGCTCGTTCATGAGCTCCAATTTTCACTACTCCGGACCAGACTCGAAAACTGGAAAAGCAGTGAGGATCGTGACCTCCTCACTGGCCTTTGGATCATTAACACCTATCAGTACCCTGATTTGGAATTTGAAAAGCTCAATGCCGAAATGCATCAAATTTATTTTGAGGTATGGACAGCATTCAAAAATGACTTGGGACCCTACGATCAGATTCGAATTATCAACAATGTCCTCTTCAATACGCTGAGATTTTCTGCGAATACCAAAAATTTTCATTCTCCATCCAATAGCATGCTAGCGTCAGTATTGGATACTAAAAAAGGAAATCCCATTTCCCTATGTGCCATTTATCTCCTCGTTGCTCAAAAACTCGGTCTTCCAATCTACGGAGTCAACCTGCCTAATCTCTTTGTGCTTACCTACAAGTCTGAGGATATTACGTTCTATATCAATGCATTTAACAAGGGTTTGATTTTCAGACGACAGGATATCTACAATTATCTGGAGCACCTTAAAATAGAACCGAAAGACGTGTTTTTCGAGCCTACGGATTCCTATCAGATTATCCTGAGGTCACTGCGAAATCTCAGTCATTCTTTCGAAAAACTAGGTGAAGTGGAAAAAGTAGAGGAAATCAAAGCAATGATCCAGATTCTGGAATCCTAAAAACTTTTGACATTACAGCCTGTCGGGCGTACCTGTGAGGGACTGGGTTTTTCGCCCTTTAGCAATTGGTTAAGGGCTCTCTCCAGGTATTTATCGGATACCGCGGCTTCCGCTTGAGGATTATTGTCAATAGCTCCTCTGTAGAAAATCTCCAGCCCCTCTTCATTTTTTACAAGGACGATGACTTCGGGTACCTTGGTAATCTCCCAATGCTTAACTAGCTTCAGTTCCTCATCGATCAGGTAGTTCATATTGATACCAGACTCATCGATATAATTTTTAAGTGTTTGCTCCAGTTGATAATTGCTTTCAGCAGTTGGGTTGATCAACGCAAAATCAATTCCCTGATTTTGAAAAGTGCTTCTGAGAGCTTTGATCCTTCCTTCATACATTTTCGCAAAAGGACAATCCAAACTGTGAAATATCAATACCAAGGCCTTTTGTTTTAAGAGGCTTTCAATGGAAATAGACTTCCCACTTATCGCGTCGATTCGCTCAGTGGAGCCTATATTCTGGCCCCAGCTAGAAAATTGAAACGAGGCGAGTAAGAGTACAGCAATAAGATATTTCATACTTATATAATTTTTTCTTTAATGGCCACATCATGCTCGATTTTACCATCATTTACCAAATGGTGTAAGTGAGCACAGTCTGATCCAGCACTCGGGCACGCACTTGAAAATGATGGTCATCATGATCAGTACCGTAGATTTTACCCCAAATAGCGTTGCTCTTTTTATCAAAGGGTTCAAGAAGAATATTTTCCCGAAATGAAATCCCACGTTTCCCTTGACATTTGAAGATGGACTCCTTAGCAGACCAAGCTAAGGTATAATGAACGGGATCTTTTTCCAGAAAATCTACCTCGGCAGGGTCCAAGAATCGGTATCCTATTTTCAGGATTTTCTCACGAACCAAGTCCATATCAATTCCCACAGGAGTATCTTGATGGAAAATCGCCGCAGCCATGCCCTCAGTGTGAGTAAGCGAGACAAACCCATTTCCATTCATCGCTAAGGACTTTCCATGTTCGTCTTTGAAAAAGCCCGGATAAGGCAAATGAAAAGTATCTAAAGTATCTTTTATAGCTATTCTAGCAGTGGCCCATTCCTTTCTTTTTTCTTCATGAGAAATATTAGCTAGGGAAAGTTTCTCCCTAAAACTCAGAAATTCCAAGTGTTCTATGGCTTGTTCTTCAATTATCTTGATAGCCAAGGCTGAAGAAGAATCTATTTTTTCTATTTTTGTTTGCATAGCTCAAAAGGGTGATGCTTTTGTAGAAGCCAATATATGGGAAAAATTCTGGTAAATAAATCTCGAACACTGACTGGACACAATGATTGCATCTATGCACTTGTGGAGGGCAGTGATCCTCGTTTTTTCTATACAGGTTCAGGGGATGGAATGGTGGTCGAATGGGACCTAGACGATCCTGAAGACGGAAAACTCATTGCCAAGCTTCCCCATTCCGTCTATGCCTTGGGCATTGATAGGGTCAGAAATTGGCTGGTTGTAGGGCATAATTTCGAAGGGATCCACATCATAGATCTAGAGGAAAACAAAGAAATATGGTCCCTGAAAATAACCGATCAGGCGATTTTTGACATCAAGGTAATCGGAGACGAAATACTGGTAGGCACGGGAGACGGGGTTTTGATTTTGGTAGATATGGAGACCAAAGCAATCAAAAGACATATCAAACTCAGCTCAAAAAGTATCCGTGTCATGGCTTTTGCCCAGGATAAAAAGCACTTAGCGCTTGGGCTGTCCGATCATACCATAAAAATCCTCGATCAGTCCAAAGAATATCAACCGATCAGCAACCTTATCGGTCATAGCAATTCAGTTTTTGCGCTGGGCTACTCGCCCGACGAAAAGACCTTAATCAGTGGGGCCCGGGATGCGCATTTGAAATTTTGGGATACTCAGGAGTACCAACTCGACGAAAATATCATTGCTCACATGTTTGCCATTAATTATTTATCCTTCAGAGAAGATGGCAAATACCTCGTCACCTGCTCTATGGATAAATCCATCAAGGTATGGGATGTAGAAGAGCGAAAACTTCTCAAAGTCATCGATAGAGCAAGAAATGCCGGACACGGCACCTCAATAAATAAAGTAGTCTGGAGTAGTTATTCACAGCAGGTAATCGCTATCTCCGATGACCGTACCATATCCATTTGGAACATTGAATCCCCTAATCCATGAAAATCACACCCGCCGCTATACGACAGCAATCATTTGAAACCGCTTTTCGAGGTTATGAAAAAAAAGAAGTCAGTTCCTTTCTGGATGAAATAAGCCAAGTAGTAGAACAACTTCATCAGGAAAACTTGGAGCTGAAAAGCAAGTTGCAGCAAGTCGAGTCTGAGGCAAAGCGACTCAAAGATGTGGAAGATTCGCTTTTTAGAACTCTGAAAACAGCAGAAGATACCGGAGCCGAAATCATTCAAGAGGCCAATGAGGCAGCAGATCAAATCATAGCTGAAGCCAATGAAACAGCTACCAATTCCACCCAGCATGTCAACCAAATGATGGCAGAAGCAAAGAAAAAGGTGGAAGAGCAGGCTGCCACTATTCTTGCTGCGGCCGAACTCAAAGCCAAGGAAACAATCGTGGAGCTGAGAGAAAGTATGCAAGGGCTAGTGAGATCTTATGAAGGACTTGCTGAGCAAAGAGAAGCCTTGGTAAAAAGCTTGAAGCGAATATCTCAAGATACCCTCAATCAAATCGACCTTTCCGAGGCGCATTTCTCCAGAATCGATGCCAAAGCCCATCAGAGAGCTATAGACGAATTGAGTCGTTCTCAAGCTTTTACTTTTGCTAATTTGGATCACCTCACCTCCCAAATCAATCAGCATGTGGAGTACGCTCCTGAAGTCAATACGGAGGATCCCATCGCCGAAATGGAAATAATCGAAGAGGAATTGGAAATCGAACTTCATGATGCTTCGCCTGACGTCAAGCCTGATGAGGAAGAGTCCTTAGAGGATCAGCAGTCAGTGGCGAGTAGCTCTGAAGAAGAAGTGAGTATATCTGAATCTGATCAAAGTGAAGAAAAGCAAGAAAAAGCAGAAGAAGATGAACTGACAAAAAATCAGGAAAAAAGTAAAACTCCAGCGGCTGAATCCAAAGCTGAACCTGAAGAAAAAGAGGAAGATCCCAAGAAGCAATCCGGTTCATTTTTTGACCAATTTGACTAATGGGAAAAGTAGCGCTTGAAGGAATAGAGTTTCATGCCTATCATGGAGCTTACCCCGAAGAATCCATCTTAGGAAATCGCTTCACCTTGGACTTAGAACTTGAGACTGATTTCAAGGAAGCCATGCTTCACGATGAGCTTAGTGCCACGGTGGATTATTCAAAACTGTATAAATTAATCAAAGCCAGAATGGACGTCAAAGTCAAGCTTTTGGAACATTTAGGCCATATGATAGTAAGTGATATTTTGGAGGCCTATCCCAAGACTAAGCAAGTCCGACTGACCCTGAAAAAGCACGGACCTGCTTTAGGAGGCTTGGTAAAGTACTCTGCTGTTCAGATTCAATACCCCGAAGACTATGCGTAGTTTTTTATTGCTTTTGCTGAGTTTTTCTTTCGCTGTTTCCTCTGCCCTGAGTCAAGGGCTCGCCTATCAGGTATTTGATCCCTCTGGCAATAAAATTACCTTCGCCAAAATGATGGCTGAAGTGAAACAAGCTGATGTCATTTTCTTTGGAGAACTTCATGACAATAGTCTCGCACACTGGCTTCAGCTGCAAGTGTTGAAGGAGCTTTCCAAAGCAAATCCCGATCTGGTTTTTGCATCAGAGTTTTTTGAGCGGGATGATCAGCTGATCATAGAGGAATGGATGGCAGGCAAAATCACAGATAAAAACTTTGAAGTGGAGGCCAAGTTGTGGAATAATTACTCCACTGACTACAAGCCGCTCATGCTATTTGCCAAAGAAAATCAGATTCCATTTATAGCAGCCAATGTTCCCCGCCGATACGCTTCTCTAGTGAGCAGGTCTGGTTTATTAGCTTTAGATTCCCTCAGCGATTCGGCAAAGGCCTATTTTGCGAAGCTTCCCATTGAGGTAGATATGAACCTGCCCGGCTATGCAGCCATGAAAGGAATGATGCATGGCGCTCCGGGTAACTCCGACTATATGATACAGGCGCAAGCCCTGAAAGACGCAACCATGGCAGAGTCGCTTTTTGCCTATTTGAGGGATCAAAAACAAGTATTTCACGTCAATGGCTCCTACCATAGCAAGGAAGGAGAGGGGATACTGTGGTATTTGAAAAGAGAGCTTCCCACCATCAAAATAATCAATATTCACACCGTAGAGCAGGATCAGCTGGAGCACTTGGATGACCAAAATACGAATGGAGGTGAATTTATTTTGGTTCTTCCTAAAGACTCCCATAAATCTTATTGACACATGTATTCCAAAGCCGAAACTTCCCGAATCCGTAAGGAATTTTGGATACGATTTGGTCAATACATGAAACCCGTGCCCAATGCAGCGGGACGCCGTATCAACTGGCCTAACTACAAAACCGGAGTAAAGGACATTTATTTTCGGATGAGAGCGGAGCGGGATTTTGCTTCAATCGGTATAGAAATCACCCATTCCGACACAGAATTGCAGGAGCTTTTTTATGATCAGTTTATGCAGTTTAAGCGAATTTTGGAAAACCAAGTTGGGGAGGAGTGGACTTGGAAGCTGCATCAGGAAAATGAATTTGGACAATTCATCTCAAAAGTCGAAAAGGTGAAAGAGGGGCTGAATGTTATGGAGGAAAAGGATTGGCCGGAGATAATTTCTTTTCTCAAACCAAGAATTATCGCCTTGGATGAATTTTGGGATTTGGTCAAGCCGGGATTTGAAAATTATTAGTGAAAATCAAGCCCAACTTTTATAGATTAATTTTTCTCAAGTACTTACCTCAATCCAGCGATCAATTCATCAAGGGTGGTTTTTAGGACCTTGGTATTGAGCACTCCATTGGCCGTTAAGATACCCGTTCCTGTTCCCATCCATAATACTTCATTAGTTTTTGCGTCTTGGATGAGGAAAATCACTTTTCCGTATTTTCCTGGTACCTGATAAGGTGGGGAGTAAGGACTGTTACCCGTTAACCCCACACCGCCACTATAGCCCAGTTCTTCTTTTTCGTAATTGATGGAGGCGATTACGCTTTGAACCAAAAGTTCAGGATGCTCCTCAACTTCGAGTAATCCATTTTCCAGCAATTTCTTCTCAAAATATTTATTCAGCTGCACGATATCCTTAGAAGCGTCTGATTTGGTTATAACCTTAAAGGTCTTCTTATTGGATAGATCAATAGGTTTGCTGACAAGATCGTACTCCAATTGATCAGGGGAGTTTTTACTGCTATCGGCAGTAATGGAGTCGGTGACTTTGCAAGAGGCAAAAACAAAAAGGACAAGGGCAAGAAGGAGAAGGTTTTTCATGGTCAACGGGATCAGGCTAAATAATAAGATTTAATACGCTCTTTTTAACTTTTTGGTTACTAAAACCAGTTTATTTTCAAGGGTTTGAACTTGCCTTTACGAGTGTTTTTGATAATGCGACCTAAAGCGTTTTTTTGCTGTAGCTAAACTTTTCTATGCGGCTTACTCCTTTTTCACCCAATTCTACGGAGATAAGTAATTTCTCGCCTTTTCGCTCCATGGTCAATCCTTCAAACCAAGCTTTTTCCTCACCAAGCTCGATAAGTGAAAATGTCGTCCATTCTTCTTTTTCCTCCCAGCCGCTCAGATCGGGATTAAAGTGTTTGAGTTTTAAAGTGATGCTTTCTTCCTCTTGAATCAAATGCATGAACTCAGAGAAAACCAATTTTCCCTCTTTCCAAAATCGAAAGGTTCCAATCATCTGTCCATCCACTGCAGGCATCCAGACTTCCTCACACTCACCTCCCAGCCCTGTGCCAGCCCAATAGCCAACGAGCCATTGAAGTTTGCTAATTTTTCCTTTTCCAGGGATTTGGTGCTCGGAAGCTGTTTTGACCTCTTGGCCTTGGCAGATTAAGGCCATTGAGAGAAAGAAAACAAAAGGGAATATAGATTTCATCTGATCCAATTTTCACCGAATCTACAAAAAATCACTGATCGTGTCGCTTGGGAATATCTGGATTGACAAAAGTAAACCCACGAGCTTCATCACCTTCAAAAAAATCAATCTGCATGCCCATCAAAAACATGTAGTGTTTTTTTTCGATCAATACCGGAATCCCTTTGATTTCAAATTGCTGATCGTCCTCTTTGACTTTATCAAATCCTAAGGCATAGGCCATTCCGCCACATCCTCCGCCTTTGACTCCTACTCGGAGATGGTATTCTGCAGGAATATTTTTGTGGGCCATGATATTTTTGATCTCAGCTTCTGCTTTTTCGGTGATGGTAATCGGTACGAGCATGCTATTCGAATGATTTTGGCAAGAAATTGGTTCGCAATGGGAATCAAATTTACACAGACTTCCGTTTTTAGGACGGGATAAATTTTGGATATTCGAACTTAATTAACCCAATGATGGAATACTTGATTGATTTATTGAAAATTTTGCTTCCCGCAGGCGTAGTGCTCTATGGGATGTATCTGGTGATCGTATCTTTTATCGCCAAGGATCGCGAAAAAATGTTAATCGATCTAAAGACACAAAATACCCAAGTTGTCCTTCCCGTCCGACTTCAAGCTGCTGAACGCTTGAGCTTACTGCTCGAGCGAATCACCCCCAACCATCTCGTAAGAAGAATCAATTCAGGAGGAATGACTGCAGCTGAGTTGCACACTGTTTTATTAAGCGAGGTCAGAGAGGAGTTTAGCCACAATTTTTCTCAGCAGGTATATTTTTCCGAAGAGACTTGGGAGGCAGTCAAAAGAGCAGTGGAGGAAGTGACGACCATCATTAACTTGAGTCGACAGAGCTTAGACAAGGAAGCAAGTGGAATGGACTTGGCAAAAGCTATATTTGCACAGTCGCTCGAGCGAAAAAACGATGCGATTGCCTATGCCCTCAAGCAGGTCAAGTCAGAAATCAATATTTATTTTTAATTCTATAACTTATGAGTGAACTCACATCAAAAGCCGGCCAAATGCTCGATAAAGCCAAATCCCTTTATGGAAAACAAGTGGAAGCCCTTGCCAGACAGGAGGGGAAAGTTAGAGAATTGATTGCTAATGTGGCCAACAAACTAGCGGGCATTAAAAACAACCCTCGGATCAAGAAACTTATTGAGCCTGTTGCTGTATTTATTCGGATGATCAAGGCCCACTTTGCCGGACATCATAAATTATCGTCTACCACATTGGGTCTGATTATCTTGGCCTTGGTATATTTCCTTTCACCGGTGGATATTATCCCCGACTTTTTGGGTTTTTTCGGTTATGCCGATGATCTTTCTGTTATTTTGGCAGTTTATGCCAAGGTAAAAGATGAAATAGATCAATTTTTGGATTGGGAGCGAACTCAGATTTGATCATGGCTGTTTATCTCCAAAATCTAAAGTAGATGTTGGATCAAGTAGTGCAAGTACATAAGATTATGCCGGAAGTGGTCGCTGAGGCCATGACTTATATCGAATACAAAGACCTTGTCGATACACTTTTTTCGCAGGGCAAAACCACCGGGCCAAATCAGTCTGAGGCTTATTTGGAGTATACCCAAATGGCTATACAGCGAATGAAACGCTGGGATAAGACCATCAAAATCGATTCTGAGATAGCGGATAAAGTAAAGCAGCTTCCTCCTCAGGTGTGGATGGTGATTACGGAGGCTTGGTGTGGAGACGCTGCTCAGACAATCCCTTACATGGTCAAGTTGGCAGAATTCAATCCGGATATACAGCTTCGATTTATTCTTCGAGATGAGTATCCCGAGATTATGGATCTTTACCTTACTAATGGAGCCCGTTCGATTCCAAAGTTGGTTTCACTCAGCCCTGGACTACAAAAAAATTATTTTACATGGGGTCCAAAGCCTGCCATCCTGATGGAGAAGCAGCGTGAATTTAAATCAGACCCTAAGGGGAAAACATTTAAGGAATTCGTACAGGAGGTTCACCTTTGGTATGCTAGAGATAAAAACCATACCTTGGGAAAAGAACTCACAGCTTGCTTTGATCAAGCCTTTGATTTATGAAAATAGCAATACTCTCCGGTACTTCCGGTTTGATCGGGATGCAGCTTTTGCATCAACTTTTGAAAAACAGTAAAGTCGACTATGTTTTGAGTGTGGGTAGGCGGAAACTTGCCCTTAAGCATCAAAAATTGATTCAGCTGGAAGGGAATATGACCGACTTGGAGTTTTGGGACTGGCAGGATCAAATCAACTCGCAATCTTTGGGAGGTGAATATCAAGCTTTGGTTTCGGCGATTGAATCAGGAGAAGCAGCCATTTTGGGTTTTTGCTCCTTGGGTACCACGATCAAAAATGCCGGTTCGAAAGAAGCTTTTTATGCCGTGGACCATGACCTTGTCTTATTCTTTGCCAAGTGGCTCAAAAAGCTGGGATGTTCTAAGTTTATGGTAGTTTCGGCCATGGGTGCAGATGCTACATCTTCCATTTTTTACAATCAGGTCAAAGGAAAGACTGAAAATGATCTTCAGGAGGTGGGCTTAGAGCAGCTCCATATCTTTCGTCCCTCTTTGCTGCTTGGAAACCGGTCGGAGTTCAGGTTTGGAGAGCAAGTGGCAAGCATTCTGATGAAGCCTTTGGTTTGGCTTAGCTTGTTTAAAAATTTCAGACCCATTTATGATCATCAAGTAGCCAAGTCAATGGTGAAGGTGGCATTGGGAGAGAAGAATTCCAAGTTTGAAATCTATAGTTCGGGCGATATGCAGGATTTAAGTAAGAAGTAAAACATGATTGTAGTAATCCAGCGCGTTTCGGAGTCTTCGGTAAAAATTGATGGAAAAATCAAGGCTGAAATAGGTGTAGGCTTGATGTTATTATTGGGAATAGAAGATGCTGATGGGCAAGAAGATATTGATTGGCTGAGCAAGAAGATCGTGAATATGAGGATATTCCCGGATGAAGCGGGCGTGATGAATAGAAGTTTACTCGACATCAATGGGGAAATTTTGCTTATTTCTCAGTTTACCCTTCATGCCAGTACCAAAAAAGGCAATAGACCCTCCTATATCAAAGCCGCCAAGCCGGATGTGGCTATTCCGCTTTATGAGTCCATGATTCAAAGCCTGGAAAGAGAGTTGGGCAAGAAGATCGGCACAGGCGAATTTGGTGCGGATATGAAGGTAGCTTTGGTCAATGATGGTCCTGTGACGATCGTAGTGGATTCGAAAAACAAAGCATAGTTTTTTTACTCCCAAGGCACTTTTTAAAAATTGATCAGGTAGTTTTTTAAACCAAATCTCTAATTTAGGGGATGTCTCAAAACCTACTTGAAATTCGCCAATGTAAAATTGCCTACAAGGGAAAACAAGCTTTTGACCAATTATCATTTTCCTGGGAAAGAGGTCAATGTTGGGCAATTATCTCAGCTTCTGGCTGGCTGCAAACGGCTTTTATAGAGACCTTAAGAGGAAATTCGGTCGTTTTCAGTGGTCAGATTTCGAGACCTTTTGCAATGGACTACCTTGAAGAAAAGAGCCAAAAAAAGGAAGTCAATAGCTTTAGAGATTTGATGGCCTATGTCTCTCAAGCTTACACCTTCAAGAATAAATCGAATCTTCAAAATTTTTATTTTCAGCAGCGGTTTAATTCCTCTGAATCCGATGAGGCGTCCACAGTCAAGGAATATTTAGAAGATTGTTTGGGAGAAAAAAAAGGGGTTTGGACCTTGGCTTCAGTGATGGAACTACTGGATTTAAAAGCGCTAAAAGATGAATCACTATTAAAACTATCCAATGGTGAAAGTCGCCGATTAAATTTGGCTGGAGGGCTTTTAAAGCAGCCTAAGATTTTCCTCATGGATTACCCTATGACAGGATTGGATAAGACGACAAGGAATAATTTTGGAGGGCTTATCAAGAAAATACAAGAGGCTGGAGTTCATGTTTTACTGACAACCTCTGCAGAGGATATTCCCGATGGGGTCAGTCATATTGCAGAATTGGATTCAAGAGGGGTAAGTCAGATTTGGCTTTCCAATGAATTTCCCCAAGAGCCTGCCTATCAGGTGAAAAAATCCTGGGATTGGTCCCTTCTAAATGAGCTTCTTCCTCCCTCTCCAAGCGATCATCAAGTACTAGTGGACCTCAGGCAAGTTTCGATTAGCTATGGGGGAAAAAAGGTCTTAGATCGCATCAATTGGAAAATCAATCCTGGAGAAAAATGGCAACTCAAAGGTCCAAACGGTTCGGGAAAATCCACTTTGATTTCTATCCTGATTGGTGAAAACCCCCAAGCCTATTCCCAATCCATTTATTTGTTTGGAAGAAAACGGGGGACAGGCGAGAGCATCTGGGATATCAAGCGCCCAATAGGCTTTGTGGCACCCGAGCTTGCAAGGTTTTTTCCTGCTAATCAAACTTGTGAAAAGGTCATCCTCTCCGGCTTTTTTGATACCATGGGACTTTTTAAAAAACCTACAGAACAACAAAAAAACTTGGCCAGCAAGTGGATGCAATTCTTTGATTTGGAGGAGGAGGCAACCCTACTTTTTAAAAGTTTGTCACTTGAAAAGATGCGATGGGCATTACTCGCAAGGGCATTGATCAAAAAGCCCGACCTTCTAATTTTAGATGAAGCATCTCAGGGCCTCGACAGCATGCAGCGTCAGCTCTTCAAAGAAACTATCTCGGAGCTATCGAAAACTTATTCCCTAGCAGTGATCTTTGTAAGTCACTATGAAGAAGATGTGCCCTCCATAGTCAATCAAACACTCGAACTCCAAGCTGGGAAGGGAGTCCTTTCTTCAAAAACCTAGGCTGGAGTCGTATAAATAATAGTATTTGGAAATCTCCAACATTCTCTAGTTTTTAAGCCGTAAATAGTCATCCAAATGCAAAATTCAGCAAATAACCGAAGGGATTTTCTTCAAAAGATTGTCTCACTCAGTGCCTTTCTGGGTATACCTCCAAGTGCTTTCGCCAAAGAGAAAGCTTTTCAAAAAAGAGCTGTGAAGGATGTTTGGGAAGAAGTAAGGCAGGAATTCCCCTTGGAAAGCACCCGGAGCTATTTTAACAATGGCACTTTTGGACCGTCTCCTTATGTTGTGATTGCTGCAGTAAAGGAGAGTTTGGATCAGACAAATAGAACTGGAGATTATGGAAATCCTAGTCAAGGGAGAGCTAAAATTGCTGAGTTTTTTGGGGTTAAAACTTCTGAAATTAGCCTTACCCATAATACCACCGAGGGGATTAATATCATGGCATGGGGAGTTCCCTTAGAAAAAGGGGATGAGGTCATCCTGACTTCACATGAGCATGCTGGAGGAGCGATTCCCTGGCTCAATAGAGCTAGGCTTCATGGCATTGTACTTAAGGTTATCGAGCCAAAACCTACCCAGATGGAAAATGTACGAGCGGTTGAAGAGGCCATCACATCCAAAACTAGGGTGATTGCTATTCCCCATGTGACTTGTACCACGGGATTAGTATACCCGATTAAAGAGATAGCGGCTTTAGCGCAGAAAAATCAAATCTTTACTGCAATAGACGGAGCACATGGGGCGGGCACATTTGACTTGAACCTGGCCGACTTGGGAGTAGATTTTTATGCTGGCTGTTTTCATAAATGGATGTGTGGTCCCAATGGATCTGGATTTTTATACGTCAGACAAGAGCTGCTCGATGTGCTTCAGGCTTATCACGTCGGGGCCTATTCTGATAAAAGTTGGGAGTTAAGTTCACAATCAGTTTCCTTTGGAGGCTATGTGCCAACAGCGCATCGCTATGATTATGGTACACAGAGTACTCCAATACACCTTGGTGTGCTGGCAGCGATTGATTTTCATCAAAAGCTGGGAAAAGAAAAGATAGAGAAGCGAGTCAGGGAATTGAACTCTTATCTGATGGATGGGCTTAAAGAGATTCCTAGCTTGGAGATTTTGACTCCACAGGAGTCAAAATCTAGAATCAGTGTGGCTACCTTTAGGTTCTCGCAGGTACCCTACACAAAGGTATCAAAGTTTTTAGTTCAAAGGGGTTTTAGGGTCAGAGGTGTGCACGAGGCTAAATTAAATGCGATTAGGATTTCCACGCATATTTATAATAGCAAAAGTGAAATTGATGAACTCCTTAAAGCTCTTGGAGATTTTGCGAGTACTTAAAAAAGAGAAGAGAGAATAAAAAGAAAAAATTAAATTTGAATTCTTTAAAGAAGCTTAAGCTTTTAATTTATGACCTTTCCACAGTTGGTTCGAGATGTAAATGTACTGGAGAATGCAGGTTCGCCAATTGGATTGGTTCGGTTGGTAGATCGTATCCGTCCACCTAAGAAAAAGCCGGAACTAGCGGAAGAAAAATTGGCGGTACTTTTGGCCGAGATCAGACAGTTTCCTGAAGCAAAGCGCGATTTTATCAAATATTTGAAAAGCTTTATTTGTTCGAGGCAGAGTGTTCAGCTTTTTACGGATTCCGGTATGCCTACGGGTAAGGGGTTTTTTACGGAGGCTTTTGACCGAATCAACTCTTGGTTTTTACCTCGCTTGTATGGAGAGACAGACCATACGGCGACCTTCAATGAGATTTTTCATGAAACTTGGGATCATAAGTGGGTTCAGCTTATTTCTAGAGAGGCTTGGGTCACTCTATTTCTAGAGTTTGAATTTGAAGAATTTGAGCGCTTGGACTTAGATGCTCGTATGACGACACATCTTCTCAACAGTATTTTGGTGGTCTCACAGCGAGTAGCAGCGATGGGACTAGAACCTGAAATTCTAGCAAAGCTGCCTGAACTGGAGGAGTTTGATTCCCCTTTTGTCGTCCAAAATAAAGAGATCTTTAGCTACTTGGATGCTTATCAGAATTCAAAAGATTTTGACCGATCAGATCAAAATGCAGATTACAAGCAGATTTTGGTAATGCTCAGTCAGTGTGTAGATTATGTTAACCTCATTCGTAAAAACAAGCGGCGTTTTGGGGCAGATATCAGCTTGACCTATTTGCTCAATCGAATCAATCAGAATATCAATCGTCTCCGGACGCTCATGAGATTGGCAGTGAAGATCAAGGGTGCGGCTCCTTTTGAATCTGAGATCGAACTACTCAAAGCATTGGTTTATTCTGAAAATAAGAAAAACTCCCTTCAGGATCATTTTGATACCAATGTGCGATTGCTGGCCTTTCAGGTTACTGAGCATGCCGGAAGAACAGGAGAACACTACATCGCAAATACGGGGTCGGAATGGATGAAAATGCTCTATAAGGCCATGGGAGGTGGCTTGATCGTCGGGTTTTTATCCATATTTAAGGTTTTTATCTATTATATGAAGGCCTCACCCTTTGGTGAAGCATTTCTATATAGCATGAATTATTCCTTGGGCTTTATAGGGATTCATGTTTCTCATTCGACACTAGCCACCAAGCAGCCGGCCATGACTGCTTCCAAACTCGCCGCTGCGCTGGATGAAGTGACTAAGCCTAAAGATAAAGCAATTGAAAATCTTGCAGAGGTAATCTTAAGGCTCTCCAGAAGCCAGTTTATCGCCTTTGTGGGCAATGTTTTTGCCGCTTTTCCTGTGGCATTTTTACTAGCCTACGGGTATCATTGGTACTATGGAGAACATGTGGCTGGTTCAGACAAGGCGATCGCATTGATCAATGAATTGCATCCATTTAACAGTTATGCGATCTTCCATGCAGGGATAGCTGGTGTTTTCTTGTTTTTGTCAGGGTTGATTTCAGGGTACTATGACAATAAAAGTGTCTACAATAAAATTCCTCAGCGAATTCAGCAACATAAGCTTTTGGTGAAGATTTTTGGAAAAACCCGTATGGTCAATTTTGGGAATTACATTGATCAAAACTTGGGCAGTTTGGCAGGTAATTTTTTCCTAGGGATTTTCTTAGGCTCTACAGGCACTATAGGCTATATATTGGGGCTTCCTCTTGATATCAGACACATTACCTTTTCCTCTGGCAACTTCGGGCTGGCAGTGGCTTCCATAGGGCATAAGCTTAACGACTACCAGGTTTTCATGTCTATTTTGGGTATCATCCTGATAGGTTTGATGAATTTTCTGGTGAGTTTCTCACTGGCTATTTTTGTAGCGATCAAGTCAAGGGGAGTGAATTTCAAAGAGACCAGAAAATTGATTCGGACAATTTTGGTTTGGTTTGTCTATAGGCCCTCTGAATTCTTTTTCCCACCGCGAGTAAGTAAATTGAAAAAAAAGCCAGAAAATGAACTTCTAGATAAGGATGAAAATGATCAGCAAAATTCCTCTGATGAAAGTGAAAAGGTAAGACCTACCAAAGATTAATCTCTTTCTTCAATTCGCCATTTTTCCAGCAGTCTAACTCGGGAATTAGCTTCCTCATTTCTCCATTTTAGGTCTGGTTGAAGTGAGTCGATTTCTATGGTCCTTGTGCAGGGTGTTGATTCAATTTCTCCACCGACTTTACTCGCAAAAATAAGCCAAGTTTCTCCTTCACCTATGCCGTAATCACAGGAGGAATAATAACCAAATTCGCGCATTCCACCTTGGATTTTGAGCGATTGACGAGGATTTCCCTTAAAGACAGTAATTTCTCAATTTCGGCTGTAAAGTAATACGGTAGTCCTCGCTGAGTTAACGCAGAGCTGTCCATTGGCGTTTTTTGACCAATTTTCACCACTGCGATATAGGCGTATTTTTCGATCTCTTTGACAGAAAAATCAAGGGTAACAGCACATTTACAAGCCTCTGCAGTACTGACTTTAAGCAAAAATAAAATAAGAGAAAACAACTTAAATTGCATGGCTACACCCGATTGATGATTGTGATTCCTTCATTTTCAAATCGATTCATAGCGGGAAGTTCCTTTACGGCATCTGCTAAAGTGATTCTTTTTCCTATCAGCTTTTCTGGAGCCAGTTTGCCAGTTTGGATAAGTTGGATCATTTCAGGATATCTCCAAGCCTGCATGCCATGACTTCCCAAAATTTCCAACTCTTTGGCAATTACTAAATTCATTGGTAGAGCAGTATTCTTTTCTTTATCCAGAAGTAATCCCACCTGAATATGCTTTCCTCTTTTTCGGAGGGAACAAACGGATTGATAAGCCACTTGGCTATTTCCCAAGGCGTCAATCGATACTTGTGCTCCACCTTTGGTGATTTCCATGATTTCTTCAGCAATAGCATGATGATTTTTGGAATTGAGGCAAAAATCAGCTCCTAGTGTTCTGGCCCTTTGCAGCTGTTTATCTGAAATATCAATTGCGATGACTTGGGCACCTTGTGCTTTAGCTATCATAATTGCTGAAAGCCCTACACCTCCGCATCCAAAAACTACAACCCATTGACCTCCGCCCACTTTCCCCTGATCCACGACTGCGCGAAAAGATGTGGCAAATCTACAGCCCAAACTCGCCGCTGTGTCAAAACTCATGTCTTCAGGCAAAGTCACCAAATTAGTGTCTGCTCTCCCTATTTTTACGTACTCAGCAAAGGAACCCCAATGGGTAAAGCCCGGCTGAAATTGGTCATCACAGATCTGTTGGTTTCCGGAATGGCAGGTAGGGCAAACTCCACAGGCGCAGACAAAGGGAACGGTGACCCGATCTCCGATGTTCCACTTTTTCACTCCTGAGCCTACAGCAGCTATCACTCCTGCAAATTCATGTCCGGGGACATGAGGTAGCTCAATATCTTCATCATGCCCCATCCAACCGTGCCAATCCGATCGACAAAGGCCAGTGGCTTTTACTTTTATGATTACCTCCGTTTCGAGTGGAGCGGGATCAGCTACAGTTTGAATACTGGGCGTGGATTGAAATCCTTCGTAAATCAATGCCTTCATCAGTTCTTTTTTGTGAAAATTACCCAATACCTTCCATTTTTTATTAGTTACTTGGTCTCTTATTTAATTGAAAGATGATGAATGGCGAAAATAAGGAGCTGACCATTTCTGAAGCTCAGAACCAAGTGGATCAGTGGATCAAAACGGTAGGTGTCCGCTATTTTAATGAACTTACTAATATGACCATCTTGATGGAGGAAGTAGGGGAATTGGCGCGTCTAATGTCTCGTACTTATGGAGAGCAATCCTTTAAAGAGTCCGATAAAGGAAAAGAGCTTGGGGATGAAATGGCTGATATTCTGTGGGTTTTGATTTGTTTGGCTAATCAAACAGGAGTGGATTTGACTGCTGCATTTTATAAAAATCTGGAAAAGAAAAATATCCGAGATGCCACCCGACATAAGGAGAATAAAAAGCTTAAATAAAAAAGCTGTCTCAGGTTTTATCTTGAGACAGCTTTTTTTTATAAGTTATTGGATGCCTTGATCCATCTTGCTGACAAGTCAGGATCGGGCATGTCCGGATCAAGCGGAAACATTGGTCGCTGAATGCGTTGATAGCCCAATCGCTCCAAATCCTGATCCACACCTCCCGGTGTCAAGGCCATGATCCAGTCTCCTCGCAAGTCATATAATTCTGGTACCAAATAGCCGATTTTGACTACCAGTATATCGGTTTCCCTTGGATTCAGCCCAAGGTTGGTAAAGTCGCTTTCGCGATGATAAGGTTTTCGTTTTTCCGTGACGATGATTTTGATTGAGCCAACCTGGACCACTGCTTCTGTTTTGGCATCTTGATCACCTATTTCTAAGGAAAGTAGCTTGCCTTTAAGGTTCAGCGGCGGAGCAAAGCGATCATCCACTATAGCACCTACCAGTCCGGAGATTTCCTCACCGATTTGAGCATTTTTAGCTTTTTCTATCAAATCCGGCCCTGGGATCGATGCATAAATTAATTCTGGACCATTTTCGGATTGGAATTCAGGTCGTTTTAGGATTTCGTTTAAAGTCCAAGTCACATCGCCGGCCCCACCTGCAGTAGGATTGTCTCCCATATCAGAAATCACAAAAGGCTTATTCTCACTGTTTAGAGCCATTTCCAGACTTTCATCCAGATAAGCTACCGGAGCCACAAATTCGAAGTCATTTCTCACCTCCCATAAACTTTTTGCCAAATATTCCGCACTTTCTTTGACTTGATTTTCATCATCTCCTGTGACCATCACCACGGCATGATTTCGGGGTTCGTCGGCCCAGGCATAACCAATCCAGATCGCTGCATCGATTACGCCCTCTTTTTGGGTTTCGGGATCCACTTTAGCGTATAGTGATTTCCCGGGTTCGATACGGGTACTTGTTTTTTCTCCGGGGAGTAAAATAGGGACAGGAATCCAGGCTTTGTAGGCAGGTTTTCCTTTTCCCGATTCTAGTCGATCCAAAAGGTTTTCAACAGCCCGCTGTTTGGATTCTAGCGCGTCCTCGTGAGGGGCCATTCGGTAGCAGGTGATTAGATCGGTGTTTTCGGCCAAAGTTTGAGAAACATTTCCATGCAAATCCATTGAAGTGGAGATCAGGGTTTCCTCACCCACTACTTCTCTCACCTTGATGATGAAATCCCCCTCGGGATCATCCAATCCTTCTACACTCATGGCACCATGAATGTCAAAGAATAGTCCATCGTAAGGAAGATTTTCTTTTAGCATCTCTAGCGTAACATTCACTAGAGAATCATAAGCATCTCGGGTGACCATTCCCCCCGGAATCGCATGGCCTCGCAAGGTTGGAAACCATTGAGCTCGTGCTTTATTTTCAGAGCTGTCAGCCAAAAAAGGGTAGTAATTAAATACGTCTTCGCCAATTCTGGCTTTGAAGGATTCTGCTGTAGATCGAGCTGGAGAAAAGGTGCTGGACTCAATGGCCAAGCCTGCTATGGCAATTCTGGGAAGTTCTTTTTCTTTTTGACAGGAAACGAAAAGGAGGATCAGGGCGAAGCCGAGGAGATTCTTCATTGATGGCTGGTTTGATTGAAGGGGTAAATTACCAGCATTTTTTGGAAAATTCTCAGAGAAAAGGTAATGAGTTTAGCTTAAATTGCTCTCACTTTTTCATTTTCGACTTTTCCCACTAGCTCATACAGGTCCAAGGTTAGGCAAAAATCAATATCGGCCTCAATTCCGTGGTTTTGTAGTCTTTTGGCATGAGAAGCTTTGCTCAAGTAGGCTTTCATCTGATGGCCTTCTTTTTCAAAGAGCGACTTCATCGCCAAAGCCCCATCCTCATCAGCTTCATGGCTCGATTCCAGAGACTTGACTAAGGCGCCAGCATAGAGTGAATCTTCCAAATTGAATCGACCTTTCCATCCAGCACAATGAATGAGTACATCCTTTTTCTGCTTTTGGAGGTAAGTGATGGTGGCAGACAGGTTGGGGAAAGCTCCAATCAAAATCTCATCTGCCGCACTGGATTTGGAGATTGCCAAGGTGCCGTTGGTGGTCGTCATGGCAAGTTTTTGACCGGAGTAGTCCTTTTTCAAAAATGCCACAGGGGAGTTGCCTAAGTCAAAACCTTCTACAGTTTGACCGTTTCGCTCTCCTGCGATCAAATAGCCCTGATCTTTCATTTCACGACATTCCTCTAGGTCCGAAAAAGTACTGATTTCTTCAATTCCGTTGGCTAAAGCGGCAATCATCGTGGAGGTAGCCCGAAAAATATCGACTACCACCACGATTTTTCCCTGCAGTTCATGCAAATGGATTAATTCCGGACTGAAGCAGACTTCGATGTTTCTCATCCTTTCAACAAGGGTAGTTTTTCAACCTGAGCTTTCAGATTTTTATTTCTTACCTGGATAAAGATTTCTGTTCCAGGTTTGCTAAATTCTATTTTCACATAGCCTAAGCCTATTCCTACGCCCATGGAGGGAGATTGAGTTCCGGAGGTCACCTCACCAATAGAATTGCCGGCTTCATCCACAATGGGATAATGCCCTCTTGGAATTCCTCTTTCCTGCATCACAAAGCCTACTAATTTTTTTTCCACACCTGCTTCTTTTTGTGCTTTTAAAGCTTCAGAATTGATGAAGTCTTTGGTGAATTTGGTGATCCATCCCAATCCTGCTTCGATAGGGGAAGTCTCATCATTGATGTCATTTCCGTAAAGGCAATAGCCCATTTCCATTCTCAGGGTATCTCTTGCACCTAAGCCAATGGGTTTGATATCAAAATCTTTTCCGGCTTCAAAAATCGCATTCCAGACCTTCTCAGCATCTGCATTTTTCACATAAATCTCAAAACCACCCGCACCGGTATATCCTGTACCTGAGATGATTACTTCCGGAACTCCGGCAAATTCTCCCATGGTGAAGTGATAGAATTTTACTTCTGAAAGATTGACTGGAGTAAGGGGTTGGACAGCCTCGATGGCTTTGGGTCCTTGCACAGCAAAAAGACAATATTCATCGGAAGCATTGGTTAATTTGGCTTCCATAGTGTTATGCTTATTTATCCAAGCCCAGTCCTTATCTATATTGGAAGCATTGACGACGAGCATGTACTTCTCTTCTTCAAATTTGTAAACGATCAAGTCGTCCACGATTCCGCCCTTTACATTGGGAAAACAAGAATATTGAGCTTGGCCAATGACAAGTTTCGAAGCATCATTGGAGGTGACTTTCTGGATCAAATCCAAGGCTTGTGGGCCTTCTACAAAAAACTCGCCCATGTGAGAAACATCAAAAACCCCGACTCCATTACGGACACAAAGGTGCTCCTCATTGTCCGAGCTATACCGTACAGGCATATTGTAGCCTGCAAAAGGCACCATTTTGCCGCCAAGAGCTACATGAAGATCATTTAGAGGAATGTTTTTGATGGGTGTTTCCATTTTGGGTTCGTTTTTTATTGGAGGCAAAGGTAAGGAATGAAGCTAATTTTGAGACAGAGATTTACATAAAAAGAAAAGGCAACCCAAAACGGATCGCCTTTGTAATTTTGAAATGACGAGTGAGGCTTATATCGAGAAACTTTCCCCACATCCGCAGGTACGGCTCGCATTGGGATTGACGAATTGAAAGCCTTTGCCATTCAGCCCATCGGAAAACTCCAAAGTAGTACCTGCGAGGTACAATAGGCTTTTCCGGTCTACAATGATTTTGACTCCTTTGTCTTCAAAAACATGGTCTGTTTCTACCGTGTCACCATCAAAACCCAAATCGTACATCAGCCCGGAGCATCCACCACCTTTGACAGATACGCGGATATTTTCGTGCTCAGCTCGGCCTTCCTCTTTTTTTAGTTCCAAAATTCGTTCTTTGGCCTTGTCAGAAACGATGATCATATATTTTTATCTTTACGTCTACTTAATGATTTCAGGGGGTAAACATTCCCTCACCTGAAAAGATTCACTCACAAATATACGAATTATTAATATGAAGAAAATAGAACATATCGGTATCGCTGTGGCTGACTTGGAAGAGTCCAATGCACTTTTTGCCAAACTCTTGGGGAAAGTCCATTTTAAAACTGAAACCGTGGAGGGAGAAGCAGTGGAGACCTCTTTTTTTCAAGTTGGCGAAACCAAGGTGGAATTGCTTCAAGCAACAAAACCCGAGAGCGCCATCGCTAAGTATTTGGAGAAAAAAAAACCTGGAGTGCATCATATCGCCTTTGATGTGGAAGATATCCATTCAGAAGTAACGCGATTGAAAGGCGAGGGCTTCGAAATCTTAAATGAAACGCCAAAGGAAGGAGCAGACAATAAATTAGTCGTATTTTTGCATCCCCGAAGTACGAATGGGGTGTTGGTGGAATTATGTCAGGAAAGAAAGTAGGCAGTTAGCAGTATTGTCAGCCTGAGCGGAGTCGAAGCTATTAGGAAAGTCAGAAATCTGAAAAGTTTGCAGTAGGCAGCATTGCCAACCCGAGGCTCTCTTAGCTGTTGTATTAGTTTGGAACTTCATACATTACCTTAAATCCTAATTCCCTGTAACTCAAAAACCCAATAACCAATAATTTAACAACGAATCACATACCAAGAAATGTCAGAAAAGAGAACAGAAATACGTGAAATCGGTGAGTTTGGTCTTATTGATCATTTGAATGAAAAAGTAGTCGTCAAAAACCCTTCTTCCATCAAAGGTATTGGCGATGATGCAGCAGTGATCGATGCCGGAGACCATGTGAAGGTGATCACTACGGACTTATTGCTCGAAGGTGTTCATTTTGATTTGGCCTATGCTCCGCTTCCTCATGTAGGATTCAAGGCTGTCGCAGTCAATGTTTCGGATGTCGCAGCGATGAATGCGATTCCTAAGCAAATCACTGTTTCCATTGCCTTGTCTAATCGTTTTTCTGTGGAGGCGGTAGATGCTTTGTATGCTGGAATTCATGCTGCCTGTGAACACTACGGTGTGGATTTAATTGGTGGTGATACTACGGCTTCAAGAAGTGGTTTGGTGATTTCGATTACAGCTGTTGGCGAAGCTCAAAAAGATCAAATCGCCTATCGCAACGGAGCTAAAGCAAATGATATTCTTTGTGCTACCGGTGACTTGGGAGGAGCTTTGGTCGGTTTACAAATCCTTGAGCGAGAAAAGCAGGTATACTTGGCCAATCCGGATATGAAGCCTGATTTGGAAAAATATGGAATCGTCACTGCTAGACAACTTAAACCGGATGCACGGATGGACATCATTCATGAATTGCGGGAATTGGATGTAGTGCCCACCTCCATGATGGACATTTCGGATGGTTTAGCGTCTGAGATTTTTCACATCTGCAAAGCTTCGAATGTTGGAGCGACGATTTACGAGGATAAATTACCCATAGATAAGCAGACCTTTGATACCGCCGTGGAATTGAATTTGGATCCGATCACCTGCGTGCTCAATGGGGGAGAGGATTACGAATTGCTTTTTACGATTGACCAAAAGGATTTCAAAAAACTAGAAAAGCATCCTGATATCCACTTCATTGGGCATATCACCAAAGCTGAAGAAGGTAAGTTTTTGGTGACCAAAAGTGGTACAGCCGTGCAATTGAAAGCTCAGGGTTGGAAGCATTTTTGACCATTGGAATAGCCAGATTTTAATCTGGTTATTTTTTTAATTATTTTGCAACTGAAAAATAGTTGCTATTAAATGACAAAGCTGGAAAAGCTCAAAATAAGACTACTTTCTTATCCGAAGGATTTTACCTTCAGTGAATTGGAAAAGCTGCTGTCTCAATTGGGCTTTGATGAGTTAAAATTGGGTAAAACTGCTGGTTCGAGAAAAGCGTTTTATCACCAAGAGCTTGACTTGTTGATCAGGTTGCATAAACCGCACCCAATTCCAGTTTTGAAATCTTACCTCATCAAGGAGGTGATTCAGCAATTAAAAAAAGTAAACTTGCTATGAAGGATGTCTTGAATTATAAAAATTTTATTGGCTCGGTTTCTTTTTCGGCAGAAGATGAGCTTTTTTATGGGAAAATCGAAGGGATTGATGATTTGATCACATTCGAAGGTAGTTCAGTAAAAGAGTTAAAAGCCGCATTTGAAGAGGCGGTAGAGGATTATCTTGATTTGTGTAAGCAGCTTGGGAAAAATCCTGAGAAAACATATAAAGGCACTTTTAATGTTCGCGTAAAGCCTGAAACCCATAAAGCAGCTGCAAGAACCGCCACTCGATATGGTTTTTCTTTGAATCAATTAATAGAAAAAGCCTTGGAAGATTTTTTGGTAAAAGAACCTGCAGCAAACTATTCCAAGTCAAAAAATAGGATTTAAAAATAACCCTCCAATTGATTCAAAACACTTGGAGGGTTTAATTGCATGGATGCTGATTACGTCTATTCTTCCGGATAAGGCACATAAACAAAGCTGGTAAAGGCCCCATCAATTACAAATAGACAACAAAATTCATCCGGGTCTTTGTAGGCTTTCTGAAACTCAGGCAGAGACTCTTCGGCAATTAATTTTCGCTGTACAAACTCGTCCACGTAGGTGATGAAATAGTTCCAGTCGAGGTTTTTCTCTGCTTTTCCCAAGAAAATTTTTCCGATGGGTTGCATTTCCTTTGAGATCGGAAAAATCGGATAATCCGAAAAACCGCGAGAGCGCACCTGATAAGAAGCTTCTTTTAGCACATCCGAGATTTTTATGAAATCACTGGTGATCGTTCCTAGGTATTTCCCACTGAGTTCGGGATCGTTGAAATCTGAAATCATGATTTGAGTGTTAGTCGTACAACATTTTCTACGTGATAGGTTTGGGGAAACATATCCACAGGCTGAATTCGTTCCACTTGGTATTTTTCTCCCAAAAGCGCGATGTCCCTTGCTTGTGTAGCAGGGTTGCAGGACACATAGACGATCGTGGGAGCAGCAAGCCTTAGCAGCATATTGATCACATCCTCATGCATACCGGCTCGAGGTGGATCGGTGATGATCACATCTGGAGCTGCATGCTTTTCGATAAACTCCTCATTCAAGACATCCTTCATGTCTCCTGCATAGAAAAGGGTATTGTCAATTCCGTTGATTTGGGAATTGAGTTTGGCATCTTCTATAGCAGCTTCGACGTATTCGACTCCGATCACTTGCTTGGCCTTTTTCGCCACAAAGTTGGCAATGGTGCCGGTACCGGTATAAAGATCATAAACCACTTCATCTCCTTTGAGCTGCGCAAATTCACGGGCTACTTTGTACAATTCGTAGGCCTGTTCGGAGTTAGTTTGGTAAAAGGATTTCGGTCCGATACGGAATTTTAGGCCTTCCATCTCTTCCTCGATGTAATCCTGCCCGGCGAACGTCACCAATTCTAAATCATGGAAAGTCTCGTTTCCTTTGGTGTTAATCACATAAAGGAGGGATGTAATGTCAGGGAATTTATTGTTCAAGAATTCCATCACCAATTCGATCCCTGCCGAATCGTTTTCTCCAAATTGGACGATCACCATGACTTGGTCTGTGGAGGTAGTTCGGATGATCAAATTTCTCAATAATCCTACTTGTTCCCTGATGTCGTAGAAGCTTAGTTTATTTTCTAGAGCGAAAGCTCTGAGTTCATTTCTGACTTCGTTGGAAATCCCGCCTTGCAGATAGCAATGTTCGATGTCGATGATTTTATCAAACATCTTTGGGATATGAAAGCCCAAAGCATTGCGGTCAAACTCTTCACCCGATCGAATTTGATCCAGCGTCAACCATTTTTTATTGGAAAAAGTAAAGTCGAGTTTATTACGGTAGTATTGGGTCTTTCCGGAGCCTAAAATGGGAAGGACCTCCGGAATGGGAACTTTGGCTATTCGCTCAAATTGATCCACGACTTGCTGCCGCTTGTAGTTTTTTTGTAAATCATAATTGATGTGCTGCCATTTGCAACCCCCGCAAGTCCCAAAATGAGAACAAAACGGTTCGATTCGGTCTTTGGAGTATTCATGAAAATGAACGGCTTCTCCTTCCATAAAGGAGCTTTTACCTCGGGTGATCCGTACATCCACCACATCACCTGGGGCCACTTGGTTGACAAAAACCACTTTGCCTTCATGATGCCCTACACATTTGCCCTCAGAAGCGATGCGCTCGATTTCGAGGTTGGTGATGACCTTATTTTTCATTTTTCTCGACATGGGCGCAAAATTAGGGAAAAAGGAGGAGAAGACCTTTGGACTTTTTAAAAGCTCTCAGGCTATTAATCAAATCGCTTCTCCGAAGCTCTGAACCTACCATGTCGATTAAATTTACAATCAACACGCATCTCTGAGACTTTTAGGAGCAGTTTTTTTCTTGCTAATAGTGCTTTACTGAAGAATATTGGATTTAGCTGTCTTCGATTCAAGTGCCAGCGGTGCGTTTTAATTGTAGAATCGAGGATTAGTTAGAAAGATCAGAGCCCCAGCGGGGCGATTTGATTGATCTCTACCATGATTCCGAATTAACAATATGACTTATGGCTTTTATCAAATCGCTTCTCCGAAGCTCTGAATCTACCGTGTCGATTAAATTTTACAATCAACACGCCTCTCTGAGGCTTTTAGGAGCAGTTTTTTTCTTGCTAATAGTGCTTTACTGAAGAATATTGGATTTAGCTCCCTTCGATTTAAGCGCCAGCGGCGGGTTTTAATTGTAAATAAATTGAATTAGCGAATTTCAGAGCCCCAGCGGGGCGATTTGATTGATCTCTACCATGATTCCGAATTAACAATATGACTTATGGCTTTTATCAAATCGCTTCTCCGAAGCTCTGAATCTACCGTGTCGATTAAATTTTACAATCAACACGCCTCTCTGAGGCTATTAAATCGGGATATGTTGTAGTAAATATTTTTTTCTTGAAGGATAAAGAAATTCCTCTATATCTAAAAAAAGCGCCAGCGGTGCGTTTTAATTGTAGAATCGAGGATTAGTTAGAAAGATCAGAGCCCCAGTGGGCCGATTTGATTTTAATATGGAAAGAAATCAGAAGGTTTCAGTTTTTACAATTTGTCAGTTTTTCGTATTTTAAATTTTACTTTATCAGACATGGCAAATACATACCATCAGATTTATATCCAACTAATTTTCGCTGTACAAGGAAGACATAGTCTCTTAAAAAAAGAATTTAGACAAGATTTTTTCAAAGTAATATCATCTATGATTAAGGAGCTTGGTCATTTTCCAATAATAGTCAATGGAATGTCCGATCATGTCCACTGTTTAGTAGGATTGAATCCTGATAAAAAAATATCAGATTTAGTAAAAGACCTAAAAACTAATTCCAGTCATTTTTTAAAGGATAAGAAATGGGTGCCAGGAAGTTTTAAATGGCAAAATGGATATGGTGTTTTTTCTTATTCAAGATCACATTTGAATAATGTTTATGAATATATTCTTAATCAAGAATACCATCGAAAAAGAACTTTTAAGGAGGAGTATTTGGGGTTTTTGAAAAAATATGAGATTGAGTTCAAAGAAGAATATGTATTTGAATTCATTCAGGATGAATAGCAATTTGAACGGTTTTTAGATTTAATTTTTCAATGATCAAATCGCTTCTCCGAAGCTCTGAATCTACTATGTCGGTTAAATTTTACAATCAACACGCCTCTCTGAGGCTTTTAGGAGCAGTTTTTTCTTGCTAATAGTGCTTTACTGAAGAATATTGAATTTAGCTGCCTTCGATTTAAGCGCCAGCGGCGCGTTTTAATTGTAGAATCGAGGATTAGTTAGAAAGATCAGAGCCCCAGCGGGGCGGTTTGATTGATCTCTACCATGATTCCGAATTAACAATATGACTTATGGCTTTTATCAAATCGCTTCTCCGAAGCTCTGAATCTACTATGTCGGTTAAATTTCACAATCAACACGCCTCTCTGAGGCTTTTAGGAGCAGTTTTTTCTTGCTAATAGTGCTTTACTGAAGATATTGAATTTAGCTGCCTTCGATTCAAGCGCCAGCGGTGCGTTTTAATTGTAGAATCGAGGATTAGTTAGAAAGATCAGAGCCCCAGCGGGGCGATTTGATTTAACCTTCTCATTTCCTCTCTAATCCCTATCTTTACCACCAAATTTTATCTATGAAATTCAAAGACAAAGTCGTCCTAATCACCGGAGCCACCTCAGGAATCGGAGAGGCCTGTGCGGAAGTTTTTGGCCGGGAAGGTGCCAAAATTGCGATCACAGGTAGAAACCCACATAAACTGGAACAAACGACCAACAAACTCAGGTCAAAAAACATAGAAATTCTCCCCATTTTGGCAGATGCAGCTTCGGAAACTGATAATCAAAAAATGGCCGAGGAAACCCTTTCCCATTACGGCCAAATTGACATTTTGATTAACAATGCCGGAATCTCCATGCGGGCGCTTTTCGAGGACTTGGATTTGGAGGTTTTTCGGAAGGTCATGGATACCAATTTTTGGGGAACAGTCTATGCGACCAAATTTTGTCTGCCCGCTATTCTTAAATCCAAAGGCTCTATCATTGGCATTTCCTCCATCAACGGCTACCGGGGAACTCCCGCACGTACGGCCTACACTGCCAGTAAATATGCCATGAATGGTTTTTTTGAAGCCTTGCGTACCGAAGTGATGAAGAAAGGAGTGCATGTTTTGGTAGTGGCACCCGGTTTTACCGCCTCCAATATTAGAAATACAGCGCTCACTGCTGATGGTTCTTCTCAGGGGGAATCTCCAAGGGATGAGCAGAAAATGATGACTTCGGAAGAGGTGGCCCAGCATATTTTGAAAGCTATAGTAAAACGAAAGCGGGATATCGTGCTCACCGGGCAAGGGAAATTGGCCGTGTTTCTCAATAAATGGATGCCGGGAATTCTCGATGGAATTGTGTATAATCAGATGGCCAAAGAAAAAGACTCGCCTTTTAAATAGGGCTTGCTGAAAAAGTTTCAAGTATGCCAGCTTCAAGGTGGTCGAGTGTAGATGTATGCCTATACTTCAAATGATGGCCAAGGAGGAAGAGGGTATGCCTGAGGTTAGCTTAAAAATTTCAAAATCGAAATTTTTGGTACCTGAAAATTGGCTACTTTACTCATATTTCCTTACCCTAGCCGAAAAAATATCCTCAAGAAAAAATGAACTCATCGTTACCCATGATACCTTTTTATCTGTTATAGCGTTTTTCAGAAAGCCCTAAGTAAATGCCCAAATCCATCTTCCAAACCTACCTTCATCGACTCACTGACCTGTCCACCAAAAACAGATCTTTGTATTTGCCGAAACTGGAGGGATATGGAATGCTGGACCTAAGGGAATTGGATTTTTTGAATGGAGAACCGGCCTTTGAGATCCTTAGAAAATTCATTTCAGGGAAAAAGAAAATCACTATCGCTCCAGAAATCGACCCTAGGTCAAGTGAGGCTAATCAAGTTTCCAAAGCTCTTGCTCGATTGGCTTTTCGGGATCAATTGACCCAAGAAGAAACGGGTGATCAAAGCTTGTATCTGGCCTGGCTTTTTGTAGAAGGGAAACTGATGAACGGGCAATTGATTCGCAGTCCCTTACTTTTAAAACCGGTTCAGCTTAGTAAGGAAAATGGTAATTGGAATTTGATTTCAGAAGAAAATTGGCAATTGAATCCCACATTCTTGTTGGCTTGGAGGCATGCGACAGGTCATGCTCTGCCCGAATCTTTTTCTGACGAACTCCTGGAAAATCTCCCCAAAGATCCGCTTGCCTTTCGGACAGCTTTATCCAAATTGATTCCTGAGTATTTTACCATTCAGATCCAATCCAATATACTGGAAGATCAGATTATTCCTTTTCCCAATTCCCAGATTTCCCTAGATCAGGAGCGATTTTCTGAAGGAAAAGTAAGCCTGAAGCCCTATGCCCTTTTGGGTCAATTTGCCCAAAAGGGGAGTTTTCTGTTTTCTGATTACGAGGTGTTAATGAAGAAACTTCCTCAAGCCTCCTTGGAAGATCTTTTTGAGCAGCTATTTGTTTCGGAGAAAAAGGAAACTTCCATCCGAGAAGAAAATTTATTCCCTGTTTTTCCACTCGATGCCTCTCAAGAAAGTGCGCTGATCAAAGTCCGTCAGGGGAATAGCTTGGTCATCCAAGGTCCGCCAGGTACAGGCAAGTCTCAATTGATTGCCAATTTGATCACTGACTATATTGCTAGAGGTAAAAAAGTACTAGTCGTTTCCCAAAAGCGTGCTGCGCTTGATGTGGTTTATGAGCGATTAGAAAAAGTAGGGTTCTCACCATTTTTGGGATTGGTCCATGATTTTCGTGGAGATCAAAAAGTCCTTTTTGAAAAAATCAAGACTCAGATTGAAGCCATTGAAGCGTATCAAGTTCAAAATCGGGGGATTGATGCAATACAGTTGGAGCGTGAACTTAGCTTGCTTTCCAAAACCATTTCTAGACTGTCAGGAAAATTTGAAGAACTCCGGACAGCATTATTTGATGAAGAGCCGGCAGGTATTCCCATCAAGGCGCTGTATCTGCAGGCAAATTTGAATAAATCAGCATTGAATGAAGCTACCTTGCTTCAGCTGGATCTGGAGCAGGCAATACAATTCGAAAGGGATTATGTGATTTTCAAGGCTTACCAAGATCGCTTTTCGGAAAGTTTTTGGGGAAACAGAAAATCATTTTCGAACATTCAGCCCTCAGACTTTGTGCAAATCTCCTCTGCACTGAATAGTATAGAAGATCATCGAAAACAGCTTCCTGAAATATTTTTGGATGAGAAAGGCAAGGCTGTTTTGCGTGCAGTTTGGCTAGATTTGGATTTTTTGCAGAAGGTCAAAAAGCTTCGACTTTCCTTGGAGGTCCTTTCAGAACCTGAAAAGGACTTTGCATTTATTTTTTATCCTAAAGAAAAAAAAGTGATTGCCAAGATTCACCGTTTTCTGAATCAGACAATTGAGATTTCAGGAGGCTGGAAGTTTGAATTGGACGAAAATTTGGAGCTTTTGAGTGAGGAGCTAGACCAATTGATTCCGCTTTTTCAAAATTTTTTCGGCAGGATTAAGGTCAAGTTTTCCAAATCAAAATTTCCGCTCGCTTTTCAAGCTCTAGTCAAAAATAATCTGTCCTTTGACCCTAAAAACCTACTTGCTCTTCGGCAGGAATGTGAGTCGAAACGTCAAGTTTTGGCAGAGGAAAAGAAATTGGGTTTATCTCCTTTTTTTAAATCATCCGGACAATTTGCAGAGGATCTGAATGTGGTCGAAAAGCTATTGGCTTGGAAGGATAATTGGGATGAGCTACCCGAAATTCATGGTTTGATGGATTGGGAAATGCTTTCCTATTCAGCCTTTTTCGATGCTTTGAGAGAGATTGAACGATGGATGGAAGGAGTTTCAGCTCACTTGGTTTCCTATCGACTTTGGTTTTCGGAGGAACAGTTTTTAGCCTTGAATTCAAAGAGTTTGGAGCGTGTTTTTCCCGAAAATCCCTTGAATTGGCCTGCTGTTTTTGCCGAGTTGAAAACCTTTGATCAGTTTCTTGAAAATTGGAAATTCAGGGAATTGGGTCAGCGGCTAGAAGTGGATTTTCCAAAAGCTGATTTGGAAGAGCAAATTTCCGCTTTTTGGAATGGATGGAGACTGACTTGGATAGGGGAGATCGAGCGGCGATCCCCGATGTTGAGCGATTTAGGCTCTCTTCATTTGGTTCATGAAATGGAAGAACTCAAAAAAGCTATTCTCGAGAAACGAAAAAAATCTAAGCATTTGGCTTTGCTTCGGCTTCGTGAGCAAGTCTCTGAGTTTCTGGAATACAATCGGTTGGGTAATCGACTGACTTATAGGGATCTGCTTCATCAAGTAAGCAAAAAGCGTCAGAAATGGCCCATTCGTAAATTAATTACCGAATTTAGAGTGGAAATCCTTAGACTCTTGCCTTGCTGGTTGGGTAGTCCTGAAACGGTTTCGGCGGTATTTCCGACTGATCAGATATTTGATTTGGTGATTTTCGATGAGGCTTCTCAGTGTCCCGTAGAGCGGGGCTTGCCTGCTATGCTGAGAGGAAAGCAGGTCTTGGTAGCTGGAGACTCCAAGCAGCTTCAGCCTTCGGCCTTTTATCAAGTGAAGTGGGAATCAGAGGATGAAGGAATGGCCTATGAAGCAGAGTCTTTGCTCGAATTGTCCGCTCACTTTTTTGAGAATATGCAATTGAGAGGGCATTATCGCTCGGCTGATCCGGGTTTGATTCATTTTTCTAACGCGCATTTTTATGGGGGTCGATTGGAGACGCTGCCGGATTATGCCACAGTCAAAGCGGGAAAAACTCCATTTTCTTGGGAAAAGATTGAGGGAATCTGGGAAAATCAGGTTAACCGAATGGAAGCTGATGCGGTTGTGGATCGAGTTCAGAGAATTAAAGAATTGAGCCCTCAAGATTCTATTGGGATAGTGACGGGGAATTATTTTCAGATGGAATTGATCCGGGAATTGCTATGGAAAGCTGGATTTCAAGATGCTGCTATTAAGGTTCGAAATATTGAAAATGTGCAGGGTGATGAGTTTGATCAAGTGATTTTGTCTTTGGGCTATGCCCCAAACCGTGAAGGAAAGCTAGTGACCAACTTTGGTTTGCTGGGTAAATCGGGTTCTCAAAACCGACTTAATGTAGCTATCACCCGGGCAAGAAGGGTGATGCATGTGATCAGTTCGATCGAGGCGGAGGATTTCCGTCCTTCTCAGCTGGCTAACCCTGGTTTAGCTTTGCTTCGAGAGTTTTTGGCCTGGGTTAAGCTTCAGAGTATTTCGTTAGACCTTCCCCCTCCGGAAGTGAAAACTTCAGGTTTTGAGATCAATTGGAGTTTGAAAAATAGGCTTATGGATGCGGATATATCTTTTTCCAAGCAAATTCCTTCGACTGTGATGGATCTGATTTTTTCAGATTTGGAAGGAAACAAAAAGGCCATTTTGACTGATGATCAGCGATTTTTTGATGCTCCTACTGCAAAGGCTGCGATGGTTTATCATCCTATTTTGCTTGAGGAAAAAGGTTGGAAATGGGAATGGAAGTGGAGTAGGTTTTGGAACTCAGAAAAATGAAGTTAGAAGTCTGATAAGTTAGCAGTTGGCGGGGTTCAAAAGGCAGGAATGATTAAATAGATAGCCTAAAGGTTAAGAGTGAAAATGAATGTAATTTTTGAAATAAAACTGGTTCAAATCAGCAGTATTCTCTTGCCATCATTTTATATATTGAATGATAAATAATTCATTAAATCAATATTAATGATTTAATAAATAAGATATAATTCATTAAATATCCTTGTCTTTTTATATCGCTTTCTTAGCTCTATCTTTTTTTCATTTTTATTTGATTTATCATTCATAAAATAGTAAATTTGGTTATAAAGTATGATAAATCAGTCATGAAAATCGAGCAGCTTTCAGACATGGCCATTTTGCAGATGATCGGAGATTTCATCAAAAAGAAGCGGATAGGCATCAATAAAACCCAGGATGAGTTGGCTACCGAGGCGGGGATGAGCCGCTCTACGCTTAGTCTACTTGAGCGTGGCGAAAAGGTAAATCTAATCACCTTGATTCAGGTTTTGCGGGTCTTGGGGGAGTTGCAGCTATTGGAGGTTTTTGAGACAAGGCAGCAGATCAGTCCACTCGAATACATCAAGCTTCAAAAGAAAAATCAGCGTCAGCGGGTCAGGCACCCGGATATTGCGGCTGAGGATGATCGCCCTTCAGAATGGTAGTAGCCGCAGAAATTTGGATTTGGGACCGGTTGGCAGGTGCGGTTCTTTGGGATGCGGACCGACAGTTAGCAAGCTTTGAGTTTGACCGCAGTTTTTTGCGATCTGGCTGGGATATTTCGCCTATTTTGATGCCTTTGTCTCAAGGAAATCGTCTTTATACTTTTCCCGAGACGCGCAGTTCTCGAGGTGATAGCTTTGACACGTTCAGAGGACTACCGGGGCTTTTGGCAGACATGCTTCCGGATAAATATGGAAATCAGCTTATTAATGCTTGGCTAATGCAAAACGGACGTCCAACGGATAGTTTGAATCCCGTCGAGTTACTTTGCTTCATCGGAAAAAGAGGAGTAGGTGCCTTGGAAATCAAACCTGCTCTGCGAAATGAAAGCGCCCGGACAAATGCTTTGGAAATTAATAGTTTGGTAGCCATTGCCCAAAAAGTGTTGAATGCTAAAGAGCATTTTCAATCTGACATTTCTCAGGAAGAAGAAGCGGCTTTGGCAGATATTTTGAAAATCGGTACTTCGGCAGGTGGAGCGAGAGCGAAGGCGGTTATTGCCTTTAATCCCAAAACTGGAGAAGTGAAGAGTGGGCAGGTGAAGGCGCCAAAAGGATTTTCGCATTGGATCCTCAAGTTTGACGGAGTACATGATTCTCAGTTTGGGTCTACAGCAGGCTATGGAAGAGTAGAGATGGCCTATTATCTTATGGCTAAGGGAGCAGGAATAGAAATGAATGAATGCCGATTGCTGGAAGAAAATGGTCGGGCTCATTTTATGACCAAGCGCTTTGACCGAACTGATACAGGCGAAAAAATCCACATGCAGAGTTTGTGTGGGATTCGGCATTTTGACTTCAATCAGGTGGGCGTTTACAGCTACGAGCAGGTATTTGAGACGATGCGAATGCTTCGATTAAGCTATCCGGAAGCGGAGCAAATGTTTCTCAGGATGGTCTTCAATGTCGTGGCCCGAAACTGCGATGATCATACCAAAAACTTTGCTTTTCTCATGGATCAGAGGGGAAAGTGGACCCTCTCACCTGCCTATGATATTTGCCATGCTTATCGACCTGGAAGCATTTGGGTAAGTAGTCAGTCTCTTCAGGTCAATGGAAAAAGAGAGGGAATTACTGAGGATGATTTTTTGGAGGTCGCTCAAAAGATGAACATCAAAAAACCAAAAGAAAAGATCGAGCGGGTGAAAATGGCAATTAAGAAATGGAATCAATTTGCCGATCAGGTCCAAGTAGAAAAGAGGTTGCGCGACTCGATTCAGAAAACACTTTTGGTCTAATGTCTGATTTCAAGGTGGCTATTAGATATTCAGAACCTCATCAGCTTCAAACTTTTTACATATAGCCCACCATTGTGTAAACGACTATCCCAATCCATTCTTTCACTAGCTTGGTCCAATACTCCATCGAAAAAGGGTCAGGAAAAATGAGAGAAGGAATGTCATATTTGACATCATGGGAATAGTAATCAGTAGGAAAAGTGACCGTATTCAAGCCCACCTTGTCAAAGCAACCTTTGGCCCGATACATATGAAAAGCAGAAGTGATGAGTATAAACTCTTGTTCGGTGGAAATGCCTTTTTGCTCTAATAAAGTCTTGGTAAACTGGGCATTTTGAGCCGTATTTTTGGCTTGGTCTTCGATGAGAATATCCGATTCCGGGACTCCGGTCATCACTAGGAATCGCTGCAATAATTCAGCCTCTGATTGGGGATTGACTGGATTGAGGCCTTGACCACCGGTGATTAGTATCTTTTTGATTTTTCCCATGCGGTAAAGTTGAAGTGCATGAGTGATGCGGTCGGCGCCTTTGTTGAAAAAGGTGCGGTCGTTTGCCGTTTTACTGAGATTGGTTACTCCAGTGAGGACAATGCCGATTTCATGGTTTTCGATTTGCTCAAAAGACTTGAAATCAGGTTCCCAGGCCAATAAAGCCAAATTGGAAAGGAATGGATTGGTGAAAAAGAGAAGCAAACCTATACCTGTCCAAAGCAGCTTCTTACCCCATTTTCTCTTGATAAATACTGCTCCTCCAACAATTAGGATTAGCACAATTGTCAGCGGCATAGCTAGAAAACTGAGAAACTGGGAGAGGTAGAAGAACATGAAGCGATTGATTTTGGATGTAAATAAAGGTGGGAAGGATGGAATTTTCAAATTCAATAGGTAAGGACCAATTTTCAAGTCCTTTGTCATAGAGTTTGAACCTGTATAATTGGCATTTAAAAACTCTATGGTTCGCGTGCCAAAGGAACTTACAGCAAACACAGTGATTTGGATTTGATGATCTTTGATGAGATTGAGCGAAAAGTTTTGGGTGAGATTTGGATGGAGATCAATTCTAGCGATTTTCCACTGAAAGTGGATCTTCAAGTTTGGAAGGATATCAAAAATGAAAAATTGAAAGAACACATTCGCCGAGTTGGAAAGGTGTTTTATTCAAATCTCGTCAGAAAACCAAGGTTTAGCTTATTTCGTGAATCTGTTGCTTATTAGCAAATTCCCTCCTACAACAGCGAAAATCAATCCTGTCAAAGTGACTATCAGGGTAATTCCTGAACTCAATTTGGGGTTCTCAAGCCAAATAGAAAGGACATAGGAAAGAAGGGAAATCACCCCCATAACGGTAAACAAAAGGAAGCCATAAAATGGTAATCTATTCATCTCTGCGTTTTCTCGCTCTTTTTGAGAAAGACTATTGTAGCCGGCAAGGATATTTGGATAAACTCTGATGATGAGTCCAACTGTCAAAAAAATAACACCTGAGATAATTGATCCCATGATCTTCTAACTTTAAAATGTTTTTTGAAATTATACTTCTAAAATAGTTATAGAGCTTTGAAAAACAAGTTTCCTACTAATTTATTATTACCTCCTATATTTTATTTGCTTATCTGTATTTTTAACCCATGCTTTCAGACCAACCGAATCTAGTGTCTCATTTAGAAAAACTCGCCACCCAACTGGAGGGCAGCTTGCAGTTTGATCGACTTACACGTACCCTGTACGCTACCGACGCCTCGGTTTATCGGGAGATGCCACTGGCAGTTGCTTTTCCCAAGTTGGAGTCGGATATCCAAAAACTCATTCACTTTGCCACCGAACACGGTACTTCCCTGATTCCGCGGACGGCTGGTACTTCCCTCGCCGGGCAATGTGTGGGTAATGGCATTGTAGTGGATGTTTCGAAGCATTTTACCAAAATCATTGAATTCAATCAAGAAGAACGCTGGGTTCGGGTGCAACCGGGGGTCGTTCGGGATGAGCTGAACCGCTTTTTGAAACCGCATGGTCTATTTTTTAGCCCGATTACTTCTACCGCCAATCGGGCGATGATCGGGGGGATGGTGGGAAATAATTCCTCTGGAACTACTTCCATTGTCTATGGGGTGACACGGGATAAAGTGATTTCTTTGAATACGATTCTCAGTGATGGAAAAAAAGTTGTTTTTGGAGAAATATCTCAGGATGATTTTGATAGAAAGTGCGGTCAAAACGATCTGGAAGGACAACTTCACCGGCAGATTTTTGATGAACTTAACAATCCTGAAATTCGGGAAGAAATCCACGCCCAATTCCCCAAAAAGTCCATCCATCGCCGAAACACAGGGTATGCAGTAGATGAATTGCTGAAGGCGGAGCTTTTCGAAGGCAAGGAGAGATTTAATTTCTGTAAGTTGTTGACGGGATCGGAGGGGACCTTGGCTTTCACTACCGAAATTAAAATCAGCCTCGACCCACTTCCCGATCCTGTAGAAATCGTCGTAGCAGCACATTTTGAAAGCATCCACGAAAGTATGAAATCCGCCCAAGTGGCCATGAAGCATCCGGCGACTGCTGTGGAACTGATGGATAAAATTATACTTGACTGCACCAAAGAAAGCATCGAATACTCTAAAAACCGCTATTTCGTCGAAGGTGATCCTGAGGCCATTTTAATGATCGAGTTTAGGGGAAAAACTCTAGAGGAAGCGATTGCTAAAGGAGAGCTTTTGGTAGCAGACTTGAAAAAAGCTAATCTCGGCTTTGCCTATCCCATCATCGAACCTGAGAAAGTAGCCTCTGCTTGGGCGCTTCGGGCAGCAGGTCTGGGCTTGTTGGCCAATATTCCAGGTGATCCCAAGGCAGTGGCCTGCATCGAAGATACAGCAGTTGATATTGATGATTTGGCCAATTACATCGCTGAGTTTGATCAGATGATGGAAGCCTTTAACCAGAAGCCGGTTCATTATGCCCATGCTGGGGCAGGAGAAATTCACCTTCGACCAGTTTTGGATTTGAAAACGCAGGAGGGAGTAGATGACTTTTATAAAATCTCCCGAGCATCGGCAGAGTTGGTGAAAAAATATCAGGGTTCACTATCTGGTGAGCATGGAGATGGTAGAGTTCGTGCAGCCTTTATTCCGCTGATGGTGGGCGAAAAAAATTACGAACTTTTCCGAAGGATCAAATTCAAATGGGATCCGAAAAACATCTTCAATCCGGGCAAAATCGTGGATGCAGCTCCGATGAATCAATTTCTCCGCTATGAGCCGGGGATGCAGACTCCTATGCATGATACGGTGATTGATTTTACGAATGTTGGTGGAATCCTTCGACTGGCTGAGAAATGCAACGGCTCTGGGGATTGTCGAAAACTTTTAGGTTCGGGGGGGACCATGTGTCCCAGTTTCATGGCCACTCGAAATGAAAAAGATACCGTTAGAGGCAGAGCAAATACGCTTCGGGAATTTTTGACTTTGGATAAAAAGGAAAACGCTTTTGACCATCCCGAGATCAAAGAGGCACTGGACCTTTGCTTGAGTTGTAAGGGCTGTACTGCAGAGTGTCCATCCAATGTGGATATGTCCAGCATGAAGGCGGAGTTTCTTTACCAATACCAAAAAACCCATGGAGTTCCCCTTCGCTCTAAAGCTTTTGCCTACATCAATGAGTTGAATGAATTAGGCTCGATGGTTCCCGGTATTGCTAATTTCTTCTTAAAAAACTCTCTTACTGGAGGCCTGATGAAATCTGTTTTGGGTGTAGCTCCGAGTCGAAATTTGCCTGAAATTAGTTCAATCAGTCTTCGGAAGTGGTACAAAAAGCATTACGCTTCAATACCAGGGCCTGCCAAAACGATCAAGTCGCTATACTTCTTTGTAGATGAATTTACCAACCACAATGACACGGCAATTGGTATAAAGGCAATTTCGCTTTTGAAGAAATTGGGCTATGAAGTCAAGATTGTAGATCATGAGGAGAGCGGGCGATCTGCGCTTTCAAAAGGACTTTTACTCAAAGCCAAAAAGCATGCAGAGGGCAATGTCAGGATTTTTGAAAAGCTAATCGATGGCAATACGCCTTTAATTGGATTGGAACCTTCGGCTATTTTGAGTTTCCGGGATGAATACCCTAGGATTGTGGGAAAAGAGTGGATAGAAAGTGCCAAGAAATTGAAATTTCATGTCAAATTAATAGATGAGTTTCTCGGGCAGGAAATCGCTGCGGGGAATATCAAAGCGGAATCCTTTACGGATAAAACTCAAAAAATAAAGTTGCATGGTCATTGTCATCAAAAAGCCCTTTCCTCCTTGAATTGGACGCAGAAGATCCTTTCTCTTCCATCAAACTATTCTGTAGAAACGATCCCGAGCGGCTGCTGTGGCATGGCAGGTAGCTTTGGCTATGAAGCAGAGCATTTTGAAGTTTCTCAGCAAATAGGGGAGTTGGTTTTGTTTCCTACCCTTAGAAATACAGAAGAAACTACGCTCATCGCTGCTCCAGGTACTTCTTGTCGTCATCAGATTGCGGATGGCACTGGTCGTAAAGCTCAGCACCCTGTGGAAATTCTTTGGGATGCTTTGGCGATTTAGAGGTAGTGTTTTTCTTAGAAGAAGTTTTCTTTGCAGAGGACTTAGATCACAGAAAGAGCGTTTGTCTTAGATTTCAAGACCAATCACCTCAAAAATTAAAAAAATAAATCAAATACTAATTTGATTTTAGGTAGTATTGAATTGGTAAGTACATTTAAAAAGACTTTTGGAAAAGCATAAAATTTTAATTGTTGAAGATGAGGTAATTATTGCCGAGGACCTACGTGATATTTTGGAGTCCATGGGGTATGTGGTAGTAGATGTGGTGATGTCTGCACGAGAAGCCATGCAAGTATTGGGTTCGGAGGAGGTGGATTTGGTTTTATTGGATATTCGTATCAAAGGAGGGAAGGACGGGATAGATCTTGCAGCTGATATTAATGAAAACTTCAAAATTCCTTTTGTCTTTTTGACCTCTCATGCGGACAGCAATACACTGGAGCGAGCGAAGGAAGTACGGCCCTATGGCTATTTAGTTAAACCTTTTTCTGAAAAGGAAATAAATGCCACCTTGCAGATGGCTTTGTCCAATTTTCAGTCGGAGCAAGTCAAAAATCAGGAAGATTCACCTGAGGAATTTGTGCTCAATGACTGTCTCTTTGTGAGGCATAATGGCTTGTTGGTAAAGGTTTTTTTCAAAGACATTCTCTATTTCGAATCTGATGGGAACTATACTAAGGTTTTCACCCAGGATAAGAAGTTTGTGATCCGTGCTATTTTGAAGGACTTAGAAAGGAAGTTGGATGAAAAGCAATTTGCCCGAATCCATAAGTCTTATCTGATCAATTTGACCTACATCGAGGCCATCGATTCCAATGAAGTGCATATTGCTGGAAAACGTATTCCATTGAGCAGAAATCAGTATTCTTGGTTGATCAATCACATCAAAACCTTGTAATTCCTGTCTTTTGAAGGAAAGAATTACATTTTCCCGCACTTCTTTTATTTTTTGACGCAGTTCTTACCTGTCTGAATTAGGTGAGTAGTGATTTGAGGTAGTTTCAGTTATTCAAAATTTAAACTCCTTTAATCATGAAAGCTTTATTTATTAATCTCTTCGCAGTTTGTTTTTTATTCTCTACTCATTCCTTGTTTGCTCAAGATCAATTGGCTTTTACGGAATATTCAGAGGCCTCCATAGTAAGCATGATGTCAGCCTCCCAGCCTGCTTTTGAGGGTGGTCATGATGCTTTGATTAAATTTATGACAGAAAACTTTCATTATCCATCGCAAGCCAAAGTTAAAGGACACGAGGGAACGGTAATCGTGGAGTTTTTAATAGAAAAATCAGGAAAAATCAGCCAGCCTGTGATCAAAAAATCAGTTTGTGAAACGTTGGACAAGGAGGCCTTGAAGCTAATCAACAAAATGCCAGATTGGATTCCTGCCGCTCAAAATGGCATGCCGATGAAGACAAAATATCAACTTCCTATTCGCTTCGAATTGAATTGAGTTTTAGGATGTTTTTTTCTTCTGGCTATTTCAGGTAAATTAAACCATTCTTTTTCTGATGTTTAGACTTCCATGCGTCGAATACTAACCTTTCTTCTTTGTTTGATTTCCCAGCTATCCTTCTCACAAACTGAGAAGGATAGCTGGGTTCAGGACTCTTTACAACTTTATATTGAGGGGGTCGAAAAACGAATTCAGTCAGACAATAGAAGTGAGGCGATCACGCTGATTCAACTGGTATATGATCAAGGCTCAAAGACGCTAGCTCCAGAAATTTTTGATTTCTTTTTGGACTTGATTGAAGATCCTCGACTCGAAAATAAACAGGATGTCTTGGGTACTGCCTATCATTATTTGGGTAATCTGGAGTTTTATCGGGGACAAACTGATGCCGCCAAATCCAACTTTGAGCAAGCTTTGGTCTATTATGATGAAGGGGGGAGGGAGAAAGATGCTGCGGGGATGGCTATGAACTTGGGTATTATCAAGGAGAGGCAATCGGATTACGAGGGAGCCATAGAAAGCTATTTGGTAGCAATTCCCATTTTTTCTAAGGCGGATGATTTGGCGGGTTTGGCAGTAGCTTTAGAAAATCTGGGATTGGCCTATAGTTATCAAGGGGAGTACAGGAAAGCTTTGGAATATTTAAGCCAAACAGATTCAGTTTTGACGATCCGAACCGATCCTGAAGACAGCAGATGGACGAATTTGTTTTACAACAAAAGCAATGTTCATCTCAATATTGGGAATTTGGACAGCGCTCTCCACTTCGTTTTGAAAGGGCTTAGGATTTCAGAAAAAAATGAAGATTGGAGTCAGGCCAATGCAGGCCATCTTTATCTGACCAAAATCTACGAGCGCTTGGAGGATTGGGATAATTGGCGACTCTATCTGGACAAAGCCCGGGATTTTGCGACTGAGAAAGAAAATCGGTTGATTTTAGCTGAGTTGGATTTTGAATTGGCTGATTATTTTTTGGATCAGGAGCGATTTGACTCAGCCCGATTCTATGTGGACAAAGGCTTAGCTTTTTTTGATGAGAGCAAGCAGTCGGAGGGTGGTACTCGAGGTCGTATTTTGAGGGGAAGGATAAATTTCAGACAGGAAAATTTCGCTGGTGCCATCGCTGATTACGAGGAAGCTTTAGCGGTAATGAATTCAGATAAAAGCCGAGAAATCGCATCGATTTATCATAACCTGGGCACCTCCTATGCGCGAACAGGAGAGTTTGATTTGGCAGAGGATTTTCTAAAAAAAGCGCTGATTCTGCGGACCGAATTTGGTCAGCCTAATGGCCTGAGAGATGTGTATTTTGCATTGGCAGACCTGTATCAGAGAAAGGGGGATTACAGGAATGCCTATGAATCACAGATCGCTTACAAACAATACAGTGATAGTGTCTTAAATGAAAACAGGACCAAGCAACTTTTGGAAACTCAGACTGCCTTTGAAACTGAGAAAAAAGATCAGGAAATCGAGCTATTGAATCAGCAGAGTCAAGTGCAAGGGTTAAAAGCGGAGCGGCAACAAGCCCAGATTTACTTGGCAATAGGAGGAATTTTTATGTTTCTGGTTGTAGCGGCCCTTTTCTACAATCGCTCTCGAGTAAAACAAAAAGCCAATGAACTTTTGACCCAAAAGAATCAAAAGATCGAAAAGCAAAATCAAGAGCGGGAAATGCTCTTAAAGGAAATCCATCATCGGGTGAAAAATAATCTTCAAATTATATCGAGTTTGCTCAGTATGCAGACTAGGAGAATGAATGACCTGAAGATGATCGATGCGATGAAAGAAAGTCAAAGCCGGGTCAAAACCATGGCTTTAATTCATGAGAAACTCTACCAATACGATAATCTTTCAGCGATTAACATGCGAGAATACTTGGTTCAATTGAGTGATTTTCTAACCCAAACCTACCGGTCTGACAAAAAAATTGAAGTAGAAATCGAAAGCGAGGAGATCAATCTGGATATCGATACAGCGATTCCTCTAGGTTTGATTACCAATGAGCTGCTGAGTAATGCCTTGAAATATGCCTTTGAAGATGCTGAGACTGGAACGATAAAAATTAAACTGAAAGAGACGGGGCCTGGCGAGTTTGAACTTTTGGTGGCGGATACGGGTAAAGGCTTGGATCAAGACATTGATATCGAGCGCTCGCCTACTTTAGGATTGAGGCTGGTCAATAGCCTTACTCGTCAAATCAATGGAACCATGAATGTGGAGAGTCAGGGAGGTACAACTTTCTTGATTCATTTCAAGGAGTCAAGTTTGGCGGCTTAAGAGGTTTTGATTTTTCAGGCATGAACTTTTCTCAAAACATACTCTACACACCTAGCGGCAAGTCTAGCAGTTGCCTGATCCTGATCAAATCGTGGATTTAACTCCACCACATCCAAGCTGATTAGCTTTTTGCTTTTTGCAATTAATTCAAAAACTTTAAAGGCAATTTGCGGGCTAAATCCCATGGGAGATGGCGCCGATACCCCCGGTGCAAAGGCCGAAGAAAATCCATCCAAATCAATGCTCAGGTAAATTTTATTGACTGAGTCCAAAAACCAAATGATTTGTTCTTCGATATACTCCCAATTCTGCAGTCGAAACTGCTCCATTACTAGGTGTTTTGCCTTGACTTCTTTTGCCTTTTGAAAAAGTGAAAGGGGGTTTGCCGCACGTTGGATGCCAAGAGCGAGATAGTGAAAGTCGTTTGGAAATTCCTCTGAAAGTTGATAAAATGGTGAACCCGAATGACCTTTTCCATTCACCAAAGGGCGAAGGTCAAAATGAGCATCCAAATTGATAATTCCGAGCTTTTCTCCCTTAGATTTGAAATGACTGATAAGGCCTTTTCCATGAGCATAGGCTAAATCATGCCCCCCGCCAAGCAATACCGGAAAATGCTTGCTTAGGATTAATTTCTGAAGTATTTCAGAGACTTTTAGCTGTGTCCCTTCCAAGTCCTTTTCTCTGATTGAAATATCGCCATAGTCATAAATGGACACATTTTCTCCGAGGTGAAAAGCAGTGCTTGCAAGGAGGTTTCGGATGATAGTTGGAGCCGCTTTAGTGCCTGGCCTTCCTTGATTTCTTCGGACTCCTTCCTCTACAGGATAACCCAAAATCCCGATTTTCCGACCATCCTTATGGGAAAAGTTTAAGTCAGAAACACAGTGGACAAACTGATGCCAATATTCAGGATGCTCAGATTTTCTACCCGTCCAGTTTTCAGGATTTGGATTGCTATGGATTGCCATTTTACTTTCGATTTATCAAGTCAAATTACTAACTTACTGTTCAAAATTTGATGAATATCTCAACAATTTGGAGATAAGAATGATAATGTATCGAATACCCCAGAAAGAAAAAATTGATCAAACCACCTTTCGAGAGTCTGACGCTTCCTTTTCAGGCTACACTTACGCAGATTATTTGAAGTGGGATTTTGAGGAAATCGTAGAGCTGATCAAGGGAAAGATATTTGCTAAAGCTGCTGCTCCAAATAGGAGACATCAGGCCGTTTCTATGACTTTATCTCGAATTTTGAGTAATTATTTTATTGGTCAAAAATGCAAAGTTTATGCAGCTCCTTTTGATGTCAGATTTTCAAAAGATCCTGATTTTAAAATCATTGATTCCGTAGTCCAGCCAGATATTTCAGTCATCTGTGATCAATCCAAATTGGACGAAAAAGGCTGTTTAGGCGCCCCAGACTTGATTGTGGAAATTCTTTCTCCAAGCAATAGCCAAGTAGAACTTCAAAACAAATACGACCTCTATCAAGAGAATGGAGTGAAGGAATATTGGATCATTCATCCTGAAGAAAGTACGCTACAGATAAATGTGCTAGTGGACGGGGTCTATCAGCCATCTCGGCTTTTTACTACGGGTCAAAAAGTAACATCTACTGTACTTCCCGGATTTGAATTGGACTTGGTGGAGGTTTTTGAGGAAAGTTGAATTGAATTAAAAGCATTTCCAAAGTTCGAAATCTTGGCCTTTAAGGTAAAATATTTCTTAAAACCTCCTCATCCACCAAGTTCGGAACACTGACCTTCAAACCGGGAGTTCGCTTCATTTCCCTTTGGATGGCTTCGATAGAACCGGGGTTTCTCGCCCATGCTCTCCGCGCGATGCCATTGTTGACATCATAGAAAAGCATGGATTTAAGACTTTTTTCTGCCTTTTCGCTTCCGTCTAAAACCAAGCCAAAACCACCGTTGATCACTTCACCCCAGCCAACGCCACCACCATTGTGGATCGAAACCCAGGTCGCTCCGCGAAAACTATCTCCGATTACATTATGAATAGCCATATCTGCAGTATACCGGCTTCCATCGTAGATATTACTTGTTTCTCTATAGGGTGAGTCAGTCCCACTCACATCGTGGTGATCTCTGCCTAGCACAATCGGAGCGGAAATTTCACCATTCGAGATACTTTGATTGAAAGCGGCTGCAATTTTAGATCGGCCTTCCGCATCAGCATATAGAATTCTAGCTTGGGAACCGACTACTAAGTTATTTTTCTCAGCTTCCTCGATCCATTTAATGTTATCCTGCATTTGTTGTGAAACGGATCCGGGTGCATTGTTCATGATTTCTTTCAACACCCGAGTAGCGATTCGATCGGTTTTTCGCAGATCTTCCGCTTTGCCTGAAGTGCAAACCCATCTAAACGGACCAAAACCATAATCAAAGCACATGGGACCCAAAATATCTTGGACATAACTTGGATAGCGAAAATCGATTCCATTCTCAGCCATTACCTCCGCACCAGCGCGTGAAGCCTCGAGCAAAAAGGCATTACCGTAGTCAAAAAAGTAAGTTCCTCTAGCAGCGTGTCGATTGATGGCGGCAGCTTGACGGCGGAGGGATTCTTGGACTTTTGCTTTGAATGCTTCTGGATTTTCAGCCATTAATCGATTGGATTCCTCAAAAGAAAGTCCCACAGGATAATAGCCGCCAGCCCAGGGATTATGGAGAGAAGTCTGGTCTGAACCAAGTTCCACGAAGATATCTTCTTGGTCAAATCGCTCCCAAACATCCACCACATTACCTAAAAAGGCTATGGAAACGATCTCTTTATATTTTTTTGCATTTTTTATCCTTTCCACTAATTCATCCATTTCCTCGATCAGCTCATCTACCCATCCTTGCTCGTGTCGCTTTCGGGCAGCGGCAGGATTGACCTCTGCACAGACAGTCACACATCCTGCAATATTCCCTGCTTTGGGTTGTGCACCGCTCATACCTCCCAATCCGGCCGTGAGGAAGATTTTTCCTTTTGGGCTTTCTTCTGGCTTTAATTTCTTTCTAAAGGCATTCATTACTGTGATGGTGGTGCCGTGTACGATTCCTTGAGGGCCGATGTACATGTAGGATCCTGCGGTCATTTGTCCGTACTGGGTGACACCAAGCGCATTAAACCGCTCCCAATCGTCCGGTTTGGAGTAGTTGGGGATCATCATGCCATTAGTGACGATGACCCGAGGAGCCTCTTGAGAAGAAGGAAAAAGTCCCATGGGATGACCGGAGTAGATATGGAGAGTCTGCTCATCCGTCATCTCAGAAAGGTACTTCATGGTCAACAGGTATTGCGCCCAATTTTGAAATACAGCGCCATTTCCACCGTAGGTGATGAGTTCCTCGGGATGCTGTGCGACTGCCGGATCGAGGTTATTTTGGATCATCAGCATGATTGCAGCGGCAGCTTTTGAATGGGCGGGATATTCTGAAATGGGCCGAGCATACATGGCGTAATCCGGCATAAATCGGTACATATAAATCCGACCATAGTCTTTTAATTCTTCCAAAAATTCAAGAGCTAATTCTTTATGCCACTCTTTGGGAAAATAGCGTAATGCATTCTTCAAAGCGAGCTTTTTTTCTTCTAGCGAAAGAATGTCTTTTCGCTTTGGGGCATGTGAAATGGAAAGGGTTCGCTTCTTTTTTGCTGGCAATGTGGAAGGGATACCTTGTATGATTTGATCTTGAAAGCTCATTTGATTTACGATTTTGAATTGTAATTCTTCAACTGTGCCAAGCACAGGTTTACCAGACTTTGAAGGTCTTTTGCTCATGCTCTAGATTGTAAATATTCATCGAACATCGGTCACCTGACATCGGACTTCCAAACCTCCTTGCTCCCAGACTTCCACACTTCCGCAGGTTTCAATCTGCCTTGATGGTAGAGAATTTCCCGGTAGTCTGAAGTAGGAAAAAGGATAAAATCAGCTAACTGACCTTGTACTAATTTCCCACGATCTTTAAGCCCCAAAGCTGCAGCTGCTCGGTAAGTAATCCCTGCCAAAACCTCTGCAGTGCTCAATTTCTCAAACGTGGCTAAAATTGATGCCTGAGCAAGCAAATCACCCATAGGAGCAGAACCTGGGTTCCAATCAGAAGCGATGGCCAAGCTGCCGCCTTGGTCCAAGATTTTTCGCCCGGGAGTAAAACCAACTCCAAGTCCTAGGGATGCCCCGGGTAAGGCTACGGCGATGGTGTTTGACTTTGACAGGAGGGAAATTTCTTTTTCACCTGAAACCTCCAAATGATCTGCCGATAGCGCACCAAAAGCTACTGCTACTTTTGATCCTCCAACCGAAAATTGATCCGCATGTACAGTCAAATCAAAACCTAAGTCTTTTGCTTTTTTAAAATAAGGATCGATCTCTTCTGGAGAAAAGGCACTTTTCTCAACAAAGGCATCTATGCGATTGCTGAGCTTTTCCTCTTTTAGGACAGGAAAAAGGTTTTCTACTATCAGTTTCAGATAGTCTGAGGAAGAGCCTAAAAAATCTCTCGGCTTCAAATGAGCAGCCAAGCAGGTCGGAATTAGATCAGCGTGAGTCATTGAGTTGGCTTGCTGTATGGCACGGAGCATTTTCAATTCCTCCTCCACAGAAAGCCCATAGCCACTTTTTACTTCGATGGTGGTTACTCCATCGGAGAGGTGCCTATTTGCGTGATTGGCTGTGATTTGAGCTAATTCTCTTTGAGTCAATTTCCGTGTTTTTGAAACTGTATCCCAGATTCCTCCTCCCGATTCTGCTATTTCTAAGTAGGTTTTACCGGCGTTTCGAAGGGCAAAATCTTTTGCTCTCAAACCTCCAAAACAGATATGGGTATGGCAATCTACAAAGCCTGGAATAGCTACAAGCTTCCCACCTAATTCAATTTTTTCCGCTTCTGGAACCGTTTTCAATAACTTTTTCCAAGGCTTTACGTCGAGGATTTTATCACCATTGATGAGTATTCCTGCTTCTTCTATGATTTCAAGTTGCTCGTCTTTCAGGGCTCCTTTTAGGAAAAGTTTATCCAATGTCAGGACTTGGGAAATTGGGCCGATTAGTTTTTTCATTTTTGTTGTTTCCCACTGATCATCGCTGTTAAATCCGCGAAGATCTTGGGGTGATTTTAATAGTCAAACATTTCACTCCATTCGGTTTCGAAAGCCAATCCTTCCCGATTGGCTACTTTCTTGGCTAGTATGACCAATTCTCCACTTTTCACCAAGTCAATGGCTGTCTCCATATCTTCGTAAAGAATCCGGTCAGAAACTACTGGATTGATTTTATCTCGAATATGCTGATAAATAGCTGTCATGATTTTTCCTGATTTCAAAGGAGCATGGTAGTCCATGGCTTGTGCGGCATAGAAAAGCTCGATTCCCAATATTTTTTCTACATTATCAATTACCCGCAGCGCCTTTCTAGCCCCGATGCTTCCCATGCTGACATGGTCCTCCTGGCCTAATGAAGTCGGGATAGAATCCGCTGAGGCCGGAAAACAAAGCCCTTTATTTTCTGAAGCCAAAGCCGCTGTGGTGTATTGGGGAATCATCAGTCCTGAGTTTAGTCCGGTTTCTGTGAGGAGTAATTTGGGTACACCCGGCGTATCCCCTTCGATGGAAAGGTAAATCCTGCGATCGGCGATATTTCCGATTTCCGAAGCGGCAAGCGTTGCGTAGTCCAGTGGCAACGCGATGGGCTGTCCATGAAAGTGTCCTCCCGAAATGCTGTGATTTTCATCAAAAATCACCGGATTATCCGTAACCGAATTGATTTCGGTTTCGATGCTTTGTTTGATATGAAGAAACGCATTCCAACTCGCACCATGGACCTGAGGCATGCAGCGCAGCGAATAAGGATCCTGTACACGGGCACAATGCAGATGAGATGCGACTATTTCAGATTCATGGAGGAGATTAAGTATGGTTTGGGCGACATGTTGATTGCCGGAATAGGGGCGAAGCTGATGCAGTTCTGCCGAAAAAGGCTTGACAGAACCCATTAGCCCTTCGATCATCATTGCACCGCTTATACTTGCATGAGTGAGTAAGTTGTGAAGTTTAGCGACCACAATTACACCATGGGCGGCCATAAACTGCGTTCCATTGATAAGTGCTAAGCCTTCCTTTGGACCCAAATGGAGCGGATTCAAACCGGTTTTCTCCAAGACAGTTGCCATTTTCTCGGTTTTGCCTTCAAAATTCACCTTTCCCAATCCGATCAAAGGCAAAAATAAGTGGGATAGCGGAGCCAAATCTCCTGAAGCACCAACTGAGCCCTGAATGGGCACGAGAGGGATGATCTCCCTTTCTAGCATCCATAGGATTCTTTCTAAAGTTTCCAATCGTATCCCTGAAAAACCTTGTGCCAATGCGTGGATTTTCAGTACCATCATCAGTTTGGAAATCTCTAGATCCACAGGTTCTCCCACTCCTACAGCATGACTCTTCAGTAAGTTTTCCTGAAGGGTTTTGGTGTCAGCAGCGGATATTTTGCTGGTACAAAGCGGACCAAAACCTGTATTGATTCCATATACTACTTTGTCTCCCTCTGCTATTTTTTCTACAGCTTTTGCTGAATCCCGAATTTTATGGATGGTTTCGGGGCTTAATTGACCTTTAATCTCTTTCCTCGCCAGTCTGAGCGCTATTGAAGCAGTGAGCCTGTCTTGTCCGTAGTGGAAGGTTTTCATAGTGCGGTTTCCTTTTATAAATTTCAAGGATTGACTAAATAAATTTATAGATTCTGGTCTCTGAGATAGAGCCGGAAGTGATTGACTAATATGGTTTTCAATAGTACATCGTTCCTATTGAACAAAAATAGCCCTTTCTTTTGATGCTTTTTGATACTATTTTTATGATTAGTTAATAACTTATGGGTATCAATGGAGCTTAGACATTTGAATTATTTCAAAGCGGTGGCGGAGGAGTTGAACTTTAGGAAAGCTGCTGAACGGCTATTTATCTCTCAACCTGGATTAAGTCGACAGATCAAGCAGCTAGAGGAAGAGTTGGGTGTGCAGCTTTTTGAAAGGGATAAGAAACACGTCTCCCTAACAGCTGCAGGAACGTATCTCAAAGGAGAGGTCGATTTTATTCTAAATCATCTCGAGACGACCAAGAGCCAATTAAGGGAAATAGCTGAAGGGCGAGAGGGGGAGTTGAGAGTTGGTTTCTTAGGCTCTGCTTCCAATCAAATCCTCCCCGATTTGCTCAATCGTCTCAATACTGCCTTTCCCAAAATCGTGACTAGTTTGGAGGAATTGAGCAATCAACATCAAGTAGAAATGATTCTTAAAGATGAGTTGGATTTAGGTTTTGTTCGATTAGCGACCGTGCCCGTAGGTTTGGAGAAGAGGGCGGTACTTAGAGATACGTTTTCATTGGTAGTACCAGATTCTCACCCGATTCGCCCTGAATATTTCAACTCTTTAGGCCAGTTCTCCGAGGAGTCCTTTATTCTTTTTTCATCAGACTATTCCAATTTTTACTACGATCAAATCTTAGGCATGTGCAGGGACGCTGGTTTTCAGCCGCAAGTCCGGCATAAATCTGTTCATGCCTTGACTATTTTTCGCTTAGTAGAAAATGGCTTGGGTGTGGCGATTATTCCCACTTCCTTGGGGGTAGGGTACGATTTGAAGGTTCGGTTTATGGAAATTCCTGCTATTTCTCAGTTCACGGAACTTTCGGTCATCTGGAAGTCTGAAAATAGAAATCCGGTTTTGGGAAAAGCTTTAAGGTTGATTTGAAGGACAAAATTGATAATCTAATGGGTAGAAGCTCTATTTTTGAGAAATGTCGGGTAAGTGTCGGGTCAATTCCGCCTCTTTTTCACTCAAATTTTCATCCTTTAGAAAGATCTTGCCATGGTTAAATCAAAATCTACAATCATAATGCGACAACCAGAACTAGGCAAAAAAATCTCAGCATTGAGAAAGTCCAAAGGACTAACTCAAGAAGAATTGGTGGAAAAATGTAATCTCAATGTGCGTACTATACAGCGCATCGAAGCTGGAGAGGTGACTCCGAGAAGTTATACTGTAAAGGCGCTTTTTGAGGCTTTGGATTATCAGTGGATGGAGGAAGAGAAGGTACAGGATCTTCCAAAAAAGCCACCGGTAATTTTGTACGTAGCCTTTGCCATGGGCTTGATCTATTTCTTTTTGGCATTTTTCGAAATTGATATGGAAGTAAATTATTTGAAGGAGGGGATATTGTCCAATCCTCAGAATTATGTCTTGATCAAAGTATTTACTTTTCTCACCTACGTTATATTTATTTATGGATGGGTAGAATGGGTCAAATTTTATCCTAACGCAATTCTAAAAATTGCCCTTTGGGTGATGATTTTAGCCAATTTGATCATGTATTCCCTAGATATATTTTCGATCTATTCGGAGAGGTTGGCACTAGAAGATTACTATTTGGTAAAGCTGTCAGTATTTGGATTGGCTTACGCATTTATGGGAGCTGGATTTTTGGCATACAAATCCATGTGGTCACATATTCCTCAAGTAGTAGGGGGATTAGGTCTGATCAGTGGTATTCTTATTTTTTCAGGAATCGGAGTTCTGTTGGGCTTGATTCCGTTGACCTTATTTGAGTTGGGTCAGTTAGCTATGATGATCTGGGGCATTAATGAAATCGGGAGAGAAAATTCTCCCGATTTATCCTTGCAGCCCTGATTAAAATTTGAGAATGAATTCCTGAAGATTCTCAGATCGCTCCAGCTTTATCTTTTTACGAAGTCTATAGCGAGCGATTTCTACACCACGGATGGTGATATTCATGAGATTAGCAATTTCTTTGGAGGAGAGGTTCATCCGTAGATAAGCACTCAACTTTATCTCTTGAGGGCTCAGATCTGGGAAGGCGTTTTTGAACCGGGTCATGAAATCCCCATGCACTTGATCGAAATGCATTTCAAACTGCTCCCATTCCTTATCTCCTGCAATGTTTTTCTCTATGCTTTGAATGATTTTTTTGATTTCATTCTTGACCTCCTGATTTTTACTTTTTTTGATAATACTATTCAGATGAGTTTTGGTGTGCACGATGAAGCCATTTTTATTGATCAGGTGCATAGTCGCTGATGCGAGTTCTTTGTTTTTACTGTTAATTTCTGACTTGAGTTTTTCAGTTTTGAGTTTTTCGAGTTCTGCTTGGGATTGCCTTAGGTCTGTTTCTTTCTGCTGTATTACTTTGGATTGGGCAGCTTTAATTTGCTCTGCCTCTTTTTTCATTTTGCTATCCAAGTATTTCAAAAGCAGGTAAAGTAGCAAAATGGCTAAAATAGCATAGATGAAATAAGCTAAACCGCTTCTATACCAGGGTGGTAGCACTTCAAAAGAAAAGGTGTCTTCTTCGGCTATCTGGTCATAGATATTTTTGCTTCTCACGTGAAAGGTATATTTCCCTTCTCGTAGATTAGTGTAAGCGTTGTCTTTTCGGAAACTCCACCCTCCATAGTCAGGCTCTAGACCTTCCAGCCAAAACTGGTATTGCGTCGTATTTTCATTGTTAGGAATAGGATTACTTGCCTCAAACCTCAAATTGGCTGCATGGTATGGGATTTTTGGTATTGATTTCGTCGATTGGCTATATCTTAAGGATTCATTTTCCCAATAATTGCCTTGCGAAATCAAGGAATCACTAAGCCCTGTGAGATAGACAGAGCGGATTAGGGTAGGATATGGAGTGGAAGAATTGAAGTTTTTGTCGAGCTTGTACCAAATGAACCCTTCATTGGCAGCAAAAAGAACCTCATTCGCTCCTATCAGTGAGATATTCTGTAAGTCATCATTCAAAAAGGCCTTGATTTTATTAAAGACTTGATGGTTTTTTTGGTAAGTTCCGTTGATTTTTTTCTCTAATACTCCGACTTCATCATTTCCTATGTAAAATATATTCCCCAAGGGGTCCTCTACCATGCTTGTAGTAAGAAAATTGTGCTCGAAATAGGGCTCAAAAGTGGGATCTTTTTCGAAGCGATCCGTTTCAGCATTGTGCTGATATAGCCCGTATTCGGTAGAAAAAACCAATCGATTGTTGATTTTCCAGACGCTATTAAGGAGGTTGGTAGGAAGTCCGGACTCCACTCCATAAAATTTCGCGTCAACTTCTTGTAAATCTTCACTTAATTTTAATCTATAGACCCCCTTATACCCGTGCGCCATCCATATATCACCGTAACTGTCCTGTTCCAAAATTCTTGAGGATTCTTCAAATCCTTTTAGCTTTCTTAGAAATTTGATTTCTGAATCCGTTTTTTCAAAAAGTGCCAGACCACTGTATGTTCCGCTGATCAGATAGTTGGGATGGTTTTTCAATTGTTGAAAATTCCAGATCCCCTGGGTTCCTTGTATGCGACTTGCTTGATTGTTTTTGATTTCAAAAGCACCATCATTTTGAGCCGAGAGCAGTTGGTTTTCGATTTGGGTAATCTGGTATACTTGTCCTATTCCGCCGGGGATGGGAAGGATTTCAGAAGGGTCATCATTGAAAAATTTTTGAGTGAAAAGTCCATAGTTTGTCCCATAGATGAGATTTTCTCCTCTTGCATATGCGTCATACCCTGTGCCTGGAAGCCCAGAAAACTGATCAATCAAGCGAAAGGGGAGACTTAATTCCAATAGCGTAATTCCGTTGTTGTGACCTACCCAAAGGTTACCTGCCAAGTCCTCAAAAAGTGAAAGAATCGAGCTATTCCTCAATCCATTTTCCTTGTTTAGGTGAAGTATGATTTTTCCATTTTGGTCAATAACATAAAGTCCATTACGCTGGCTTCCAATAGCAATTGTTCCGTTCTTTAATCTTTTGGCCCTATTGAGTTGGATTCCATCTGGGATATCAGAATCAAAAGGTTTTACTCCAACAGGAGAAATTTCGAATATCCCTTCATCACGGGTGAAAACAAGATGCCGGTTGTTTGAAAGGGGAATGAAACCGGTTAAAATTTTTTCTGAAAAAAAATCTCCGAAATTCAGAGGGATCAACTCCTCGTTTTCTAAGAGTAAAAGTCCTCGATCCCTGTCATTGACAATAGTGGTGTTATTTGCAAAATGAAAACTCTCGAATGTCTGATTGGCATCAATAATTAAATCTAGCCTATGATCTTTATCGAAAATAAAAAGCTCATTGAACGTACAGAAAATCACTCGGTCGTTTAGGAAAAGAATATTCCAGATTTCTTCAAGGTTTCTTTTCGACTCGGGTAGCTCCTCAAGAAGCGAGTGATAAGTAAGGCTTCCATTTGAATCCGGCTTGAAGTACCCAAACTCAGCTTGTCCAGACACATAAATTATCCCAGACTTTCCGATTGCTACGTCCCTGATTTTGGTGCTGTTTGGAAGGGAATACCTTCTCCAAGTGGTCCCGTCATACTCAAGTAATCCAAAATTATTAGCCACATAGATCAGACCTGATTCGCTTTGTGAAAAGGCGAAATTTTGAATGCCACCTTGGTATTCGTTGGTGGAATAGAATTTAGAAAAAGGAAGACCTGGTTTTTGGGCAAATGAGTAAAAGGAGTGGACCAGTAAAATCAATAGTATAAGCCTGTGCCTCATTGGATTAATTTGGGTTTAGTTTCTAAATATAAGAAACAATTTGATGTATATGCTTTACTAAAAAGATGAAATAAAAAAAGTCTAAAAATTAAGGTATGGAGCTCTTGGATAAGCTTTTACTGAGTTGCTATGAAATAAAACCAATTGTCTTGATGTGGTCATTTGTGGGGATTTTTCATATCAAGGAGTGTGGAAAAGATTGCTCTAATTAAGCAATGTGTGAATATTTGACCTTTATTGAAAGGAAGAGATTTTTCTTCAGAAATATTTTTTCCTCAGGATTAACGCTATTTTGTGAAGTCTTAAGGTATTGAATCACAGTCTTTTTACATGTAGCCTTGCATAATGAATGGAAAAAAGCAACTCTTACACCATTAGAATCTCGCTAATCGTAGCCCTAGGTGGATTTTTGATGGGATTTGACGCTTCTGTGATTTCGGGTGTGGTTAAATTTATCGAGACCGAATTTGACTTGACCAAACTCCAACTCGGTTGGTCTGTTGCCTCCCTGACATTAACTGCTACCTTGGCCATGATGGTCTCAGGGCCCTTGAGTGATCGTTTTGGGAGAAGGAAGGTTTTGCAAGTGGCTGCGGTTTTGTTTGCAGTAAGTGCGCTTGGTTCAGCAGTAGCTCTGGATTTTTTGACTTTGGTAATTGCCAGGATGATCGGTGGTTTTGGAGTAGGGGCTTCCCTGATTTTGGCACCGATGTATATTGCCGAAATCGCTCCTCCGAGTATGAGAGGGAGGCTGGTTTCTTTCAATCAACTGAATATTGTTATCGGTATTTCGGTAGCCTTTTTCACTAATTACCTAATCTTACAACTTGCCGAATCCTCATCTGAATGGGCGCTGAGCCTGGGTTTTCAAAAATGGAATTGGCGATGGATGCTTGGACTTGAGCTGTTGCCAGCTATGCTCTTTTTTATAGGCTTATTCTTTGTCCCTAAAAGCCCTAGGTGGTTGGTCATGAAAGGGCAAACAGATCAAGCGCTGCTGATCATGAGTCAGTTTACCGAAACGGAAAATGCCCAAAAACAAATCAATGATGCCATCCGAAGTATTCACGAGGAGAAGGGCAAAGAAAAAATTATGTTGACCGAATTTTTTAAACCTTCCTATAGATTGATGCTACTGATAGGGGTAGTGATTGCGATCCTTCAGCAGATTACGGGAATCAATTCGGTTTTTTTCTACGCTCCGATGATTTTCGAGCAATCTGGCATTGGAACGGATGCTTCGTTTATACAAGCGATATTGGTTGGTCTCATTAATTTGGTGTTTACCATTTTGGCTATCTTATTTATTGACCGACTGGGCAGAAGGCCTCTTCTGTTGGTAGGACTTGCAGGGATTGCAATCTGTATGAGTTTGTTGGCCTATGGGTTTGGAAGTGCAAGGTATGAATTGACACAAGACGCTCTGAACATGCTTCCTGAAGAAATTGATCGGAATAGGCTAGTCCCCATGATTGATCAAGTGTATGCGGATGATGTAAGTTTTAAGGAAGCATTACGTAACAATTTAGGTGAAAAAAATGCCCTTGCCTTTGAATCCAATTTGATCACCGCAGCAATCAATATGAATCCTACTTTGATATTATTCGGCATTCTTGGCTTTGTTGCCTCTTTTGCGATTTCTATAGGTCCCGTGATGTGGGTGCTGTTTTCTGAGCTTTTCCCTATTCGCATTAAGGGCGCTGCCATCTCTTTTGTAGGCTTTCTAAATTCATTGGTGAGTTATCTTGTTCAGCAGTTTTTTCCATGGCAATTGGAGACCTTAGGAAGTAGTACCACTTTTTTGATTTATGGTTTATTTGCGGCATTAGGGCTCGTATTTGTGTGGTTTATAGTTCCTGAGACGAAGAATAAATCACTGGAAGAGCTCGAAACGATCCTAATTAAAAGGTAAAGGGTATATTCCTTGCATTGCGATCAGCTAGCTGCTTCAAGTTGTTTAAGAGAAATGAAATTCTTGAGGAAAGATTTTTTAGTGCAGATTAATGGGCTAAACTCTTCTTCCCTTGGTATGTTTTTATGTTATTATCTACGTTTTTTGTTCCCTAGATCCCATGTTTTAAGGAGAAACTATTGTCCATGAATTCTGATTTGACCGAAAAAGTATATGATTTTATCACCGATGAGGGAGAGCAAAGGGCTTGCGAGAAGATTTCAGAAAACGCCTGCAAGGAAGTTCCCGGAAATTTTTTAAAGAATGTAGCTAGTGGAGGGTTTTCCAAACTAGCTAATCAATTGTTTTCCACTGGAACTACCTTACCTTGGATTTTTTCAGCGCTTAATGTCCCCTCTTTTTTGGTGGGAGCCTTGGTTCCAATCAAGGATGCAGGTTCTTTATTGCCTCAGCTATTTGTTTCGGCAAAAATCCGAAGTTACTCAAGGCGAAAGTGGTTTTGGGTGATTCCATCGGTTTTTCAAGGGTTGTGCCTTCTGGGTATGGCTTGGGTAGTGAATTCTCTTGAGGAGTTTTGGGCAGGATTCTGGATTTTGATTTTGCTGGCCTTATTTAGCATGGCTAGTGGCATAGCAAGTATTAGTTTTAAAGATGTTCTTGCCAAGACTGTAGAGAAGGGAAAGCGAGGTCAGTTATTGGCTTTCAGGAGTTCTTTAGGAGGTGTTTTTACGGTTTTGGCAGGAGTATTTTTATTCCTTCAGCAAGAAGGGAAGTCGGAGGATGTAAATTATCTTTTCTGGTTGGTCATAGGAGGAGCGGCTTGTTGGATGATAGCGGCCGCTTTTTTTGCGGGGATTTCTGAGCAGCCGGGAGCTACTGAAGGAGGAAGAACTCCTATAAAAGAGCTGAAGAAAGGCTGGCAGCTATGGAAAACAGATGCTAATTTGAGGAGATTTATTATGACACGGGGACTTTTGATGTCTGTGCCTCTTGCTCAGCCTTTTTTTGTGGTAATCGCTCAAAGGGAATTGGGATCAGCTGTCAAGAATCTCGGTTTTTTGATTTTGGCTGCTGGTATAGGAGCGGTAATCTCATCTCCTTTTTGGGGCAGGTTTGCAGATCGCTCTTCTCGCAAAATGATGCAAACTGTATCGCTCTTGGCGGTAGGCTCGATTTTATTGATGTTTTCCTTTCCATTTTGGTCGGAAAACTTTCAGAGCATTTACAGTTTTGGATTTATCCTTTTGCTTCATGTGATGATTTATGGGGGAGCAAGATTGAGCAGAAAGACCTATTTGGTGGATTTTGCACCCGAAAAAGAGCGCCCTCTGTATGTGTCCCTTTCCAATACTATGATTGGCGTTTTTACATTGATAGCAGCTGTGCTCGGCGGTTTGGCTCAGTGGATCGGGTCTGACGGTATGCTCTTGTTTTTTGCTGGGCTTTTACTCGTGGCAGCCTGGATGTCGACTAGGCTTCGGGAGGTGTAAAAGTAGTGGCGTGGAGCGACTGAATTTCTTTTTTGACTTGGCGAAGGATGGACAGATTGGAACTGCTATCGGAGAAGATTTCCAGGATTTTAGGTTGTACGCTTTGAGCATAAAATTTTTCCATTCCTTCTTCCAACTCAGCTCTATTTTCTGCTTTGGAATAGGTGAAACCATATTCTGCTGCCAGACTTCTGGCGGATAATTTTTGCCGAGTCTCAAAAAACTCCTCCAATTCAGGCTGTGAAGAGGGTCCTTCGATAATTCTGAAAATTCCTCCTGCGTGATTATTTAGAATGATAATCCGGAGATTTGGCATCGAGTAGTTGTGCCAAAAAGCATTTCGATCGTAGAAAAAGGCCATGTCACCCGTGATCAGCGTGACAGGTTCTTTGGTAGTAAAAGTACATCCAACTGCCGTGCTGTTGGAGCCATCGATACCACTTGTGCCCCTGTTGCATACGATTTCCTGATTTCTCTTTCCTAGAAAATTGACATAGCGTACCGCCATGGAGTTGGCCAAATGAATTTTTGAAAAAGGAGGTATCTTTTTTAGTAGAAAATAAAGGGCTTGGTACTCACCGAACTTTTGGTTCTCAAAAATCAAAGGGAGGTTGGTACGCAGGTTTTCTTCTAGTTGATTCCACTTATTCTGGTATGTTGGATTTTGAGCAGGTAGGTTTTGAGTAAGCCAAGAAAGGAAGTTGGTGGGTGAGCAGTTTAGAATTCGGGAGAGCTGTTGATAAGAATCTCTTACAGTTCCTCCCTCTTGAATATGCCAATGGGAAGCTCCTGATTTGCGAAGGAAAAGCTTGAGTGATTTGGAGATGATAGACATTCCAAAACTGATGATTAAATCTGGCTTTAATTGATCGTGCAAAGTCTCATTGCCTAGCCAGTGATCGTGAAAATTAACACTTTTTTCAGATTGTAAATTGGAGATGACATCTGAGACGATTACTGCCTTTTTTTCCTTGGCAAGAGCTTCGAGCAAGGTTTGAATTTTTGGATTTGGTCGCTGCTGTCCTGGTACGATAAGAATTCGATTAACCTGCTGAAGTCTATTTTTCAGTTTTTTCAAACTTTCTTCCGAAAGGGTTAAGCTGCCTTGGTATTGACTAAATTGGGGAGGGTCCTCTGGAAACTGGAAATTCTCCCCAGTTTTGGGATAAAATGGCTCTCTTAAAGGGATATTGATATGAACTGGGCCGGCAGGATATTGCTGGGATAGGTTAATGGCTTCGTTGATCATGCGGGAGGCATGCCAAGATTTATCTGGAACAGAAAAATCATCTGGGAACTGGAAGCTTTTTTTGACGTGTTTTCCGTAAACTTCCTGCTGATAGATGGTCTGTCCGTCCCATTGATCTATCCATTCCGGGGGCCGATCAGCGGTAAGAATGACAAGAGGTACTTGCTGAAAAAAGGCTTCTGCTATCGCTGGATAATAATTGAGAGCTGCAGAGCCTGAGGTGCAAACCAAGACCACGGGTTTGGCGAGTTGCTGAGCCATTCCCAAAGCAATGAATGCTGCCGAGCGCTCATCAGAGATAGTCCTAGCATGGATATCAGGATGCCTTGCAAATGCCAAGGTCAGCGGTGCGCATCTGGATCCGGGGGAAAGAATCGCATGATGTATACCTTTCTTGGCACAGATCGCCACTAGGTCGATGATGGGTTGGATGATCACGATTCTTCTGATTGAAAGAATTTACCAATAATCCTACATTTCATTTCGGTCTCTTCCCATTCTTTTTCAGGATCAGAATCTTCAGTGACTCCCGCTCCAGCGTAAAGTGTGATCTCTCCATCCCCAAAGGAAGCTGTTCGGAGATTGACATAGATGGCGGTACTTTCTTTTATATTGACAGGTCCTATAAAACCGGCAAAAAAGCATCTTTCAAAGCCTTCATGCTCCTTGAGAAATTCATGAGCTTCTTTTCTGGGCATACCACATACTGCCGAAGTAGGGTGGAGGAGGCCAAGCATCACTGATCCCAATTGAGGGAAATTCGTGCTCTTCATATTCACTCTGAAGTCTGATCTTAGGTGCAAAAGATCTCCTGCCAAAACGGTCTTTGGGCCATGCTCATCATACTCCCTGAGTCGGATTTTTTTGAAACAATCCACGATATACCTACTGACTAGAGCTTGCTCTTCGATTTCTTTTTGTGTCCATGCTGCAGACTTTAGCGGATTGTCTCCTTGAGCCTTTTGAGTACCCGCCAGAGACATGGTATAAAACTCATCTCCTTTGGTTTCAATCAATGTCTCGGGACTGGCACCCAGCCAAGTGGCTACTTCTGGCAGGTGAAAGAAATTTACGAAAGAGTTAGGATAGGAGTTCATGAGCTCCCAGATACTCTGAACCAAGTCAAAATTGGATGAAAGCGGAATAGTTTTGGTTCTTGCGGGTACCACTTTTTCTAGTTTGCCAGCCTTGATCCAAGAGATACTTTGTTCAACTAATTCCAAAAAATGTGCTTTGGAGCTGCCGACTGAGACGTTTACTTTTCTTTCTTCGGTAGATTGGTTGTTGTTTGTCAGAAATTGCTCTAAAGGTCCTTTGGAGGGAGGCTGGTTTTTGACCCAGTCGGGAAAGTCAATCTCTTGCGGCTCTAAACTTAAATCTAGACTAAAGTATTCTGAGGCTTTAATAAAATAAGCCTTTTTGTCTTCTTGATCTTCAAAAGGGTGAATGATAAATCCTGCGGGTAATTCTTCTATTTCCATTCCCACTTTTCGGATTTTCTCTTCGGCATCTAGAACCAACTCCAAAACATTTGATTTTGGTTTTCTCCATAATGCAAAAGGCCTACCTGAAGAAAAGGCGGCGTTCAAAAGCATGCGAATTGCATCTTTGGTGGCGACTTGAGAAGTGACGAGAGAATCGATCATTTTCTTTCCAAAATTGCTAGGGTGATCCTACTAATACAGCAGAGTTGCCCGGCTTCATTTTTAACTTTTATTTCCCAGACTTGAGTGCTTTTGCCGATATGAATGGGCTTTGTTTTTCCTGTGACATAACCTTCTCGGACAGCCTTAAGGTGATTAGCATTGATCTCTAGCCCTACGCACGTATATTTTTTAAGGTCAATCGTCAGTGAAGCCGCTACGGAACCCAAGGTTTCTGCAAGTACTACGTTTGCTCCCCCGTGTAACAAGCCCATAGGTTGTTTGGTTCGATGATCCACAGGCATCTTTGCTTCTAAAAAATCATCTCCTACAGCCGTAAACTCTATACCGAGATGATCGACTAGGGTTTGACTTCTTGTGTTATTCAGCTCATTTAAGGTAGGCTTTTTGAGAAATACCATGAATTTTGGATGGATTTGTTTTTCTTTGACCCTTGGGCAAAAATAGCTAAAATGAACAGAAAAAAAATATATTTAGTCAGACATGGGCAGACAGATTTTAACCTGAAAGGAGTAGTGCAAGGAAGTGGAATCGACGCTCCCATCAATCAAACCGGTAGAGCCCAAGCCCAAGCTTTTTTTGATGCGTATCAGCAGGTCCATTTTGACCAAATTTATCATACGGCACTGATCAGAACGAAACAGTCGATCGCAGAATTTATTTCTAGAGGAACGCCTACCGCTGCTCTGCCTGAACTGAATGAGATTTCCTGGGGAGATTATGAGGGTACTCCGATGACCCCCGAGGAAAACGAGTACTACAAGCATATGCTTCATCAGTGGCAGGAGGGAAATTTGGACTATGCTATCGCTGGAGGAGAAAACCCCAATCAGGTAGCAGATCGGATTTCAAGAGGAATCGAAAAAATTCTAAAGGGTCCGGGAGAAACTATCCTTGTATGTATGCACGGTCGGGCAATGCGGATATTTTTGAGTTTGATTTTCAATTATGATCTGAGATACATGGATCAGTTTGAACATAAAAATCTATGTCTGTATCTTTTAGAGCAGCTACCCAATGGGACTTTTACTTTAAAAAAAGGGAATGATATCGATCATCTCAAAGACTTGGAATAGCAGTTGAGGCTAATTTTTTGGATTTTTTTGAGTTTTCCGAATCGTAGGCCTGAAGCATCATTTCCAATTCCCTTTTACTTTGGGTCATGTCAAAGAGCCGAAAAGCGACTTCTTGAAGTTGAATATTATTCTTTTTCCCCGTATCAATTAAGAATTGCCCCAAAAAGCATTCATCAAAATCGCAGGAAGGAATCTCTATCAGCAGAGCAAGCTCTGAATTGCCAGAGTAAGAACGAGTAGAAAAAGAAGAAAATTGGGCTTCGATGGATTTCAGTGAGGTTTCGTTTGCTTTTAATTCTTTGGATTTGAATAAAACCAAAAAAGTTTTGGTCTCAGGCCTAGCTTCGGCAAGAGAATAGAAGGTGAAAAGACAAAAGAATAGTAAAACGTACTTTCTCATAGCATCCAATATACAGAAATAATCTACGGAGAAGCAAGATTGTTTGGATTTAAAAAAAAGAAAACCCCGAAACAAAATGCTTCGGGGTCTATGTATTAGAGACTAGGTCGATTAGGACCTAGCAGTTCTTTTTTTCTTTGGAGTTGGTTCCTCCTCGATCTCATCTTCTACTCCGGCAAGGATTCTTCCACAATGCTCACAGACAATCAGTTTCTTCTTTTCACGAATATCTGCTTGTCTCTGCGGTGGCACCGTATTGAAGCAGCCTCCGCAGGCGCCTCTTTTGACCATTACTACTGCAAGACCGTTTTTCGCGTTATTTCGAATTTTGTCATAAGACTTCAAAAGTCTCTCTTCGATTTTCTTAACCGCCTTTTCACGTTCTGTGTTAAGCTTAGCCTCTTCGCTTTCGCTCTCCGCTACAATGGTGGATAGCTCATCTTTTTTCTGATCAAGATCTTTTTGACGATCTTTCATGATTTCGTTCAATTCGTTGAGATCATGCTTTTTCTGATCAATTTTCAGACCTGCTTCAGCTATTTTCTTTTTGGCTACTTGGATTTCAAGATCTTGAAGTTCAAGCTCTTTGGTGATGGCATCGTATTCCCGGTTGTTACGGACATTCATCTGCTGTTCCTGATATTTTTTTATCAGTTTTTCAGAATCCTTAATGCTTTCTTTAAGAGCTTTGATGTTATCCTCAAAAGATTCGATTTCGCTGTTGAATTTCTGTAGGCGGGTCTCGTAGCCGGCTATTTCATCTTCAAGATCCTGAACTTCTTCAGGCAATGCGCCTCGTACTTTGAGTATGGCGTCGAGTTTTGAATCTATAAGTTGAAGGTTGTGAATTGCCTCTAGTCGTTGTGCTACTGTACTTTCCATGTACTATCGATAGGATGTGGGATTGGTAACTACTTTTGTCAAATAGAGTGCAATATTAGGAAAATTTTGTGACAATAGTTCGACAAGTAATTCTTTTGTAAAAATTTCACTTTCAAAATGCCCGATATCACAAAGAATTATTTGAGAATCCGCATCAAAAAACTCATGATACTTGACATCAGAGGTGATAAATACGTCTGCTTTTGCCTTTTTGGCATCTCCTAATAAAAATATTCCTGCTCCACCACAGAGGGCTATTTTTTCGACTTTGTGTCCGAGTAGTTGAGTGTGCTTTAGGACTTGCAGTTCCATGCGTTCTTTTACAAAATCCAAAAATGCTAAAGGCTCCATCGCTTGAGCTAGATCTCCTATCATTCCTGAACCTACCTCTTGATTTTCATTTTCGATGCTGCTGAGGTAGTAGGCTACTTCTTCGTAGGGATGTGCCTTTTTCATCGCTTGGATGATCTGCCGACTTTTATGATTTGGCAAAATCACTTCTACTCTTACCTCTGCTTCATACTGCGGTACGCCTACCTTCCCCGTAAAAGGGTTAGCCCCCTCTGAAGGGGTAAAGGTACCCATGCCGTCGGTCTGAAAAGAACAGTTTTTATAGGCACCGATCTGACCTGCGCCGGCAGCGAAAACAGCATCTACTACCTCGTTTTTCTGATCTTTGGGTACAAAAAACTCAAGCTTTTGAAGGATTTCTTTTTTGGGCTTTAGAATCTTGGTATTGCGAAGGCCCAGTCGGTCTGAAATTCTTTTATTGACTCCATGTGCGACATTGTCCAGATTGGTGTGAATAGCGTAGATAGCGATGTTATTTTGAATGGCCTTGATGATAGTTCGCTCTACGTAGTTTCGGCCTGTGAGACTTTTCAAACCCTTGAAAACAATGGGATGATGCGCGATAATCAGATTGGCTTGTAAGGCAATGGCTTCATCTACGACTTCTTCGATACAGTCCAGCGTACTGAGGATTCCGCTGACAGAGTCGTCTGGATTTCCTGTGATCAAAGTGGCATTGTCGTAGGACTCTTGATAGGAAGGTGGCGCTACTTGTTCCAGAAAGGAAATCACTTCATGAATCTTGTATCCCATATTTTTTTGGTTTATTTGATCAAAAATACAAATTCTCAGGAATGCAGCGCTTGGCTTTTCTTTTATTTCCCTTTGCACTGATTTATGATCTTATCACCAGGATTAGAAACTTTCTATATGATCAGGGGTATTTAAAATCCCAAATGGCGGCTCTTCCCACTATTCTTGTAGGAAACCTTCGGGTTGGAGGAACAGGGAAAACACCTATGGTAGAGTACCTTATTCGCCTTCTCCAAAAAGATTACGCCCTAGGTACTTTGTCTAGGGGCTATGGCCGGAGGACAAGAGGTTTTCTCAAGGCAGATCCTATTGTCAGCCCTGAGGGTATAGGGGATGAGCCCTATCAGATTTATCAGAAATATGGAAATCAAATTCAGGTTTTTGTAGGAGAGGATCGAGCCTCTGCTATCCAAAAAATCAAGAATGAAAAAAACACACCTGAGATAATTCTACTTGACGATGCTTTCCAGCATCGAAGTGTAAGGTCGCACTTGAATATCCTTCTGACGACCTATCAGGATCCATTTTACAAGGATTATTTACTTCCCATGGGTCGATTGAGGGAATCTCGCTCCAATGCTAAGCGTGCGGATGCCATCGTCATTTCCAAATGTCCTCCCCATCTCAGCACTGAAGAAAAAAATCAGATCAAAAAGGAAACAGCAAAATACTTTAAGAAAAGTCAGGCTATTTTCTTTTCATCCATCGGCTATGGAAAACCGGAAGCCTGGGGTAAAGGGGCGAGATTTACAAAGCAGGTTATTTTAATGACGGGAATTGCTAAAGTGGATGCTTTGGAGGACTATGTGCTGGAAAATTATCAATTGCTTGACCGCTTGTATTTTCCAGATCATCATCAGTATAAAAAAGATGATTTTGAGCAGTTGGGACTGCTCCTGGCAAAACATGCCCGCTCCAAACCCGTGGTATTGACTACAGAAAAAGATGCTGTAAAAGTTAAATCCTTTTATCCCGAAGGATTTATCAGAGAAATTCCGATTTTTGTCATCCCTATTCAGGTGGAGTTTTCCCCCGAAGATGCGAATCAGTTAAATCAACTTATCCAACAAAAAGTCTTTGAAAAGGACCATTTCGGTGAATAAATCTCTTTTTGGAATTGCCCTCCTGTTGTTTTTGATGAGTACGTCGATGCTTTTTGCACAGCGACCTATTCCCAATCGTGGGAGGCAAGTACAAAATCCCAATCAGCGGGTACAGCAAGAAGCCCTTCAAGAAGGAGAAGAGGAGACAGGTGGGCGAAGAACGCTACTAGATGACAGTACCAAAATGGTATTCGGACCGGAGACGGCACTTTTTTATTTTGAAAGAGACATCAAAAGAAATAGTCTTACACTATTTCCACAAGATACCCTTTTGGATAATTTTCACAATTATGATCCACTCGCTAAGGGAGGCTGGAAATATCAAGATCTCGGAAACATCGGAAGTGCAGCTCAGCCTGTATTCTATCAAACTCCAGATCTAATCGGTACTACTTCGGGTTTTCATGCCTACGATCTGTATTATCGTAAGCCGGAGGAAAGGCGCTATTTCGATACCAAGTCACCTTTTACCAATATGTCCGCTTTTTTTGGAGGGGGAAGCAGAAATATGCTGGACATTGAGTTTGCTAGAAATGTCAACTCTCGGTGGAACATTGGTTTTGAGTTCCATACTATCCGTGCCAGAAAAACACTCAACCCGCAGCGTAGGGATGATAATATGGTCAATCAGACCTCCTATTCCTTTCACTCCAATTATCGCTCAGAGAATGGCCGCTATTGGATTCTGGGGAATTTCTCCAGGATGCGTCATATCGTCAATGAAATAGGAGGGATCATTCCTCCGGAAGTAGACTCCACTTCAGTATATTTCACCTATGAAGATGCCAAGGTGTGGCTGCGGAATTCTCAAGCAAGAGACCTGAGGCAGGACTATCATATCTACCACGAATACAAAGTCAGGGATGGACTGCAGATCTATCATGTTTTTGACCGGAAAAATCAAGACCTCACCTTCGAAGCCAATCTTCGTTCTACAGACTCCCTCTTTTTCTCCAACCGTAATTTCAATCCTGATACCACGCGCAATTATAATGACTTTGCCGAATGGAGAAATGAGGTAGGTTTTAAAGGAACCTTTGGAGGGTTTTACTACAATGCCTTCGGGAAATTGCGGAATGGTAGATTGAGAAATCCCAATGCTACTCGGACTTTTTCGTTTAATGAAGTCTATTTGGGAGGGGAATTGATAGGTCAGCTATCGGAGAAATGGTCTCTTCAGGCTGACGGTGAGTATTTGTTGCCGGGAGCTTTTAGAATTCACGGACTTTTTCAGTCTCCATTTTTGGATGTGGACTACACCAAGGCACTCTATCAACCTACTGCCATGCAGCAATTGTATGCAGGGAATCATCTTCAATGGGAAAATGACTTTGATAATATCGGGGTCGATCAAGTCAAAGGCACAGTAAAATTGGACTTTGACAGAGTCAAGCTCCGGCCCTCCTTGACCATCAATAGGGTGAACAATTTTGTGTTCTTCAATACCGATCGTGTGCCTGAGCAATCTTCAGCTGAAGTCTTTATGCTAATGCCTGGAATCAAAGCCCATGTGCAGGTCAGTAAGAAATTTCGCTGGGATACCGAATTGATCTATACTTCTGTGGGAGGAGGGGGAGCAGATGCTTTTAGAATTCCCGCTTGGTTTGGCAATACCAAGTTTTACTTTGATAGCCCGGCATTTGACGAGAATGTCTTTGTACAGTTGGGGGTAGATATTCGGTTTAGGTCGAGTTATTTCGCCAATGCTTATTTTCCGGGTCATCAGCAGTTTCATCTGCAAAATGATTTTAATGTCTACGCTTATCCCGTAGCTGACTTTTTTCTGAATTTTCGAATCAATCGAACTCGAGTTCTGCTGAAATATAATCACCTGAATGCAGGGTTTATGAATAATGAGGGATATTTCGTCACACCGGATTATACGGGCTATAAATCATTTTTGGATTTAGGAATTACTTGGTATTTATTCGACTGATCAGGTGACAATGTGGAGTAAAAAATGAATGATCAATGAGTTGGCAAGAAAGTACTAAGGAAAAGATGCTCAATCTGAAACTGCCCACCGATCCAAGGTGGGTAGGAATAGCTGAAATGCAGATCGAGGATATTTTGGTAGACCATGCCTACTGTGAGCAAAAGGCAGCTTCCTCCTGCATCAGTATGATTCTGCGATTTAACGAGTTGACGGAGCTAGTGGATACACTTACCCCGATAGTGGCAGAGGAGTGGGGACATTTTGAGCGAGTTTTGGAGCAGTTGCGTAAGCGAAACATGAATTTTGGCAAACCCCGAAAAGACGAATATGTGGCCAAACTCAACGAATTTGTCAAAAAGGGAGGCAGTCGTATGCAGCAACTGACTGAGCACCTTCTGCTCAACGCCTTGATTGAAGCGCGAAGTTGTGAGCGATTTAGACTTCTTTCTAGGCATATTCTAGATGAGGAATTGAAGAAGTTTTATTACGAGTTGATGATTTCTGAAGCGGGCCATTACGTGACTTTCATCGAATTGGCCAGAAATTACTATGAGGAGGATCTGGTCAACAAACGATGGCAGGAGTGGTTAGACTATGAGGCAGATGTGATCAAGTCCCTGGAGGTTCGAGGGGATCGCATGCATTGATAAAAAGTTAATTAAGATAAAATAAAATTGATTTGCGAGGCTATAGGCAGAGGTTCTGAGAGGATTTCTGTATACTAGAGGCTCATTAGTTGTTGATTTTTAACCAGCTGTTCCAATACGGACAATTTATGAATCTGATCGAAAATATACGCGAGGCCCTGAAGTCAGTTCAGGTCAATATTCTAAGAACCATTTTGACAGGAGCGATCATTGCGATAGGTATTTCTTCTTTGGTAGGAATGCTGACAGCTATTGATGGCATCAAGGCGCAAATATCTGAGAGTTTTTCTGGGTTGGGTGCCAACTCTTTTGATGTGAGAAATCGAGGTTTTAGCGGAGGAAGGGCTATTTCGGATGGGAAAACGGAAAAATCTTATCCAAAATTGACCTATAGAGAGGTACAGGAGTTTAAACAGACCTACAGTTCTATCGGCATATCTACTGTTTTTGTTTCCGTCTCCGGAGCAGTGGAAGTGAAAAGAGGGTCTAAGACCACCAATCCCAATACCCGTGTGAGAGGTGGAGATGAAAACTACCTCAGTATCAAAGCGATCAAAGTAGAAAGTGGAAGAAATTTCTCCAATTTGGAAGTCAGGTATGGAAATAATGTAGCGATTATTGGTCAAGAATTAAAAACCACGCTTTTTGAAGCCAATGAAGACCCTATCAATGAGAAAATCACGATTTTCGGAAGACCATATACGGTGATTGGTGTGCTTGAAAAACAAGGCGGAGTAGGTAATGACCAAGGCGCTGACAGACAGATTATCATCCCTGTAGAGAATGCGGCGAGACTAGATAAAAGGGGAGTATTTAATTATACCGTCACTGCTGTGGCTTCTTCACCCGAGCGGATCGAGTATGAAATGGGGCAAGCCATAGGCATGATGCGTAAAATCAGACAAGATAAAGTAGTGGAGGAGGATTCATTTGAGCTTACCAAAAGTAGGTCTGTTGCCGAAAGTCTGGAAGAGGTAGCAGGATACTTGAGAATAGGAGGCTTTGGGATCGGATTTATCACTTTGTTGGGGGCATCTATCGGTCTGATGAATATTATGTTGGTTTCTGTCACCGAAAGAACACGAGAGATAGGAATTAGAAAAGCTTTAGGAGCCACACCATTGAGGATTCGTCAGCAGTTTTTGATGGAGGCAATTATGATTTGCATCTTGGGTGGTATCGTGGGGATGATGCTTGGAATAGCCATAGGAAATGTCATTGCCAATCTCATAGGTCCGGGAGGATTTTTGGTGCCTTGGCTATGGATGTTGGTAGCCTTTGTGATTTGTGTGGTCGTGGGTCTACTTTCAGGTTATTTTCCTGCGTACAAAGCGAGTAAATTAGATCCCATCGAATCACTTCGATATGAGTAAGGATTTCAAAAAGATAATCAAATGTCAAATCGATTTCGGTTTGACATTTTTTTTGAATTGAAATTCTGATGTGAATTTCATTGCTTCAAATACTGCTCTAATTATTCGAAATTTTTATAAAAGTCTGCGCTCATTTATTTAATTTTCAAAAATGAAGACCAATCAATTCGATGCCATAGTAGTAGGCTCAGGGATTTCTGGAGGCTGGGCTGCCAAAGAGCTGTGTGAAAAAGGCTTGAAAACCTTGGTTTTGGAGCGAGGTAGAGATGTACAGCACCTCAAAGACTACCCCACCATGACTTCCCACCCATGGGAGATGCCCCATAGGAATCAAATTCCCCTTCAGGACAAATTAGAAAATCCGGTAGTCAATCGATGCTACGCGTACAAAGAAGATACCGCACATTTCTTTGTCAAGGATTCAGAGCACCCTTACCTGCAGGACAAGCCTTTTGACTGGGTACGAGGCTATCAGGTAGGAGGTAAATCGCTGATTTGGGCGAGGCAAACCCAACGCTGGAGCAAATATGATTTTGAAGGTCCTGCTAGAGATGGATTTGCAGTGGATTGGCCGATTCGATACGAAGATATTGCGCCCTGGTATAGTTATGTGGAGCGATTTGTGGGAATTAGCGGCAGCTATGAAGGGTTGGATACTTTGCCGGATGGGGAGTTTTTGCCTGCTTGGGAGATGAACTGTGTTGAAAAAGAAATTCGTGACCGAATCCAAAAAGCCTACGCCGATCGACGCTTTATTATTGGTAGGTGTGCCCATTTGACCCAACCCAAAGAAGAGCATCTGGCACAGGGTAGGGGACAGTGCATGGCTAGAAATCAATGCTACCGAGGTTGCCCATTTGGAGGCTATTTCAGTTCCAATTCGTCCACTTTACCTCATGCGGCCAAAACCGGAAATCTGACTATCCGTCCCGATTCGGTGGTGCATTCTGTGATTTGGGATGAGGAAAAAGGAAAAGTCACAGGAGTTCGTGTCATTGATCGGTTGACTCATGAAGCTAGAGAATATTTTGCTCCAGTGATATTTTTAAATGCCTCCGCTTTGAATACCAATCTTATCCTGCTCAATAGTCAATCTTCTCGTTTTCCGCAGGGACTTGGAAATGATGAGGGGATTTTAGGTAAATACATTGCCTTCCATAACTATCGAGGCACCTTAGGTGGAGCTGTGGAAGGTTTCGAGGATAAAAATCACTTTGGACGTAGACCTACTGCAGTCATGCTGCCTAATTTCAGGAATGTCAAAAAACAGGAGATGGATTTCCTCCGTGGCTACATGACCTTTTATTCGGCTAATCGTGGCGGATGGGGCGGAAACCGGGATATGCCTTTTGGAGCGGCCTTCAAGGAGGCAAACAGCAAGCCAGGACCTTGGCATATCTTTATGATGATGCAGGGCGAAACGATACCCAAAGAAAGCAATAGCGTGAGCTTGGACCCTAATCAAAAGGATGAATGGGGGGTTCCATTGCTGAGAGTCAGTGTGGATTACGATGAAAATGATGAAAAACTGCTTCGGGACTTTTTGGAGCAGGGGGAAGAAATGCTCAGCAAAGCAGGAGTCACAGGCATCTACAAATCTGACAATAAGCAAGCCCCGGGACTGGATATTCATGAAATGGGCGGAGTTCGTATGGGTAGAGATCCGAAAACTTCCCTTTTGAATGGATTTAATCAGATGCATTTAGCTCCCAACGTATTCGTTACTGATGGGGCTTGCATGACATCTACGGGAACTCAAAACCCTTCGATTACCTACATGGCGCTTACGGCAAGAGCTGTAGATTATGCAGTGAAGCAGCTTCAAAAAGGAGAAATCAGATAATCCCTTCAAAACTTATCCCTTTTTAACCATAGAAATAATTGATAGGAGAGATCTGCGAAATTTTTTCTAGTATAGGCTTACATTCAAACCCTATTAACCTATGAAAACACTCCTAAAACTTTCCTTATTACTGGCTTTTCTACCACTTTTCGCTTTTTCGGAAGCTAATCCCTCTAATTATAAAGTAATTATCGCTGGTTTTGATTGGGGGCCTGCAGTTCATAAAGTGGTATTGGAACTTGATCAACCCCTAGAGAAAGCCGCGGCAGCTGATTTTGAGATATATGTCAAGCGATCAGCAGATCAGGGAGAAATACCCGAGACTCAGCGTGCTGGTAAACGTGATGTGATTTATACGTATCCTTCTGATCAGGATGGGAATCGAAAGGATGGAGGATCTTATCTCACTTTGGTTTTGGAAGTCAACCCGACCCAAGCCTTGGGTTCGCCTATTCAATACATGAGAGTAGGAAATCGTGGAGGTAATTTCTGGATCAATTATGAAATGACCGTGATTCACACTTCCTCTGCACAAGTCTGGAATCAAGAAACTGGTAGAATTATGCCGTTGGTGGATGAATTCGATTTGACTCCTAAATTTATGCATGAAGACCTCACGCTTTCCTATGCTTCGTTTAAACCTACAGCCTCAGCAAAGGAGAAAGAGCCATTGATTATCTGGCTACATGAAGGAGGTGAAGGTGGAGTGGATCCTACCATTCCGCTTTTGGGGAACAGAGCTGCAAATTATGCTGCTGAAGAGATACAGGTTCTTTTTGGTGGTGCTCATGTACTGGTTCCTCAGGCGCCGTCTTTTTGGATGGAATCCGTGGAAGGATCTTATACAAGAGGAGATCAAGAGGACATCTATCATGAGGCATTATTTGCACTGATAGAGGATTATGTACAAAAAAATCCCTCTATCGATCAAGACAGAATCTACGTGGGAGGCTGCTCTAACGGAGGATACATGTCTCTCAAATTGATTTTGGAGCATCCCGATTACTTTGCAGCAGGATACATCAGTGCATTAGCCTATCATGCGGAGTATTTATCAGAAGAGCAACTCAAATCCATCAAAAATGTCCCTATGTGGTTTGTGCACTCAGCCGATGATACGACTACCAAGCCGGAGGATACCGTTCTACCCCTCTATGAGCAATTAAAAGGATTGGGAGCCAAAAATGTTTTTCTCAGCTATTACGAGCATGTGACGGATATTACGGGATTTTATGGAGGTGAAAACTACCATTATCCGGGACATTGGTCTTGGATTTATTCTCATGCCAATACAGCTCGAACCGATTTTGATGGATCCCCTGTGATGATTAATGGAAAACCGGTAACTATCATGGAGTGGCTAGCAACGCAAAAACGATAAAAAATAAAAGGACAAGCTGATTATTCTGCTTGTCCTTTTTCTTTTAACCAAAAACTAAACTAAATCAGTTTTTCTGGGATCTAAACCATATTTATTAGGTCCCTCTTCCCCCTCTTTCCACGCTAGCCATAAGAATCCTACGAAATTTACCGGTGGTGGAATCAATAAATACAAGGAGTATTTCCAATCCAAACCTATATCGTGGAGACGTCGTATGGCTTGAATCATTAGTAGCACGATGGATGCAATAAGGATTGTCGAGAAGGAAAAGAATGAGGGCCACGCTTCTAATTGATAGGCCTCCCAAGCTTTCATTAGACACAAGAGATTGACGAAATAAAAAAACATGAAAAGTGTCAAATATTTTCGTCTTGTAATTCTACCTTCGGGTTTAAATATTGATTTCATAACTATTAAACAAGGCAAACCCTGAATTGTTTAGCTAAATTCAATAAACTGATATTTAGCAGCTTAAATCATTTTCAATGCTATGGATAAGTTGTTTTCTTCATCAAACGCAAAAAAATCAGAAGAAAAGGGGAGCTTGATTCCGGACTGGCTGGATAAAATATATTCCGAAAATTGGTTCAAGCTTTTTGTGCCTAAAGCGCTCGGAGGACTTGAATTGCCTTTTCCCGAAGCGCTTAGGGTGGAAGAGCAACTAGCCAAATGGGACGGTAGTCTGGGTTGGACCGTCACTCTTTGCGCTGGTGCAGGTTGGTTTGTGGGCTTTTTGGATGAAGGATTGCGCCAAGAGGTTTTTTCTAATCCCAAGGTTTGTCTGGCAGGCAGTGGTTTTGTAGGGGGGAAGGCCGAAATCTTGGGCGATTCCTACTTGATTTCCGGGCATTGGACCTATGCCTCGGGAGCGGTTCATGCGACCCATCTTACGGCTAATTGTGAAATTTGGGAGGATGGTAAATTGGTTCGTAATGAATCCGGTGAACCGCTGATCAAAGCTTTTATCCTAAAAAGGGAAGAGGTACAAATCCTCGACGCTTGGCATTACATGGGGATGGTCGCTACGGGCAGTCATGCCTTCAGAACGGATAAGCTGCGAGTACCGCTCCATCGTTCATTTGAAATACTTCCCGCAAAAGCAAAACTCCCCGATCCCATTTATCAATTCCCTTTTTTGCCTTTTGCAGAAGCTACTTTGGCAGTGAATATTTTGGGTATTAGCCTGCATTTGCAGGAATTGATTAAGGAGTCTTTTTGGAAAAGACAAGAGCGAAAGGCCTTCTCTCCTGATCAGATCGCTTTTTTTGAGAAGCTGGTCAGAAAATCCGATAAGAAAATGGCTGGGGTGAGAGCTACATTTTATTCAAAAGTGGAGAAAGCTTGGAGGGAACTGGAGGAAAAGCGGGAGCTTTCTTTCAAAACTCAATATTCGCTCAGCAAAATCAGTCGGAAAATGACTGGAAGATGTCGAAAGTGGAATGCCGAATTGTATCCTTTTGCAGGCTTGGAAGCCGCCAAAACCGAAACAGAGCTCAATCGGGTATGGAGGGATTTCAATACGGTGAGTCAGCATTCGCTGTTGATTTTTCCCTTTTGAAAGGCGCCTCAACTTTCAATTCTAAAAGCATCATTTAGGTCCTGGATGTGCTGATTTTTTGTTTCCAAAAACGATCCAATTGCTCCGCAAAAACGCGTGGTGAATTTTCATCAAAACGAAAATAAAGGCAGGGTTCGATCAGCTCCAATTCCATCAGGGCAAAGGAATTGCCTAGCGTTCGGATCAAATCCACTCTCGCATAGCAAGGTGATTCGGGAAGTGCTTTCATGGCCTTTTCAGCAGCTTGTAAAAGAGCATCTTCCGGCTTTGGGATAGCAATCACTCCACCGCCATGCTCCTCTTGTACCCGGAAATCCCCTTGGCCTACGGTTTTGAGAATACTATGGCTGAGCTTTCCCTCAAAATACATCAAAGAAAACTCACCTTCCTCAACCACAGCATTCATAAAGGGCTGAATCATCCCTTCCTTATTTTCAAAAATCTTCAGCGGTTTTTCCCAGTTCTTGGATTCTCTCTCTTTGATCCAAAAAGTATCGTCTGCATTGGCGCCGATGAGGGGTTTGACGATGAGTTGATCTGAATTAAGCTGGGTAAAAGCGTCCTTCAGTGTTTTTTGATTCAATTGCTCAAAACGAAGGGTGGGAACTAGCTCCACTCCTTTACTTTCCAGCTCAAAGAGATAGCCTTTGTGGATATTCCAGCGAACCAAATCAAGGGAATTGAGCAAGGTGGCTTGGGACTGTTCGATCTGATCCAAGACTTCCAGAAACTCCTCCAGGTGCTGCTGATAATCCCAAGGACTTCGGATGATAACGAGATCAAATGTATTCCAATCCGTAGGCTGATTCCATGGGATATTTTGGACTTCCCAACCTAAGCGTCTGAGGTGGGGATGAACCAAATCATCGTCGATAAACCAGCCGTCGGTATTGGCAATGGAAAGAAAGGCACAGTGAGGCATTGTATTCAGTTTTGAAGACCTGAAAATAAGATTTTGAACGGAATTTTAAGCGGGTATTTTTTCAATTTAAAGTTAAATGGTGGCCTGGTTTTATGGCTTTGGGAGGCGGTGGCTTCCATTTGAACTCTTTCGGCATTTGTAGGTTTTTGATGTATGAAATCCTATGCAATAATCGATGAATCAGAATTTCCCCTCATCCATATCCGGTTTACGGGAAATAAGAGCACTGATCAAAACTTTCGGGCCTATCTCGATGAGACAAAAGCCTGCTATCGGTCTGAGAAGCGGTTGGCTATTATTTTTGATGCTTCCCAAGCTAGTATTCCTGCGCTCTCTCATCAGAAAATGCAGGCTCAATGGCTGAAGGATAATCGAGACTTGATGCTAAAGTATTGTGCAGGAACAGCTTATGTGATTCCCAATCCTGTGATTCGAGCCGTGCTTTCGATGATTTTTTCATTTCAAAATCAGCCCGTACCTTATCAAGTGGTCAAATCTTTAGAAGCTGCAAGGCGATGGGTCGATAGTTTGGATCTGATTGAGGTTAAAAAATGATTTGAGAGAAAGTTGGGCTAGTGGAGCAAATCACTAATTACTAGTTGATCGTCTCCCTGTCCAATTCAGCTCTTATGTATTCATTCAACTCCGTTTGCTTAATTCCAAGGTGCTTTTCTATCGCTTGGTAGTAGTCTTCCGCGCTTTTTCCACTGTTTAATAATTCTTTCAGCAAACTCCAGCCTCCTTTCTCAAAAAGCTTTTTTGCAATTAGCCCGCCTAAAACGTAATGAAAAGACGTTTCGCTATCCAGGTTGGACAAATTCAGCATCTCATTCAAATTGAGTTCGGGATGGGTTTTTAAATACGCATTGGTTCTTACGATGTGCCAATCCAAACTTTCCCCTCGACTACCCCCTAAAAAAGTAGCAATGCCTTCCGAGGCCCAAAAATGGTTGTTGGGAAAATGCTTATCAATCTGAACGTGAAAAACTTCATGTGGATAATATTCCCCCAAGCCCCCACAATACACCTTGTCATCAGTTGCTTTACCGCGAGGTTTGGAAGTGCCACCCATCCCGAGGTAATAATCAAGTCCTTTTAATTGTTGGATTTCATCGAAATCATCGGCCAAATAATAGTCAAATACGGTCGGTTCTACCCCAAAATTAGTACAAATCTGATGGATAAAATCATTCAGTTTTTGGGCCTTTTCATAGTCGAAGACATGGTAGGGAGGATAGTAAAAATCCACCCAACCCACTGTGGTGCAATTCCACTCTTGTCGGTTAACTGTAAGTGCATTAAACAATTTGTAAGCTCCATTTTCTCTTTTGGCAATATAGTTTACGATGGCTAGGACATAGGGGCTTCCGTCTTCTTGGGTATAGGAAAACTGAACCTTAATTTGGCAATGGTCCTCTAGAAATTTGATACTCAAAACATGCGTAGGAAACCCCATGTAGAGTGAGGGCTGAAACTCACTTTCCAAAAAGTCATAGTTTTTGTGTTGTTGCTGTTCTTCGGCGCTCCAATAGGTATTTTTCCCTTGATCTTGAGGGTTGGATGCCAGGTAATTTTCAAAAAGTTGCATTACTTCCCGTGTTTCTGAAGAACTGGAATCAAGGAGGTAATTGTAGCTTACGTTTTGACCAAAAGCTTCGACACTGATAAAAAGTATGATTAGGACCCGAAATGCCTTCATGATGAGAATGGAGAAAGATGTGATGCCTTATTGGGTTTGAAAATTATGAAAAAATCAAAGGAAAGAGAGAATAGCTTATTGAATAAAGGCGAATCACCGCAGCGGTAAATGGGAGTGGGGTAGCCTTCTGAAACCTGCTCTGAATTTAAGTCCATGCTGCAATCAGAAAGGACATTCCGACTACAAGGACTAGATAGAGAGCAATCAGAATCAGATTTAATTTCATAATGTTTGAGTAATTTACCTCCGGAGCATTGATGACAGACTTGACCATCAGGATATTTTGTAAAGAAATACAATTGCCTATGGCACTACCGGTATTCAATAAGGCTGAGAGCAAAAATGCGTTGGAGACCGCAAATGCTGCGGATTGGATGGTATTTCCAAAAATAAGATTGCTCATCGTAGCACTTCCACTTAGAAAAGTACCCACTATTCCTAAAATTGGACTCACAATCAGTTTGGCCCCTTCACCCAAATCGGAAAGGTGGTTTTGAGTGAGTAGCGCAATATCTACCCGAATAAATTGTGCGTAGCTAACCAATACAAATAGCGTAAGCACAGTCTTGGATACGACTTGGCTAGTGCTTTTTAAATGATAGTCAAAGGAAAGCGGGGAGCTGACTTTAGCTTTGATGTAAAGATGGTAGACCAAAGCTGCTAGGATAAAAATGATTCCGGGCTGATATAGGGATATCGCTCGGGTACCTGCAGCGATGGACCAAGACAGGTCGGAGAGGAAATATTTGGACACAAGGAGCAAGAGGATAAAAATCAAATAGGGATAAAACGTGTCGAACCAGGAACGTAGGGGTGGATTTTCTTCTTTGGAAACAAAAAAGAAAGTGTAGAGTAGCATTCCTAAGATTCCCGAAATGACCGAGGCGTATTCAATCGTAAATAAGCCGGTCGATAGGTACAAAACCGCATATATTACTCCGGCGCCTAAGAGCATTTTCCAGTTTTCGCGCCAATTGATTTTGGTTTGTTCGGTTTTTTCAAAGAGAAATGCTAGGAAAAAGGGAAGTAAAATGGCGGGAATGAAATTGAGAAAAACAGTAAACTGTACCGCTGCGTCAGGTTCGAGAATGCCTAAGCCTATTTTTAAGGGTGTACCCAACGCCCCAAAAGTGACCGCTGTCGTATTGGCTGCGAGAGGAATAATGATGCAGGTTTGTGGTCTGAACCCCAAGGTAAACAGCATCGGGGTGATCAGCATGGCCGGAATCCCAAAGCCGGCTACCCCTTCCATAAAGCTTCCCAAAAAATAGGCGAATAAGATAATCACGGTCAGTCTGGAAGAAAAGGCCGAGGTGATTTGATTGAGTGTCCTGAAGTGGTCGTTTGCTTGCAGGAGTTTGAATAGCAGGTAGGCACCAAAGAGCAATAGGGCGAGTTCGATGCTGATGACTATTCCATTGATGGCAGGAATAGAAAAATAGCCGAGATCCCCATTCGAAAATAGCTTGAAACTGATCAAAAAGATCAGCGCTAAAACGGCCCCTAGCCAGAGTTTTCTCAGGTAAAAAGCGCCAATCAGTAGAAAAGTTAATGAACCTAGCGTAGAAAACAGTTCCATAAAATGATGGTAAAATGAAAGGTGAATCCTTAATCGAGCTAATCGATTTTTGATTTTACATCCAAAATAGAGATTCAATGTTAGCTTTTAAAATTAGGAGTGGGCTTTGTGCCAAAAAACCTTAAAACTAAGGTCTCGAACACTTCGCGACGGTTTAGGAGGGTAATACAATCCTGTCGAAGTGAAAGGGCAGTTCCAAATTAGCCTACTGCAACTCGATTTTTTCCACCTCCAATCGAAAATTTTCGTTTTTGCCATTGCCGATCATAAAGCGGACTTCTTGTATCTGATCGGCATTGAAGTTGGGAATGTTCAGTTTATTGCCGCGGAAGGAAGGCTCCATTTTGTTCAGAGGGATTTCGACAGTTTGCCATTCTCCGGTAGTTTTAAACGTGTAGATGTAGGCTGCCCGCTCTCGGAGATTGGCTTTGATTCGAAATTGATATGCCTTGCCATCACCCTTGAGACGGAGAATAGCCTTGGTATAGCCGCTGATATTTTTGGGTGGAAAATGATATTGCATCGAAGCAAAGCCCCCGTTATTTTCCAAGGAAACAGCACCGGTAAATACCGCGTGCCCACCTTCACTTCGTGTAAGCTTGCTTGAGGATACCCCGCCCATCACGGTGTCGTTTTCGATTTCCCAATCAGACCAATCGGAAGTAGAACCAAAATCAAAAACCAGTAACGTGCTCATAAGAAAGGGGATTAAGGCGAATAAAAGAAAAGTTTTCATGGTTGTGGTTAGTTTGCAGGGTTCTGATCAAACCTTGTTTATTTAGTGAACAGGATGAGTCAGAAATAGTTTGCGCTTGGTAGGTTCGGTACTGGAATTCTTTTAATCCAATCCGACTTAGGTGTAGTTTAACTTACCTTCTACCTGACCACTCCCTAAAAATCTTTACAAAAGCCTTTTCATATGCGCGATCCTACCTTCATATGAATACAAATTTGTTAATTGCTTCATTCGAAAATCGACGTTTTGAATCACGAAAATTTATGTTTTCCAATTGCACTTCATTGATGCAGAGTAAATCCTACGCCTAGACAGGGGTTAAAAACAAGGCGAGTGGGCATCCCACCCGCAAGGCACCGCTTTGCCCATTCTTGACTTCTTCCAATCAGTCCAGATATCAGACAATTAATCCAAATACAGCCTAAACAAAGAAAAAAAGCGAGAAAATAAACTATGTATCATTGATGGAATACAATATTGTGCTTTCGTTATTTTTTCAATTTTTTAAGTTCCTCTTCAATACCGTAAATCACACTATCTATTAACTTCATAGTTTCTATTTCTTCATCAATTATTTTACCTCTATTGAAGAGTGCTAACTGCAAAGCCTTAATAAGATCATTGTCATTTAAAAATTCATTGTACTTATTTATTTTTAATTTGAAAATAGATATAGAGTCAGAATGTATAAACCCATATTTTATTGGTTGACTATAATCTGCAGTCAAATATTTGAATAGAAAAGGCTGAATAAGCTTTGACATATTCATTTCAGCTTGTTTCATCCCAAGTTCATCATCTAATCGCTTTAAATTTAATTGAAATAAATTGGTTATAGCAACACGTAAACTATCATTAGATAAGGTGTTTAATCCAATGTTTTTTAAATTTTCAAATGCACTTGTTTTAGGAATAATTTGAAATTCAGCACTGGAGTTGGTCAATGAATTATAAATTATTCGAGAATTAGATTTCTTATTATAGATATCGGTTATAAGCTGCTGACTTGACTTGAATATTTCTTTATGTTTAGCAATTGTTTCGTTTAAATCATTTCTTGTTTGTAGTAAATCACTTTTTAGTTCTGTGTAAATCTGTACTTCTATTTTTTGTAATTTTCGATTCTTATTCCAATTATTAATCTGAAGGGCAATCAAAATTCCAATAACCACAAGCACAATTTCACCAATTGCATATTTCAAATACTTGCCTGTCCGGTAGGCAGGCTTTCCAGTGTTTCCTTCTGAAAGTAGATTTTGTCTTATTTTTCTAAAGAATTTTATCATTGGTTAGCGGTTGGTCATAATGAAGCACAACGGTTTCGGGCTTGGCGAAGGTGGCGATTTTCACCACAAATGTTGATGCGGAGAACCAAACTTTGATTAACCACAAATGTGTCTGCGGAGCACTGAACCGCCACTTTTGCCAAACCCGTGTGTGTGCCCAGCATGGGCATCTGGTATCGAAGATATCAAATTATTCCAGAGGGTGAAAGTCCCTTATGTGCGGGGGTAACGCCTCGAAGCAT
>NZ_FNAC01000035.1 GCF_900101705.1 Algoriphagus faecimaris | reverse complement strand
ACAAAGGCAGAGGCAGATTCATGCTCAGAGGTAAGGAAAAAGTAGCTATCGAAACTGGTCTGCTGGTCATCGCACACAACTTGGCCAAGATGGTCCGATGAGCCATTTTAAAGCCCGGTTTTTGTCCATTAAGCCGTGGAAATACTGCATAGTAACTCCTTTACCAAAAATCAACACCGAAACCCGAAGTTGAACAGAGGTCAAAAAAATAAAGGCCGAAAATCAGTAAATCGGCCTCTACACTCTAAAAAAGGCTGCCTTAAACTTTTTAACCAGTTTTGAGACAGCCTCTTTTTTTATTTCTTTAATGCGATTTTCCTACAAAATGAGACAAATGGCCTATGAGCGACTGTTGATGAGTTAAGTCGAATGGTGAGCGAAGTCGAACCAATTCTAAGTGAACATTAAGAAGTTTTGGATACAGATGTCATTGCTGATTTAAGTATACTTTAATCTAAGAACTATAGTTATCAAGAAATCAATCGTTTAAGATAGGTTCCATAACCACTTTTACCCAGTTTCTCCGCAGCTTTGAGCAGCTCTGATTTATCAATAAATCCATTTCTGTAGGCGATCTCTTCTATACATCCGATTTTTAATCCTTGGCGCTCTTCGATGACCTCTACAAATTGGGCGGCTTGGAGCAAGGATTGATGAGTACCCGTATCTAGCCAAGCGGTACCTCTATTGAGAATAGCCACTTGTAGTTCCTCGAGTTTTAGATAAGCATTGTTGATATCTGTAATTTCGAGCTCTCCCCGGGGACTAGGTTTGATTTGCTTGGCTATATCCACCACCCTATTATCATAAAAATATAATCCAGGAACAGCAAAATTAGATTTTGGGTCGGTAGGTTTTTCCTCTATGCTGATAGCTTTCTGATTTTCGTCAAACTCTACTACTCCATATCGCTCGGGATCATTGACATGATAGGCAAAAACTACACCTCCGGTAGGGTCGGTATGCTCTCGAAGGGTCTTATGTAATCCTGACCCATAAAAGATATTATCTCCCAAGATAAGTGCGACCTTATCGTCTCCGATAAACTTTTCTCCGATTATAAAGGCTTGAGCCAAACCATCCGGAGAAGGCTGTACGGCATATTCGAAATGACACCCTACCTGCGAACCATCTCCCAACAACCTCTGAAAAGCCTCTGAATCCTCAGGCGTGGTGATGATCAAAATCTCTTTTATGCCTGCCATCATCAAAACGGATAGCGGATAATAAATCATTGGCTTGTCATAGACAGGCATTAATTGCTTACTCACGGCAATGGTCAGCGGATACAGTCGAGTACCGGAACCTCCGGCCAAAATAATTCCTTTCATTTAATGTAGCTTAGTTGAGAACTGTCTTATTGATTTATACAAAAACATAAACAATTCTCTAAAACTACAAATAGCCTTTTAATTTCTAAAATTTCCGCTCTCTCAAATATCCATCTTCATGCATAGTGTGTGAAGTAGATTCAATTCCAAAACCTTACTTTTGTCTAAAGAAAAAAACGACTTCTCTTTTATGAAAAATTATTTCTTCCTCATTCTTTTCATAGGTAGTTTCTCCTGTAAGGAGGCCATTGAAATCGAGTTTAAGTCTGCCGAAACGGAAAAATACCGTCCTATTTACCATTTCACCCCAGATTTTGGATGGATGAATGATCCCAATGGCATGGTTTTTCATGAAGGCGTATACCATCTTTTCTATCAATACTACCCAGATTCCACAGTTTGGGGACCGATGCACTGGGGGCATGCCATCTCCTCAGATTTAGTTTCATGGGACCGAAAACCTATTGCAATTTACCCTGACTCTTTGGGCTACATTTTTTCAGGGAGTGCTGTTTTTGATCGGGAAAATAGCTCAGGTTTAGGAAGTATAGAAAACCCTCCCCTTGTGGCTATCTACACGTATCACGATATGGAGGCCGAGCAATCCGGGGCAACTGACTATCAATACCAAGCCATCGCTTACTCTATAGACCAAGGTATCTCTTGGGATAAGTATCAGAATAATCCTGTACTGCCCAACCAAGGAATAAAAGACTTTAGGGATCCAAAAGTAATGCCATGGACATTAGAAAACGGGAATCCGGGTTGGCTTATGACCTTAGCCGTGATGGACAGAATCCAATTTTTCAGTTCGGAGAATCTACTGGATTGGAAGATGGAAAGCGAATTTGGTCAAAATCAAGGAGCTCATGGAGGCGTTTGGGAATGCCCGGATTTGATTCCGATGACCGCCCCGGACGGATCCCAAAAATGGGTACTTCTGGTCAGCATCAACCCAGGAGGACCCCAAAAAGGATCGGCTACTCAATATTTTATTGGAGATTTTGAAGAGGGAAAGTTTACTCCTGATGATCAACTGATCCGATGGCTGGATTATGGGCCAGATAATTATGCTGGAGTCACTTGGTCCAATGTCGAGGATCGACACCTCTTTATCGGTTGGATGAGTAATTGGCTTTATGCTCAAGAGGTACCCACTGAGAAATGGCGCTCCGCAATGACAATCCCAAGAGAACTTTCATTATTTGAAGTGAATGGGACTTTACTCCTACAATCCAGCCCTGCCGCTGAAATGAAGGAGTTGAGAAGAAAAACTTATCCACTATCCCAATTACAAACGACCTTGCCCTCGGAAGGCGTAGAGCTAGAGGCTCAAATTAAAAATGAAGAAGAGTTTTCTATTTTATTGGAAAATGAATTGGGTGAAAAAGTACTGATCACACGTGCCAACGGTTTGGTCAGTGTGGATCGTAGCATAGCAGGTCAGGTAGATTTTCATCCTGATTTTCCGGCCGTCCACTCAGCACCGATGAGTTGGGAATCTGAATCCATCCGGATCTTTTTGGATGCGAGTTCTATTGAAGTTTTCATCAATGATGGTGAGCTAGTTTTAACCTCTACCCTTTTTCCAAACTCTCCCTGGAAAACTGCTAGATTTTCAGAAAATCTCTCAGATATAGTGGTTTACGAACTTAATTATGAAGATTAATCTTTTTTAAAAATTATCCGTTGAACTCTTATCTTTGACAATTATTTCCGCTAAATACCCTTTGAAAAAACAGCTTTCTTTTTTGCTTTTAAGCCTTCTCCTGGCCTTGGTTCAGGTTGTAATTCCAATTACAGACCATCAGAAAGACTATTCGAACTCCCCTAAAGAATATAGTATTTCCGAAGGAAAATTCAGCGACTTTAATCATGACCTAGTAGCCGAGTCCGGCCCAAGTCCGAGTACACCCCTCTTCAAAATAGATTGGACTTTAGCTTCTAAAAATAATGCAGAATGGTCCTCTGAATCGATTTCAAGTCGATTAATATCTAACTCAAACTACTTTTTGGACCGATCGCTGTCACTTTTTGACAGTAAGCTTCTTTTTCTCCATTTTTTCTATCCTTGGTAGGATTTGCAATTCCTTTGGTGCCTTATGGCTTTTTCATTGCAAATAAACTAACCTCTTAATAAATTTATGATCGACATTGATTTGGCGACCCTTATGGTGTCTGCCTTCTTTCTTATGGCATTCTTTGCCCCATTTGTAATTCAAAAACAAAAACAAAATAAACTTGAAAAGCATCAAGCCATCAGTTTCTTGGAATTTGCTGAAAAAATGAATCTCAAGCTGAGCAAAACCGAAAAATGGAGAAATCACTACCAAATTGGACTAGATGAAGCAGCCCAAAAGCTAATCTATATTCGATTTGGGGACTTTCCATGTCAGGAGTTTATTGATCTCAAGACGATTAAGTCCTGCTCTCAGGATCAAAAGATCCGAAAAGTAAAAATCGGAAAAGAGACACATCAAGTGATCGATTACTTAGCGCTCACCCTACATTATATCAACCCTGATCAGCCAAACAAAAATTTGGAATTCTATGATTCGGATCAATTTCCCGATTTGATAGGTGAGAAAGTCATGCTTCAGAACTGGACTCAGCTCATCAATCAAAACATCCAATAATTTTTGAGGGCGGTGAGAGTTTTTACCTAATAAAAATCTTCACTGCCCTCATTTATTTCTCTAATCAAATCGATTCCCTTACACTATGAGTCTCTTCATGCATTGGTGAATACCAATTAGAAAAAGCTCATCAAAATCCAGAATTTTTTGGTAATATGAGGATTGAAATTATTGTCTTATGGAAAAAAAAGAATACTCCAATGGTGAAGTAGTCATCACCTGGGAACCGCATAAATGCATTCACTCGGAAAACTGTGTCAAAGGTCTTCCTTCCGTTTTTAATTTGGATCAAAAGCCTTGGATCAATGCAGAAGGAGCAGCCTCTGATAAAATCGTAGAACAGATAAAAAAATGTCCCTCAGGTGCTTTGGGCTATTATTTTGAAGATGAAAAGCAGAGTCAAGAAAGTGAGGTAAATTCAGAACTTTTGGTAGAAGTCATGCCCAATGGTCCGCTGATGGTCTATGGAAAGCTCAAGGTCAAAATGACAGACGGAAGTACAAAAGACCAGTTTAAAGTTTCGGCTTTTTGCCGTTGCGGAAGAAGTGAGAATAAGCCCTTCTGTGATGGAACACATAAAAAAATCGATTTTAAAGGATAGTTATGACATGCGGAAAGTTTTAATACTTTTTGCTCATCCAAAATTTGAGCATTCAGATGTACATGCCCAATTATTAGCTGCTGTTTCTGGACTTGAAAATGTACAGATCAGGGATCTCTATGAGTTATACCCTGATTTTCAGGTGGAAATACAGCAAGAACAAGAGGCCCTTTTTGACGCCGATGTAATTATTTGGCAGCATCCGATTTATTGGTATTCCTGCCCTCCCCTGTTGAAACAGTGGATTGACTTAGTATTGGAGCACGGGTGGGCATATGGGAAAAGTGGGATTTATCTTAAAAACAAGTACATCCTTAATGCAGTCAGTTCGGGAGGTAGCTCTACAGTTTATTCCTCTGCAGGCCGGAATCGCTACAGCCTTGAGGAATACCTGAGACCTTTCGAACAAACAGCTTATCTCTGCAATATGCGCTATTTGCCAACTTTTCATGTAGCAGGCACACACAACATAGATGCCTTGACCCTGAAGGCAAAAGCCCAAGAATACAGGGATTTACTGGTAAAGCTCAGAGATGAAGAGATAACATCACCTTATATTCAGCTGAAATGACAGGATTTTTACTCACCGCTATCGTATTCATTTTAGCTGCCATTCTTTTTGTGCCAATCGCCAAAAAACTCGGAATGGGATCTGTATTAGGCTACCTCATAGCAGGAATAGTCATTGGCCCTTATTTGCTGGGTTTCATAGAAAGTGGAAATCAAGGCCAAGACATCATGCATACCACAGAGTTTGGTGTGGTCATCATGCTGTTTTTGATTGGTTTGGAGCTGGACCCTGACAATCTCTGGAAAATGAGAGATTTGATCATCCGGGTGGGCTTGCTTCAGGTCTTAACTACGGCAGCTTTAATTTTTGGACTTGCTGTATATCTTGGAATGGACTGGAAAATCAGCTTAGCCATTTCACTTTCCATGGCGCTTTCCTCTACGGCGATAGTCCTATCTTCATTGAAAGAAAAAAATCAAATGGGCAGTCCTGTAGGCAAAATGTCTTTTGGGGTGTTGTTGATGCAGGATATTGCCGTAATCCCTATTTTGGCGATTATTCCGCTTTTGGCGAGTACAGCCGGGGAGATAGCAGGAAATTCACATTCCGGTACAGGCTTTATCAACAGCCTTCCGACTTGGGCACAGACGCTTTCGATTTTTGGAGCAATTGGTTTAGTCGTACTCATGGGCCGGTTTGGTTTTGGACCCTTATTAAAATGGGTATCCAAAACTCGACTTCGTGAATTATTTACGGCCTCTGCACTTTTAATTGTTTTTGGCATCAGCTGGTTAATGCAAGTAGTCGGACTTAGTCCGGCCCTTGGAGCTTTTATAGCTGGCGTGATCTTGGCCAACTCCCCCTACAGGCATGCATTAGAGTCTGATTTGGAGCCTTTTAAAGGTTTATTGCTTGGCCTCTTTTTCATGGCAGTAGGTGCTACTATAAATTTCGATTTAATACTCGGAGACCCCATCCCCATTATCTCTGTGACGCTTGGAGTGATGTTGCTCAAGTTTTTAGTCTTATTTGGAATTGGAAAAATCAGAAAATTAAATCTCAGTCAAAACATAAGCTTTGCCATAGGACTCTCTCAGGTTTCAGAATTCTCTTTTGTCACCTATGCCTTTGCACTTCAGTTTGAAGTAATTGGCCCTGAACTCTCAGATCAATTGATGGCTATCACTGCGCTCACAATGACCTTTACTCCATTGGTCGCAGTGGTCGCAGAAAAGGGAATTATCCCTAGAATGGTGGAAAATACTAATGAAACCGAAGAAAATTTTGATTCTATTCATGAGAAAAATGAGGTTATCCTCTTAGGCTTTGGGAATTTTGGATCTACCATAGGTCGATTTTTAAGAGCAAATGGTGTAGAGAGTACTATTCTAGATTATGATCCTGAGCGAATCGATTTTTTGAGAAAGATGGGTTTCAAAGTCTATTTCGGAGATGGTACCCAAGTGAGTGTACTCAAAACGGCAGGAGCCGATGAAGCCAAAATCTTGATCTCTGCTATTGATACTCCCGCTCAAAACCTCCAAGTCGTAGAGATTTGCAAAGAACATTTTCCTCATCTAGAGGTATTGGTACGTGCAAAAAATAGATACGATGCCTATGAACTCATGGAAAGTGGGGTAAGAAATATTTACAGAGAGCACATTGACACCTCCATCAGAATGGGAGAAGATGTTCTGAAAAAAATAGGGTTTCGTGCCCACACGGTACATCGCCTTGCCGCGCAGTTCATGAAATATGATGAGGAGGCTTTGAAGATTTTGGTCAATTTCAAAAATGACGAAAATGAGTACATCCACAACGCCAAAAAACACATCGAGCAGCAAGAAAACCTGCTTTCAGGTGAGCTCATGAAAAAGTTTTCTTTAAATGACCATGCATGGGATTCTGATTCTTTAAAAGAAAATTCTTAAACAAAATTTTATTTCAAAATTTACCTTATTTTCGAAACTTATTACCCACTATTATCCCCTACCTCCTACTGCTCACAAATTTGAGCATTTCATGCTTTTGTTTAATTCATGAAGGAATCGATCTGCTTTAAATTAGTTAAAGTGTTTATTCCCTTTATACTAACACTTGTTTTCATTGGCTCAGCAAAGGGACAAGAGCAGGATTTTTATGCTCAACTGGGAAAAGCTGACAGCCTTTTAAATCTCGGTCAAATTCAACCGGCGATTCAAATCTTGAGCCGGCTTGAATCTCAGTATCGGGCCAATGAAAACTTGATCCGAACTTTGGGCAAGGCTTATTACTGGTCTAAGGATTTTGAGCAAACAAAGGATTATTTTAAACAGCGAATAGACGAAAACCCCAGTTTTCTTCAGGTGAAACTTGATTACGCCAGAATTCTCTATGAGCTGCAAGAATGGCAAGAGTCCGTGCTTTTATTGGATTCACTCCATAAGGATTTACCTAAAGATCCTGAAATCAACCAAAAACTTGCTGAAATTAATTACTGGCTAGGAGGAAATAAAAACATCTCTATCAGGTATTTGGAGGCCATTCTAAGAGACTACCCCGATAATCCCTCTGCGATCCAATTCAAAAATGAAATAGAGCGAGAAACTGCTTCTGTCTTGAGTATTCATTCAGGCTATTATTCAGATTCCCAGCCTATGAATTATGGTTTACTCGGAGCAACGTTTAATTGGTATCAATCTTCCAAATTCCAACCTACTCTTAGTTTGGAAAGCCGCTTTTACCAAGATTATGATCCTATTTCTAGCCTTTCGGTTAAAAATAAATTTGGCTTTTTTTCTACCCAAACATCCTTCACCCTTTCCATGGGAACCGTACTAAATCCTGCTTGGGATAATCCCGTCCTCATCTACAGTGGAATGCTTGAGCAAAGCCTAGGGAATAATTTCTCGATCAGTGGTGAATATGCAAAAGAAGCCTACCTGTATACCTTAGCCAGCTTAAATCAAGCGATAAATCCCCAATTGGCCAGTTTCAGACTTTTTCGTGAACCAGGCAAACTTTGGTCAGGAAATTTACAATTGGATCAAAGAACATTTAACCCATCCAATAAACTACAAACTGTCAGTCTTTGGTTTTTGGCTAGAGTTTTTAAGAGCCCCAAATTTGAGTTTCAACTAGGCTACGCAGGTATTTTGTCAGATACTGACACTGTCCAGTTTGAGCCTAAATCCTCTTCTCTTTTCCCCATCTCCCCACCCGAATTTGGAGCCTTGGTTCCTGGCGTTTATGCTCCATATTTTTCCCCTATCGACCAGACCATCCATGGGATTTTAGGAAAAGCATCATGGAATTTGACTAGGACTCAATCTTTCAATATTACAGGGAATTATGGAGTTTTCGCAGAAATAGAAAACCCCAATATCTATTATTTTGGACCCGAGTTTATTGTCCCGAGCCCAATAGATCCCTCTGATCTTTTTCTGATCTTCAATACTGAACGGTATCAGCCAGTCGATCTGAAAATTGACTATGTCAATGAGTTTTCGCAAAAGACAGCCTTATCGATCTCTTATCAGTATCAAAAAACGATCTTCTTTGATAGCCACTTCTTGAAGGTCAATTTGATCCAAAAGTTTTGAAGATGAAGAAGGTGTTTTCTGAAAATTTTTGGAAAATCAGCTCGGCAAGACCTGTGAATACTTTTCGCAAATTAGTCCTGATCAGTTTGGTGATTTCTGGATTGATTTCGATTATCAGATTTGGAGATTGGTGGTTTAGGGAAGAGCACCTTGGCAATTTATTCTTGTTCATTGTTTTATCAGCGACCCTATGGTACGGCATGCTTCGCTTAATTATCATTTGGATTAATTACTTGGGGGTCTCGAGACCGAACTTCCAAGAAGCACCCGAAGGACTATCAGTAGCAATTTTCACCACAAGTTCCCCAGGTGAGCCGCTTTCTATGTTTGAAAAAACACTTGAAGCCTGCTCAAAAATAGACTATCCTCATACCACTTACCTATTAGACGATACCAAAGATTCACGATTTCGGGAAGTGGCAGAAAAATATGGTGCTGTATGGCTAGAGCTCGTAGGAGTTCCAGGTGCCAAGGCAGGTAAAATTAATGCCGCCTTGAAAATGACAAATGAGGATTTTATCCTCGTCTTGGATCCGGACCACGTCCCATTTCCTGAGTTTTTGGATCAAACTTTGGGCTTTTTCTCCGACCCGAAAGTTGGGTTTGTACAAGTATCTCAAGGTTATTATAATCAGTTTCGCTCCTTTACAGCTAAGGCAGCCGCAGAGCAAACTTACACCTTCTATGGTCCTACCCAAATGGGGATGAATGGCTATAACTGTGCAGTCGCCATAGGGGCAAACTGTACATTCAGAAGAGAAGCCCTAGAATCCATCGGAGGTCATGGTATTGGTTTGGCAGAAGATTTGGTCACCTCTATTCGAATACATGCTGCAGGATGGAAATCTATTTATCATCCGGTTATCGTGGCAAGAGGATTGGTTCCGGAGGATTTTGGGTCCTTTTGCAAGCAACAGTTAAAATGGGCAAGAGGAGTTCATGAAGTCTTGTTTGAGGAGGTTCCGCGACTTTTTAGTAAGCTAAGCTTCTGGCAAAAACTCTCCTATATGACTATTGGCACCTACTATCTAGAGGGGCTTGTATCTTTGATTTACCTATTAATCCCCTTTCTGTTCTTTTGGTTTGACCTACTTCCGGCCAAAATGTACTTTGTAGAGTTTGTGGAGTTTGGCTTTCCGGTGCTTTTCTTCTCGACGATTATCTATTTTTATGTACAGCAGTGGCTCAGCTTTCCCTCGGGAGAATCCGGCCTTCATTGGAGAGGGATGGTTATGAAATTTGCCTGTTGGCCTGTTTATTTGATGGGTTTTTTACTTTCATTAGTCAATAAAAAGATCCCCTATATTCCTACTGCTAAACAGGCAGTTCAAGGTAAATTATCCCCTTTTGCCAAGCCTCTTGTCGTCCAGATATTCCTTTATCTTGTCACTTTGGTATATGTATTTTACTCCAGAAAGTTTGAAATGAATGAAGTAGAAATCATTGAATCAGCCGAAATCACCTACGGGATGTTGGCTTTTGCTAGTATTCCATTTGTTTTAGCACTTATCAGTTTGTATGCCGTCTGGGAATCAAGTCAATTGGAAGCAGAGAGCCCTTGGCAGGAGATTCCCAAGCAACTTTAGACCTCATAAGCATGAACTCTCCTTTACACCGAATCGCCACCACATTAGCAGTCCTCAGTATAGCAGTTCTCCTGGTTTTAAGCATTGTCTACTTAGGAGATAAGTCTTCTGGACCTTTGGAAGACTTTTTTAGAGGAATCAGTGGCTCCGTTTCTAGGCTAGAAGAAGATTATATCTTAAGCAAAAGAAGTGAAAGTAGAGCAAAAAAGTTAGAATGGTTAGCCCCAATCAAACAAGATGCAAGCTTACTAAAAAAACCCTCTCAATTACTTCTTGGCACCTATGACAACCAAGCCATTCCTTCTTTCCAGCCTATTATCAATTTGGAGGATAGTCTAGACACGACCTTCCCTATTATTCATTTTTATTCCGCTTGGGGGAGTAAGCGAGAGCAGCGTTTCCCCATAGAAGCCATCCGGGCCATCTCTACCTTGGGTTCTATTCCTATGGTTACCTGGGAACCTTGGTTAAATGATTTTTCAGAAGATGAAATCCCATTTTTAAAAAATAAAGAAGACCGTGATAAAAATGGGCTCAAAGATGTTTCAGAAGGCTTGTATGATACTTATTTAATTCGTTGGGCTCAAGAAGCACGAGATGCCAATACTACAATTTTGCTAAGATTAGGTCATGAAATGAACGATCCCTACAGGTATCCATGGGGACCACAAAATAATCAAGCAAACGATTTTATTGCTGCCTGGAGACATGTAGTAGATTTATTTAGGCTTGAGGGTGCTTCCAATGTACTATGGGTCTGGACTCCTCATTTGGCCTATGGCTATTTTGAGGACTATTATCCAGGGAAGGATTATGTAGACTGGATAGGTACCGGCACATTAAACTACGGCACAGTGGCTCCTTGGAGTCAATGGTGGAGTTTTGATGAGATTTTTGCTCGGTACTATGAGGAATTGGCTACCTACGAGAAGCCAATTTTATTGGCTGAGTTTGGTTCATTGGCCGTGGGAGGAAACCGGGCCGAATGGTATTCCAATGCATTAAAAGAATTCCCGAAACGCTATCCTCAAGTCAGGGCTCTTATCTTTTTCCATAATAAAAATGACGCTACCACTACCTATCAGGCCTTGAATTGGTACTTCATTGATGATACAGCCATTCTCGACGCAATCAAAACTCAATTTCATACTTGGTGATTTTTATCGGTGAAAATTAAAGTACTATGGATTTCATTAAAAAATTTTAAAATCAGAATGATTTTTTAGTCTCGGTGCAACTATTTCAAATTAATTCAAGTTTAACCCACAATGAATTCTTTGTGAATTCGTTCAAAACCAACTTGATTTAACTTACTACCACAATTTTACTACCATGAGACAGCATTTTTCTAAAATCAAAAAAGCAGTTGAGGTATTTCATATGTACGGAATTTACCTTCATGGACCTCGCAAAAACGATCATTTCATCCAAAAAATGAATATGGATCCAGTTTTTGTCAATGGGTTGATTTTTGAGCTAGAGTATCAGCTTCAGGTCAACCTGCAGGAAGAAAAACTTAAAAATGCTGGAACGCCAAAGGCACTTATTAACCTTCTTCTTGATCTTCCCCACGACAATTAAATTTTCTAATCAATACACTAAATCCCAATCTGTTTCGTCTGATTTTAAAAAAGACATCGCAGATGAGAATTGGTTTCTACTTGATTGTCCTCTTTGGCACTTTAGGGCCTAGACTAAGTTGGGCCCAGGTCTGGAATACGGAAAGGTACAACAAAGTCACATGGAGTGATTTTTACCAGCTTCCGGAAGCCAACCAAACCATTGATTTTAGATCCATCGATTATGCACTGCTTCATGCCGCTATTTTTTATGCCACCAACGAGCACCGCAGTTTACATGATTTAGTAGAATTCAAATATTCTTTTCGAATAGAACAGCTTTCAGCAGATCATGCCGCTGATATGGTTAAGTATAATTTTTATGGCCACTACAGTACCATCAGAAATAAAAGACTCCTGCGAGATCGATTTCAGATTGTCGGTTTAAACCCAAGTCAGATCGCTGAAAATATCAGTAGCACCGCCGGCCTCGACTACGAGTACGGCAAGCCAATAGGTCCATCCCCATCGCCAGGTGATTTTTATTATCGCAGTACTAATGAAACCCGCCCTGTCGAGTCACATACCTACCTAAGCTATGCAAAAGAAATTGTAGCACTCTGGATGGAATCTCCCGGACATCGGGAAAATATATTGAACCCTCATTTCAAATTTATGAGCGCGGGTTGCGCGGTATACCCTGAGAAAAAATTGTATAATATGCCCTATTTTATCAATGTACAATGTTTCAGCAGTAACATCTAACAACGTAAAGAACAACATATACGCCATTTGCCTTATTGAAATGGGTTAGAGTATGGATGACATTTGAAAAAATAAATCCATTCTTCTATGAAACTTAAAACATCCTCTTTTCTCTTAATTTTTAGCCTTGTAGGTCTGCTATTTACCGCCTGTAATGACTCAGACGAAAATCCACAAGATCAACAAAGCACCAATCCTCTTCCTGATTTTGGTGATGCAGATGGAGTGCTAGCAGCGATCAAGGCCAAATCGAATCTGCCATCAGGCACTCCTAGCGTTCCGGGTATGCCCGACATTCTCATTGATGTTGCCAATGCCAACTTTTATTCTTCATCAAGTGGAGGCAATCTGGTCAATGTAGGCACTGTCAGTCTGAATGATTTTGCTCTACAAAACGTAGGTGGAAATGCATATATCAACAATTTCACAGACATCACACTAGAACTCAACTCAGGACAGACCAATAGCTGGTCAGTTGCAGGAGCAAATGGTTTCTCGGGTTTTGAGCACAGCACCAGCAAACCCATGCCAGGAGTCGTCCGCTTTCAAACTAGTGTGCCGGAAGAATTCACAATCAGTGCAGGGGTTGCTTTAAGTGTGCAGTCAATTCCGGCTGCAGTGGATAATTTGCTGTGGGTAGTATCTGATGGCAGAAATGTGGTCACCAAAGAAGCAAGGTCAACCTCTATCACTTTCTCAGCTAGTGAATTAAATAGCCTTTCTGCTTCTAGCACTGCCCTGGTGCAGGTAGCTGCCTACAACAGCGAAAGCCAAACTTTTGGTGGAAAAAAAATATATTTTATTAACGAAACCGTTGACAGTAAATTCGTTTCATTAAAATAATTTTTGCATATCCGCTTCTTTGTCAGTAAGTGGAAAAGGCCTCATCCCGTCCCAATTTATCGGGATCGAGACCGGCTACCCCTTTCGGAAAAACGAAACAAACGGACACCGGTCGACGGTTGGTGAGCGAAGTCGAACCAAGTCGAGATGGATATTAAAAAACTTGGGTACAGACAGAATTCCGTATATCCATAAAATAATTACACTCATTTTCAGAATTAGCCGGGCCCTATCAGGGTTCGGCTTTTATTTTTGTGAACCACTTCCGAGGTGAAGGAGTTTTAATCCTAAATCCAAATCACTTGAAACCTTCAAAGAACAAAAAAACTATGGTAGCCCTGATAATCTTAATGGTTTCTGGATTACTTTTTTCCTTTTTTATAATTCCTTCAACAAGCCCTACATTGACTTACACGGAAAATCCGGAACTTAGCTACAATGCCAAGCCCTCCAACTGGAAAGGAACACCGCAATTGAGCGACGGAACATATCAAAATCTATTTCATCCTTTCGAGTCCAGTCTTTTGGACGTTTTTAAGTGGAAAACCTCTTCCAATCCACAAGCAGAAATCAAAGAAAATGATACGCGAAAGCTGCCTTTAGTAAAAATAACTAGTCTCGATAATAGCAGTGAGGATCAATTAATCTGGCTAGGTCATGCCTCGTTTCTGATTCGAGTCAACGGGAAAACCATCATCACAGATCCAGTTTGGCTGGACAACTGGGTGCTAAAGCGACAAAGTACACTTCCTCTCGATCCTGAGGAATTTAAAAACATTGATTACATTTTGATCTCACACGATCATAGGGATCATTGTGATGAAGAGACGATAAAATTAATTACTTCTATAAATCCCCAAGTAAAAATCCTAGCAGGTTTAAATATGAAACCTTTGATCGCATCTTGGACCAAAAATAAAATAGAAATCGAAGAAGCAGGCTGGTTCCAAAAATTCTCTACGGAGATAGGGCTTGACATCACTTTTGTCCCTGCTAGGCACTGGTCTAGAAGAGGTCTAATGGATACCAATAAGCGGCTTTGGGGAGGTTTTTATATTCAAACAGAAGGAAAGCGACTTTATTTTATGGGAGACTCCGGCTATGGCCCACATTTCAAACTGATCGAGGAAACACTAGGTTCGCCCGATTATGCGCTGATGGGTGTGGGGGCTTTTCGACCTATTTGGTTTATGCATCCTGCACATACGAGTCCTTCGGATGCAGGTCAGGCTTTTCTGGAAATGAATGGAAAGCATTTTATTCCTATGCATTTTGGGACATTTGACTTGTCAGACGAGCCTCTATTGGAGCCTTTAGATATTCTCAAGAGCAGTCCCGAACTAGTAGATAACCGTATGATCGACCCTGTAATTGGTAAAAACCTTTTTCAATACTAAAGAAAATTTCAACTATACCGTGACTTTTTTCCATTTACCACGACGAAAGAAATACAATGCCACCAGCGCGTGAAATGAATGAGAGAAAGCAATGGCTATAAAAATACCCAAGTATTCCAGTCCCATGGGAAAAGCCAAAAACCAAGCCAGTGGAATTTCCATAAACCATAATACTCCTATATTGATATAAGCTGGTGTCTTGGTATCTCCTGCACCATTGAAGGCTTGGGTCAAAACCATTCCAACTGCGAAGAAAACATAGCCCAAAACAATGACCCAAAGTCCCTGTGATGCAATAGCTTTAACTTCGGGAATATCGGTAAAAAACCCTGCCAACTCACTGGAAAAAAGAAGGTAAATCCCTGTAACAGAAGCCATGAAAATCACACAATAGCGCGTTGTCAACCAGACGGCCTTCTCTGCTCGGTCAATTTCATTTGCTCCTAAATTTTGACCAACTAGTGTAGCTGCTGCACCCGATATACCCCAAGCTGGCAAAAGTGTAAATATCAGTACTCTCATAGCTATGGTGTAGCCAGCCAAGGCAGCAGAGCCAAACTCTGCATTCATTCTAGTCAAGGCAATCCAAGAAACAGAGTCAATCAAAAACTGTCCCATTCCTCCCGCTGCAATATTCATGATCTTACGGACCGTTTGCCACTTGACCTGCATGTGCTCCAATGCGATGCGTAGTCTGTGCTTTCCATTAAACAAATGATAAAACTGATAGACCACACCCAATCCTCTTCCTACGGTGGTTGCTATCGCTGCTCCTTCTAATCCAAAGCCCTCCCAGGAAGCAATTCCAAATATCAACAAAGGGTCAAGCAGAATATTAAATCCATTGGCAATCCATAAAGAGCGCATGGCATGATGCGCCTGACCTGCACCACGAAAGGCTCCATTGATGAGAAATAGTAGCATGATAGCCGTATTCCCGGCAAAAATAATTCGAGTGTAGGATACACCAGTCCTTAAAACCTCCTCTTCGGCTCCCATCAATTTGAGTATTTCTCCAGCAAAAAACCATCCCAAGATTCCCAAAACAATTGAAATTGTACCTCCTACTACCAATAACTGAAATGCCACCTCCCCGGCTTTATGATAGTCTTTTTCCCCAAACCTCCTAGATATCAAAGCCGTCGCAGCCATACTGATCCCAAAACCCACCGCATAAACCAAAACGACCACCGACTCCGTCAGTCCCACAGTGGCAATGGCATGCTCACCCAGTTTGGCTACAAAAAATATGTCCACTACAGCAAAAGCAGACTCCATCATCATTTCCAAAATCATTGGAATGGAAAGGACCAAAATAGCAGTCTTAAGACTGAGCGTGGTAAAATCCTGCTCCTTCCCTAAAATCGCATCCTTGATGAGTTGAACAGTCATTGCCATTTCGTTAAAAGTAATTAGCCCGCAAAAATACAGGATTACTACTTATCCATACTCCTATTTTTGGGATTGGTCAAGCTTAAATCAATTAAATGAAAGGATTTTCGTAGAGAATTTTGAACTGAATAAGAAAGGTCTCAGTTTTACGTGCATCTAATCGTATGGACCTTGAATCCATAAATTGATTTGAATATGAAAAAGAAAGCAAGAGTGGTCGTCGGATTATCTGGTGGAGTTGACAGTTCTGTCGCAGCACATCTCCTCATCGAGCAAGGCTACGAAGTCATTGGGATGTTTATGAAAAACTGGCATGATGAATCCGTCACCATTTCCAACGAATGTCCATGGATGGAAGATTCTACCGATGCAATGCTTGTAGCAGAAAAGCTGGGGATTCCATTTCAAGCTATCGACTTGAGCGAAGACTATCAGGAGCGAATAGTGGACTACATGTTTTCCGAATATGAAGCGGGAAGGACTCCCAACCCTGATATTCTGTGCAATAGAGAAATCAAGTTTGATATTTTTTTAAAAGCTGCGCAAAAATTAAAAGCGGACTTTGTAGCTACCGGACACTATTGTCAAAAAGGTGAAATCGAGGTCAATGGGAAAACCGTCTATCAACTGCTTGCGGGTGCCGACCCCAACAAAGATCAATCCTATTTTCTCTGTCAATTAGCGCAAGACCAATTAGCCAAAGCGCTTTTCCCAATAGGTCATCTCCAAAAATCAGAAGTCCGAAAAATCGCCAAGGATTTGGATCTGATAACCGCAGAAAAAAAAGACTCACAAGGACTTTGCTTTATTGGTAAAGTGAGGTTGCCTGAGTTTTTGCAGCAGCAGCTAAAACCAAAAAAGGGGAAAATCATTCAAATACCAGCTGAATTGAAGGTTTTGGAGCGGTTTAAAGTACCTACTGACCTTGAGTATGAGGATTTCTCAGAGTCTGAGCTCATACAGCTGTCCCATCCCATTCACTACCAACAAAACCAAGGTAAAGTAGTAGGTGAGCACAATGGTGCACATTATTTCACCGTTGGACAGCGTAAGGGTTTGAATGTCGGAGGAACAGGTAAACCCCTCTTTGTGATCGCTACGGATACCAAAGAAAACATCATCTACACAGGATTAGGTGAAGATCACCCAGGGTTACTCCGCAATGCTCTTTTTGTGAAAAATGATCAAATCCACTGGATCAGGGAAGATTTAAAATTGACCACAGGTCAAAAAGCAAGCTATTATGCCCGAATCAGATACAGACAGCCTCTTTCACCCGTGCAACTTATTCAGCGAGAAAATGGTCTTTATGTGATTTTTGAAGAAGCTCAAAAGGGCATTGCATCAGGTCAATTTGTCGCTTGGTATGCTCAAAATGAGTGTATAGGTTCAGGTACTATCTTTTAAACATCTCCCACTTTGAACCGAATAGCTCTATGCTCGAAATAATTTATGAAGACGAGCAATTAATAGCGATTAATAAACCTTCAGGTCTATTGGTCCACCGAACTTCCATCGCAGCCGATGAGCAAGCGGAATTTGCCATTCAAAAGCTTAGAGATCAAATCGGCTGCCACGTGCACCCAGCTCATCGGATAGACCGCCCAACTAGTGGCATTTTACTCTTTTCTAAAACGAAAGAATCCCTTCCACTGCTTAAAGCTCAATTTGCAGAGCGAATGGTGCATAAAAACTATTTGGCACTCGTCCGTGGACATCTTTCAGAAAAGAAAGGAACTATTGATTATCCATTGGAAAATGAGAGATCCAAAAAGCTTCAAGAGGCCGTCACGGATTTTTCGGTAGTAGAGGAAATCGAAATTCCATACGATACGACCGGCAGGTATCCCACTTCTCGCTATTCTCTGATCATGATGAGCCCAAAAACAGGCAGAACCCACCAAATAAGAAGGCATTTAGCACATCTCCGGCATTATATCCTTGGTGATAAAAAGCATGGAAATAATAAGCAAAATCACTTTTTCTTTGAGGAATTTGGATTGGAAAACCTGCTCCTACATGCTTACCAACTGGAGCTGAAGCAACCCTATCAGAACGAGACTATTGCGCTAAGAGCGCCAATTCCTGTACATTTTCGAACTATTTTACATAAAATCGGAATGAATTACCATCAATTTATATAAGTAGCATCTTCCTTTCCTCTATTTGCATTATTTTGCCTTCATCAATTATCTCTAGAAAAAAGGCATCTTCTGACTTTCTAAGGATCAATATTTGCCATTAAAACCAAATTCCCTACCCGCCTTCAAACCGGGTTTTATCATCGAAATTATTACAAAGCCTATGAAAAAAATATGTATCGCCTTTGGAATGGTAGGTCTCTTAGCCACTCCCGCTTTAGCACAAAAAAAGGCAGTTGAAAAAAACTTTAAACAAAAAGAGGCCATTGGCCACTTTACCTACTTGGCTTCGGATGAATTGATGGGTAGAGATCCAATCAGACCAGAGATCGAGCTAGCAGCCAATTACATTGCAGAACAGCTTGAAAAATACGGTGCAAAACCCTTTTCTCAGGCAGATGGGTATTTCCAAAATATCCCCTTCCAGGTTTCATCCCCCCCTAGTACTGGTACAGTTTCTCTTGGAGAAAAAGTTTACACTCAAGGAACAGACCTGCTGGTTCTTGATGGGAAATCAGTTGAAGGCAGCTATGAGTTAGCCGAAATCGGCTTTGGTCTGGAAGAGGACTTTGAAGGAAAAGACTTAAAAGGAAAATTACTTATATCAAATGTCGGTGCGCCTGATAGAATGAGCCCTGCCGACCTTTTTTCTTTGGGAAGAGAAAAAGTAGCCAGAGCACAAAAAGCTGGCGCTATAGGTTTAATAGAGCGATTTAATATACCCGCTGTGCCATGGCAATTGGTATCAAATTTCTTAAACCGAACTACGCTTGGACTTGACCAGGGAGCAAGTTCAGACCTACCTTACATTTGGGTTAAGGACTTGGATAATTCAATACGTGAGGCAATTACCGAAGGCAATCTCACTTCTGCCAAAATGGAAATTAAGGGCAAAAATATTCGAAAAGTAACTGGTAAAAATGTCGTTGCTTGGATAGAAGGAACTGATCCGGAATTGAAAAACGAATACTTGATGCTCTCCGCCCACTATGATCACGTAGGTGTTGGTACTCCGGACGAAACGGGAGACTCCATCTATAATGGCGCTAGAGACAATGCGGTAGGTACTGTAGCCGTTATCAATGCTGCGAAGTATTTTGCAAAAAATCCGCCAAAGCGATCCATCCTATTAGCTTTATGGACTGCTGAAGAAAAGGGACTACTAGGTTCTGCTTATTTTTCAGAAAATCCATTGGTCCCCCTAAATAAAATCATTTACAATCTCAATATTGATAATGGGGGCTACAATGACACCTCGGTCATTACCGTCATAGGATTGGGAAGGACCTCCGCCGATGATGAGATTATTTCTGCTGTGTCAGAATTTGGCTTGGAAGCTATTCCAGATCCAGCTCCTGAACAAGGGCTCTACGATCGATCAGACAATGTCAATTTTGCAAAAAAAGGGATCCCGGCACCTACCTTTAGTCTTGGATTCCAAGCATTTGATGATGAGATCCAGAAGTATTACCACAGGCCTGGAGATCAAGTTGATAATTTTGATTTAGACTATGCAGTGAAATATTGGAAATCTTACATCCTGTCTGCAGAAAGAATCGCCAATTGGGACCAAAAGCCAATTTGGACTGCAGGAGATAAATATGAGAAAGCAAGTAAAGAACTCTACGGAGATCAGTAATAGTTGCGGTCTATTAAAAAAGCCTGATTTCTTAATTGAAATCAGGCTTTTTAGTTTTCGAATTTTTGTGGTCGGTTTCTTCTTAGAAAAGCATACCAGCAATAGTTGCAGTCATTAAACAGGCCAATGAAGCCGCTGCTAATGATTTTAATCCTAGTCGACTTAAGTTTCCTTGCTGGTTTGGAGCGATGATAGAAATGCCTCCAAGCTGAATGGCGATAGAACTAAAATTAGAAAAACCACAAAGTGCATAAGTGGCGATCACAATAGACTTGCTTGAGAGCGTACCAGCTTCCTTCATTTCCGAAAGGCTCAAATAGGCTACAAATTCATTGATGACCGTTTTTTGGCCAAGCAAGCTACCAATTTGCAAGGTATCAGCCCATTCGACTCCGATCACCCAGGCAAACATCCTAAAGATTTGTCCAAAAATATATTCTAAAGAAAATCCGGCAAATTGGCCATTAGTAGAATTGACAACAAATGCATTTAAGCCAGTGGCCTCACCGATTATCCCTGACAAAATATAATTGACAGCTGCAATCACTGCGATAAATGCCAAAAGCATCGCACCTACGTTCAATGCTAATTTTAATCCTTCAGAAGCACCTATAGACATCGCATCGATGAGATTGACTCCCATTGCCTCTTCATTGACTTCAAGCTTTTCCTGAACACGTTCTTTTTCTACCTCGGGAATGAAAATCTTGGAAAGAACGATCGCAGCAGGAGCATTCATAATACTCGCTCCCAGAAGATAGGCAGCAAAGCGACTTTGCTCCTCTAGACTATCACCACCCAAAAAAGCCACATATCCAGCCAAAACTCCACCAGCTATAGTTGCCATTCCACCTGTCATCAAGCACATCAGCTCAGACTTACTCATCTGCGGAATGAATGGTCTGACCAGCAAAGGAGCTTCTGTCTGACCCAAGAATATATTTCCGGCTGCTGAAAGACTTTCTGGACCAGAAAGCCTCATCGTCCTCGCCATAACCCAAGCAATGCCAAATACTATCTTCTGGAGAACTCCTAAATAATATAAGCCCGCAGAAACTGTGGAGAAAAAGATAATGGTAGGCAATACTTTAAAGGCAAAAATAAACCCAAAACTATCCCCTGCTAGATCGCCAAATATAAATCGAGCTCCATCTTCACTAAAACTTAAAAACTTTACAAACCCTTCACTCATGAAGGCAAATCCACTAGCTACAATTGGAACTTTGGTGATGAGAAATCCAAAAACCAGTTGAAGGGTAATGCCAATCCCCACTAATCTCCAGTCAATATGACGTTTATTGTTAGAAAAAATAAAAGCCACCAGAACTATGACTACTAGTCCGAAGACTCCTCTTATATAATCCATGCAATTTTTTATTCAAATCAAGCGCTAAAAATAGGCAAGTCCTACACAAGAAAAAAGTCCTGATTTCTCAGGACTTTTAGAATCAATTAGTTTCTCTTATTTATTTCATCCCTAATGCGGGCAGCTTTTTCATAATCCTCATTGGATATCGCTTTGTCGAGCATTTGATTGAGCTTATCTAAGCTAAAATCCTTCAATGAGGGTTCTTTTTTTGCGGAGAACTTTTGTGCAGGCGCAGACTGAGTTTGTTTGGTCTCTTCCCCTTCCACTTCGAAGTGTTCCACTGCTCCTTCAGCCATAGCCTTGTCACTGCAAAAGATAGGACAGCCAAAACGAATCGCTATGGCTATCGCATCTGATGGCCTCGCATCTATTTCAGTCTCAAGACGCTCACTTTTGCACTGGATTTTAGCATAAAATACACCTTCCTTCATATCAGTAATGACTATACGCTCCAAGTCATAATTAAAACCTGTAGCGAAGGATTTAAATAAATCATGAGTCATAGGCCTATTGGGAACGATTTTTTCGATCTCTAGGGCAATCGCCTGAGCTTCAAACATCCCGATTACAATAGGCAACCTTCTGATACCTCCTACCTCTCCCAATACCAAGGTAAATGACCCGGATTGAGAATGATTGGATGAAAGACCTAAAATCTCAAGTTCTATGAGTTTTTCCACAAAATTTTATAGTTCAGCTTTTAGTGCTTCATTCAGTTTCGGAACTACCTCAAATGCATCACCTACTATGCCATAATCGGCTGCCTTGAAAAATGGCGCCTCAGGGTCTTTGTTGATGACAACAATACACTTTGAGGAGTTTACACCTGCAAGATGTTGAATAGCGCCTGAAATTCCTATTGCAACGTACAAAGATGGCGCGACTTTTACACCTGTCTGCCCTACGTGCTCATGATGAGGTCTCCATCCGATATCAGAAACAGGCTTGGAGCAGCCTGTCGCAGCCCCTAGTGTTTTTGCCAGGTCTTCTATCATTCCCCAGTTTTCCGGCCCTTTCATTCCTCTACCACCAGAGACCACAATATCAGCTTCAGGAAGTAGAATATCTCCTGTAGCTCGTTCGGTGCTGATTATTTTTGAAGCAAAATCAGAATCGGCAACAGACACATCCAGTGTCTCCACTACTGCATCGCCCCCATCTGTTTTTAAGTCAATGGCATTTTTCTTAACGGCCAATATTTTCTTCTCGGTAGTCAAAGAAGTCACTGCAAAAGCTTTTCCGGTATAAATACTTCGCTTCACCGCATAGCCAGCACCTGTGTCCGGTAGCTCCACCACATTGGAGACAAGACCAGCCTTCAATTTGATCGCCAGACGAGCCGCTACAGCATCCCCAAGAGAGGATTTAGCTAAAACTAAAGTGCTTGCGTTTAATATTTCGAAAGCTTGGGCAACTGCCGAGGCATGAGCCTGAATCACACCGTCGCTTAGTCTTTCATCAGAAGCATGCAATACTTTAGCCGCTCCTGCACTTCCTACAGCTGCTAATTCTCCTGCTTCAATACTTCCCAATGCTACTGCTGTTACATCTCCTTCTCCTGTCTGAGCAGCAAGTGCATGTGCAAAAGAAACCGCCTCTAAGCTGGTCTTCTTTACTTTTCCTTCTGCATGCTCAATATATACTAATATAGACATATCAATCTGATTTTTATTATTTTAAATAACTTAACTTAAAGCACTTTAGCTTCATTTTTTAGCAATTTGACCAAATCTGAAACTTGATCTTTGTCGATAAGCTTTACTGCACCTTTAGCAGGTGGAAGCTCGTACTTGCTGGCTTCAGCTTGAGTTTCGGTATCTACAGCATCTACGACATTAAGTGGTTTGGTCCTAGCTGACATGATCCCTCTCATGTTTGGGATTTTCCATTCGGCAATAGGCTCCTGACAACCTGCAATTAGTGGAAGTTGAGCTTCTAAGATCTCCTTACCTCCTTCAATCTCTCTTGACATTTTGACGGTAGAACCCTCCAAGTCTAACTTCATCACCGGTGAAAAAGAAGGCATATCTAGGATTTCGCCGACCATGCCGTGCACCATTCCACCATTAAAATCAATTGATTCTCTACCCATCAAAATCAGGTCATAATTACCTTCCTTAGCATAGTGGGCAATCTGTTGAGATACAAAATAGGAATCTTTGGGAGATGCATTGACCCGAATGGCTTCGTCGGCACCGATAGCCAAAGCTTTACGAAGTGTGGGCTCTGTTTCGGCTTCACCTACATTCAAGACTGTCAACTTCCCACCGGTTTGATCTCTCAGTTCAACCGCTCGCGCCAATGCATAATCGTCATAGGGCCCGATGATAAATTGAACTCCAGTGGTATCAAATTTTGTATTATCGGCAGTAAATTGAATCTTGGAAGTCGTATCTGGTACGTGTGTGATACAAACAAGAATCTTCATTGGTTTAGGATTAGATTATTTAAGATTTATTTCGCGTGAAATTAACAGTCAGAAGGTAATTAAAAAAACTATTTATGCCCAATTTACCCCGAATAAAACTCTTAAAAGAATTTATTAAGGATGAACCTGAAAATCCTTTCAATTGGTACGCCCTAGCGCTTGAATATGAAAAATCAGATCCGATTCAGGCCAAAACCCTCTTTCTTGATATTCATCAAAAATTCCCAAAATACCTGCCCCAATACTACACCGCAGCTCAGTTCTTTTCGGAAATAGAGGAATGGGATCAAGCGCAACTCTTTTTTAAAGAGGGAATTAAGCTGGCACAGCAATCTTCTGAAACCAAAGCCCTCCGAGAGCTTCAAAACAGTTATCAAAACTTTCTTTTTGAAAATGACCTAGAGGATTGAGATTTTCTTTTCTCTGGGACGACATGGATACATCCATTTTTTCTAGGTAAGGGTTTCGCTGTCTATACATTCTTAGGTAAAGTTGAGCCTTTCGATATGAGAGGCAAATAAATGTTGATTTTTGCCAGTGTATAAGGATAATCTGAAAGTCAAATGAAAGAAAATCAATGATTTCCTTAGGTTATTGTTACTTTTTTGAATTAAATCAAAAGGAAAAGTACTTAGATATTCGTATTTTCAAATACACCAAATTTCCTGGATGTATAGAAAAATTCTAGTTCCAGAAAGCAGCTGAATTACGGATAATCAAATTTTTGAGATTCTTGAAGAAAGATTGATCCTAGGGGTTTTTACTCAACAGGGCTTCTCCTAAATTCAACTGTCGAGGTTGTCAATTAAAATAATATAGCCATGAAAATCAGTCAAAAAAACATGCTTGATTATTTCCTTCCCAAGGTGGAGCGTGAGGGAAAGAAATTTAAGAAAAAGACATTGATCAAAGCCAAAAGTACCCAAGCCGGTTTGGAGATAGTCACCAAAACCTCAGATGGAATCGAATCAAAAAATGTCTCAGAAGAGGGAGATTATTTGGTTGAAAACCAAACGAGTACAGGCGAAAAGTATCTTGTCAGAAAAAAAATGTTTGAACGTAAGTATGAGATTAAGCAGGCGCTCTCCGAAGGCTGGGCTGTCTACGCACCAAAAGATTTTATCTGGGCTGTTCAGCTTTCATCAGGTGACCTTACCCATTTTGGGCAAACTGATATTTTAGACTTTATGGCACCTTGGGACGAACTTATCATTGCTAAAGCATTTGATTATTTAGTACTTCCTCCAGAAAAAGATGAAATCTACCGAATAGCCAAAAAGGAATTTGAGGAGACTTATCAAGAAATCTAAGGTATCAATACAATTTTACCCATTTGATCTCCAGCTTTCATTCGATCAAAAGCCTTTGCAGCATGACTGAAAGAAAACACTTGATCTACAATGGGTTTGATTTGTTTTTGGGTCACCAAATCAAGCATGTCCTTGAAATCTCGATCAGAGCCCATAGTGCTTCCCATGAGTTTGAGTTGATTCCAAAAAATCTTCCGGGCTTCTATTTTTCCAGGATTACCTAGCGTAGCACCATAAAAAACAATTCTTCCTCCCGGAGAAGCTACTTTGATTAAATCATTCAAAGTATCACCGACAGCACCGTCTACGATCAAATCAAAGCCCGCTGTCTTTTCTAGAGCCTCTGATGTCCAATTTTGATTTTTATAATTAAAACCATCTTTAACTCCCAAAGCTAAGGCCTTATTTATTTTTTCTGGAGAACTACTGCTGACGTAAACCTCTCCTCCTAGTGCTAGGGCAAATTGAGTCGCAAACTGGGCAACCCCACCACCAAACCCTGTGACCAATACTTTCTCTCGGGTTTGAATTTGACCTTGGTAGACCAAGGCTCTATAAGCTGTCAGCCCTGCAAGAGGCAATGCTGCGGCTTCCTCCCAACTTAGATGCGTCGGTTTAGTATGAACGCGGTCTGCATCTACAACGATCTCTTCTGCCAATGTCCCATGACTAGGCATACCAAGGATTTGAAAATCCTTTCCTTGAACTTTTTGGTTTTGCCCCCAGTTCATGGCTGGATTTACTATTACCTCTTGGTTTACTTGAAGAGAAGTTACATTTGAACCAAGTTCAGAAATGGTCCCCGAACCATCAGAACCCAATATCACACCATCTTTCAGGTTGGGATAGAGTCCTTGTCGACACCATTCATCACGATGATTCAATGCCGCTGCCTTTATTTTAATCTTCACTTGATTTTCACCCACTGAAAAAGGCTCAAATTTCAATTCCTCAAGTTGACTTGATAACTTTCTATTCAGGGTAATTCCAAGCATGGTTTTAAAAATCTGTTGGGTTGGTATTCGTATTCATCAAATCATCCATGTCATCATTGGCACGACTAGACATTTTTATGGTATTGGGCTGGTCAAAAGAGGACGTTCCACTGGATTGAGAAGCAAACTTAGTGGTATAACCTACTTCCTGCTTGGCATCATTTGAATAATTGGAGAAATTATCCAAATCTGTAAACTTGGTATATTTACCGATAAACCTCAGCTTCACATTTTCTAGTGATCCATTCCTGTGCTTTGCGATAATCACCTCTCCCAGTCCTTGGGTTGAATTATGGTCTTCATCCTCGGTAATACCATAATATTCAGGACGGTAAAGGAACATAACCATATCGGCATCCTGCTCGATAGAGCCTGATTCCCTAAGATCAGAAAGCTGTGGTCTTTTATCTCCACCACGGGTTTCTACTGCTCTGGAAAGCTGAGAAAGTGCGATCACAGGAATACTCAATTCTTTGGCGATTTTTTTAAGTGCTCTGGAAATACTGGCAATTTCCTGTTCACGGTTTCCTGAACCTCCCTTGCCAGAGTCACCGGACATCAACTGAAGGTAATCAACCACTACCATTTGAATATCGTGCTGCGCTTTAAGTTTTCTACACTTTGCTCTCAGCTCGAGAATAGATAGTGCCGGAGTATCGTCAACAAAAAGCGGTGCTTTGGACAATTTAGCCGTTTTGTGAACAAGCTGTGCCCATTCATGCTCGGCAAGAGATCCTTTTTTGATTTTTTCTGAATCTAACTCTGCCTCTGACGCAATCAGACGATTGACCAACTGCACGGAGGACATCTCCAATGAGAAAATAGCAACTGGCTTATTATGATCCACCGCGGCATTTCTCAACACTGTCAGAACAAATGCAGTCTTTCCCATCGCAGGTCTAGCGGCGATAATGACCAAATCAGACTTTTGCCAACCCGAAGTCACTCTATCCAAAGCCGTAAATCCTGAAGGAACACCGGTAAGTCCATCTTTCTGATCTTTCTTTGCTTCCATCTCCGCAATCGCCTCTCGCATGATAGACTTCATGTCAGAGTAGTTCTTTCGAATATTTTTCTCAGAAATCTCGAAAAGAGATTGCTCCATTTTATCCAAAAGCTCAAAGACATCAGTAGTCTCTTCAAATGCATCCCTTTGGATTTCGGAGGCGATTTTAATCATCTCCCGCTTGATAGACTGTTCCGTGATAATTCGGGCATGGTACTCAATATTGGCTGCTGAGGAGACTTTGGAAGTCAACTCTGTGATGTAATAAGCGCCACCTGCCACTTCCAAAGCTCCATTTTTACGGAGCTGTGCTGTGACCGTCAGCAGATCTATGGGTTGAGAATCTGTAAATAGGTCCAAGATCGCTTGGAATATGGCCTGATGAGCATCCTTATAAAACGATTCTACCTTAAGAATATCGATGACATTGGTCAACGCGTCTTTTTCCAGCATCAAAGCTCCCAACACAGCTTCTTCTAAATCAATGGCTTGAGGAGGGAGTTTCCCGAGCTGATTAGGATTATCAAAAGTGGGTTTTTTACGGGTGATGCGTGGGTTGGTCGGCTTATCAGTCATTTAGCAAATGTATTGGCTTTAAGTCAAGAGTTTTAAACAATTTTTCAAGAACTTATCAACAAAAATCAATCCATCTCAGGCTCATACTTCTTTATAATACACCCCATTTCTGTAACCGCGAAACATACTACAAAGCATCGCCCAAGTAAAATGCCATAGCATCTCCGAAAGAGGGATATTCAAAATCCTGTAGCCCAAAAGAGGCCTTTCGAGCATTCCATATTCATCCCAAAAATGCGGAAAGAGCAAATTAAAATTGATGTAATAAATCAGGAAGGAAATCCCCAAAGTCAAAAATGCGGACTGAATAGAAATACTGATCAGATCGGGCCTTTGAATCCAAATATAGACTGAAAGGAGAAAAAAGGTAATGAAAGTGACATAACCGGAATGAAAACCCAATCCTATACTAAACAAAGTCAAGCTGCCACTTCCCAACAAAAACAGGATAAAGAAATGAAGATTTCGAGCAGGTGCTTCTTTTTCATAGTCGATCTTTTTTTTAGTGTAGGCCGAGTGGATATAGCCTGAAACTCCAAAAAGCGCAAAACCTATAATAAAATCTTCTATCCCTACCACACCTCCTTCTGAAAATAAAGTGGGAGGCCGCCAGTAGTCCCTGAAGTACCATACCTCAGCGATTACTCCCATAATTCCTCCGATAAACCCGACCTTTACCATACCGGATTTCCAGGGCGTATACCTATACACTCCTAGCCAGGCAAGCATGTAAAGTAAAGCGAGTGATAGATAAGCAAACTTATCGTCTAGCATTTCTCAAAAATAATTTGATGCAAAAATAAAATTTTAAAACTTTTCCTCTACTAGTTTAGGACAATTACTGCAAATATTCTTTGGTCAAAAATTAATTCAAAAAAGCTCAGATTATAAAATTTTTAAATCCGTTCCTATCGGTCAAAAATATATTTAAGTTTGGATACTGAGACTAAACCAAAACATGAAGAAATACCATTTTATTGCTATCGGAGGGGCTGTGATGCATAATTTGGCCCTCGCGCTATTGGCCAAAGGCTATCAAGTGACTGGGTCAGATGATGAAATCTATGAACCCTCTCGTACCCGACTGAAGGATAAAGGCATACTACCCGAAGGCTATGGGTGGTTTCCCGAAAAAATCACCAAAGACCTTGACGGAATCATACTCGGAATGCATGCTCGGATAGACAATCCAGAACTCATTAAAGCTAGGGGACTTGGGATTCCGGTATTTTCATTCCCTGAGTTCATCTACAATCAAAGCAGAGATAAAAAACGAGTAGTGATTGCAGGCTCTCATGGAAAAACCTCCATCACCTCCATCATTTTGCATGTACTTAAAGATCAAGAGGTAGATTTTGATTATTTGGTAGGAGCTCAAATCGAAGGTTTTGACCTTATGGTCAGGCTTTCGGATGCCCCAATAATCATTATCGAAGGAGACGAATACCTAACTTCTCCTTTAGATCGAAGACCTAAATTCTTTCATTACAAGCATGACATAGCGTTATTATCCGGCATCGCTTGGGATCATTTTAATGTATTTCCTGATTTTGACGAGTACAAAGATCAGTTTAGACAGCTCATAGAGCTAACCCCTGAGAGCGGTGAGTTGATTTATTGTGAAGCAGACCCTTTGGTCCTAGAGGCTGTGGAAAAAAGTAATTTGGTAGGGAAAAAGAGCCCATATAAGGCTCATCTTGCGCGAATTGAAGAGGGAAAAACAAAACTCTTAAGCCCCAAAGGGGAAATCCCTATTTTCCTATTTGGACAGCACAACCTTCAAAACCTTCAAGGCGCAAAACAAATCTGTGAATCAATCGGACTCACAGAAGACCAATTCTATGATTCTATTCGATCCTTCAAAGGTGCAGCCAAGCGATTGGAGCTTATCAAGTCCAAAAATGATCGTGCCTTATACCGAGATTTTGCACATGCCCCTTCCAAATTAAAAGCTACTGCTAAAGCGGTGAAAGAGCAATTTCCAGATAGGAAATTGATTGCCGTTCAAGAGCTTCATACCTATTCCTCCTTGAACAAAGAGTTTTTGCCTAATTACGCCGGCACTATGGACTCCGCAGATGTGGCCATAATTTATTTAAACCCTCACGCAGTGGCACTTAAGAAACTCGAGCTCATGGATGAGGAAACCTTAAGAAATGGTTTTGAAAGACCTGATTTGAAATTATTCACTGATAGTCACGCATTAAAATCGTACCTTAATAGCCTGAATTACTCAAATAGCAACCTGCTTTTGATGAGTTCGGGTAATTATGACAACATGGATCTTGAAGAGATCAAAGCAAAATTTGACTAAAATGAATTTAAATTTAAGAAACGAAGTAGCATTTTTTGACCTGGAAGCTACCGGCACCAATGTCAGTACAGATCGAATCGTAGAGATCTCGATTGTGAAAGTAAAGCCAGATGGTGGACAAACGATATACACCAAGCAGATCAACCCTGGAATTCCGATCCCGCTAGAGGCTTCTTTGATCCATGGAATCTATGATAAGGATGTCAAAAATGCCCCCGCCTTCAAAGATTTGGCGAAAGATATTCATCAATTCATCGGATCAGCTGATTTAGCCGGATTTAATGTTCTGAAATACGATATTCCTCTTTTGGTAGAAGAATTCTTGCGTGCAGGGATAGATTTTGACTTGGACAAGAGAAATCTTCTCGATGCTCAGAAGATTTTCTTCATGATGGAAAAAAGAAATCTTACTGCGGCCTATAAGTTTTATTGTAACAAGACCTTGGAAAATGCCCACAGTGCAGAGGCAGATACTTTAGCTACTCTTGACGTTTTTAGAGCTCAGGTAGAGCGCTACGCAGGAGAAGAAGTAGAAGACTTGCAGGGGAATAAATTGGGCGTTTTTGAAAACGATATGAAAAAACTGCATGAATTGATCAATGAGAAGATGGTCGATTTAGCAGGACGATTTATTTTTAACTCCGAAGGCGTTGAAGTTTTCAACTTTGGAAAGCATAAAGGCAAAACCATAGAGCAGGTTTTGAAAGAAGAGCCCGGCTACTATGACTGGATGATGCGTGGGGACTTCCCATTGGATACCAAGCGAAAACTGACTCAAGTAAGGCTTAGATCTCTTACTCAGCGATAAAAATCAAAAGAGCCCAAACTATAAAATGCTTGGGCTCTTTTGAATTAGTTGGCTTTGTTATAATATTCTAAAGCTTTGTTCATGTTGGCATTCAGACGATCTATACGCCGATCTGGGCCAGGGTGAGTAGATAAAAACTCCGGTGGTGCCTCTCCCCCTGCAGCTGACATTCGCTGCCAAAATACAGGTGCTTCACGAGGGTCATACCCAGCCATCGCCATAAATAACAATCCGAGTTCGTCGGCCTCCAATTCATGTTTACGAGAAAAACTCAGCATACCGAGTTGGCTACCCATACCTACAGACTGTAGAAATATCTGTTGTGTCATGGTTGGATTTTGTCCCATGGCCGCAGATAGAACACTCAGCCCCAGATTAGCGATCATTCCGTTGGACATTCTTTCACGAGAGTGTGAAGCTACTGCATGGGCCACTTCATGACCCATGACGACTGCTATTCCAGTTTCGTCCTGCGTGACAGGAAGAATACCGGTGTAAAATGCCACCTTTCCTCCAGGCATACACCAGGCATTTATTTGATCAGACTCCAGTAGATTAAACTCCCATTCAAATTCACTGACCAGTTCAGAATACCCTTCTTGTATCAAAAAAGCCTCTACCGCTTCAGAAACTCGTCTACCCACTTCTGCCACTTTCCGGCCGTCGGCAGTATTCGTGAGTACTTTTCCTTCACTTATTACTGAATCGTACTGTTCATTTACTAGAGGCATGATTTCTTCATGAGAAACAGCCGATAGTTGTCTTCTACCTGTGATAGGCACTTTGGAGCAAGCGTCCAAAACCATTACCACTAAAAGGATTGCTAAGATTTTTTTCATAATTTCAACTAGCTATTTGATTATTTTAAACAATTACGCTGCAAGTTAATAGTATTGCAGCTAACATAATTCAAAATGTATTCCAAGTAGCTTCCCTAAGCGAATTATTATTACTTTCAGAGCAGCTTATATTTAAGAAATCCTATGAATTTAAATTCTGAAGCCCTTTCCTATCAAAAGAAAATGTCCAGCCCGGTCATTTTTTGGTTTGCCATGCTTTTCAAACTTCCTTCAGCTGTCTTTTGGAGGTTGAAAATAAAAAGTCTGGACGCTAAGAAATGTGAGGTGAGTATTCCGTTTTTTTGGAGAAGTCAAAATCCTTTCAAATCCATCTATTTTGCTGCACTAGCAGGTGCCGCCGAACTGAGTACAGGTGCCCTTTGTCAGCTAGCCTTGGCAGGTAAGGGCTCTTTCAGCATGCTTGTGGTGGATTTTCGCGCAGAGTACTTCAAAAAAGCAAACCAAAAAATCACCTTCACCTGCGATCAGGGAGCGGAGCTTTTTCAACTCATTGATCAGCTTCAAGTAGGCGAAAATAATCAACTGACCATGATCTCTGAGGGGAAAAACCAAAGTGGAGACTTAGTCGCCCGCTTCCATGTCACTTGGTCCTTTAAGCGTAAGGCTTAATCCAAAAAGCTGGTTTCTATCCTCAAAAACTCTTTCAGTTGATTTAAAACTCTAGATTCGGGCCAGTCCAAAAATTCATGCGCTGCATGAAACTGATTGAAGCGAATGATCAACTCATCCCAATTTGCTGAATCCAATTCAAATTTTCTTTTGAGCTCGGTCCGTATGGAATCAGACTGCACGATAGCATAATAGCCGCTTCTTCTTTGGTGCCATTCTTTTTTCTTTTCGTATTCCCTTGCATATCGGGCTTTTTTGGTAAAGTAAGAAATCATCCCGCTGATGGCTATTTCTCCGGTACCGTCCGCATTACTCAGCGGCGCTGCTATCACTTCACCCTTTCTCGATGGTTTCACCTCCTCATCTTCTTCTCTTAAAACTAATCTGCCATCTTTAAATCGATAGGAATAGCCTGGTGATTTTACTTCGAAAGTGGGTAAAAAACGAGCATTATCCTGAATCTCAATCATCAGAAACCGATCCTTCTCCAAAGAAATTTTACGGGAAATAAAGCCTTCAAATTCTACTAACAAGGTATCTCCTTGGAAGGCTTTGACTGAAAAGTAGCCCCTTTGATTGGTAGTATCTCTTGACTCACGGCCAATTACACTGACACTTACCCCTTCGAGAAACTGCCTGTCACTCGCGTCTAAGATATTTCCAGAATAGGCAGATTGCCCATGGGTGGTCAAAGCGATCCCAAAGCTCAACAAAAAAAGAAGATAAAAACCCCGTTTCATTGTTGAAATTTACAGAGACAAAGGCTAATTCTTTTCTTTGGAGCGTTAAAGATGCTTAATTAGACTGGGCAGCAGTTATAGAGACCAACTCATCCCTTCCTAAAAACTCTCCATTTTCAGTTCTATACCAACTTCGGCTTTTGGGAATCAACAATTCCTCAAAATCTACCAATCCATCCAAATAAATGATTTCACCCTTCTGGGCTAGCTCATCCTGATAAAACTTATAGGCTTCCAGTTGGGCTGTTTCAGGATCAAAGTAAAAATACCAAGTGTCTTTTTCATAGGGTACTCGCACTACCATAAAGGACTTTCCATTAAGCTCTTTTCTTAAGATTTTCTCGTCTACTTGGGTGCCGGGATCCTTGAGCTTCATCGGAAGCCCCCACAAATAGCTGTAATAATTACGAAGCATTAAGGCCCGATCTTTTTCGATTTCCCCCTTAAATACCTGTACTGAATCCCTCCAAACGATAAATTCAAGATCTTCTATGCTATAATGGACTTTATTCAAGGTATTTTGGAAGGAAACCTGATATGACCTGTTCTCTCTAGGTGCAGGCAAACTATCTACAATCAAAAACGTACCTGAGAATTCAGCCCAAACACCATTAGAATCATGGAAGCGGATGGATTTTTCGATCAATTCCGAGGCGGAATCCACTTCTTTTTCTTCCAGTTGACATGAAGAAAAACTTAAAATGAAGAAAATCAGAAATATCTTGCGCATCGTTTTTTTCTCAATTTACCTAATTTGACGAAATGAAATTTAACCTGACTAGAATCGCTCCCACACCCAGCGGTTTTTTACACCTCGGTAATGCCTATTCCTTTCTGCTCACCAAAGCTCTCGCTGAAAAAACTGGTGCTAAAATCCTTCTTCGAATTGATGATTTGGATAGGGAAAGATTTAGGATGGAATACCTGGAAGATATTTTCGAAACTTTGGACTTTTTGGAAATCAACTATGATCTTGGCCCTAAAAATCCAGAAGACTTTTTGGTCAATTGGTCACAGCTTAATCGATTGGAGGCCTACAAAGAAGCTATTGAGAAACTTTGGGAGGCTAAGGCACTTTTTGCCTGTACCTGCTCAAGAAGAAAAATATCAGAATTGAATTCTTCAGGATACTATCTTGGCCACTGTCAAAACCGAAACATTCCTAAAACCCGAAAAGACACTTCATGGAGATTTGATTCCTTTTCCGATGACCTGATTAGCATCTTTGATATTTGGGGAAAGAAAAAAGAGGAAGTTCTCCCAGAGGATGTGGCATTTTCAATAGTAAGGAAAAAAGACGGGCTACCCTCCTATCAGCTTAGCTCTTTGATCGACGACTTAGGCTTTGGCGTAGACATGATAGTGCGAGGTAGTGATTTATACAGTTCTAGTCTTGCTCAGCTTCAAATGGCCGAAAAACTGGGAGTTCATTCGTTTTTAAAAACTGCATTCTATCACCATCAGCTACTCAAAGGCCTAGACGGAAAAAAGCTTTCCAAAAGTGAAGGCGTCTCCTCGATCCAATCTTTAAGAAAGAGCGGGAAAAACCTAAACAACATCTTTGTTATTCTAGGCCAACTTATAAAAAGTCCAGTGCCCATTTCTAATTTTGAAGAGTTCAAAACCTATTTGACGAGTTAAAAAAAGCCTGAGATAAACATCCCAGGCTTGGTCAAATTAGTCGTATTTGGCGGGTATACCTTCCTCCACCATTGAGTTTTGGATGAATTGTCTAATATCTTCATTAGAAGTAGCCAAATCTTCCGCTCTTAGATACATCATGTGTCCGGAGCGATAGCCCTTAAAGCTCATCCTATCTTGCATCTTGCTATTGGGATCAATATGCCACATGCTGTACTTGGCGTTGAAGAAATCTGTGCCTCCGTCATAATAGCCTGATTGTACCATCAAATGCAAGTAAGGATTCTGGCGCATCGCTTGTCCTAAGTCATAGCCCGTCGTTTCATTAGAACGGTCCCAAGGATGTACTGGACCGAATAGATTATAAGTTAAATCAGTTTCAAAGCCTAGTACATTTTTAACATAGTGATTGAAAGCAGGCGCGAAGGCATGGTTCCAACTGGTCAAAGCAGGATCAAAGTCATAGCGCTCTCCTGCTTCCATGCGATCAAATCCTTTATAGCGACTATCCAATCTACCAACTGTCATTCCTTCATCACGAAGCAGTTCCTTCCAAAACAAACTGGTACCGACCATTAAGTTATTCGAAAGGAATACTTCTTTGTCCAAGCCTGAGTAGCGCGCCATCTTTGTTGCCATAGCCTCCATTTCAGTTGCACTTAGACTTCCACCTTTTACCATGGCAGGAAGAGCTTCTTCCACAGCGAATTTCTCCACCTCAGGGATTATTTCATCCAAATCTTTGCCCTGCAAATCTGAAGGAAGTTGACCATGATACCACGCGGTAGCGGCGTAATAAGGGAAGTAATTGGCCATTTTCACTGGCCCACCTCGTTCGATTCCCATATCTGTAGGAGACACCAAAATCACTCCATTGAAATACATCCAATGCGCATTTTGAAGTTGGGAAACCAAGCCCGCTACACGTGTAGTACCATAGCTTTCACCGATCAAATATTTTGGCGAAGCCCATCGGTTCTGACGGGTGACAAATGTATTGACCCAGTCAGCGAGATATTTGATATCAGCATTGATTCCAAAGAAAGTAGATCGTGGAGTTTCTTCATCGAGAATTCGAGAGTACCCAGTGTTGACAGGATCCACATAGACAATGTCCGCCACATCCAATATAGAATGAGGATTGGAGCTGGTGCCATAAGGTTGCAAAGGGTAACCTTCATCATCTATTTTCAAAATCACTGGCCCTGTATATGCTAAGTGCATCCAAATCGAAGCTGAACCCGGTCCTCCATTAAAGGAGATCACCAAAGGTCGCTTGCTTTTATCGCTCACATCAGTTCGCTCATAATACGTATAAAAAAGTGAAGCAATGGGATCACCTTTGTCATCCCAAACCGGTTGAGTACCTGCTGTAGATTTGTAAGGAACACGCTTTCCTTTGATACTTACTTCATGATTTTTTTCCACCTTTGTTTCCACAGGTAGTTTTCTAATTTCTTGGGCCCAAGCCATAGAGAAACAGAAAAACAATAGAAAGGGTAATGTTATTTTTCGCATAGGTTTTGAATTTGATGAAAACTAACTGGTCAAATTTAAATTTCAACCCGATTTTATACTAACGGAATCAATAATTGCTTCCACTCTTACTTTCACTCACCAGTTTGGCAATGACTACCGCCGGATACAAAATGCCTATCGTAGAAAGAAAGGTAGAAAGCATTTTGGACATTACATTGACAGGAAATAAGTCGCCAAAACCGACTGTAGTCAGAGAGACCAAACTGAAATAAATGTAATTGGCATAATCATCATCAATCCCCTCAAGCTCTACATCTCCCCCTATACTGCTTCCAATGGTAAGATTGATGATCTCAAATACGAAAGCACCTAGAATCGCAAGTGATAGATACACATTGACCGCTCCGATTACTCTATAAAAATTCACCTCTCTATCTCTAAATAGAAGCCTAAAGTTAAGCAGGATAAACACTGACATATTGACTATACCCACAATACGCTCCAAAAGATAAAACTCAATAGGAAGCTCACTAAATCTCAAAATTCTTAAGCCCAACTGGGTAAAAAATAAACCTGTGGTGATAAAAATCAGAATACGATTTCTAGATGACCAAATTCCAGTAAAATACAGAAACAAAAAAACCAAATTGGAAAAGATCATATCCACGTGCCCGTAGTCAATCAAAATGGGCAAAACAAAAACAGTAAATAGCAAGACAATCAAAAGAAGGCTAAAACTGATATCAGTTAGCCAGTAGTTTCTAAAGTGTCTAATCAGACGCAAGGCTTTTTGAGGATTTTTACTTTTCTCTTCCATCATATGCTGATCAATCCTTCCATTACTCCTATTGCTTTACCCTTAAGCAAGACCCGATTACCCATTTTTTCTACCTCAAGTGAACCTCCTCTTTTACTGGCTTGATAGGCTTTCAATTTGGACTTTCCGTTACGCTGATTCCAGTAATCCATCAATGCGCAGTGTGCAAACCCTGTCACGGGATCCTCCGGAACGCCCACATTGGGACCAAAAAACCGAGATACGCTATCAAATTCTTTCCCAGCTGCAGTGACAATGAATCCTTCCTCACTATGCTTAGCTATCGCCATAAAATCCGGAATCAGATTTTTGACCGCCTCTTCACTTTCCAATTCAAAAATCCAATTGCGCTTCAATCTAGCAGCTCTCACGATTTTTGTTCCAAAAAGCTCCTCCTTGAAAAATGGATGCCGGTCCTCCTCAGTGGATAGCAAAGGAAAATCCATTTGGATCAGCTCTTTCCCCACTGTGACAATCAATTCTCCACTTAGCGTATGAAAATGGATCTTTTCTCCCTCCTTAGTCCAACCTTTCTTTAGCATCCAATACGAACTCGCCAATGTAGCGTGACCACAAAGATCTATTTCTAAAGTGGGTGTAAACCAGCGCAAATGGAAATGTCCAGGATTTTCCTTAGGGAGCACAAAAGCCGTTTCGCTTAAGTTCATCTCCGTGGCTATTGATTGCATCAACTTGGAGTCAATTTCGCTTTCTAACAAACAAACGGCTGCGGGATTGCCACCAAAAGGTCGATCTGTAAATGCGTCTACTATAGCAATAGGTAATTCCATGGATTAATATCGGTTTTTTAAAATAGTAAAATGATGAATAAAGTGACCCGGAATGATCCAAAAGAGAGCCCGAGGAGTAATCTTGCTGCCATTGGCAGTTCCTAAGTGGTCTAAGGACTCCTTAGGAAGCGTTTGGATAAAGGTCAAAAGAGCCTTTCTCTGAGCTTCAAAATCCTCTAATAGAAGCGCTAAAGAAACGGCTCCAAATTTTGCATTTAAAACATAAGGATCCTGATCAAAGCCGGGAAGAGAGTTTTGATCACCTCTAGAAAAGCAAAGTGCTCGAAAAGTCATGATCCGTTCTGTATCTATAATATGTCCTAACACCTCTTTGGGTGTCCACTTTCCCGGCTGATAAGGAGTATCTGCCCAAGCTTCCGGTTTTTGCTCAAAGAAAAGTCGAAACTCCTCTACTTGACTTTGAATAAGTTCACTGAAATTTTTATTTGGGTTAAGTGAAAGGTAAGAATCGAAATATGGAGAATATTCACCTTTCTGAGGTGGGTAGAAGTCAATCATATAAAACTCTTAAAGCAATTTATTAGTACAGGGATAAATTTAAGATTTAGCATCAAACGAACCTTATTCTGCTTAAAATTTAATTTGTTGTGTTATTTTGCATCAGATCAAAGCTTGCCTTCCTCAAAACATCTCCAATACTCCAAAGAAAGCATTTCTTCACTATCCTATTTTTAAGTTGGGTAGGTCACAAAAGCCTTTCTTCATTCCCTCTAGTTATGGCTTCTTAATTAAATCAATTCTAAATTTTGAGTTGCTTCGAATCAAAGGAGACTATAAAGCGTAATAGTAGTTAACTTGTGTATTCTAAACGGATTGAAAAATGAAACAAAAAGAAATAGTCACTTTGCAGCGATCTTTACTGCATGACACAGAAGCACTACTGAACAAGCAAATCGAGATGGAAGGCAAATCTTCCGCTTACTATTTATCCATGGCCTCTTGGTGCCACATGATGGGTTATGAAAATGCAGCCAAATACCTCTACACCCATGCGGACGAAGAGCGGATGCATATGATGAAAATATTTCAATACGTAAATGAAGCTGGTGGACACGCGATTCAACCAGAGATCACTGGCATCAGAAATCACTTCAATTCACTTCGTGAAATATTTGAGCTGATTCTAGAGCATGAAATCAAAGTCACCAAATCCATCAATAGCATCGTGGATCATGCATTTTCTGCAAAAGATTTTGCCACCTTTAGCTTCATGCAATGGTATGTGACCGAGCAGCGAGAGGAGGAAACCATGTCAAGAAGAGCTTTAGAGCTTTTTGATATCATTGGAGAAGAAGGAATTGGACTTTGGACAATAGATCAAGAATTAGGTAAACTTCATGCCGCCGCACACGCTGCTGATGGAGCTTAAGTAGTTTCCCGGACCTGAAGAAAGGCAACCCAAATCAATGATATGGGTTGCCTTTTGCATTTAAAAAAAGAAATACGCATAGTTTTAAAATCCCAATACTTGGATAATATCTCCATTTCAGAGAATATTCGTAATTTCCAGACCTATGAAAAAACAACGAAATAATTCTTTATATAATCTTCTCCCCCTATTAATATTATTCATCACCCAGAGTTGCCAAGAAAAAACCCAATCTCTAAAAGAAGAACCGACTTTTAAATCATCTTCGACACCACAGCCCACAGAGGAATCTCCCGAAGGAATGGTCTGGATTCCCGGTGGAGAATTTATTATGGGAACGGATGAAAAAGACGCCTATCCTGCCGAAAAACCAGCAGTGAATGTCCAAGTTTCAGGTTTTTGGATGGATACGCATGAAGTAACCAATTCAGAATTTCAAAAATTTGTCGAAGAAACAGGCTATATCACAATAGCTGAACAAAAACCCGACTGGGAAGACCTTAAAAAACAGGTGCCTCCAGGCACTCCAAAACCGGATGATTCCGTCTTGGTGCCCGGATCTATGGTTTTCACCCCTCCTTCATTTCCTGTACCCACTCAAGATATCACCCTCTGGTGGTCATGGGTCGAGGGTGCTTCATGGAAACATCCTGAAGGCCCTGAGAGCAATATAGAAGGTAGAGAAAATCATCCTGTAGTACACATTGCCTATGCAGACGCAGTAGCCTATGCAGAATGGGCTGGAAAAAGATTACCTTCTGAACTGGAATGGGAATTTGCTGCCCGAGGTGGAGTCAAGGGTAAACGTTTCGCTTGGGGAGATGAATTGACTCCGAATGGGACCTATCTAGCAAATACCTTTCAAGGAACTTTTCCTCACGAAAACAAAGTTTCTGACGGTTTTGAAGGAACCTCCCCTGTCAAGACCTATCCACCCAATACGTATGGATTATACGACATGATTGGCAATGTATGGGAATTGACTAGCGATTGGTATGATGCTTTGAAACTGGCTAGACTAGCTGGGGAAGCACCCAAACTCGATGCAGGTATGAACCCCTGCTACAATCCTGAAAATCCTTATGCCCGAGAGCGTGTGATTAAAGGCGGCTCTTATTTATGTGCGGAAAATTACTGTGTCAACTACAGGCCCAGTGCCAGACAAGGGCAAGCTTTCGACTCTGGAACTTCTAATGTAGGGTTTAGGCTCGTTAAAGATCCAAGTCCAAAGGCTTTAAGTTTAGCCGACTCTGAGTAGACAAAAACAACTATTGGAAAAGGTGTAGGCTACAAATAGCCTTTGGTAATCCGCTGAATATACTTTCCTACGATGTCAAATTCTAAATTGACCAAATCCCCTACTTTGAGTTGATGAAAATTGGTATGCTCGTAGGTATAAGGAATGATGGCTACAGAGAAAGCTCCTGGCTTGGAATTGAAACAGGTTAAGCTAGTACCATTGATGGTGATGGAACCTTTCTCTACGGTAACATTACCTTGTTTTTGATCATATTCGATGTCAAAAACCCAAGAACCGTCCTCGTCCGAAATCCCGACTACTTTGCCTACCTGATCTACGTGCCCTTGTACGATATGTCCATCAAAGCGGCCATTAGCAGACATGCAACGCTCTAAATTCACCTTTTTTCCCACTTTCCACTGGGAAAGATTTGTTTTTTTGATGGTCTCATCAATCGCCGTGACTACATAGTCTTCGGGAGTAGTTTTCACTACAGTCAGGCAGACACCATCGTGTGCAAGCGATTGATCTATCTTTAACTCTGAGGCCAATCGAGAGGATAGTGTAAAGTGAACATTACTGCCTTCTTGGTTTATTTTACTGACACTTGCAAAAGATTCTATGATTCCTGTAAACATGATTTTACTTGTATTCTGGCTTTCAATGAGTAAGCAAAAATTGCCGCTTTAGGTTTCAAATAACGTCAAATAATCGGTTATCTTCGACAGAAATTGTACATGAAATGCCCTTATTGAAACTCGAAGACACCTATCTACATAAAGGAAAAAGAAAAGCGCTAGTCGCTGAACTGAGACATAAAGGAATAAAAAGCGAGCGGGTACTCCATGCCATCAATACCCTTCCAAGGCATTTTTTCTTTGATTCTGCTTTGATTTCCCATGCTTATGAGGATAAGGCATTTCCGATCGGAGAAGGTCAAACGATTTCTCAGCCCTATACAGTGGCTTTTCAAACCGAACTGTTGGATATCAAGCCCGATGATAAAGTTTTGGAGATAGGCACGGGTTCAGGATATCAAGCAAGTATCCTTCACCTCCTAGGAGCAGAGGTCTATACCATCGAATACCAAAAGAAGCTTTTTGAAACTACCCAGAAATTTCTGAATCGATTAGGAATTCAAATGAATCTATTCTTTGGCGATGGTACGGAGGGATTAGCCCAATATGCTCCCTATGACAAAATCATCGTCACAGCAGGTGCGCCTGTAGTGCCTGATGCTCTTATAAAACAGTTAAAAGTTGGAGGCATTCTAGTCATTCCGGTAGGTGACAGAATCAGACAGTCCATGGTGCGCATCACCAAAACTTCCACTAGCTCTACTTCTAGGGAGGAGTTTGACGGATTTGCTTTTGTGCCTCTTTTAGGCAAAGAAGGCTGGAGGTAGAGCCGAATTGATCAAAATTATATTTTGATATAAATTCCCTAAAGCCACTAGAGAGAAATTTTATTCTTATTTTTGCAAAAAAACAATCGTATGTCTAAAAAGAAATTTGCAAAAGAGTCTGCTACGATCATGACCGAAATGGTCCTCCCCAATGATACCAATACACTCAATAACTTGATGGGGGGGCGATTGATGCATTGGATGGATATTGTGGCGGCGATTGCAGCTCAGAAGCATTCTAATAGAATCGTGGTTACGGCGGCGGCAGATAGCATTTCTTTCAAGCAGCCCATTAGTTTGGGAAATGTGGTGACGCTTGTCGCAAAGGTAACCCGCGCTTTTAACTCCTCTATGGAGGTATATATAGAGGTTTCCGCAGAAGATATTCCAGCAAGTAAGAAGACCATAACGCACCGTGCGTTTTTCACCTTTGTGGCAGTAGACCAAAATGGCAAACCTATAGAAGTACCCGAAGTAGTGCCAGAAACTGAAGAAGAACTTGAGCTGTTTGACGGAGCCTTAAGAAGAAGACAACTTCGTCTTGTTTTGGCTAAGCGAATGAAACCAGAAGACGCCAAAGAACTCAAATCCATTTTCAATCTGGAAATCACCAAATAAACCAAAAGGGAAGACATAAAATCTTCCCTTTTTTTGGCTTGAGGCAAATTTTTAAGCAATTTTCAGCTATGGAAAAAAGTACCCTAGGTCAACTTCAATATATACTTCCCGAAACAATCTTTCTTTTGGAGGAAGACCTGTCGCAGCTCGCTAATGAATCCCGATCCAATAGCCCACAATTATCTGAATTACAGGATAGTAATCAAAAGAAAGATAACGACAAACTATCGGCAGAAGTAGAAGAGGTTATTCTACCCGATCCTATCAAAGTTCGCGGACAATTCGAAAAGGGAATCCTTATCTTGCATGAAGAAGAAACCCTAAGCGAGGAAGTAATGGAAATGCTGGTCAAAATCCTGCAAGCCGTAGGTCACTCAATGACTTCTGTAGGCATGCTTTCCAGTGTTGAATTAGACGGAAAAAGCCTGGAGGATTTTAAAACCATCAATGCTCATACCGTCTTGAAATTTGGAAGAATTAAACATCCTATCAATTCACTTCCTATTCATAATTATCAGATCCACACGGAGGAAGAAACTGAATATCTTTTTGCAGATGCACTGAGCATCATCGCAGAAGATAAAGAACTCAAAGTAAAACTCTGGACCAATCTAAAAACGCTATTTAATATAGCTTAACCCTGCTTTATGTCACTTACCTCAGAACAAATTACCTGGGCACAACGATTCAAGTGGATCAGTTTGATCGAAGGGCTCTCCTTCTTGATATTACTATTTATTGCGATGCCCTTAAAATATATGTATGACCTGCCTCTTGCGGTGACTTATGTAGGATGGGCCCATGGTTTACTCTTTGTCATTTACATTTATGTAGTCTTTCCGACGGCTTCTACACTGAAGTGGAACTTTAGCCGAACCCTATTTGCCCTAATAGCCTCAGTACTTCCATTTGGGCCGTTTATCTTTCACCGCAATCTCAAAAAAAGCCAGAAAGTGGATTTCTAAATGGCACTCATCAGCAAAAAGAAGCGCGTCTATCCCATCAGTAATGTTCTCAGAGAATATCTTATCCATTATTCCAGAGAAGTGGATATTCCTATTCATTATCATGAGTTGTTGCGGTATTCGAGCTCTATTGCTTTGTATGACTCCAAAGAACAAGACACCCTTTGGGAGACTGTTTTTTATGAGCAATCTGATAGAGAGGAAATCCATCTCAATGTCAAAAAAATTTATGCTTTGCTAAAAGCTGGGGGTGATATGTCTGTCATGGACCATCTCTACGTGGATAGAATAGACCTTTGCATCTATGGCAATACTCAGCCATTCAGAGTCAGAATTGTAAACCGAATCAATGATAATTTCGATTACTTCTACATCAAAAATGCTGATGCTTCCCGCGTCTACGGCTTGGAACTAGAGCACTTGCTCTCTCCTAACCGAATCAGCTACCTAGTCCATCAAAACACCCTGATCGAAGAGCATATTGCGGGCATACCGGGGGATAAATTCATGCGGCTACACATGGAGGATCCTCATATTAACCCCATCCGATTGGCCAAGGAGTTTGTCAAATTTAATGAGCGCTGTTTTGTAAGGCTATTGGGTGATATGCATTCTTCAAACTTTGTCATAGATGTGACTCCGGATTTTGAAGAGACACACTATAGAATCAGAGCCATAGATTTTGATCAGCAGTCTTACGAAGGAAAAAAATCAATTTATTTGCCTCAGTATTTCAAGGAAAACAATGTTTTGATCCATTTGGGGATGAAATACATCACTCCTGAATCCATGAAACAATATCAACATGAGGAGCGAGCTTTGATAGCCACTAGGGTCAAATCCTCACATACAGAAATAGAGGACGTCCTTCAGGCAATGGAAAAGGACGAGATCGCTCCAATGTCAAATATCATCAGCCTTAGAGAGGAGCTTTCCAAACATTATGGTCTAAACAAATTTCAGCATTGTCAAAATATGGGGAATATTTTGAGGGTAAGTTTAGAGCAGGTGCTACGGTAATATTAAAATGAAAAAGTCAACCTTTCATATCTCAAAAATGGATTGTCCCTCAGAGGAAAATCTGATCAGAGTGAAGCTTCAGGGGTATACTGATATTAAAGGCTTGGATTTTGATCTGGATAAAAGAGAACTCCATGTTTACCAAGAACAACTAAATCCAGAAATAGAAAAAGTACTCCAATCATTGCAGCTTGGTAGTCAACACGTCAAAACGGAGGCTGTTTCACATGCCCCTGAAGAAGAACAAGGCCTCCAAAGGAAATTATTATGGACTGTTTTGTTTATCAACTTTTTATTCTTTGTCATAGAAATGATTTTTGGCTGGATATCTGGGTCTATGGGGCTCATAGCGGATAGCTTGGACATGCTGGCCGATTCCTTTGTGTATGGAATCAGCCTACTTGCCGTCGGGGCAGCGGTCAGCAGGCAAAAAAAAGTAGCGGGAATAGCAGGGATTTTCCAATTAACATTGGCTATACTGGGCTTTTTTGAAGTAGTCAGACGTTTTATAGAAATGGATGAATCACCAGATTATCAGCTCATGATTACAGTTTCTATTTTTGCTCTTCTTGCCAATGCCCTTTGCCTATACCTTCTCCAAAAATCCAAAAGTCAAGCTGCGCACATGAAGGCAAGTATGATTTTTACTTCAAATGACATCATTATCAACTGTGGAGTAATCTTGGCTGGACTTTTGGTCTTATGGCTAGACTCCTCATTACCCGACCTTATTATCGGTGCAATTGTATTTGGACTAGTCCTTCAGGGAGCAATAAGGATACTAAGGCTGTCCAAATAAATTTGATATTTCTATATTTTACTTTTGTCACTATAATAATGTCATTCAAATACAAATAGTAGGAGATAATATTTAGAAAAAAATAATAAATACAGAGACGAATAAAAATTGGTAAATTCCAATTTTAAATAGTTTAAAACATATATTTTTGCAAAAGCAATTCTTTAAAGAAACCTTAACCGTGTATAAACTCAGCGAGATCGTATTTGTAGATGATGATGCCATTGTAAAAATGGTAGGTGTAAAAATTCTGAAAAATATTGGTTACGATGGCCCCATTTCACAATTTGGAAATGGAAAAGAAGCTTTGGATGAAATCCGTGAAAGAACTGAAGCTATGGATATCAAATCAATTGATCAACCCATCCTTCTTTTGTTGGACATTAACATGCCCGTAATGGATTCCTGGGGATTTCTGGAGGAATTCAGTCAGCTCCCCGAGGAAGTTCGAGAGAAATTTTTCATTGCAATTATCACGAGTTCCATAAGCCCACAAGACAAGGATCAAGCACTCTCCTATTCAGATGTAAAGGATTACATTCAAAAGCCTATCTCTCCTAAATACATGTCTGATTTTCTCAAAGAGCATGGATTAGTGGAAGACTGATACTACCATTTTTTCAATTCTTGATAAACGAGGTGCAGCGGAAGTCCCATCACGGTAAAGTAAGAACCTTCTATTTTTGAGACACCTATGTATCCAATCCATTCTTGTACCCCGTAAGCACCAGCTTTATCAAAAGGTTGATATTTTTTGATGTAATGCCAGATTTCATCCTCTTCTAAAAAGCGAAAGGTTACCTCTACTTCATCCTCCAAGGTAGTTCTCTTGTCATTACTCATCAGCGTGACAGCAGTCATCACTTTGTGTGTAGTTCCTGAGAGGCTCTTGATCATGTCAAAGGCCTCCTGTTCAGAATTAGGCTTGCCCAATGCATGTCCATTTTGAATTACTACCGTATCGGAAGTGATCAAAATCTCATCGTCTGCCAAGGGGTCTGGGAAAGATTCTGCTTTTAGTTTAGAGAGATAAGCGGCTATGTATTCTACCTGTAAGTCACTTGGAAAAGCTTCATCAATAGAATGCACGCGAACCTCAAAATCAATCTCAAGACCTTTAAGCAATTCCCTTCTCCTGGGTGAATTAGATGCTAAAATAATTTTTTTTGATTTTAGTTTATTCAAAAAATGCGTCATAATTATATTCAAATTCCTCTTGATCAATACTTGCAAAAACTAGTCCGCTGAGTGCTTTGGGATAGAAATAAGTTGATTTTTGAGGCATAAGTAGGCCGGATTTACAAACATCCAAAACTTGAGACATTTCAAGTTCTCGAGTGATAATGGCGAAACTCGCTTTCCCTGATTGGACCTCTCTGAGACATTTAGAGAAATTTCGTTCATACACCAAATTCTCTTTGCTTCGCTGCTCTTTGATAGGAATTTCTAAAATTTGGTGAAAGAGCACTTCATGTAAAAGCACCAAATCGAGCTTTCGCAATGCTTCTGGCATGTCTCTATTGATAGAGTCATACAATTCCTGCTTCAGCTCGATCAAATATCCCTCCTCTCCTATTAATAAACCAAATTTTCGCACTCTTCTAAAAGTATAAGTTCCCAATTCTTCTGGGTCCGAAAAAGGCTTAATTTCAAACCACTGCCTTAATTTTTCAAAAAGCTGGGCTTGACTCAGCTGAAGTCCATAAAATAAGCGATGCGTAGGGAGAATTTTTAAATCATCTGAAGCTGCATTAGTCAAATACATTAAATGATATTCATGTGCTTTCCATCTTTTATCTTCAAACTGCCCTCGCATACGCTTACGGTAGGCTATGGCACCTTCGATCCTATGATGACCATCTGCCAAAATTATTTGCTTTCGAGCGATCACCATCAGAAATTTTCGAATGACCTTGGCATCGTGTATCACAGAAAGTACTTCTCTTACTCCCTGATAATCTTCTACTTCATAGATTGGAGAAGCCATTGAAGCATCCATATACTGCTCCAATTGAAAATCTTCATCTTCATATAGACCATGAGTTGGGCTTGCTTGAATTTTAGTAGCAGCTAATAAATCTACCCGATCGGTTACCGCCGATACAATGGTATTTTCATGCCTCAAAATTTCTCCTTCCTCCCAATTGTAGGCTTTAATTTGTGCTATAAATCCTTTTCTACAGCGTTCTTTCTCCTCTCCGGGAAGTCGGAAATATTGGTAATAAACATAAATACCCGGTATCAAGTCTTGCTTTATAATTCCCTTTCCCTTCCATTCGATCAGTGTATTTTTTGCATTTTCAATGGGATCAGGGCCTTTGGGAACGGATAGATGAATGGCATTGAGCGAGTTTTTGTAAAGCTCTTCCCGCTGCTGGGAGGAAACCACATCAAATAAAGGAGCGGTAAGTGCCTCTATATTTTCTTTATAATTATCCGCATACCTCCATGCTTTCAAAGGTAAAATCTCAGCCATATCCTATTTTAACCGACTTCTCCAATTTCCTTTTGTGGTGATTTCAGGCTGAATGTTTTCCTTGACTGACACAGCAGTATCTTTTTGGAAAAACTCAACAGCCAAAGCCACCATCAATTGCTCTTCTTCTTCAGAGAGTCCATCATCTAAGAGTTCGGGCTTAAAATATCGCTCTACAAATTTAGTGTCAAACTGCCCTGATTTAAAGGCTTCATGGCCTAAAGCAAACTTGCAGAATCCCAATGTAGTCTGAATACCAGTGATTTTATATTCATCTATTGCCCGGATCATTCTATCGATAGCTTCTTGGCGAGTTTCGGCATAAGTGATCAGTTTGGAGATCATGGGATCATAATAGATCGGGATATCCATACCTTCCTCAAATCCGTCATCTACCCTAATTCCCGGACCCTGTGGTCTGACATAGGTGCTTAACTTACCGATATCTGGAAGAAAGTTGTTACGAGGATCTTCTGCATAGACCCGAACTTCCACCGAGTGACCTTGAATCTTTAAGTCCTCCTGCTTGAAATCAAGAGATTGTCCCTCAGCTACCCTAATTTGCTCTTTTACCAGATCTTTACCCGTGATCATCTCTGTAACCGGATGTTCTACCTGAAGTCTAGTGTTCATTTCGAGAAAGTAAAAATTGAGCTTCTCGTCAACAATAAACTCCACTGTACCAGCCCCATAATAATTGCAGGCCTTAGCTACCCCCACCGCAGCATTTCCCATTGCTTCTCTAAGTTCGGGAGTAACTACAGCAGACGGCGCTTCTTCAATAACTTTTTGATGCCTTCTCTGAATAGAACATTCTCGCTCAAATAAATAAACAGTATTGCCTTGCTGATCTCCTAAAATCTGAATCTCAATATGGCGTGGGGATGTAATAAATTTTTCAATAAAAACTGCTCCATCTCCGAAGGCAGATTCTGCTTCACTAACAGCACGCTGCATTTGCTCTTCAAAATCCACTTCTGATTCTACTATTCGCATCCCTTTTCCTCCTCCCCCTGCACTGGCCTTGATCAATATGGGATATCCGATTTCTGCAGCCTTTTCCTTTGCAAAGGCAATGTCTGTGATGGCTTTTTCCATACCCGGCACCATAGGAATATCGTATTTGGAAACTGCCTGCTTGGCAGCAAGCTTACTCCCCATGACTTCAATAGACTCAGGTGAAGGCCCTACAAATATAATTCCTGCATCAGAGACCTTTCTAGCAAAATCCGCATTTTCAGACAAAAATCCATAGCCGGGATGGATAGCATCTACTGCCAAATCCTTGCAAGTCTGAATAATTTTTTCTCCCAATAAATAGGATTGATTTGATGGAGGTGGTCCAAGGCAAACTGCTTCATCCGCATACTTGACATGTGGAGATAAACGATCTGCTTCCGAATAAACCGCTACGGTCTTGATGCCCATTTCCCGGGCTGAACGCATAATTCTAAGAGCTATTTCTCCTCGATTAGCGACCAAAAGTTTTTTAATTTTAGGCATATTCTCCTCTTATTATTTGGGCTTTTATAAAGACAGTAGCGAAGTAAGGAAAATATTTTGAGGAATGTTAAGAAAAGGCCCTCTCAGGCTGGGATTTTTGCTTGGTAGGTATATTAGTTTTATTTTTGGCGAATTTTAATGGTTAATTCATTAGAAATTAAACTTAAATCGATACGCTTTGGATCTATTTGCAAAATTAAAAACCAACATGGGCCCACTCGGAAAACATTCTCAGTTTTCTGATGGCTATTACATGTTCCCGAAACTCGAAGGTGAAATCGCCCCACGGATGAAGTTTCAGGGTAGAGAAGTACTTACTTGGTCTCTCAATAATTATTTGGGACTAGCCAATCATCCCGAAGTCCGAAAAACAGACGCTGAAGCTGCTGCCAAATGGGGTGCAGCATATCCTATGGGTGCCAGAATGATGTCAGGACAAACAAGTCTTCACGAGCAGTTGGAAGACGAACTTGCTGAATTTGTAGGCAAAGAGAAAGCTTATCTCCTCAACTACGGGTATCAGGGCATCATGTCGGTCATCGATGCATTACTTGACAGAAAGGATGTAGTCGTCTATGACTCAGAATGCCATGCGTGTATTATAGATGCACTTCGCATGCACATAGGTAAGCGCTATGTGTTTCCCCACAATGATATCGAAAACTGCGAGAAACAATTAGAACGAGCAACCAAACTTGCAGCTGAAACTGGAGGTGGTATTTTGGTGATTACCGAAGGAGTATTCGGAATGACCGGAGACCAAGGAAAGCTCAAAGAAATCTCCGAACTCAAGAAAAAATTCGAATTCAGGCTTTTAGTAGACGATGCGCATGGCTTTGGAACCTTAGGTAAAACCGGTGCCGGTACACATGAAGAGCAAAACGTCATCGAAGAAGTGGATCTTTACTTCTCCACTTTTGCCAAATCCATGGCTTCCATCGGAGCATTTGTAGCAGGAGAAGAAAAAGTAATTCATTATCTCCGATTCAACATGCGTTCTCAGATTTTTGCCAAGTCACTTCCAATGCTACTGGTAGAAGGAGCTAGGAAGCGATTGGAGCTTCTGAAAACACAACCTGAATTGAAGGCAAATCTCTGGAAAATCGTCAATGCGCTTCGAAATGGCCTACATGAAAATGGATTTAGCACCGGACAATCAAATTCACCGGTGACCCCAGTAGTTTTAAATGGAACCGTAGGAGAAGCAGCAGCACTTTCTTATGATTTGAGAGAGAATTATAATATTTTCTGCTCAGTGGTCATCTATCCTGTAGTCCCTAAAGGCATGATTATCTTGAGGTTAATACCTACAGCAGTACATACGCTAGAAGATGTCAAAGAAACTTTGGACGCTTTTGCTGCTATCAAAGAGAAGTTAACAAATGGAGAGTATAGAAATTCTGAGATCGCTGTTTCTTTTGGAGAATAAAAAATTTTTCAAAAAAAAGGCCCTCAGGATTGAATTAGCAAGTATTTAGGCTATATTGGATTCAAATAAACTTATCATCAACCTTAAAAACACACTTTTACTATGAGCAAATTTAGTGAAGTCAAAGATCTTGTAATGGGCTTAGAGGCCGATTTCGAAAAATTCTACGAAAAAGGCAATCAAGCTGCAGGTACCCGAGTAAGAAAAGGAATGCAAGACTTGAAAAACATGGCGCAGGACATCCGTAAGGAAGTTCAGGACATGAAAAATGCAGCCGGTTGATCTATCACAAAAATAAAAGGTGGCCAAAAGCCACCTTTTTTATTTGAATATCAATCAAGGAAATAAAGTGGAGTCTAAAACTCCACTTTATTATTTTCACGCTCAAGGTCTGCCATACGTCCACTAGGATCTATTTCCACAGACTTAATCGTGTCAAAACTTTTAGAAACAGTGAAGGTTTTGCTCAAATTGGTCCAAGGCCAATCTTCTGTAAGCAATCGTTCAGGCATTCCACTTTCATTGTTCTTTTCCCCTCTCATAATCACCAAAGGCAAATAAATTTGCTCCTGACTACCATCCTTATAAGTCACCACCACATCGAGAGGCATAGGCATTAATCCTATACGCTCTAAAGTAATGGATGTACCCGATCCATCAGCTTTCACTTCTTTAATTCCGTAATCAATCGTTTTGGTTGAGTTTACGAAATATTCCTTATACCAATCCAACTCTAAACCACTCTCCTTCTCCATGATGCGAATGAGATCATTGACATTAGGATGCTTGAATTTCCAAGTATTAAAATACCGGAGCAAACCCCTATCCCTCACTTCGGCCCCTATTACATAACCCAACTGCTCCATAAATACAGCGCCTTTAGAATAAGCAGCGGAGCCATAGGCACGATTAGTATGATAATGATCCGAATGTGTAGTCATGGGCTCTTCCACACCTGATTTAGCCAAGCTATAATATCCTCTATAAGATCCAGCGTGAACATTATTCCCGTTTCCTCTTCCCATGATAGCACTCATTGTTAGATTAGAAGCATAGCTTGTAAATCCTTCATCCATCCATGGGTAAAGTGATTCATTGGTCGCCAAGACACCATGATACCAGCTATGAGCTAATTCATGCACCATCACTCCCACCAAACTCGGAAGGCTTCTTTCACCGGTAATTAAAGTAGACATAGCATATTCCATTCCTCCATCTCCACCTTGTACTACAGAGTACTGCTTGTATGGATACTGACCAAAATGCTCTGACATATAGGCAATGGCTTTAGGAGTATATTCTTTTAATTTCTCCCAGTTTTCAGAGGTCTTTTCACCTGGAATAAAGAAGTGGTGAACAGTGATTCCATTTTCCATTTCTACCCTATCATGCTGATACTTGTCATCTGCGCCCCACATAAAGTCGTGAACCATAGGTGCTTTGAAGTGCCATGTTAATGTTTCACCTACAGGATTTGGAACCGTCACACCAGCATCTTCATAGCCATGTCCAATCTCATTGGGATTCTGAAGGTAACCTGTACCCCCGATGGTATAATTTTTATCAATTGTGATTTTCACATCAAAATCACCCCATATACCATAAAACTCTCTGCCTATGTAGGGGTTGGCATGCCATCCTTGCTCATCATAATTGGCCAATTTAGGATACCACTGAGACATGGAGTAGCGTACACCTTCATCAGAATCTCTTCCGGATCTTCGGATCTGTACAGGTACCTGACCATCAAATTCTAGTGTCAACGTGACCTGAGAATTAGGCAAAATAGGTTCGGGAAGCTTAACTTCTAAGATGGTTCCTACCTCTTCGGATTGGGCTTCCTTTCCATTAACTTTTAGATTTTTAATATGGAGATAGCCAATTTCTTCCGGACTCAATTTGGAAATTCTATCTCCCACTCTACGATCGGGGTCAGCGATGGTCCTAGATCTAACGTCCATCATACTACCCGGCTGGAAAGCATTGTAATACAAATGATAAAAAACGTGCGTAAGGGTGTCCGGGGAATTATTGGTATACAGTAATTCTTGGGTTCCAGTGTATTGATTGGTCTCTACATCCATGGAAACCTCCATTTTGTAATCCACCGCTTGCTGAAACCGGCCCGTCTGCCCCATCACCTGCCAACTGCCCACTAAACAAAGAAGAAGCCCCGCTAAAGGCTTCGGAAACTTATATTTCATATGATTATAATTTGTTTTTCAATTGATTTTTGAAATCTAATTTGGCCGATACACTAGCTCAAATTCGCTCGACTTAAATTTTTTGATAAAGAAAATGAAAAAGGAAACATAGCCCAAACCACCAATCAAATTTTGGGTATCATTATTACACTCAAGTTTATAAATTTCCACTGACGTAAAAGATGCTGAAGTATCAATCTCTTTTTATTTATTATGATTATCCGCAATCATGCCAGTATGGGTAAATTGAAGCAATAATGAGTCTGTCAAAGAGTTTTTGACCGAAGTATCTTCTGTTTAGCTTGTAACAAAACTCATCCAGATAGTTCTGCATCATTCGTTCGCTGATCATATGGTATGTCTGCAGGTGTTTCTTTAAGTTACTGATGGCAATATGAACCCATTTGAGGTTAAAATTGCCTTCTTGTGTACCAGAGATTTCTCTGACATGAACATCAATACAATCACTCAGGTCTGAGAAGGTGGTACTTTTATCTGTTTGAAGCACAGCGTTTGAATCAATGTAATCCTTGATTAAATG
>NZ_FNAC01000079.1 GCF_900101705.1 Algoriphagus faecimaris | reverse complement strand
GTAGAACCTGTTTTCGGAAACCTCAAGTTCAACAAAGGCAGAGGCAGATTCATGCTCAGAGGTAAGGAAAAAGTAGCTATCGAAACTGGTCTGCTGGTCATCGCACACAACTTGGCCAAGATGGTCCGATGAGCCATTTTAAAGCCCGGTTTTTGTCCATTAAGCCGTGGAAATACTGCATAGTAACTCCTTTACCAAAAATCAACACCGAAACCCGAAGTTGAACAGAGGTCAAAAAAATAAAGGCCGAAAATCAGTAAATCGGCCTCTACACTCTAAAAAAGGCTGCCTTAAACTTTTTAACCAGTTTTGAGACAGCCTCTTCTGCAAAATAAGGTGTGCCTACCTTATTTTACTCTTTCAACTACAGCTTTGAATGCCTCGGGATGATTCATTGCCAAATCCGCCAAAACCTTACGGTTAAGCTCGATATCAGCTTTTTTCAACATTCCCATAAATTGAGAGTAGGAAATACCATGCTCACGAGCACCAGCATTGATACGCTGAATCCACAATGCTCTGAATTCACGCTTCTTTGCTTTTCTGTCTCTGTATGCATACTGAAGACCTTTCTCATACTTGTTTTTCGCTACAGTCCACACGTTTTTACCTCTTCCGAAGTAACCTTTGGTGGCCTTTAGGATTTTCTTTCTTCTTGCTCTTGACGCTACCGCGTTTACCGATCTAGGCATAGTTTGTTGTTTTTTGACACTTGGTGTTCTGAATTGTCAGAATCTTTTGTACCATAGCATCTGGTGAATAAATAAACCTTAATTAATTGATGGACAGATTGATCAGATTCTCAACATGTCACGTACTCTGCCCTCATCAGACTCGTGAACCAAACCAGTTTTGGTCAAGTTTCGCTTTCTTTTGGTGGCTTTCTTCGTAAGGATGTGGCTTTTGAAAGCGTGTTTCCTTTTGATTTTACCGGTTCCCGTTAAGGCAAACCGTTTTTTTGCACTTGATTTAGTTTTTACTTTAGGCATCTTACTGTATTTATTTAGTTGAAATTATTTCTTTGACTGCTTCGGTGCGATGAAAATATTCATTCGCTTTCCTTCCAATTTAGGCAACTGTTCCACAGCACCGTATTCTTCTAAAGCCTGAGCAAATTTCAATAAAAGCATCTCTCCTCTTTCTTTGAAGACAATACTTCTACCTACAAAGTGCACATAAGCTTTTACTTTGGCACCTTCTTTTAAGAAACTGATGGCATGCTTCAATTTAAAATTAAAATCATGATCATCAGTATTAGGACCAAAGCGAATTTCCTTCAAAACAACTTTGGCAGCATTGGCCTTGATCTCCTTTTGTTTTTTCTTTTGCTCGTATTTAAACTTCGCGTAATCCAAAATTTTACATACGGGAGGATTGACACTGGGGGAAATCTCTACTAGATCCAAATCATTCTCCTCGGCAAGCTTAATGGCTTTATCCGTGGGCATTACCGCGTTTCCTCCTTCTACAAAATCCCCTACTACGCGTACTTCTCTGGCTCTGATTCTTTGATTTACCTTGTATGGTTCTTCTTGTCGACCTCTGTGTGGTTGTCTGTCTCTCAAGTTAGCTGTTGTTGTTTTGTGAAATTGACTGCAAATATCGGAATTATTTTTAATCGAAAAAAGCGGAATAAAATTTTACCAACTTATTCCTTACTCAATGAATCTGAAATAATCCCCTGAAAATACTTAATAAACTCCTCGATTGAGTAGTTACCTAGGTCTCCTTCTCCATGCTTTCTCACAGATAGCACTCTATTTTCTTGCTCCTTTTCTCCTACAATAAGCATAAAAGGCACTTTTTTCACTTCAGAATCTCTGATCTTTCGACCAATCTTTTCATCGCGATTGTCAATGCTTCCGGTAATTCCAGCATCTTCCAACAAGGATTTAACTTCCTCAGCGTAAGTGATGAATTTTTCAGAAATCGGAAGAATATTAATTTGCTCCGGTGAAAGCCAAAGCGGGAAGTTACCTGCACAATGCTCAATCAATACTGCAACAAATCGCTCTAGCGATCCAAATGGCGCACGGTGAATCATCACCGGTCTATGCTTGGCATTGTCCGAACCGATGTATTCCAATTCAAATCGCTCAGGTAGGTTGTAATCTACCTGAATGGTCCCCAACTGCCATTTTCTACCCAACGCATCTTTGACCATGAAGTCAAGCTTAGGGCCATAAAATGCCGCTTCCCCTAATTCGGTGACAGTTTCCAAGCCTTTTTCGGCTGCCGCTTCGATAATCGCAGCTTCGGCTTTGGCCCAAGCCTCGTCCGTTCCGATGTATTTCTGCTTGTTTTCGGGATCACGAAGTGAAATCTGGGCAGTGTAATCTTCAAAGCCCAAAGCTTTAAATACATAAAGCACCAAATCGATCACTTTGATAAATTCTTCCTTTACCTGCTCGGGACGACAGAAAATATGGGCATCATCTTGAGTAAATCCTCTCACTCGCGTCAATCCATGCAATTCCCCACTTTGCTCGTAGCGATAGACCGTTCCAAACTCAGCATAGCGAATCGGTAAGTCCTTGTACGATCTTGGCTTATGCTTGTAGATTTCGCAGTGATGCGGACAGTTCATCGGTTTCAGCAAAAACTCCTCCCCTTCATGAGGAGTATGAATCGGCTGAAAGGAATCCTTTCCGTATTTTTCATAATGACCGGAGGTCTCATAAAGCACTTTGTGCCCGATATGAGGTGTGGTCACTTGCTCGTATCCTGATTTGTCTTGGGCTTTTTTCATAAAAGCGACCAATCGCTCCCGCAAAAGTGTCCCCTTGGGCAACCAAAGCGGAAGCCCCTGCCCTACTTTTTCTGAAAAAGTAAACAGCTCCAATTCCCTTCCAATCTTGCGATGATCCCGCTTTTTAGCTTCTTCCAAAAGAGTAAGGTATTCCTGCAGCTCTTTGGCTTTAGGGAAAGTGACCCCGTAGATACGGGTTAGCATTTTCCGCTTTTCGTCCCCTCTCCAATAAGCTCCGGCTATATTGGTCAGCTTGACCGCTTTGATAAAACCGGTATTGGGAATATGAGGACCACGGCAAAGATCCGTGAAATTGCCCTGCTCATAAAAAGTTATCGAACCGTCTTCCAATCCTTCCAGAAGATCCAGTTTGTACTCGTCGCCTTTTTCTTGATAGTAAGCGATGGCGTCTTTCTTTGAAATCGCTTTTCGGACATACTCATTTTTTTCCCGGGCCAGTTCGATCATTTTTTGCTCGATCTTTTCTAACTCCGATCCATCCAAGGTGTGATCGCCAAAATCTACATCGTAGTAAAATCCCGTTTCGATCGGCGGGCCGATACCGAACTTGATTCCAGGATAGAGCGCTTCCAAAGCTTCAGCCAATAAGTGGGCGGAAGAATGCCAAAAGGTGTTTTTTCCTTCTCCGTCATTCCAGGTCAATAATTGAAGCTTTGAATCTTCTTCAATTGATCTAGTGGCATCCCACACCTGACCGTTGACTTTTGCGGCTAGGACATTCCGGGCTAAACCCTCGCTGATACTGGCAGCAATCTGTAGTCCGGTAGTTCCTTTTTCGTACTCCCTTTCCGAACCGTCCGGAAGGGTAATTTTAATGGGTTGTGACATAAAATAAATAAGCCTTTACAAACAGGCGTTTGGTTTAAGATGCAAATATGCGAAGAGTGATCACAAAGGAAAAATTTAGGCGAAAGGAATGTGTAAATCAATTTTGAATATCCAGCGGATTTTGTAAAAGTCTGACTTCTGAAAAAGCCAAAAACTGTCTTATTTACTTTCTTTTGACTTTTTTAAGGCACTAAAAAGTTCCTTGGGGTCTTGACGATTGTCCCAAAATGCCACAATGGTGATTTGAAGGCCATCAACTTTGTAATAGATACTAAAATTACCTATAGGAGCGACCCTTACCCCATTGAATTCTGTGGACTTGTAAATAAATGGTCTTTTGGATAGTTGCCTTGTTTTCTTTGAAACTAAATCTAAAAGTTTTTTTGAGTAGGTGGTGGACTTATTTCGATTAACCCAATATTCTAAAACACCGATAAATTGAAGATCTGCTGTTTTTGTCCAAATTACAATGCGTTTAGCCATTCCAGATTTCTTTTGTCCATGGCTTCTTGTGAAATTAACTTCCCATTTTTAATATCCTCCTCACTCATTTCCAACATCTTCTTTTGATCTTCTGTCAATTTTGACATTTCGAATACTGAAGAATCAGAAGAAATCAGCTGATCCAAGGCTTGCAAAAAATCCTTATTATTGATAGAGAGAATTTTCTCAATTAGTCCATTTCGTAAACTGTCAACTGTAGCCATTTTAATTTAATTTTATAGCTTAAAATTCGGCATTTTTTAATTTAATACCAATTCAGCAACGATATCAATATCGAAGAATAGACTTTGTTAAAAGATTTTCTAATAAAATCCACTCAAACGATTCAAAAACTCTTCCCAAAACTTAGTCCGGCCCAATAAGGATTGAAGGACCAATTTCCTCCTGTTATTGGCGGAAAGTCAATAATTGGCGTATAACCCAATCTAAAAAAGAATCCACCTTCCGGTTTTTGGTACCTGTATCCGACTCTAAGAGGAATGAAGGCGTCAATAACCACTATATCTCTATACCCAATCGTTTCCGAAACTAAATCTAAGCTTGTGCCTAAGTAGGGGGTAAACCCAATTCCCATTTCCAGGTGATGATTTGACTTTCCGTAAAAGGCTGTCATCTCCAAAAGGAACTGTAGGAAGCCAAGTAGTCCTCGAATCTAATTTTTCATGCCTCCACATAGAAAAACCTGCACTGGCACTTAGCTTTAGCTTCCCTTTTTGATGGAAAATCTTGCTGTAGTTAACTGCATATCTTCCAGAGCTCCCTCCAAATTCAAAATAAACCGCTTTTTTTGCGGTGAGGGTTCCGGGTTCGGTCTGAGCTGTTGCCCCTAAAGAAATAGCGAAGGCAAGAACCAAAAAAAAGATAAACGAGGATTTATATTGCAGATACATTGCTTTTTAATTTTACAGAATATGAATATCCGCAAAGTCACCAGTAGCCAAATAAGTTCTTTTTGACAGTTGGTGTCAATTGCTTTATTAAGGGTTTAACTCGATTTAAATTAGGTCAAAATAAACGGTTTTGACCATGAATATTATCAATTTCATTAATCGGTTTCCTGACGAGGCTTCCTGTGTTGAATTCATCAAATCACAAAGGATCAAGCAAGGAATCATCTGTAAGAAATGTACTGGAATCAAGCATTATTGGCTTGAAAACAAGCTTTCTTTTCAATGTGCTTCCTGTGGATTTAGAACCAGTATCAAGAGCGGTACAGTGATGCAGAGCAGTAATTTATCGATCAGGACTTG
>NZ_FNAC01000070.1 GCF_900101705.1 Algoriphagus faecimaris | reverse complement strand
AACTTGGAGGCGAAAACCGCACAGCATTTAATCAAGGATTACATTGATTCAAACGCTGTGCTTCAAACAGATAAAAGTACCACCTTCTCAGACCTGAGTGATTGTATTGATGTTCATGTCAGAGAAATCTCTGGTACACAAGAAGGCAATTTTAACCTCAAATGGGTTCATATTGCCATCAGTAACTTAAAGAAACACCTGCAGACATACCATATGATCAGCGAACGAATGATGCAGAACTATCTGGATGAGTTTTGTTACAAGCTAAACAGAAGATACTTCGGTCAAAAACTCTTTGACAGACTCATTATTGCTTCAATTTACCCATACTGGCATGATTGCGGATAATCATATTATCTTACCTTCTCAACCACCAAATCTATCTATTATGAAAATAAAATCCATGGGCCTATGGATGATGATGCTATTGTTCAGCTTTTCTATCCATGCCCAGCGAAAAACAAACACTCCGGAGAGTTCCAATTTGGCAAAACAGGATTTTTCTGCCTTCAAATTCCGAAATATTGGCCCTGCCTTTACTTCAGGAAGGATAGCAGATATAGCCATTCATCCCGAAAATAAAAATACTTGGTATGTGGCGACTGCATCTAGTGGAGTCTGGAAAACGATCAATGCGGGAACAACATGGACACCCATCTTTGATGATCAACCCGTCTTTGCGATAGGCTGTGTAACCATAGACCCAAATAACCCAAATAGAGTCTGGGTTGGAACAGGTGAGAACAACGGAGGTCGGCACATCTCCTTTGGCGATGGGGTGTACCTAAGTGAAGACGGAGGTGCCACTTGGCAAAATATGGGATTGAAGGATTCCCAACATATCGGAAAAATCATCGTCCACCCGACAGATTCGAATATTATTTATGTTGCCTCTCAGGGACCGCTATGGAACAAAGGTGGAGAAAGAGGATTTTATCGCTCTGAGGATGGAGGAAAAACTTGGGAAAAAACCCTAGGAGATGAGGAATGGACGGGAGTTGCCGACATTGTAATGGACCCTAGGGATCCGAAGGTGATTTACGCCGCTACCTGGCAGAGACATAGAACTGTCGCTGCCTACATGGGCGGAGGAGAAAAAGGTGGAGTTCATAAATCCACTGATGGGGGAAAGACTTGGATCGAACTGAAGAATGGGCTTCCCACTGGTGTCACCGGTAAAATAGGCTTGGCCATCAGTCCACAAAATCCGGATTATGTCTATGCGACCATCGAATTGATTAGAAGATCAGGAGGAGTTTATTTGACCACAGATCAGGGCGCCTCTTGGGAGAAAATGTCTGATGCTGTAGCTGGTGCGACTGGACCCCATTATTATCAAGAAGTCTATGCTTCTCCCCATGACTTTGGGACCATTTATTTGATTGATGTGCGAATGCAAGTTTCATATGACCATGGGAAAACTTTTGAACTACTTAATACTTTCTCAACACACTCAGACAGTCATTCCTTGAATTTCATCGAAGATGAACCTGATTTCCTGCTATTAGGGACAGATGGTGGAATTTACCAAACGATGGATGGGGCTAAAACCTGGAAGTACTTTGACAATTTACCCCTTACCCAATATTATAAGCTTGCCGTCGACGATGCCGAACCATTTTATAATATCTATGGTGGAACCCAAGATAATGGCTCCCATGGAGGACCATCAAGAACCGATGATCAGATTGGAATATCCAATGCTCATTGGTCTCGGGTACTAGGAGGAGATGGACATCAATCTGCTGTAGAACCAGGGAATCCTGAAATCGGCTATGCTGAATCTCAGCAGGGATACCTCAATCGATTGGATAGAATTACAGGAGAAGCTGTGTTTATCCAGCCTCAGCCTGCTGCAGGAGAAGGGGAAGAGCGGTTCAATTGGGATGCTCCTATTTTACCGAGTCAACATGTCCCTAGTACGATATATTTTGCTTCGCATAGAGTTTGGAAATCTACTGATCGAGGAGATTCCTGGACAGCAATCTCGGAGGACTTGACTAAGAAAAAGGAGCGACTCGAGCAACCAATCATGGGCAAAAACCAAAGCTGGGATAACGCATGGGACGTCTATGCCATGTCTAATTTCAGTACCATTACTTCACTGGGAGAGTCCCCTATCAATCCAGAAATTCTATACGCTGGTACAGATGATGGTCTGATCCAATCGACCCTCAATGGTGGGGAAAGCTGGACAGCAGTAGAAGTAGGAAGTATTCCGGGTGTACCTGCTAATGCTTTTGTCAATGACATAAGGGCTGATCTTTTTGACGAGCAAACAGTTTATGTGGTTTTGGATAATCACAAAGAAGGAGACTTTAAGCCCTATGTGGCCAAAAGTAGTGATGCTGGGAAAACTTGGAACTTAATCAATGGAAACCTTCCTTCGACACTCCTGACCTGGCGAATAGTACAAGATCATGTCAAAAGGGATCTATTATTTTTAGCTACAGAGTTTGGTATTTATTTCACCCCAAACTCAGGAAAAGAGTGGATCAAACTACCGGGAGGAATTCCCACTATTTCCTTTAGGGACATTACTATACAGCGCAGAGAAGACGATTTGGTAGGAGCTTCTTTTGGAAGAGGCTTTTTTATACTGGATGATATGAGCCCATTAAGGGAAATTACCGAAACTACATTAAATGAATCCGCTAAGCTGTTCAAACCAAGAGATGGCTATTGGTATGCTCAGAGAAGGACACAAAGTAGTATGGGTGATGATTTTTGGACTGCTCCCAATCCCGACTTTGGAGTCACCTTTTCTTACTTCATCAAAGATGGACTGAGCAGTGCAAAAGCTGAGCGGCAGAAAAAGGAAGCTGGGATGAAAGATCAGTCGATTCCATTTCCGGGGTTTGATGTACTGGAAGCTGAGATGATGGAAAAAAGTCCAGAAATTCATTTGGTAATCACTGATGATGAGGGGAATATTGTACAGCGCGTCAAAGCCAATACGACTGCAGGTTTTCACAGAACTACCTGGGATCTGAGTCTAGCTGCTCAAGGGTTGATTAATCCTGAGTCAATTGAACAAGGAAGTAGGGGAGGAATGATGGCTCTGCCGGGCAACTATTCCGCATATTTGGAAGTACAGCAAAACGGTGATATTTCTAAACTAGCTGAAGCAGTTTCTTTTGAAGTTAAACCTCTAAGAAAAGGCGCTTTACCAAGTAAGTCGCTGGATGAAATAAAATCTTTCCGAACTGAAATACAGTCTTTTGTGAATAATGTACAGGCAACGAATCTATCCTTGGAAGAGGCGATGAATACAGTGAAAGCCATGCAAGCTTCACTTTCCCGATCTACAAAAGCTGATGCAAGTTTGATGAGGGATCTACACGAAGCAGAAAAATCCTTGCTAAATTTAGAGTCAAAAATCAATGGGAATCTAGCTCAAAGAGAAATTTTTGATCCAATGCCTCCTACACTTTCGGATAGAATATCCGCTGCATATAGAGGTGCAAGTGGGACTTATGGTCCGACAGGCATGCAAAAATCATCTTTGGAAGCTGGAAAAGAGGAATACGAACCCATTGCTTCAGAGTTAACTAAATTGGTCAATGAGACCATACCGTCCTTGGCTCAGCGATTGAAAGCAAACGGTGCTCCTCCAATTAAAGGATTGAATGAGTAGAATTAAAGCTCCGGCAATTTGTCGGAGCTTTTTCATTTTTAATATTCGGGTCAATATTTCAGGAAAACTTAACTTGCAAGATCAAATCAAAAAGTTTGGAAAAAGACCAATACATCCGGATCAATAAATACCTCAGCGAGGTGGGCTTTTGTTCGAGAAGAGAAGCAGATAAGTTGCTGGAGCAAGGGCGAATTACATTAAACGGCAAAGTACCTGAACTTGGGACCAAAGTAGGGCCTACTGACCAAGTAGCTGTGGATGGCAAAATTATAGGGAAACCAATTCAGAAACATACCTACATCGCTTTTAATAAGCCTGTTGGAATCGTGTCGACTACCGATACCAAAGGTGAAAAAAATAATATCATAGACTTTATCGGTCACCCTAAGCGTATTTTTCCAATTGGAAGACTCGATAAAGATAGTGAAGGTTTGATCTTCCTTACCTCCGAAGGGGATATAGTCAATAAAATTTTACGTGCTGGCAATCAACATGAAAAGGAATATATAGTCACTGTGGATAAGCCTATTGACGATCGATTTATTCAGCGAATGTCTAATGGCGTACCCATATTGGGCAAAGTAACTAAGAAATGTAGAGTTCAAAAAATAAGCGCTTTCAAATTCCGTATCATTTTGATCGAAGGGATGAACCGGCAAATCCGTAGGATGACACAATACTTTGGCTACACAGTCAAGCAATTAAAACGCGTCCGGATTATGAATATACATTTAGATATTGCGGTAGGAAAATGGAGGGATTTGACCGAAAAAGAGCTCGATGAAATCAATCAAATGATTGAAGGCAGCTCTAAAACGGTCTAATTTAGATAATGAAAATAAAAAAAAGGGCTTCGATTGAAGCCCTTTTTCCGATACTAATACTCTACTCTATAAACTTATCATGATTGATTACATGGTATCCACTTTTTTCTGTCTTCCAGTATAGGTGAAAGCTCCTTTGCCAACCCGAAGTTCAGTTCTTCTGTTAAGCTGATGCATCGCTTCAGTACAGGTTCCTGAGGTGCAGTCGTGCACTGGCTTGGTTTCTCCAAACCACTTGTGCTCCATTCTGCTATCTTCTATGCCTCTTTTGATCAGGTATTCTTTCACCACATCAGCTCTGCGCTCGGATAGTGACTCGTTGTACTCGTCACTTCCTCTCTGATCGGTATGTCCTTCGATAAACAACATCAAGTTTGGCATACGCTGCAGCATGATTGCCGCACGCTCCAAGTCCTGCTTATGAACCGATCTCAACATCGACTTGTCAAAGTCAAAATAGATGGTAGGAATATCGTTGATCTCCTTCTGAACCATCTCAAAGATGTCCTCCGGATTACAGAAGTCCATATCTTTTAGCTCTGCGGGAATATCATACTGCTTAGTAGGGTCAGGAAAGGCTTCCAGCACCAATTCAGACCTTCTGTTCAGCTGATGATCCACTTCGGAACAAGGAACTCCATTTCCACAGTCATTCACCAAATTCTGCTCTCCAAACCATTCCAATCTGATTCTGTCAGCGGAAATATTGTATTGAGCCATATACTCAGTAACTGCCTTTGCCCGATTGTTGGACAAGGTAATATTGTATTCATCTGATGCTCTGGAGTCAGTGTGTGATGCTACCAAAAGGTCAAGGAAGGAATATTTCTTCATCACCTCAGCCACTTTGTCAAGCGCCTCTTTTGCATCCTCCCGGATCACATATTTGTCCAAATCATAATACACGATGTCCACAAAAACCGGAAGCTGATAAGGGATCGGGCTGAGTTTGTATTCTCTCTTCACGGTATCACCTTCAAAGCCTTTAGTGCTGATATTGTCATCGGTCAATGTAAAATAGCCCGGTTTGGAGATACTGATCGAAAAGTCACTCTCCGGTTCCAATTCTGCAGCCAATTCCCCTTTCGGGGTTCTCTGGGTCTGTACATTGCCATTTTGTGTCTTGTCTCTCAAGGTGGCCATGTAGCTGTCATTGATAATGACACCATCACAGTCAATCACACGGGCAAGAAACTGCTTATACACATCTTCCATCAGATAGATATCATCGAGTCCCATGCCTCCGTCCCGGTTGGAAGACAGGTAAATCTCCCCGTTTTCCAGTTCACGGTATCCAAAATCATCGGCGATGGAGTTGATCGGCATGCCCATGTTCTGAACATTGCTGATACCCGAGGCACTGTAATTTGCTTCGTAGACATCCATACCGCCCACTCTGGGATGACCTGCGGAAGAGAAATAAAACTTATCGCCTTTTCGGAAAGGGTGGGTATCATGTCCGGAGGTATTTACCGGACTTCCCAAGTTAACCGGCGGAGAAAAGTTCATCTCTTCGTCGTACTCGGAATAGAAGATATCCAATCCTCCCAAAGTGCCAGCCATATCGGAGGCAAAATACAGTCGCTTGGCCTCTTCATCCACAAAAGGATGCATGACCGCATGACCTAAAGAATCATTGAAAGGAAAGGGAGTAAACCCTTCCAATTCGCCATTATCGTTTACTTTACTGTAATAGATTTCAGGCTGAACAACAATATTTCTGTTTTTCCTAACCTTTTTAATGTCCCGGGTTACTGAATAAAATAGGATACCTGCCTCTTTGGCATAGCTCGGATCGGAAAAATTAAAGGTTCCCGGTACATTGGACATCACCTCGGCGATTTCTCCTTCTTCGTTCTTTTTGTAGATGCTGAAGTATTCACGGTCGGTGTAATCCTGCTTTTCATCACTGAAAAACTTGTTTCTTCCATCAATTCGGATACCCGGCATTTCACTGCTGTAAGTTCCACCGCGGTCTGAAACAAAGAACTTGTTTCCGTTAGCATCTTCCTCAATGATAAAGTCGGAGGCATCGGAATTTAGCTCAGCTACATTGGTTAGCTTCACCTTCTTTCGAGCTGAAACACTAATCAGGTTTTCAACATCCAAAGAGTCTGCAGATACTCCTCTTGCCTGAATTAGGCTCAAGGCTTCTTCACGCTTATCTGTCAACTGAGCTGCTGAAAGCAGATTAGCAAAATCGCCTTGCTCTGCTTTTTCCTCATATCCAACTACATTGGACCACCATTCATAGGATTTGTCATAGTCCCTAACCCTATCATAGGCTTCGGCTATTTTTTTTGCTACACCATAGCTTGGCTTTTTTGCGTAAGCTTCTTGGTATTGCTCGATGGCATGCTGATAGTTCATCAACTCCATCTGCTCATCAGCATAGCGAACTTTAGTTTTCTGCGCTGAGGCTCCCCCAACTATCCCTAAAAATAAGCTGGCTGAAATACTTATAATCGTCAATGTCTTTTTCATAATCAGAACCATCTTTGGTTTTTCATAACTGCTTTTCTTGGGGTCATGTAGAAGCCTACAGAAAGCTCATGAGAGTTGTTTCTGTAATCACTCAGTACGTTTGTGTTAACATCATAAGCATAACCTAAACGCAACCTATCTGTAGCGAAGATTTCGATAATTGCCGCCACAGCGTTTCTATTGGAAAGATTCGACTCCAAGTTATCGTTCCATATTTTCATGTTGGAACGGTAAGAACCGCCGACCCAGATCCGCTCACCAAATAGGAACATCGCATTGATGTCATAACTGGTGGGCGCTCCTTTTACTTCTTTGATCAAGAAGCTAGGCTTAAACTTCACCATAGAGCTCAGGTCAAACAGGGCTCCCATAGTTAGGTAATAGTGGAAATCATGATAAGCTAACGCAACATCCTCTCTTTCGAGGGAGTTTTTACCTATCATGTTATACACACTGAAGCCTGCATAAAACTTATCATTGTGATAGAAGAGACCAGTATTCAAATTAGGAGTAAAGAGGTTGATCCTGCCCATCGGAATCTCCGAATCTGGAAAGTCATTTGGGTCTAGCATCGAACCGTCTATGGAGTACTCTGTTACCCCTGCTTGAACTCCCAAGCCAAGGAAACCTTTAGCCCCAGTCTGAATCCTGTAAGCATAGGCCAAAGATCCTCCGGTGGTCTTTGCAGGCCCCAATTGATCAGAGAGGATGGTGAATCCAAAGCCCATTGTACCTTCATTGGCACTCAGGTCAGCCGTCAGTGTGAAGGTCTCCGGTGCTCCGGGGAAGTTAACCCATTGACTCCTATAGGTCGATTGGATGTACGGCTCTCCCTTATATCCAGCATAGGCAGGATTGACATGCAATCCGTTGAAGATATACTGGCTAAACTGGGGGAGCTGCTGTCCAAAAGTCCCTCCGGTGGCCATAAAGGCCACCAGTAGGGTCATTCCGATGATTTTAAAAGTATTTTTCATAACGCTTCTTGATTAGTCTTTAATTACCTGGATCCAGCCCTTGAATTCATGTTCTCTACCTGACTCATCCACTGCCACAAGGACATAGAAATAAGTACCTGCTACTTGACCTGGGGCATCCCAGTCGTTATTGTAGTTATCTCTCTCGAGAACATGATCACCGAATCTGTTGAATATCGTGATCGTATTGCTCACAAATTTACCGAGACCCTGAATTTCAAAGGTGTCATTGTCTCCGTCACCGTTTGGCGTGATTACGTTTGGAATCCTGAATGGTCTGATTTGACTTACATCAGTCGCCTCGTTGTCCGATTCGTCGGTATCCTCTTCTTCAGCACCTACTACTGCTGTATTGGTTACTGATCCAGCTGCTCCAGCTTTCACTCTCACAATGAATGTGATAGTAGCATCTGCAGGGAAGAATCCGATAGTCCATGTAATGGTACTTCCAGTTACTGTAGTAGACACCTCAGCATTACTACTGTTAGAAGCAACTTCATTGCTGATGTATTCTACTCCGCTTGGCAACTGATCTGTGATCACCACGTTTCTGGCGTCAAATCCGCCAATGTTACTCACCACGATCTCGTATTCAAATTCGTCTCCTTCGAAAATGATCTCCTGAGTTGCCTCTTTAGTAATGCTCAGGTTCACATTGTCATTCAAGAGTCTAAATACCACCTTAGCATCATCGCTATTGGATGGGAAGACTGTCTCCCTAAGGATGTACTCCAGATTGTATTCTCTGGCTTCATTCACTCCTGGTATCAAACTCAACTCACCATCTTCGTCGATCAAAAGACCAATCACTCCATCAAGTTCGGTGAATTCAAAATCCACATCTGCTGGATCAGGTCGTTGACCATCGAGTAGATCATTTTCTAGAATGTTACCCAGTCTTCCACCGTAGCTTACGAAGTAGGTACCGAAGTCATCATCGTTAGCAATGATCTCTCTTGGACCGATGCCTATTGTATGGTCATCACTGTCTTCAACCTCTGTATCATCTGGAGTAGTCGCTGTCACAGTTGCCACGTTGACAAGAGATAGCTCTTCAAGATCAGACTCAGTTACCACGTACTCTGTCTCTATCACTTCAGAAGTTCCTGGGCTAAGTGTAGCCACATTTACTTCAAGTCCTGTCATTGGATCAGTGACTACTATATCAGTCAGCGTAACATTACCAGTGTTGGTGACTGTCAAGGTGTAGATTATCACCTGACCTGCTGCCTGGATTTCATCCGTATCGGAAGTCTTCACCATTTCAATTGCAGGCAACTGCAGTGATTCAACTGTTTCGGTTGCTTCATCAGATACCGGGGTCTCATCAGGAGACTGGCCCTCAGCAACTGCCACATTGACGATCTCACCTGAATCAAGGTCTTCCTGTGTCACCGTGTAGGTTGTGGTCAATTCCACTACCTCTCCTGGAGCCATTGTTTCGATCACTTCTTCTAATCCTGTAAGTGGGTCAGTAATCGTCACATCACTCAAGGTTACGTTACCTGTATTGGTCGCTGTAAGCGTGTAAGTAATCAACTCTCCTGCCTCCGAAACCGCATCTTTGTCTGCAGACTTAATCAGGTTGATGCTCGGTACAGGTGTAATTGGAGTAGTTACGGTATCAGTAGCTGTAGGATCATCATCCCCAGCATTTGGACTTTCACCAGTTACTGAAGCCTCATTGGTCACGCTACCGTTATCCACATCTACCTGATCTACTTCATAAGAAGTATCTACTGAGGTACTTTCTCCAGGCTGTAGCGTACCTACGTTGATCACAAGACCAGTCTGCGAATCTACTATCGTCACGTTTTCCAAGGTTACATTACCTGTGTTGGTGACTGTGATAGTATAGTCAATTTCTTGACCTGCTTCGGTAATATCCGCATCGTTATCCGTGATCACGATAGTGATGTCAGGATTTTGCTCTGCATTTACTACTGCGCTGCTTTCATCAGACACTTCAGTCTCAGCACTATTGCCTACTACTGTGGCAGTATTGGTAATAGATCCAAAATCTATGTTTTCCTGAGTTACAGTGTAAGAGGTCTCAAGCTCTACAGATGCTCCTGCAGCCAAGACTGGAATTACTTGAGTAAAATCAGTCAATGGATCATTTACTACTACATTGGTCAGATCGGCAGTTCCAGGGTTGGTCACTACCAAGGTGTAATTTATTTCTTGTCCTGCGAGATTTACAAAATCAACATCTGCTGTCTTTTCTATAGAAATCTCACAAGTATCAAAGGTCAAAGTAACAGGGGTTCTAGTCAAGCTTTCACATCCTGTCTCATTGTTCACTGCTGCTGCATAATAAGTTACAGAACCTACTGTGCTAAGGCTTGGATTTGCTGTGGTAGCTCCTCCTTCTGCAGAAGTGTACCATACGACACTGAATCCTGCTGGAACTGTAGCATTTGCTGTGAGTATCTGTCCTTCTTCGATCAAACAGCTGGATTGATTACCTCCAGAAATTGGGGCAACTGGTGCAGGGTTGATTGTCAAGGTAACAGGTGTTCTAGTCAAGCTTTCACATCCTGTCTCATCATTCACCGCAGCTGCAAAATAAGTCACTTGACCTACTGTGCTTAGGCT
>NZ_FNAC01000054.1 GCF_900101705.1 Algoriphagus faecimaris | reverse complement strand
CATTTCCAATGCTTATAGGCTCAAAGAACTGTTCAACGAGTTTTGGGACTTTAAGGACAAAGAAGAGGCTGCTGCATACCTTTCCTATTGGTGTGACCTTGTAAAAGAATCCAAGATATTCCCGTTCATGGAGGCGGCCAAAACCATACAGGCACATTGGTTCGGAATTGTAAGCTATACAGAAACCAATTTAAACAACGGAGTCCTCGAAGGCATTAATTCCAAAATACAGTTAGCCAAAAAAAGAGCCAGAGGGTACAGGAACATTGACAACTACATTAACATGATTTATTTCATTGCTGGGAAACTCAAATTCGACTACCCACTATATTCCACATAGAGCCAATTGCTTTTGCCTTCTCTTTAATACTTTTGGGAAGTTGTGCCAGCCACAGTGCTTTTACGGGAAATTTAAATTCTCAAAACACGCAGGTAATCCTCTCTGAAAAAAATTATGAAGTTCAAAATCGAGTTGAGGGCAAGGCCAGTGCGACTTACATCTTTGGAATAGGAGGACTTAGTAAAAAATCACTCCTCGAGTCTGCTAAAAATGAAATGTATCAAAACGCAAATCTCAAAGGAGGATCCAAGGCTTTGATCAATGAAACATTTTCTACCAAGACTTCCTTTTTCTTATTTTTCTGGAAGCATCAGGTCAATGCTTCGGCTGATGTGATTGAGTTCACGAAGTGAAAATGATACAATTGAGGAGGCTGTCTTATAAATCTTTTTTTATCAACCTGAGCGGAGTCGAGGGCTATTTCCTATATTTTAGAGAACATTTCGACTACACCTGATGTGACAAACCTTACTTTTGAGACAGCCTCAACTTTTTTTACTACTAAGTGTTGAAAACAAATTAATTAGCCAAGTTTTTTGAGGAATTTAAAGAGAATAAATCAGGCTAACTCCTCTTCCCTACTTAAATGGAAACGAATTGCCTCTGCTACTAAGCTATTAAGCGAAGTCCTTTCCTCCATTGCCCTCAATGCGGCTTTTTGGTGAAGAGACGCTGAAATCCGAACGTTAAAACTTCCTTTAAATGGTTTTTCTGGAATTTTCCCTTCCTCCTTACAAGTTTTCAAATACTCATCGACAACTGACCTAAAATCATCCTCTAGTTGTTTTCCTGTTTCGCCTTCAAAAGACAGGAGGCCCTGAATCCCAAGAACTTTTCCATACATCAATTTATCTTCCGGACTATATTCAATACTTCCTGTATATCCTTTGTGTTCTAAATACTTCATAGGTTCAAAATCTCTTTAATTTGTTTCATTTGATAGTGTTTCATAATGCCGCTAGGGTGGGGCTTGTGCAATAGAATAGGAACTCCCTCCTCATTTTCGAATCTTACCCTAGATCCAGATGTTTTTCCTTTTTTTACCTCATAAAACCCAAAATACTTAAGAAGAACTACCACCTCATCAAAGTGGAAATCTTTGGGAAACAGGAGGAATCTTGCTATCAGTTTTTCTTTCTTTGCCAAAACATAAAGCGACTGAATACAGTTGCAAAATAAAAAATATTTTTTAGGGTTTCAATACATATCCACCAGCGGTTCTTTACTTTTCAAGCCTTTCCCATATTTTTATTTTCTAAACAAAAACTAAACATGAAAAAACGCTACCTTTTAGGGATGGGGTTGATGCTATTTTTTGGCATCCAAGCACAAGCCCAAGATCCCGTCATCGAAAACATCATCAAGGAAGCTAGGGAAAACTCCCAGCTCAAAGAACTCGGACATGAACTCATGGACGGAATCGGCCCTCGACTTGTAGGCTCTCCACAAATGCAACAAGCTCACGACTGGGCTGTGGAGAAATTTCAATCCTGGGGAATCGAGGCCCGCAACGAACAATGGGGCGAATGGCGCGGCTGGGACCGTGGCATCACTCACATCGATATGATCGAGCCTTGGGTTCGATCACTATCCGGAATGCAACTCGCTTGGTCACCATCCTCCCCACAAGGCGGTGCTCAAGGCGAAGTCATTGTTTTGCCAGACTTGGCAGATGCAGCAGCATTTCAGGCTTGGCTTCCCAATGCCAAAGGAAAATATGTCATGATTTCCACTCCGCAATTAACCGGTCGTCCTGATTATAATTGGGAGGAGTGGGCTACCGAGGAGTCTTTTCAGAAAATGAAGGAAGAGCGTGCCGAATTTGAGAGAGCTTGGGGTCAGCGCCTTCAAAAAACCGGCTTGGGCCGAAGAGAATTGCCACAGGCACTGGAAGACGCTGGAGCATTGGGCATCATCACTAGCTATTGGTCAAGAGGTTTTGGAGCAAATAAGATTTTCTCAGCGATGACCAAGAAAGTTCCTACAGTAGATCTTTCGCTAGAAGATTACGGCATGCTCTATCGCCTAGCCGATAGCGGAAAGAAACCAATGATTCACCTCAATGCTCAGTCCAAAGAAACGGGAGTTCAGCCGACTTTCAATACCATCGCTGAAATCAAAGGATCAGAAAAACCGGATGAATATGTGATGCTTTCGGCGCACTTTGACTCATGGGACGGAGGTACAGGTGCTACGGATAATGGCACAGGATCTATTCTTATGATGGAAGTGATGCGGATCCTTAAGGAAGTATATCCTAATCCTAAAAGAACCATTTTGGTAGGGCTATGGGGCTCTGAGGAGCAAGGCTTGAATGGATCTAGAGCATTCGTAGAGGATCATCCTGAGATCGTAGCCAATCTGCAGGCCCTATTTAACCAAGACAATGGTACCGGCAGAGTAGCCAATCTATCTGGTCAAGGCTTTGTGGATAGTTATGAGTACCTAGGCCGATGGCTTTCTAAGGTACCCCGAGAAATCACTCGTGACATCGAAACTACCTTCCCGGGAAATCCTGGAGGCGGCGGATCTGATTATGCTTCCTTTGTAGCAGCGAAGGCACCGGCATTTAATTTATCCTCGTTAAGCTGGTCTTACTATAATTACACTTGGCACACAAACCTGGACACCTATGATAAAATCGTTTTTGACGATGTACAAAACAATGCTATCCTAGCTGCGATCATGGTCTACATGGCTTGTGAAGAGCCAGAGATGGTTTCCAAAGAATTGAGAATCCCATTGGGAAGAAATGGTGAGCCTACTGATTGGCCGACTCCACGATCTCCTACCCGTAAAGGCGGAATGGATTAAAGCATAAAGGCTCGGGAAATGATCTCGAGCCTTTATTTTTTCTTCAGCAGAGTACGCCCATCCCAATTTTTCATTTGCTCTTCAGGTGTATTTATTTCCAAAAAATGAACAATTGTGGGTAAAATATCTACCATTGAGGCATTTCCCGAAAAGAAATGAGAATTGAGATTTTTGGCATTTGTCAGCATCCAGATTTCTCTTTCGGAATCAGATTGACCGCCGTGATCCTTCAAATCAGGAGTTTTTCGACCATGATCAGTGGTTATCCAGATGAGCCATTCTTCCCCAAAGCTTTTCTCCCTGTACTGAATAGCCTCCCAGATTTTTCCCACCTGCTGATCAGCAATTTCAATAGCCTCACTGAATTGCTGACTTTTTCCATATCGATGGCCTATAGCATCAGTATATTCTAGGTAAACCCAAGATAGATCGGGACTTTGGGTTTTCAGTACATGAGCGGCTTCAAAGGAGACAAGGTTATCAATTTTATTGAGGTATTCTTTTTCCGAATCATGAGGGAAACGTAGGGTGTCTTTTTCAAAGCCATCAAAAACAATATCCAATTTCAAATTTCCTGTCTCTCTCATCCCTTCTCCGAGGAGTTTGGTTCGATTATCCTCCCAGGTAGAGAAAATCGCAAGTTTGGATGCAGGCCTAGCCTCGCGCATCAATCGAAATATAGACCAATACGAATAATTCGGAGCCTTTATGTCATTATCCCACACATTATGCTTATTGGCCCATGTACCGGTCAGTAATGAATTATAGCCCACGGCAGAAATGGTCGGAGTCTCTGAATTGCCACCCTTTTCCCCTCCTGTGTACGCTCTGACATAGCCTCCAATGACTGCAATCTGATCCAAATTGGGCGTGTCAACGCGTTCCAATTCGCTGGCAGGAATCCCGTCGAGAATTATAAATATGAATTTTTTCTGCTGCGCAAATCCCGAAAGATTAAGGCCCAAAAACACAAAAATACACACAATAGCGGCTTTGAACATAGGGCATGAAAGTAAATTGTGAAAATTGATTACCAACCCAATTAAGTCAAAAGATTTGATAGGAGCCAGTTAAGAATTGATCCTGCTTTGAAAGCTCTTTGTTGATCGCTAAATTGTCTGAAAGACATAACCTATGAAAAGACTCCTTTCTCTCTCCCTGCTTTTCCTTCTCCTGGCTCACCCGGGAATTTCTCAAGACATCAATTCTTACCTTGCTGCTCCTTTTCCGACAGATTTGATAGCAAGCCCCGATGGAAAAGCAATCGCTTGGATATTCAATTCAGAAGGAGAGCGGAATATCTTTTTGGCGGAAAGCCCGAATTTCGAAGCAAAAAAAATCACAAATTTTGAGGGAGATGAAGGACTTGGACTAGGAGAGCTAGCCTTTTCCCCGGATGGAAAAATTCTGGCCTTTGTGCGTGGAAACTCCAGAAACTCCTCTGGAGAAGCAGCCAATCCGGCTCAACTTCAGGAAAATACTGATTTTAAAATTCACTTAATTGATTTGACCACCCTAAAAACCCGGTATTTCAGTCCGGGTTCGACCATCACTTTTTCACCAGATGGGCAAGCCCTAGTCTATAAAATTGGACCCAATGTCTTTTGGAAGTCACTCAATGACAGTTCATCCCAGCAGGAAAGGCTGTTTGTATCTAGGGGAGGATCTAGCCAGCTATCCTTCTCCCCTGATGGAGAAAAGCTCGCCTTCGTCTCTACCCGAGGCGACCACTCTTTTATTGGGATTTGGGATTTTGAGCAAAAGAAATTGACCTATCCGGAGACGAGTCTGGATAAAGACAGCTATCCAGCATGGAGTCCCGATGGCAAACAATTGGCCTATCTGCGGATACCGAATATCAACAACTTACTTTCTTTCACTGCCATTAAGGAGAGTAATCCGTGGAGCATCCGGGTTTTGGATATGGAGACGATGAAGGCAGAAGAAGTTTGGAATTCCGGAACCGGGCCCGGTTCGGTTGTGGTTTGGGATCTTCCTGCAGAAGCGGATAGATTGTGGTGGACGCCTTCTGGTCAACTGGTATTCCCCTGGGAGAAAAACGGTTGGATGCAATTGTACGCAGTCAATCCTACCAGTGGGGAAGTCAAGCATCTGACCAAGGGGCAAGGCATTGTCGAAAAAGTGAAAACGAGCTATAAAAAAGATGAACTCTTGCTGACAAGCAATATTGGGGATATTGAGCGTAGAAAAATCTACAGCTTGGATTTGAATTCCTTTGATTTGGAAGATCTTTCCGAAAAAGGAAATATCAATTGGTCACCTGTCCGCTTGGAAAAGGGTCTTGCCTATCTTTCTGCCACAGCTACCCGACCAGCGTGGCCATATATTCGACAAAATGACAGCTCTGAGCCACTTGCAGAAGAATTCTTCCCTCAGGACTTTCCAAAAACACTAGTCAAACCCCTTGGCTTGGACCTTCAAGCGGAAGATGGTTTCAAAACACGAGCCCAGCTTTTCCTTCCTCCAAACCATGACGCTACCAAGAAATATCCAGCTGTCATTTTCCTCCACGGAGGGAGCCGCAGACAGATGCTTTTAGGCTTCAATTACTCCCAATATTACAGCAATGCCTATGCCCTTCAGCAGTATTTTGCTGCCAATGGATTTATTGCCCTGACACTGAACTACCGATCAGGAATCGGCTATGGGATGGACTTTCGGGAAGCTGAAAACTACGGTGCCGGAGGAGCAAGTGAGGTTTTGGATTTGATGGCAGCAGCGGATTATCTGGCAGCAAGACCAGACGTAGATTCTTCCAAAATCATCCCTTGGGGTGGAAGTTACGGAGGATTTTTGACAGCACATGGTTTGGCACAAGCTCCCGAAAAATTCCTTGCCGGTGTGGATATCCACGGTGTGCATAATTGGAATAATGACATCCCGGTATTCGATTCCTGGTATGAGCCCGAGAAATTCCCCGAAATGGCTGAGTTGGCTTTCAAATCATCTCCTATGGCCTATGTGGAGAACTGGGAAGACCCTGTTCTTTTAATACATGGCGATGATGATCGAAATGTACTTTTTTCTGAATCAGTAGAACTCGCAGAAGTCCTCCGAAAACAGGGTGTGGAAGTCGAGCAATTGGTTTTTCCAGATGAAGTACATTCATTTATCCTGCACAGCAATTGGGTCAAAGCCTACGAAGCAACTATTGATTTTATCATGAAACAAATCCAAAAGCCATGAACCGTCTACTCGTTTTCCCGCTAGTTTTCTTATTTGTTTTTTCGGCCTCTGGCCAAAAACGACATCTCCAAAATGCTCTGGATAGAGCCGAAACAGAAGGCTATTCCGGAGTAATCCTCTTGGCTGAAAATGGAAAAGTCCTTTTTGAAAAGGCCATGGGTATGCGAAATTTTGAAGAAGGCATCCCACTTCAACCTGATGATGTATTTGAAATGGCGTCGGTTTCCAAGCAGTTTACTGCGATGATGATCATGATGTGTCAGGAGAAGGGCTTGCTGGGTTTTGACGATCCTATCGAAAAATATATCCGAGTCCCCTACCCCAATATCACTATTCGCCACCTTTTGACGCACACCTCTGGACTGCCAGACTATCAGGCTATAATGGATGAGTACTGGGATAAGAGCAAAGCTGCCGGCAACCCGGAGATATTAGAATATCTCCGTCGCTATGCTCCCCCTAAGCTTTTTGAGCCAGGTGACAACTATGAATACAGCAATACCGGCTATGTGATTTTAGCAAGCATCGTGGAAGAGGTGACAGACCGGGACTTCGTTGAGCTTTCCAAAGAATGGATTTTTGATCCATTGGGGATGACAAATACTGCCATCAGAAGCCTGGAGGAAAAAGCCCAAGTCCCCAACTTTGCCGCGGGCCATCTCAAAGATGATCAGGGAAAGTATGTCAACGCCAATCGGTTTCGCTCCTCAGATTACACCCTTTGGCTGGGCAATCGAAAGGGTCCAGGACGGGTAAGCAGCACCGCGCAGGATTTATTGCTGTGGGATCAAGCCCTATATACCGAGAAACTAGTCAGTCTCTCGACACTCAATCAGGCATTCTCCCCTTTCCAGTTAAATGATGGGGGCAAAAGCACTTATGGATTCGGCTGGGATTTGGATCCCAAAAGCCCCTATGGCAATCTAGTGATGCATACAGGTGATAACCCAGGGTACAAGACGATCATCGTGCGCTTTATCGATGAAAACAAAACACTGATCCTTTTGAACAATAATTATCACTCGGCCCATGAAGGGTTGATTGAAGCTGCCAAAAAGATTTTTAGTGCCAATTAAGAACTTATATATCCAAAAGCCAAAAAAACTAAAGTTTCCCCACTTCCTGAATGGCATCCTTTAATCGCTGTTCTTGGTTTCCGGAAACAATTAAAAAAGGGATACCACTTTCTTCCGCCAATTGCTGATATTTTTCAAAAAAATATCGACGCATTTCCGGTTGAGGATGCTCCCGCTGTGGATCTGCTTCCCATGGCATATCAATGTCAGTTAATAAAATCAAGTCGTAAGACCTTCTACCTAATTCCTGCTGCACCCAATCGTGTACCTTTCCAAACTTGTGCTCTGACCATACTTGAATGACCCTCAGATCCGTGTCACAAAAAAGGAATTTTTGAGCTGCTTTCGCTTTTTCATCCTCTAAAGCCATTTGACCTTTTGCTATTTTGAGAAGATCAGAATAAGCATAAGGCCTTCCCAACATTTCCAAATATTCTCTGGCAAACTCAGGAACCCAAGGCTCATCAAAATGAACCGCCAAATCGGAGGCCAAGGTACTTTTTCCGGTGGACTCTGGCCCTAAAATAAGGATACGCTTAGGCTTGTGCATAGTTTCTAGCGGATTTGATCCAGGCAAGTAAACCTAAAATTGCCAAAATGGTGAAAAACAAAAACTGAAAAGAAGTTAAAATCAGTCCTTTGTAAAAATAAAGCGGTACCGAAACCAAATCTGTGATGATCCACATGATCCAGTTTTCCACCTTTTTTTTGGCCATCAGCCACATGCCTACAAAAGCGGAAGAAGTAGTAAAGGAATCCCAATAAGGCACATCCGAATCGGTGAAATTGCTCAATACAAAAGATAATATCCCGTAGGAAGCCAAGAAAATCAAACCGGCTATCAGCCAACCTTTTGGCTTCAACCAAGTCACAGGAAGTACGGACTGATTTTCCTTGGGATGAGTCCATACGTACCAGCCATAGATAGACATGCTAAAATAATAGGCATTGATCCCCATATCCGCGTAGAGCTTGTACTCCAGACAGATCCAAACGTAAATCAAGGTAGAGACAATCCCCGTGGGATAAACCCAAATGTGCTCTCGCATGGAATAAAAAACGGAAGCGATCCCAAAAAACACAGCGATCGCCTCCAGCCAAGTCATGGCCTGAAGTCCCTCTGCAAATCCATCCAAGAGAAATTGAAAATCCATGCTGCGAAGTAAGGGATAGTTTGTTTAACCACAAAGGACACCAAGAACACTAAGATTTTTTTGCAATTCGTGATCTGTAGGTTTTTTCACCTCAAAAAGACCCGAAAATATAAAAACCCATTAAAAAGAAATCTTATCTAAAAAATAATTAAGAGGATTTAATAAAGGTGAATATCTTGTCTTCAGGTAAAGGAACCTGATTTCCGTAGTTAGCCTATCATAACAATGAATGAATTTACCCCCCTTTATGACTACATCGAAAAACTGCATCCTTTGAACAAGGAGGTAAAGGAAAAAATCGCGGAGTCATTTATTTTTAAAAGAGTGGCAAAAAATGAATTCCTACTGAGGGAAGGGGAAATTTGCAAATACAATTATTTCGTACTCAAAGGCTCCCTGAGACTGTACAAAGTAGATCCGAAAGGAGAGGAACTGATTCGATACTTTGCTTTTGAAAATAAATTTGTGAGCAATCTCACCAGTTTTATATCAGGCCAAGCTAGTGATGAATACATACAAGCCAATGAGAAAACCGAAGCCTTGTGCATCGGAAGGTCCGATTTTTATGAATTGGTAGAAACTAACAAAGCTCTTAATCGGGTGTACCGCAACATGCTGGAAAATGCCTACATCACCTCACAGAAAAGAATATATAATTTTCAGGGCTATACTGCATTGGAGAGATTGCAATGGCTTCTTCAAGAGTATCCGGGAATCCTGTCTCGGCTTCCAAGCAGGATGATTGCTTCCTATTTGGGAATCACACCTTTTACCTTAAGTCGGCTAAAAGCTGAACTTTAGCTAAAACCTTGACTTAGAGCAAGGTTTAGAGAAAAGCTGAGCACTAGTTTTGAATCAGATAAAAATCGATTCAAAATGAAGTCTCTTCTCAAATTAATATCAGTCCCTTTTACTATCCTTCTTACACATTTTTTGGTGCCCACTTCCTCCCTTGCACAAGCTCCTCCGCCTCCTATTCCAGCTGAAATCATGTTTGGCCATGAACGCTTGGATTTTCAGCTGATCATGAAGCGGGATTTTAGTCCAGAAAGTAAATTTAGCCTCGTAGCAATCAGTATATTCTCTCAAAACTACGATCGGAATAACACCCTGGGAAATTCCATAGTCGCACCTGTTCAGGTCACGTATAAGTTAGGCAATAAAGGCTTTGCACTGGCAGCAGGAGCAGAGGCCAACTCTAAAGTCGGCTTTATGCCATTGGCCGGTCTACAGCATGTCTTTGCCAGTCGGGAAATACTTGCATTGACCTTTGTCAATCTTCTATCGAACCAAGGAGCAGATGGTCAACTTTTTGGCATCTATGAATATAAACCCCGTCTAAATAATACTTGGTCCATTTATTCGCGCGTGCAGTTTATGTACATTCAGGGGATTTCCGAGACATTGCATAAGCGGAGTTTTCTTTATCTACGAGCGGGTCTAAAAAAGGGACCCCTTGGGTTTGGAATTGGGGCAAACTGGGATGCCTACGGACCCATGAAAGAAGCCGCCCAGAACTTTGGAATTTTTACCCGCTGGGAATTTTGAGGAATATCAAAGTTGGCCTTCATTGCCAGCAGGAGGAACGACAATAAAGCAATCTCTTGAAAGTCTCCTCTAAACCAGGGAGACTGTCTGCCATCCGGGAGGCGGGCGTCGCCCTGCAGGTCTCGCAGTGACGGGAAACGAGCAGTAATGCCTCAAACTTTCGCATGACTTCTAGGGTTAGATGATTAACTTTGCAAGCTATGACTTTAAGCACCTTGACTGAGAGGACCGACCTCGATTCACTCGATCCCAAAGAATACATCATCATCAAAAACGCCCGGGTCAATAACCTGAAAAGCCTGAGCGTAGCCATTCCCCGAAATAAATTTGTGGTCATCACCGGACTCTCAGGTTCGGGTAAATCCTCCTTGGCTTTTGACACCCTTTTTGCCGAAGGCCAACGCATGTATGTGGAAAGTTTGAGTTCCTATGCCCGACAGTTTCTCGGCCGGATGGAAAAGCCTGAAGTGGAATACATCCGAGGCGTGGCGCCGGCGATCGCGATTCAGCAAAAAGTCAGCACCAAAAATCCCCGCTCTACCGTCGGAACTACCACCGAAATCTACGATTACCTAAAATTGCTTTTTGCCCGGGTGGGGAAAACCTATTCTCCGATCTCAGGCAAAGAGGTCAAGCATCATACGGTCACAGATATCGTAGACTACATTCTTAGCTTCGATGAAGGAGATAAAGTCATGATTTCTTGTCCACTTCAGGTGGCAAGAGGAAGAAAAATCGAGCAGGAATTGGAATTGCTTTTGCAAAAAGGCTATACCCGAATTTTGATTGACGGAGAAGCCTATTTTGTAGAGGATTTGCTCCAAGAAAAGAAAATTCAGAAAGGAAACTATGAGATCCTGATTGATCGGGCTTCCGTCCGAAAAGACGATGAAGACAATCAATTCCGCATTGCCGACTCGGTCCAAACCGCCCTTTTCGAAGGACATGGAGATTGCAAAATTACCATTCCCGAAAAGGAAACAAAAGCCTTTTCCGATCGATTCGAACTAGATGGGATGACCTTTGAGCTGCCTTCGGTTAATTTTTTCTCTTTCAACAACCCCTATGGAGCCTGCCGGCGCTGTGAGGGTTTTGGCAATGTGCTTGGGATCGACCCTGACTTGGTCATTCCCGACAAATCACTATCTGTGTATGAAGGCGCACTCGCACCTTGGAGAGGAGAATCTTCCCGTTCTTGGTTGGAGCCACTTCTGAAAAAAGGTATCGAATTCGACTTCCCCATTCATCGGGCGTATGAGGATTTGACCGAAAAAGAGCAAGAGCTCCTTTGGACGGGAAACAAGTATTTCAAGGGTTTGAATGCTTTCTTTAAAGACCTAGAAACCAAAACCCACAAAATCCAATATCGGGTGATGCTTTCCCGCTTCCGAGGCAGGACGACCTGTCCTGAGTGTCGAGGGACAAGACTTCGAAAGGACGCGAGTTATGTCAAAATCAAGGACAAATCCATCACCGATATCGTCCTGATGCCGATCGATGAGGCCTTGATCTTTTTCAATCAGCTGGAGCTAGAACCTCATGAAGCCAAAGTCGCCAACCGACTATTCAAGGAAATTGTCAGCCGCTTGGAATTCATGGATCAGGTGGGCTTGGGTTATTTGACGTTGAATCGCCTGACTTCCACGCTTTCCGGAGGAGAATATCAACGCATCAAATTGGCTACTTCTTTGGGTTCGGCCTTGGTAGGTTCCATGTATATTTTGGATGAGCCGAGTATTGGATTACATCCAAGAGATACCGATCGCTTGGTGGGTGTCTTGAAGTCTCTCCGCGATATGGGCAATACCGTAATCGTGGTGGAGCATGAAGACAAGGTGATGAAAGCGGCGGATCAGATCATCGATATCGGGCCAGATGCCGGAATTCACGGTGGAGAACTACTCTTCCAAGGAACCATCAAAGAGCTAATCAACTCAGCCCAAACGCATACTGCCCGATACCTTCGCGGGGAGGAGCAGATTTTTAAGAAAAATGGGAATCGAAAATGGAAGGATTCCATCATCGTCAAAGGGGCTCGTGAAAATAACCTGAAGAATCTGACGGTTCAGTTTCCACTGAATACCCTGACTGTGGTGACGGGAGTATCCGGTTCTGGAAAATCCACTTTAATTAAAAAAGTACTGTATCCGGCTTTGGGAAAAATGCTGGGAACTGTCATCGATGAATCCGGAAAATACGATAAGATCGAAGGGGATTATAAGCGGATCACTCAGGTAGAGTTTGTCGATCAAAATCCAATCGGAAAATCCTCCCGCTCCAATCCGGTCACCTATGTGAAAGCCTACGATGCCATCCGGACGCTTTTTGCCGATCAGGCAGTCTCCAAACAGCGGGGCTACAAACCGGCCTTTTTCTCCTTCAATGTCGACGGGGGAAGGTGCGAGGCTTGTGCCGGAGAAGGTACTACTACGGTGGAAATGCAATTTATGGCAGACATTCATCTGACCTGTGAGTCCTGCAAAGGGAAGCGATTCAAAAATGAAATTCTCGATGTCAAATACAAAGACAAGGATATCTCCGAGGTACTCGATATGACCATCGACGAAGCCATGGAGTTCTTCAAAGGAAAAACTCAGATTATCAATCGACTTCAGCCTTTACAGGAAGTCGGCTTGGGCTATATCGGCATGGGACAAAGCTCCAATACCCTTTCCGGTGGAGAGGCTCAGCGTGTAAAATTGGCTTCCTTCTTGGGAAAAGGCGGTACTAAATCCGGAGATCAGGTCTTGTTTATTTTTGACGAACCCACAACCGGTTTGCATTTCCACGACATCAACAAGCTTTTGCACTCCATCAATGCACTCATCGATCAGGGTCACTCGGTGATTATCATTGAGCATAATACTGAAGTGATTCGATCCGCCGATTGGGTGATTGACTTGGGCCCAGAAGGAGGAAACAAAGGAGGACATCTGACTTTTGCGGGTACGCCTGAAGATTTGGCTAAAGAAATGGGGAATTATACTGCGATGTATTTGAAGGAGGGGTTTGCTTAAATCACACTTATTCCTCATCCTTCTGAATTTTCAACTTTTAAAAATTATTCAGATTTTTTTGATTTTTCTTGACAACTAGGTTTGTTTTTTTTTTTACTTAGTGTTGAAATTAGTTTCAGGTATGAATCTTTTTTCATTGTCTAATTTTATAATTAAAATCAAAAAAAATGAAAAAATTAATCGCTTCGTTATCCATTCTAATTAGCTTAGGAAGCCTAAGCAATTTAGGTGCGCAATCTTCTGTAGAAGGACCAGGAGGAAACCCTTGTGACGCAGGACCAGACAAAAATTTCGAGCAATGCCGAGATAAAAATTGTACGGAATTATTAAATGTGGGATGTACATTTACCTATGACAAAGATGTGTTAACAATCTGGGGAAGAAGAGAAGGTTAAAAATCAGATTAAAGAAAAGAAGGCTGTTTCAAAAGTGAAGTTTATCACATTGAGCGAAGTCGAAATGTGGGCTAGAGTGGTAGAAATGGCTTTCGACTCAGCAGGCTGACGGTAAAGCTATTTATGAGACAGCCTCTTTGAATACACTTATATGAAGAAATTATTAATTATAATATTAATTTTAGTTTTTGGGTGCTCACAATCCAATAAAGTAAAAAACGCGATATTATTTGCAAATGTTAGTAATTTTAAATCATCACAAATTATTGAAAATCAATTAATTAATTATTCATATCTAATTGAATCTTATAAAAATTATTTGGTTCTTCTAAACTTCAGAAATGAGTCAGTTATACAAATTATTGATAGATTTACAGGTATAACCCTATTCAAAGGTATTAATTTTGGCGATGGTCCTCAAGAAATTTTAGTCCCGATTAGTATTTATATCGATAAAAAAACAGGCGAAGTATCTATTCAGGATGGAGGAACAAACACTATTAAATCATTTAATTTCGAAGAATTAGAAAATTCAAATTTTGAAAGCATAATAATGCACACTGAAAAGCTTCCTACAACTGGAGATCGAATCTATCCAACTTACCCCTTAAAAAATTTGTTGATTGGTGTGACATTAGATAAAGAGATGGAAATAATTACCTTTAAAAATTCTGAAATATATGATACGCTATTTATGTATTCACAACCAACTCAATTTAACCACTTACCACAGAAATTTTACGGCATTCAATTAGAAGGCAAGTTTGGTATATCGGAAGATAAAAAATATTTGCTTAAAGGAAACTTATACCAACAAATTATAACGATTTATAATTTAGAAACCCGAACCTTTAAAGAATTTAAAAATGAAGATGAATTTGAATATACGGATGAATTTATCGAAACTACAGGTAGATTTAAATGGGACCCAAACAGGTCATTCCAATATGCAAGCGTAAAAGAAAAAAATGGAAAATTTTATCTTCTTTATTCTGGAGTTAATATAAAAAGTGATGAAATAGTTTTACTTGGAAAAGAGATTCATGTTTTTGATTTGAAATCAGAAACTTTTGAGAGAATAATACTTGACTCGCCAATTTCTGATTTCACAATTTCCGATGACAACATTATTTACGGAATAAATTTCACTTCAAACACTCCAGTAATATCATTTTTTCCAAATTAAATTTGGAAAAAATTCAAATTTAATCGAATATTAACTGTTAAAATTTAAGATCTTCCTATTTGCATAAAATGAAGGTGCTTTGAATTGAATCTTCGAAGTTTTCAGAATTCCTATTTGGCTTATTAGATAAAATACAGAGAATAAACCGGATTTTGTGCATAGAAATTCAAGAATAAAACCCTCGATGACAAAGAAAAGGATATCTCCGAAACACTAGGCATGACCATCGACGAAGCCATGGAGTTCTTCAAAGGAAAAACTCAGATTATCAATCGACTCCAACCTTTACAGGAAGTCGGCTTGGGCTATATCGGCATGGGACAAAGCTCCAATACCCTCTCCGGGGGAGAGGCTCAGCGTGTCAAACTGGCTTCATTTCTGGGAAAAGGAGGTACAAAATCAGGAGATCAGGTCTTGTTTATTTTTGACGAACCCACAACCGGTTTGCATTTCCACGACATCAGCAAGCTTTTGCACTCCATCAATGCACTCATCGATCAAGGTCACTCGGTGATTATCATTGAGCATAATACTGAAGTGATTCAATCCGCCGATTGGGTGATTGACTTGGGCCCGGAAGGAGGAAACAAAGGAGGACATCTGACTTTTGCGGGTACGCCTGAAGATTTGGCTAAAAAAATGGGGAATTACACCGCGGACTATTTGAGGGAGGGATTTGCTTAAATTCCACTATATCCCAGCCCTGTGAATACTTAACTTTTAAAAAATTATTCAGATTTTTTTGATTTTTCTTGACAACTAGGTTTGTTTTTTTTTTCTTAGTGTTGAAATTAGTTTCAGACCTAAGCTTATTTCATTAAATCAATGTTGAACTTAATCCTGAGAAAGATTGAAAAGCCCCGATAACTCCTCCTTAATTTCCATGATATCAAAGAAGCAGTTTTTGATCGGGGCTTTTATTTCTTTTATTTTTCTTTCCTGTACTTCCGGCGAAAAAGTCAAATTTAACGGTGAAGAGATCGGCTATTATCGGAATGCCGAAATCAACAATATTTCTTTAAAAGTTGATTCCCTAGAGAACAAAGAGGTCATTTTCTCCGGCAGTGGAATTTGGAAGATTTTTAATGATCAGATTATTCTCGCAGATAAAAGAACAGGAATAATTTATGTCTTTAATGATGACCTAAGCCTAAAAGAAACGCAAATAGGAATCGGCGAAGGCCCAAATCAGATCAAGGGGGGGCTTGTTGCCATGGCTTCCGGAGATCAGGAGCTTTTTCTTTTGGGCGGAAGTTATGACTATTATGTGGTTGATAAGAACTGGACTATTTCCCAAACAGGCGCCTTGGACTTTTACCATGAAAATACTCCTTATGATGAATTATTGAAGAATCCAAAACCGGAATATGCGGGCATTTACGAACTCCATTATGAATTCCAAAAACCTACCTGGTTTGGAGAGGGGAAAGTGATGATTCAGATATCCTCGACGCATCCCGATTACAATTACATTCTAAATAAAAATTACTTTGAGGAAGCCAAAAACCTAGGAATACTTGATTTGAGCAATGGGAAAATACAAATCTCAGGAGGCTATCCGCCTATTTATTCAAAAAGTAATTTTATATCCTATTTGATGGGAACTGCGGTTGCTCCGATTGAAAACCGTTTTTTTGTTCAGGGTTTTGAGGCAGACAGCCTGTTGTACAAGTTTACAGCTGATGGCATGATTCAGCATGCATTTGGACATGCTGGCAAAGAAATGATAACTGACTACCCTGATCTGAACGCTTTGGATGTGACTGAATTTGATCTAGGCAGAGAAGAACTTCGCCCAAAAGTCAACTACTATACTACTTTAGATTTTATTGAGGAGCTAGAACTTTTGGTACGAGGTTATACTAAAAACAGCCCGATAGAAGATGGAATTCAGCTTTATAGAAATGACACATTGCTGCTAGACCAAGCTGTACCCAAGGGGTTTAGCTATTTCGGATACAGGGCACCGTATCTTTATGGATCCTACAATAAACAGTTTGAACGGGAAGAAAAGATTGTCGTCTACAGATTGAAATTATCAGAATGAAGAAGTCAACCCTAATATTGTCAGTTTTTGCAACTTTTGCAGCCATACTTTTGGGTTCACAATATTCGTACGGTCAAGAAGCTGAACAAAAGAAGCAACAGTATTCCATACTAGAAAAAGGTGAGAAGGAAGAAAGAAGCCCCGTTCCATTTTTACCGATATTTACTGAGGATGGGACCGTTTACGGAATTACTGATAGCATTGGGAATATCACCTTGGAGGAAGGGATCACCTTTTTTATCCGAAGTTTATTTTACCAAGACAAGGCCTTCCGGGTCGAGCCAAATGCAGAAAAAGTAATTCTACTGGAAAGGGCCGAAATCGCGCTGGAAGAAATCGAAATCCGATCCTTTCAAAACCCTATCGATCAACTAATACACCTCAATAAAAGCTTTGAGCCTGCTTTTGAAAAGGAGGCATTCTTATCAAATTTCAGGGGTTATTATGCTGTGCAACAGCAAGAAAAGTACGTGGATTTTTTCGAAGCGAGTGGTATTTCTCTCCACTCCAAGAGTCAAAAGTGGAAGCCCTATAATTTTGTACAAGCATGGGGTGGCGGTAGTGCTCATCAATTTCTAGTGCCCCTAGAACTGAGGAGAAGCCATCATTGGGATTGGACGACAGGAGATACGATTCCTGCAAGGAATACCTTAGCCAGCACAGAAAGGTCAGATCAGTATTTTATAAAACCTTTTTATGCAAGAGAATTAATGCATGCTTTTGAATATTCTTGGCCTTTATCCTCTTCAAATCTCAAATTCTACGATTTCCAGTATGACTTGGAAAATGGAAAAGAAATCATCCTGTTTAAATCAAAAGACGAGGAGCGCGTAAAGGCAAATTCAGACTTGTTCCTCATTGGAGAAGGAAAAATCATTTTGGGTGAGTCAGGAGAAAACATCGAGAATATTACCATCAACTTCTCCAAATACAATTACGTCGCATTTCCAAAAAACCGAAATGGACGAGAACGGCAAATGGGCGGTAGTCTTTCAGTCATTTTTGAAAATTCTAGTGACAAAGTCTTTGTGAGCGAGGTAGAATTAAAAGCTAAACTTTTCGGTCCCATCAATATCGGAAATCCAAGACCTTATCGAAAAGGAAGTGAAGTCACGATTATGGAGAAAATTCTTTTCGAGGACTTTCAGTTTATCCAATCCAAAAAAGATCTAGCGTCACTTGAAAAAGGATTTGGTTTTGTGGGATTAGAAACTATGGTTGTTTATGATCCCGAATATTGGAATTCCCATGCTTTGGTGAGTCCTGATTTATTCAATCAAATCAGAAGGGATCTAGGCTCAAAAATCAGTCTAAACGATCAATTTGAAGCTAACTCTGGAAAAAGATTAATTCCTGAGGAGAAAGATTTAGCTTATTACAAAGATTATATTTCGAAGCTTATTCCTCAATTAGAATCTATAGCACGAGAAATATCAGAAGACTAATAAACTTCTTCAACCTTGAAGATTCTCCACCTTGTTCTAATGGTCAAAAAAGGAAATAAAGAATTAAAGCTATATTTTGTGCATAGAAATTCAGGAATTCAAGCATGAAAAATGAAGATATCCGCTGGAAACAACGCTTTTCAAACTTTAGCAAAGTAATGGGGCATTTAGAAAACGCCCTTCAAATTCCAGAGCCAGATATGGTTCAGAAAGCTGGAATCATACAATTTTTTGAAATGAGTTTTGAATTGGCATGGAACCTTGTTAAGGATTACCTGGAAGAGCAAGGTTTCGTAGATATTCGTTCACCGAGAGCAGCTCTAAAAAAGGCTTTTGAAGTCAATCTCTTAGAAAATGGCCACGATTGGATGGATTTGCTACAGGATAGAAACCTAACTGCACATACCTATGACGAGCAAAAGTCTACAGAAATGAAAAAACTCATTCAGGAGAAATATTTTCCCATATTAAAGAATCTACAGATCAACTTCACACGCAAGGTCGATGAAGAATAAATTTGGACTTTTGGAATCGGATATGGCGTCCATCTTAGAAATCATCGGGAATCAAGAACTAGTTGAAGAGGTCATTCTCTTTGGAAGCAGGGCTAAGGGGAATTTCCGTACTGGAAGTGATGTGGATCTAGCTTTAAAAGGGAACAAATTGAATTTTGAAACAGTGAGTCAAATCAGTTATCTCCTCAATGAAGAGACTAACATGCCTTATCATTTTGATCTAGTCAATTATCATCAGATTCAAGAGCCAGAATTAATCAAGCATATAGATCGGGTAGGCATACCCATTTTCCATAGAAAAAAGGAAATGGAGATCAATAATGCCTAAACCAAAAAAATTTGGTTACAATGATTATCTACTATTGTGAAGCCTAATTCGGATGACTATCTTCGCAACCGTCAATGGGATCTTAGCTCAGTTGGTTTAGAGCGCTGCTTTGACAGAGCAGAGGTCATGGGTTCGAATCCCTTAGATCCCACTCACAAAGCACAAAATCGAACAGGTCTTGTGCTTTTTTATTCTTAGATTAATTGGGTTAGAGCGTCCCGCTAGCCAGCGGGAAGTTCATGAGCTCGAATCCCCTAGATCCCACTCAAAAAACAAAAAATCGAACAGGTCTTGGGCTTTTTTTTATTTTTTTATATAAGCATTTTACCATGAAAATCGAAAGTCTGATTTACGATTTTCATGGTAAATAGATTAACATAGGATCCTATTTTGCCGCTCTTTGGTATAAATACGCCTATCATTTTCCCTTCGCGAAAACCTAACTAATCATCTTATCAAAGTAGGCAAATTCGTATCAGTAGATTAAAAACAAACTAAACTCTCCATTCTTTATTTTCAGTCTTTTCCACCAGCGATTTCCTCAACACGTCTTTTCCCCTTAAATTCGGCTTCGAAAGAAATCATCGACTTCGAAATCGTCCCCCGCTAAAAAGAATTTATAAACGCATGAAATCGACACGATTAAAATCATCATTAAACACACAGGGCAATGCCCCGAAATTTCGGGGTTAATCGTCAAAGATTCCATCCCGATTTTCGGGACAGGTAGTGACCCTTAAAAAGCAATTATAAACACATGAAATCGAGCACGACGCAGACGACACACAGAGGCATGATTACAATTCTTGCGAAGATTCCATCCCGATACTCGGGACAAGTTATGACCGCTAAAAGACAATTATAAACACATGAAATATCCATGACGGGAGCGCGACACACAGGGGGA
>NZ_FNAC01000075.1 GCF_900101705.1 Algoriphagus faecimaris | reverse complement strand
CAACTTCAAAGACGAGAAAACTATTCTGGGTTGCGGAGAAGCCCAGGTCAGAACCCAGCAAGCTTGTGAAAAGGTCCCCGCATTCCTAACCGCCGTTTATTCCATGCTTCTACTGGCCGCAGAATCTGCCAAAAATCAAGTCCTACCCAGGCCAAAGTGGTATAAATCAGAAAAATCGGTCCGTACAACAACTGGCGACATACTGAATCAATTTAGAGCAATAAACTGGGCTAATACTTCAAAAATCAATTTCTCCGACTTCGTTAACATCCAGAAAAAACTGCAAACACTTAAAAAATCTGATAATCCTATCCTGTCCGCATTATTTCACGCCAGGAATTAGCCAAACTTGAGAGGCCGGGATTAATTCCCGGCCCACCTTGCCAACTTATTGAGCAATACGAAGATTGCTCGCATTTTGGACGACAAAGACTTTCTCCTGTTCAGTAGAAATGGGTTGCCCCATTCCAAATGGCTGATCAAAAAGACAGTCTTCTGTTTCATCCTGATTGCAGACATAGGTGTCTTCATCCGGATCGATATCAGTGACATCATACCAGACGCCCCCGGCGAGTCCATACTCCCCTGTGCTAGCTTTTGGGGAAGTGAACGCAACCGCGGCAAATGCTGCCAGCACAAAGGCCAGCAACGGAAGCTTACTCATTAGTTTGTTCATAACAATGCACCCTTTTTTAACACATCAAAAAGAGCGAAACCGTTTTGGTTAATTGCCTACTCTAAACTGGGTTTTCGGCATCTCCCAAAAGGATTCATCGGTACTGGTCTGTCTCTCCTACCCAGGCCATTGAGAGAAATGAATCCTCTTTTTTATCATTTTTTGCAGCCATGGTCTAATCCGCCAGGCTGTGGGGTCAGTTTTACAGCAGCTGACCCCTATTTTTTTAATCCCAACCTTTGAGGTCTTCGTCCCCGAAGCCTATTGATCCGATTCCCCTTCCAGACAGCGGGAAAGCAGACCTCGAAGGTTTTTTTATGTAGGTACCGGAATAGTCAGATTTTCCTAACTCAAGTCTTCAGATTTATCTGCCTCAGGCAGGCTCGGTCCTCCCTGTTTTCCAATCTCTTAATTTCCATTCTCTTTTCCCTGTTCCCTGTTCCCTATCCTCTATTCTCTGTTCCTTGTTCCTTGTTCTCCAATCTCTTATTCTTCAATCTCTATTCTCTATTCCCCGTTTCCTGTTCCCTGACCTTCGACCTGGTTCAAGTCTTCCGACTTGGACCTAAGCCCATACACCGCCAATCCCATCAATCCCAAATTCAAGAAAAAATGCTCTGCCCATCCCATGCTTTCCATAAAACCGGCGCAACTGCAGGGTACTCGGGGAAAGGCCCCAACCCAAATCAATCCCACATAGGTGGTAAAAACTGAGAGGAGAAGAAGACTACCAAGATAGCCCCACCAGCGACTGACTTGGAAAAGAAGCAAAAGTGCCAATAGCAGTTCCAAAGCAGGAACTCCTATTGCCAACACTTCCTCCAAATCATTGGGCATAGGCTGATTGAGAAAAGCCTTTCGACTTGATTCAAAGCGAAAGAACTTTTCTAGGCCTGTATAGACCCAAACTAAAATCAAGAAAATAGATGGAATTAATTTCAACCAACGCATACCCAGCCCTCCAATAGTGTGGGGACTAAAGTCAAGACTATTTTTTAGACACGAAAATTTCTGGGATAATTCAATATAAAAGTGGGATAATTGAATAAAAAGCGGGGATAACTCGATTAAAAAGTGGGACAAGTGAAAAAAAAGCACTTATCCCATCTTGTAACGTAACTTATAGGAATAGTCTTTTATCCAAGAAACAAATGGATTGGGACTTTTATATTATTCGCAAATCCAAATCTTCTGAATTGGAGAAGATTCCATCGATCTTGGTCATGATAGCTAGTTAGTAATAATTCACTATCCAAAACTGGATTGATTGAATAGTCTTCGAGAAAAAATTTTCCTTTAAATATGAAATTTTACGTATTTATGAGGCTATCAAAGGAATTTTAGTAGAAAAATACACCTGACTATTAGACTCTTACAAAAATTACATTATATTTATAGTCGAAAAGGCCTTTTTAGTACGTTAAAAGGTAGCAATCTACCCCTGGGATTCTGTTACCTGATTTTAAAAACTGAACAGAAATGATACTTAACGAAAGAAGAATCATCTATGCTCAGGATATCATGGCAATGACAGGCCGAAGTAAATCCTATGCTTATGAAAATTTAAAGCAAATCAGGAAGCACTTCAAGAAAGCGAAACATCAGCTGGTCAGTCTGCAAGAATTTGCGGCGTATCATGGTATCTCTGTCGATGATCTGAAGCAATTTGGGTCATAAGGCTAAAGTCCAAAAAATAAACGGACTCCATTTTAAATGAAATCCGTTTCAAAAGGGCCTTGCCCACCGGAATGACGATCCGGTATTTGCTTTTTAAAGCAGCTTTAGGATTAATTAAGATTGTAAACAGGCTCCTTGCTGTATTAGGCCTGTACCGATCACTACATTACATCTTTACTAAACCCTGGTAATGGTGGTGCGGCATTCTCGGAAAATGCTTGTGGTAAACCGCTTTACTCTTTTACCCCCATCATCAGCGTGTCTTCGGATTGGGAAATGATCTACTTGTAGATTCAAATCCCTACTAGATTGTTGTTTTACCATAAATTTGTTTTTCATGAAAAGTATATGGGGACTGCCATCTTTTCAATTTTCTGGGACAAACAGAAGAATTTCTGGGATAATTAAACTATCTGAGAGGGTTATCGAAAAACCGCTATGGCTTTTGTTCTTCTTTTGGATATTTTATTCCCTTGTTGATTTTGGATTTACAAAAGTCTTCAATCTTGACTCAAAGAGCTTAGAATTTGGTTTGATTACAGCCATTTTTGGGTTCCTTACCAGTATTGTATTTTTTTATTGGCTTATCACCAGTCTTTTCATTGAAAAAAGAAATATTCAATATTTTTCTATTGGATTATTTTACCTTTCATTGATTACTATTTCAAAATATTACTTGCTGATCGAAATAAATGAAGCTGCGGCATTAAGGGTTTATTTATTTGATGAAAGCATCAGGTGGTTTCATTTTTTTATCTTCACCTCCTTAATCTGGGCCTTTCATGCTTGGGTATTGCTATATGGAAAAAACTCCAAAACCGAAAAAAAATATGAGGAGCTGTCCATAGCCCATCAGTCCTTACAGCTTAGCCCCCATTTTTTAATGAATATTATTGGGTCCATAGCAGGCAAATCCAGAAGGTATTCCGAAGATCTATTCAAGGACATTACGCACTATACCAATATTTTAAGTTACGCCTATCAGAATCATGAGGAATTTAATTCCTTGGCGGCGGAGATCAACACCATTATTTCATTCCTACATAGTCAGCGGCTTCGATTTGGAAAAGAGCTTCAGCTGATCGCCGAAATCGATGAGGAGTTGCTGGAAAAAATAGAACTAACCATGCCCAAAATGCTTTTGCTCACCTTGATTGAGAACTGCTTTAAGCATGGGGAAATAAGAAACCCCCTCCATCCCATTCAAATCAAAATAAACTGGCTTTCAAGCGAAAGCCGCCTCACTTTATTTACACAAAATAAAATCAAGGAAAACCCAATCACCCGATCCACCAAGTTTGGCTTGACCAGCATCAAAAGACTACTTAAACATCATTTCCCAGCTAGTCAGCTCGTCCTAACAGAAAATCCACCCCATTTTACTGTAAAACTATCTATCCCCTATGAAGAGTCTAGTTAAACTAGGATTAATCGATGATGAATTCTTTGAATTGGAAAATTTAAAAGGCTTGCTTAAAGGAATACCCGGATACAAAGTATCCTTCGCGGTAACAGACCCTAAAGAAGGAATCAAGCTTGCCAGAAATTTTGAATGTGATATTTTAATGACTGATATCGAAATGGATAAGCTGAACGGGCTGATTATATCCGAGGAAATGGAAAAGATTGGGATCCCAGTCATTGTATGTTCGGCCTATGAAAAATATGCCCTTGACAGCATCAATCTTTCGGTAGCAGGGTATTTGGTAAAACCCGTCAAGACGCTTCCGTTAAAGGATCTTTTAAACAAAGTGAAATCCAAATTTATTGAGCCAAGAAAGACTTCCCCCGGTCATAGCTTGAACTTTGTCATGCTAAGAACACCCGATAGTTTTGGCTCTTTTAAAATCTATTGGATTGATATTTATTATATCGAACAAATCAAAAACTACACCTACCTCTATTCTGAAAATCAAACGTTTAGAGAGAGATCCACCTTGGAGGACTGGGCATCTAAGGCCCCCGAAGAATTATTTATCCGTGTTCACAATGCCATAATTGTTAATTTCTCCTATGTCACACGGATAGTTGGAAACAATGTTGAATTAAGCAATGGCAAAAATCTTCCTTTGAGCTATCGGTACCGAAAGGCATTTAAAGAAGCATGTAATTTATAGCCTAATGATCTTAGCTGTACCAAATTCCAAATCATCAATGAATCAAACTGCTGGTAAGAAATTAAGAAGTTGAGTAATGGTCATTTCCCAAGCGCTGGTAAAGCTTATAGATGACAACCTGCTCGTGATGAGGAGCATCCAAACCAAATATCCGGTTGCAACACATATGTAAATGATTGAATACGAACAAAATTGATTTTTCAGAATCAAAATATTCATGGTTTCTAAACATAGCCAAATAGGCATCTTTTATGGATTGAGAAATCTCCAATTCTACCCTGAAATCTGCTAGTTCCTTCAACTTCCTACGCTCTTGATATGGAATATCCTTCACCAAATCTCTGATAAAGGAAAACATTTCCTTGGCTTTGGGAGAGGCAGTGATAACAAGGTAATACAACTGAACCACCCATTCGGTATGCGAAACTGGATCAAGTTCTGACCAGAAATTAGTTTTATCCGGCAGGAAACCTAAAACCAATTTACTTTCAAAGGAAAAAATCAACTCAGACTGCACTATTCCCTTGGACCCATATTTTCCTACCTCAGGATAGTAATCAGCTTTTAGAATATGCTTGACCCAGGCAGAATTCTTGATCAGTTGCTCTAATTTGGAAAACAGGGGTTTATTCAAATTGGGTTGGCTGCACTTCACCCGCAGTCTTAACTCAGCCATAGGACTTTTATAAACCAAGAAATACCAGGATTCAAGGAAAAACAAGTCATTCAACTCCTCCATGATATGCGGAAGGCTCCGATCTAGAAAGATGGGAATGGCTTCATCTTCCATCAATATTCTGATGCTAAGCCAGTTTGGGTCCTGAGTGGAAACCAAATGTATAAAATAGGGTTTCGCATCAGGATAGGTAGTTGATTTTAAAAGCTTGGAATAGATAAATTGGGGATACATTTTTGATCCATTTTCCTTTCGGAATCCGCTGTCATTCTTCCAGGAGCAAGCGTAAATGAATAATTCCTCATGTATCTTCAACTCCTCCCATAGGAGCTTCAAATCCCTTGGATCCTCCCAGTTGAGCAGGAGTTCCCGGTCCAAATACCCCACCAAAACCTCAGGAGGTATTCGATCATGTTGAAGATGCTTCCATAACTTTTCCTCAGAATCAAACTGACTAATCTGCAATTTCCATCTTCTATCCTGGACTTGAATATCTCCCCAAAAAAGAGCGGGGAGGTAGTTTCCTTCTTGAAAAGCAGGATGAACATAGGGTAAAAACTTAAATTGCTGTTGATGCGCAATTTCCCAGATCAACCTAGAAGGAAAATAGGAAATATGTGTTGGGTTTAATGGATGCTGAATCGTGGGAATAATTCTCTTCCTCAGGCTTTTACTGATGAGGATAAATTCATCATCTCTCAATCCGAGGCATAAATCTGCCATTCCCAAAACCCTATTTTTGGTTTCTTTTATAAATGGGTTTATCACATAGAAATAAGGGTTTTTATGCCTACAAATAAGATTTGATTTTTGGGATTCAAAAAGTAACACATCTGCATAGATTACATGATTCTGCTCATCCTCTTTGGGAAAATTATCCCTGAGATTATCGAAAATCTCTTCATCCAAGCTAAATCGGCCACTATAAGCGAAGGGCCTATTACTGGCAATATTTTCAATGTAGACTTTGTTTTTGCCTCCTACTTTGAAAACCAAATGAATATGTTCAAGGGACTGAGTAGGCTTGAGCTCGAATAATTCCTTAAGATCAATCTTCTTTACATTTCCCCAGAAACTTTCTTTCAATGCCGAGTTGATGGAATCTGAGGTGGCTGATGATGTTTTGAAAATTTTAGGAATCTCAGTTAACTGTTCCATAAGGGCTAATGGAACAAAACGATCATCATAATGAAAGAGAAACCATTTTTTTAATTCTTGAATAAATGGACTGGAGACTGGTGAAAACAAGGCTCCTGCTTGTGCTATAAATTGGTCAAGTTGATTTTGGATAGATTGAGAAACATGAATGGAATTTGAAATTTTCAAATCAATAGAAGGTGCTACTTTGGTTTCTGTATTCGGGCCAATGGAAGGAAATCTAGCATCCAAGAGTAAACCTGATTCGAGAAATGAGTTCCAAATTGATATCGCCGTGTTGGGATTAATATCAGAAAATAGACCCAGAAATTCGGCCTGATTAATGGATTTAGCAGTCACTAGGTGGTTGACCAGATCATCTACCATTTTGATATTGGAAATAGAGCTTCTCCTCCAGCCTTCTTCTATTTTGCAATAGCTCCAATAATGGAAAAAATTACCCTCTCCTATTAAGCCTGGGGCCAACCTGTATCGCTTTTCATCCTCAGCTTGATTATCGGGTATGGATGGGGTTAATTCTGAAATAATCGTGTAGTCAAGGTCAGCAATGAGAGGAAAGGTCTCTTTTTGCCAGCTTGCCAGCCCTACTCCTGCCCAGTAGCCAAAAGGAGTACATCGATAGCGCCCTCTCAGTAAGTATTTGTAGATTTTCAGTTTAAGTTGGGCTGATAAATCAGCGGGCTTTTTACCTCTCAGCTTAAGAGAAAGGGAGTTTGAGGAAGTAGCGATTGCTTTTTGGATAAAGTCCCAATGGACAAGCCATTGTTTTTCGTCTTTTGGGTCAAAATCGAGGAGGTGGAGTCGGTAGAGGAGTTTCATTGCTTTTTTTCCTAAGCTTAGCAGTTTAAGAAATGAGCCGAAAAATTTTGGGACAACTCAATGAAAAGTGAGGATAAGTGAAGGGTTTTGAAAAGGGAAAAGGCAAAGGAGTACAGGGAGGATTAGGCAGTCGCAGTACACAGTAAGTAGGGTGTAAGTCATGAGGCTAGTTCACGGCCATTAGATAAGGATTTATATTCCTATGATCTCAGGCTGTTCAGGTTGGTCGTGATTTCCAATAGCGATCCATTATCTTATCCGAATAATGCCAAAGATCGCGCCTTCAGCGCTCTGGTTTTGACTTTCTTTTTTTACCCCAAATTGAATTTGGGGCAGATACAGCTTGCGCCTTCAGCGCTTTTCAAAACCAGAATTTATCATTAGGTCATTATCATTCGTGTTTATTTGAGATTCTGGCTGGTCGTGATTTGCAATCGCGACCCATTATCGTAGGATTTGTAATCCGAAAATCAATGTTCCTAATTTATCCTTACCGACCTATCAGGCACAATCCTTTACCCTCGGAGGGTTCAGCCTTGATCTAATCCAAGATTTTATTGCATATGGACCGTCCCTATGGGACTCTTTGAGTTTTTATTAACTCATTTTTTCTAGGGATTAAAATCCCTAGTTAATTTATTGTTCGTCCCTACGGGACTTTAGCACGTGCACTTTCCTAATCTCCGGGATGTGGTTCGAATTGCTCACCACGGGGCAAATCACTAGGCCTTGCCCCGGGCACTGAACCAAACCCTCCGAGGGTTCTTCTTAATCGAAGCCAAGGTTTGAATTGACAAAAACTATAGCCAAAACCCAATCCCTCGGAGGGTTCAGCCTTGATCTAATCTAGGATTTTATTGCATATAAACCGTCCCTATGGGACTCTTTGAGTTTCTACTGACTCATTATTTCTAGGGATTAAAATCCCTAGTCTCAAGTTTGGCTAATTCCTGGCGTGAAATAATGCGGACAGGATAGGATTATCAGATTTTTTAAGTGTTTGCAGTTTTTTCTGGATGTTAACGAAGTCGGAGAAATTGATTTTTGAAGTATTAGCCCAGTTTATTGCTCTAAATTGATTCAGTATGTCGCCAGTTGTTGTACGGACCGATTTTTCTGATTTATACCACTTTGGCCTGGGTAGGACTTGATTTTTGGCAGATTCTGCGGCCAGTAGAAGCATGGAATAAACGGCGGTTAGGAATGCGGGGACCTTTTCACAAGCTTGCTGGGTTCTGACCTGGGC
>NZ_FNAC01000033.1 GCF_900101705.1 Algoriphagus faecimaris | reverse complement strand
ATTTCTACGAAAACGGTGGATGCTGGGATATAATCATCCCCCTGTGTGTCGCGCTCCCGTCATGGATATTTCATGTGTTTATAATTTGATTTTTAATGGCCACCCCGAATAGTCGGGGCAGGCTATGGAATCTTCGCAAGCATTCCCCGATCCATCGGGGTATACCACTGTGTGTCGCTTTGGGTCATGCTCGATTTCATCGTTTTTTATTTTGGAAATTGATTGTTTTGAAGCTCCTCAAAAGCTCCGTAGATTTCACCTGTCCCCACCAGATTTCCTAGGATTCCCACGTGATAGCGTTGATTCTGAATGTATTCGAGTTGAAAATCTTTTCGATCCTGCTTGGTTTTACTGACAAAAAGTACCCGCTCGCCTTGGTGGTCTTTGATTTCGGATTGGAAATCATCTCCAGATTCATTACGAACAGTTTCAAGCATTTTATAAACTGTATTGACATGCTGAAATTGATTATTTCCTGCCCCATCGATCACTTCCAGTCGCAATCCCGGGTGTTCGCGGCCTTCTTCATGACTGTAAAAAGCAATAAAGCCATTTAAGCCTGATTTAGGTTCTTTACTCTGCAATGGAAATCCTTGTAATGTCGCAGGAACCAATGCCATATATTCGTCCTCCGTCAGAGGTTGCTTCTCCATCAGTACCTGAAGCCAGGTTTTTCCAATTGAAGACTCAGCATGACTTTGGGTCAACCCATCCCCCTGCTCCTCAGCAGTATTTGAGGTGGTCTTTTCTTCACATGAGGAAAAAATCATAACGGTAAAACAAGCATAAATAATCAGTTGATGTGCTTTCATCGCTGTCTATAGTTTTTTTGTAAATGAGACAGGCAAGGTAATCGGCCCAAAAAAAATGCGATAAAAATCCTGTAACAAATGATCCTACTCTTGTAACAAAAGATAAAAAACAGGCCAGTTTCAGCTGATAATCTGCGAATTTAATTTATACAAGCAGTCTCCAAATAAAAAATCACTTCCGTACCTGAGGGCCCCAACTGATCATTTTCATGATCAATTATTTCGAATTGATATTTAACTCGTTCATTTTGATTAAAAAGTTCCAAACGTTCTTGGGACAAACTCATCCCAATGGATTCCTTTTTCATCGTACGCCTGGAATTGATTTCTTGCGAAGCTTTTCTACCAATTCCATTATCCCGGATCGAGAGCAGATAGCCTTTCTCTTGGCATGTCACCTTAACTTTAATCCACTTTTCCCCAATTTTATTCATCAGACCATGCCAAATCGAATTTTCAAAAAACGGCTGTAGCAGCAAGGGCGGAATATCAATTTCACTGAGGCGGATATCCTCGGCAATTTCCATGGATAGGTCTACCCCATCATCAAAGCGGATCGATTCCAGTGTCAAATACAGTTTGGCGATCTCCAACTCCTCTCCGAGGGAAATTTTTGCTTTCCGTGAGCTTTCCAAAACCAAGCGAATCAATTTGGAAAAGCGATTCAAATATAAAATCGCCCAATCCTTTTCTTTATCGATGAGAAAAACCTTGATCGAATTTAGCGCATTGAATATAAAATGTGGGTTCATCTGACTGCGAAGGGAACGTAAATGGAGTTCGGTGATTTCACGCTCATAAAGGGCTTTGATTTTTCCCATGCGCTCAGATTCAGCATCCGATTCCAGCTTGATAATTTTTTCTTCCTTTTGGACGATTTCATCCTGAAGTTGACGGTTTAATTGAGCCCGCAAGTCATCATTTTCTTTAAACCTATGAACTAATTCATCTTGAATTTTTATTTTTTCGTCAAAAATCGATCGCTGCTTTAAAGCCAAAGCGTAGGTGAAGAAAAAATTCTCGATCAAAATCCCCAAATAGAAAATATAGAAGTAGCGATCGGTAGCATTTGCTTCCTTCCCGACTGTCAAAAAACCAACTAAAAAAGAAGCTAATCCGATAGTTAGAAAGCCATAGAGAATTTGGGCTTTTACTTTTTCATCAGTTTTGATTATCAGGAAAATTCCAATAAGCATGAATACAAAAGTGATTGGAATAAATCCAAAGAAGTAAAAACTCCTCATCAGATCATATCCATCCCAAATGAAAACACCTAGAAAAAACACCATATACACCAAGGAGATGAAGATTGTATAATGGAGGTAGAATTTAATGAATTTGGGATAGTGTGATTTTAAATGCAAAATCTCAATCAAAAAATAAGAGAAAACTATAAAGCTAGCAAACTGTAGCGGGGTAAGGGTCAGTTTGAAAAACTCGGGAAAAGCAAAATAAATATCCTTCAAAAAACTATCGTGAGGCCTTCCAATCAAAGCCACTGCATTGACTAAAGAATAAATACTGTAGTACAAAAAGTACTTTTCTTTGTTTTTGAGAAAAAGGATCAGATGAAAAGCTGCGAGGTAAAAAAGAATCGAAACCGCCATTAATGCCAGTCCATTCCGATTACTATTTTCAAAAAAGACCTGCAAATTTCCCATCAAGCCATTTATTTAAGGAATACTCTAGAGCCAAAAAATAATTTCAGTACCCGTATTCCCTGTATCTGAATGATCCACGATCTCAAAACGATAATTGACAGCTTCATTTTTATTGAAGAGCTCCAGCCTATCCTTGGATAGACTCATTCCGATAGATTCCTTTTTCATCGTACGCTTGGAATTGATTTCTTGCGAAGCTTTTCTGCCTATTCCGTTATCTCTAATCGAAAGTAGGTAACCATTATTTTGTTTTTTCAATACCACTTTGATCCATTTCTCTCCAGCTTTATTCATCAGTCCGTGCCAAATCGAGTTTTCAAAAAAGGGCTGTAATAGTAAAGGGGGGACTTCAATTTGATTAAGTCGGACATCTTCTGCTATCTCCATTTTCAGATCGATGCCTTCTTCAAAACGGATCGATTCTAAGGTTAAATAGAGTTGGGCTATTTCCAACTCCTCCCCGAGCGAAATCTTTGTTTTCCGGGAGCTTTCCAGCACCAATCGAATCAATTTGGAAAAGCGATTCAAATACAAAATCGCCCGATCTTTGTCATTTTCTATCAGAAAAACCTTGATCGAATTCAGGGCATTGAAAATAAAATGCGGATTCATCTGACTTCTGAGCGATCGCAAATGCAATTCTGTGATTTCTCGTTCATAGTGGGCCTTTACCCGTGCCATTCGTTCACTTTCGGCATCTGCTGCCAAAGTCACAATTTGTTGTTCTTTCTGATCCAACTCACTTTGAAGGCGCAGATTTAGCTTCTCTCTTAACTCCTCGTTTTCCTTCAACTTGACAACCAATTCCTCCTGAAAGCGAAGCTTTTCTTTATATACCTCTCGCTGTTTAATAGCCAATGCATATGTAAAAAGAAGATTTTCGACTAGCACCCCGATGTAGTACACATAAAAATTCTGATCAATCACCTCAGCCGGTTGTCCTACGGTCAAGATAGCAGAAAGAATAGCTCCTACTCCTAAGAATAAGGAACCTGTCAGAATGTAGGCTTTGACCTTTTCATCGATTCGAACAATCAGGATCGAACCGTAAATCATCACTAAAAAGTAAATGGGCAAAAAAATGAAATAAAAGAAGTGGTGCGAAAAATCAATCTCTGGACGGAATAATTCAATCCCCCCCAATATCACATAGATACCTATTCCAGCTACTGTGAAGTAATTAAAAAAACGAACAAATCCTGGAAGGTGGTTTTTTAAATGAAGGACTTCGATCACGAAATAAGAGAACAAAATATAGCTGGCAAATTTTAAAGGGGAATCCAACTCAATAAAAAAATTAGGAAATGCCAAGAAAATATCCTGCAAAAACACATTGTACGGAATAGGTACCAATATCAGGACATTGGTAAAAGCATAAATGCTATAGAAAAGATAAAATTTGTCTTTGTTTTTGAGGTATAAGACAAAGTGATAAATTGATAAATAGAATAGAATGGAAATGATACTAAAGCCCAATCCATTGTAATTGCTATCTTGTAAAAAACTTATGATTCCCTCCATCAGCCTGACTTTTGAGTGGATTTTAAGGTTTCAATAAATTCTTTTTTGCGAAGCCTGGAAAGAGGCAAACTCACCCCTGAATCCAAGATTACATTGGAGTGAGATTTATCCAGAACTGCGATACGCCGGACATTGACCAAATAGCTGTGATGGATTCTGAAAAACTGCCGATCGGGAAGAATGCCTTCAAGATGCTTGAGATTCTTGGAGACCAAAATCCTATTACCCGATTGGGGAATTACCCAAGAATAACTTCCTTCACTCTGACAAAATAAGATTTCATCAGGGTCTACTACGTGAATTTCCTGATCAGTATTCAAAATAACTTTACCTCTTTTCGCCGGGGTAGATTGATTGGATTTTTGAGATTCTAATTTGGTCAATACCCTATCCAAATCTTCTCCGTCGACAGGTTTGAGCAAATAATCAAAAGCACGCTCACGTATGGCCTGAATAGCGTATTCGGAATAGGCCGTCACAAAAACGATTTCAAAAGATTTGTCAGGTAATTGATCTAAAAATCGAAAACCATCCATTCCGGGCATTTCGATATCTAAAAAAAGACAATCCAGTTGATTTTCCGACAGCTTATTCAAGGCATCTTCTACACGAGTATATTGGTCAACGATCTCTACTCGGTCTTCAAATTGCTCCAACTCATAAACTAACGATCGGATAGATTTTGACTCATCATCCAAAATGGCAACTCTGATCATAAAACATAGATTTATCTAAACAATTTGCTGAAAAGGAAAAACTAAAATACACCTATTTATTCATTTTGGAGAGGTTTTAAACAGGCATCACTGATTTTTTTTGCTAAAAAGCAATAATTATTTGGTTCAATCTCAAATTAACCAATTACAAAGAATTTGATACATACCCTATATCAAGTCCAATCAAATGATAATTTCATTTTCATGAACTAGAAAACCATGAAAAAAATAGCTTTTATCTGCTTTCTATTGGGTGCTGTAAGCCTCTCTTTTATTCAAGTTTTTTCGCAGGAAAATCCAAAATTTCATCAAGTGTGGATGCCGGATGGGATGACCAACAACAGGGTTTTAGACCTTGAGCAAGATCAGGATGGGTTTCTCTGGATCATCACAGAAAAAGGACTCAACCGATATGACGGCTATGAGATCAAAACCTATCCCAAAGTTTTCAATTTTCTGCTTGACAGGGATCTTTTGCTCAAAAGCAGTTTGATGATAGACTCTAAAAATAAGATATGGACAATCTCAGGATCTCTCCATCCCAATTTTTTTGATAGGGAAAAAAATCAATTTATCACAATACCCAATGTCAATTCAGTAACTGCCATGACGGAAGCTCAATCTGGAAACATTCTTTTTGGGACATTAAGTGGTCAACTCTTTAGTTACCAACAAGATGACAAAATTAAGGAATTGATTCTTGCCAAACCTGATCAGGAAATCATCGGCCTATTCAAAAATCCAACAAGAGACCAAGAAGTTTTCATACTGTTCAAAAATCAAATTGGAAAAATCAATACTCAAACCAAGGAATTTAAATCTTTGTATTCCCAGTCATCTACAGATTCATTGGTATTTAGTTCAGCATCAATCGATGCAGAAGGTAAGCTTTGGATCGGCACATTCGAAAATGGGCTTTATTCTTTTGATTCGACAGAAACCTTAAAACCAGTTGATTCCTTGACCCCAAAAGTTAAAATTAACTCCCCGATTTTGGACCTCAAATTGAAAAATGAAAATGAGCTTTGGATAGCTACCTATGGTTTGGGAGTATTTATTTATGATTTGACACACAAAAGTTTTAAACACCTGGACCATCAAAAGACCAATCCTTATTCTATCAAAGTAAATGACATTGCGGCTTTGTACCATGACTACGCTGGTACTACTTGGATCGGAACACTTGGAGCAGGATTGAATTTTTTTGATCCTTACCTAGACAAGTTTCAGGTGATTTCCAATGATGATGCACCAAGTTACATTCACTTAGAAAATATTCGAGCTGTATATGTAGATCCCAAAAAAAGACTTTGGATAGGAAGCGCCGGAAACGGATTAATTTTTTACGATTTGCAATCTAAAAAATGGAATTCTTACTCTTCATCTTCTGACTATCCAGTAAAATTAAAAGAGGATAGAATCATAAGCCTTGGAGGAATCGATGAAGAAATCTGGATAGGCTATCAAAATGAAGGACTAAGCATTTTGAACTTCAAGGAGAATACAATCCGCCATTTCAATGAAAATTCTCAACCTGCGCTATCTGCAAGCCAGATTTTACGTATTATTAAAGACGAACAAAATCGGTTTTGGATATGCACTTGGAATGAAGGACTGCTTCAGTTTGACCCCATCAGAGGAATCTTAAAATCCTACCAGTATAGAGAAGATTCCCCAAATCCGTTTCCGGATAATCACATTGTCGATTTAGTTCAAGTAAAGGAAAATGAATTTATTGTGGCCACAAAGACCAAAGGACTGATTGAACTCAATGTCACAACAAATGAATTTCAAGCACTGCAAGATTCGGTTTCCGCACCAAAAATTACTTCCCTCTACAAAGATGATTTAAAAAAACTTTGGGTAGGAACCAATAATCAAGGAATAAAGCTATTTGATTTAGCAACAAAAACTTGGACAAACAAGCCTGAATTAAGGGAGTTTGAAGAAGTGCAAATTCATGGAATTACAGCAGATCAAGAAGGGAAGATCTGGATCAGCTCCGATCGGGGAATTTCTTCCATTCAGCAAAAACCAAATGATCTCTTTGCCATATTTAACTATACCCATTCGGAGAATTTAGCCTCTCCTTTTAATCCCGGAGCATTTACCTCAACTCCAATGGTGGGAATATTTTTTGGGGGATTTGATCGAATACTCCATTTTAAAGGAGAGGAAATCATACAAAATCAAAGCATCCCAAAAGTAGCTTTCACTAAAATCTCGAATGGTCCTAAAGAATATTCACCAGAACCCAATAAACGATTTAGGCCAACTGAAAACGATTTGACCTTTCATTTTTCTAGTTTAATTTTCTCCGATCCCAAAAAAAACCAATATCAATACCGCCTTCGCGGCTATGAAGAAAAATGGAAAATCCAACAGGGGAATAATTCGGTTACCTATACAAACCTAAATCCGGGAGATTATGAATTTCAGGTCAAAGGAAGTAACTATGACGGTGTCTGGAATGATGTTCCCGTCAATTTCTCATTTCAAATCATTCCCCATTGGTACCAAAGTTTTTTAGCCAAACTCTCCTATTTGCTGATTTTGACAGGACTTTTTATCCTCATCTATCAGTACCTCAAGTGGCGTTGGGCCATGAACTACAAATTGGAAATCAAAAATCATGAGGCCCTCCGGTTCAAAGAAATCGACCAATTAAAATCGGCATTCTTCAGCAATATTTCCCATGAATTGCGAACCCCGCTGAGCTTGATCATGGGTCCCACCGAACGACTGATTCAAGAGTGTGAAAATCCAATTCAAAAGTCTCAATTAAACCTGATTCAAGAAAATGCCAAAAAACTACTGGTAGTAATAGACAAAATCCTCTCCATCCGAAAAATCACAGCAGAAAAAACTACACTAAAGATCAGAAAAGGTAATCTCGGTCTTTTGATCCAATCGGTTCTTGTCAACTTTTATGAACTCAGTACCAAAAAAAATCTCACGATTAAATCCACTATTCCGCTGATTACTGAAGTCTGGTTTGATTCGGATCAAATAGAGAGAATTCTGGAAAATCTTATTCACTTTGTGATTCAGGAAGCAGAAACCAATAGTACCATCGGTTTTGAAGCAATTTATAATAATAAAGTGGTAAGATTCCAGGTCAGTTATTCTCCCAAAAAGCTCAAACTTTATTTGTCCAAATTAAATAAAAAAGATAATCTAACTTCCCGAAATAAATTTGAGGATCCTGACTTGAAAATAAAACTGATCGAAAAACTGATTATTTCACACCATGGTTCATTTACATTCGGTCAAAAGGAAAGCAGAATCAAAAGCATCGAAATGGAGTTCTCCTTGGATAAATATTCTTTTCATCCTTCAGAAGTGGTGGATGAGGATGAATGGGAAATGGCTGAAATAAAAAGAAGTGAGACCGATACCAAGCTTAGTGATCAAGCACCAAGAATCCTGATCGTAGAAGACAATAAAAGTTTGAGGGACTTCTTGGTGAAGGAGCTCAGTCATTCTTATCACATCGTCGAAGCTGCAGATGGCAAAGAGGGGATTTATGAGGCTTACAAACATATCCCTGACTTGATTTTATCAGACATCATGATGCCAGAGATAGATGGACTCACTCTCTGCAAAGAGCTCAAAACAAACGAGAAAACTTCCCATATTCCCATCATTCTTCTGACTGCAAAAATTGAGGAAGAAACACAACTCATCGGCTTGGAAGTTGGTGCGGACGATTACATTCAAAAGCCATTTTCCTCCCGACAATTAGCGATGCGAATTGAGAAACTAATCGAACTCAGAAATCGACTCAGAATCCGCTATTCTCAAGGGAATTTCATTTCTCCGAATGAAATAGCTGTCAGCTCCACTGATGAAAAATTCCTACAAAAAATTCAAGAAATCGTTGATTCAGACCTCCTGGAATCAAATTTTTCGGTGGATGACTTCAGTCAGAAACTGGGGATGAGCCGCATGCAACTGCATCGCAAACTCACTGCATTGACAGGATTGTCTACCTCTGCTTTCATTCGGGATCAGCGCTTACGCAAAGCTCTACAAAAACTAGAGAAAACAGATGATACCATAGCTGAAATCGCATATTCGGTGGGATTCAGTTCACCATCCTATTTTATCAAATGCTTCAAAGAAACCTATCAAATGACTCCCGTAGAATATCAGCAAAGCTTAATAAGATAAAAAAAGTGTTTATTTCAGGAGTGCATTGGATTACATGTAGCACAAGAGAAAAGAGAGTTTCAAAATCGAAATGTAGCCCGAATGGTTAGAATCAACCTTCGAACCCGTACTGTTTCCGGGCTATAAGGCTGAATATAGAAGCCATTTTAAGGCAGCCTCCTTTTACTTACTCGTAATGTTCTTTGTAATAATCCTGATAGGCACCGGAGGTCACATGGTCAAGCCAGTCCTCATTTGCCAAATACCAATCTATAGTCAACTCTATTCCTTCTTCAAACTGAAGACTTGGCTCCCAGCCCAATTCCTGTTGGATTTTAGTCGCATCAATCGCATAGCGCAAATCATGTCCAGCCCGATCCTTTACAAAAGTGATCAGCTTCTCGGATGTTCCGGGTGGTCTTCCTAGCTTCTCATCCATTTTTTTACAGAGCAAGCGGACAATATCAATATTTTTCCATTCATTAAAGCCGCCTATATTATACGTTTCTCCTGCTTTCCCTTGGTGAAATACCGTATCAATAGCCCGTGCATGATCTTTTACAAAAAGCCAGTCCCGCACATTCTCACCCTTTCCATAAACTGGCAATGGTTTATTATTTTTAATATTGTTGATGCACAGGGGGATCAATTTCTCGGGAAAATGATTGGGACCATAATTGTTGGAACAATTGGACACTACCGTTCTCATGCCATAGGTGTTGGCATAGGCCCGAACAAAATGATCAGAGGCTGCTTTAGATGCTGAATAGGGTGACTGCGGATCGTAAGCTGTAGTCTCCAAGAAAAAACCTCCATCATGCAGAGAACCATACACCTCATCAGTTGAAACATGATAGAATAGGTGCTCATCTAATTCTCCCTCCCAGTACTTTTTAGCTACATTCAAGAGATTCACCGTACCGACTACATTGGTTTTGACAAAAGCCAAAGGGTCCGAAATAGATCGATCCACATGAGACTCTGCTGCCAAATGAATCACATCACTAATCTTATGCTTATCAAACACCAATTGTAAGTCCTCAGCATCCTGAATATCCACTTTTTCGAAGAAATAATTTTCCTTCCCCTCTACAGATTTGAGGTTTTCTAGATTTCCCGCATAAGTCAATGCATCTAAATTGACGATTTTGTATTGCGAGTACTTTTCTACAAAAAGTTTGACTACATGGCAACCGATAAAACCGGCTCCTCCAGTGATTAAAATTGATTTACTCATCGACTTTTCTATTATAATAGGATAAATACCAATCGGTAAAAGCTCTAACTCCATCTTCTATTTTAGTATTGGGTTTGTAGCCCACATCCCTCACCAGGTCTTCTACATCTGCATGGGATGCAGGTACATCACCAGGCTGAAGTGGCAAAAGATTCATTTGTGCTTTTTTGCCCAAGCCATTTTCCACCGCTTTAATGTAATCCATCAATAAAACAGGAGATGAGTTTCCAATATTGTAAATTTTAAAAGGTACTTTTCCACTTCCCGGATCAGGGTTTTGCGGATCAAAGTCCTTATTAGGCTGAGCAGGATGATCGGCTACTTTGAGTACACCCTCTACGATATCATCGATAAAGGTAAAATCTCTTTTCATTTTGCCATAGTTGAAAACATCAATCGGTTTGTCATTCAAGATAGCTTCGGTAAAGAGAAAAAGCGCCATATCGGGTCTTCCCCACGGCCCATACACAGTAAAAAAGCGTAAGCCGGTAGTCGGGATTCCAAACAAGTGACTATAGGTATGCGCCATCAGCTCGTTAGACTTTTTGGATGCCGCATAAAGTGAAATCGGATGATCCACACTATCAGAAGTAGAAAAGGGCATCTTTTCATTACTTCCATATACTGAGCTAGAACTCGCATAGACGAGGTGCTTTACAGGATGGAAGCGACAAGACTCCAGTATATTCAAAAAAGCGATAATATTACTTTCGATATAGACTTCAGGATGAGATAAAGAATAGCGAACACCGGCCTGAGCAGCCAGATGAATTACGACATCAAACTTTTCCTTTTCGAAAAGACTTAATAAAGATTCCTTCTTTGCCAAGTCCAATCTTATAAATTTATAAGACGGTATTGAGGTAGATTGCACTAGTTGATTAAACTCTTTTGCCTCATTTCCAATCCCCATATGGGCCAATCGGTCAAATTTAAGATCGATATCATAGTAATCATTCACGATATCAAGTCCCACGACCTCTTCTCCTCTTTCAAGAAGCTTTTGGGCTACGTGGAAACCTATAAAACCGGCCGTACCGGTAACGAGATATTTCATAAGGGAAAAAGCAGCATAATTAATCGACCAAATATAAGTTATTCATTGGTTTTAGGAGGTGACAATAGCTCTTGATATTTAGAAAAAATAGCTTGCTGCAAAAATTTACGATCATAATGCCGTACGACCTCCTGATAAAGGTTATCTGCTAATTGGATCATGTGGTCTCTCTTCACAAAGGCAAACTCTAAGGCTTCGCGCAAGACTTCTACATTCTTGACAGGAAAAATCAATCCTGTTTTCTGCTGGGAAATCAGATCTATATTTCCAATTATATTGGAGCAAATCACAGGCAATTGCATCGCTCCTGCCTCCAAGAGCACATTTGGAAATCCTTCACGATGAGAAGGATGCACTAGGACATCTGCCAAAGCCATGTAATGAGCGACATGATCAGACCAATCGATCTGAACGATTTTAGGATGATCCTGAATAGTCTGAATCGTTTCCGGATTAAGTGGATTTAACTCCTGCTCAAAGGCTCCCAACAAAATCAATTTGGAATGCTGCACTATCTTAGAGCCCAGAAATGCTTCGACCAGTTCTTCTATTCCTTTATCTTTTACCAGACGACCTACCGTTAAAATTAAGTATTCATCCTCTCCAGGCAGAATCCGCATGGTAGCAGCCACAAGGTGATTTTCTTTGAGTGCGCTTCTGTTGTATTTTTCCAAATCCACACCATTGGAAGACCCTTTTCCAATCACTTGCAGTTTAGAAGCTTCACAAAGTTTCTGCTCTAGGACAAAGTCCTTTAATCCCTGTGAATTAGGCCAAATATGAGTGGCATTAGAATAAGTCCACTTTTCAGCCTGCTCCAAAAGTCCCTTCTTTCTTCCGTTGGCTGCCATGGCAGGAATACCCGCAAGTGTATGTATCCTAATCGGAACACCTGCCAAATTAGCAGCTATCATCCCCAAAAGCCCAGCTTTGGGAGTATGAGTATGAACGATATCAGGCTGCTCTTTTTTGAAAAGCTGAAAGAGCTTCCAGATGCATAGTAAATCTTGAAAAGGTGTAATTTTCCTGGTGAAAGGAATGATTTCATACCTTACTTTTTCGGACTTCTTGATAGATTCTACTTCTCTCCCATCTGCACTTACCATGATCACATCCCAAGATTTTTTTTTCAAAAAGTGCATTTGCCCGGCTAGCAAAAGTTTTAAGGAAAGCGGAACGGTAGTTATTCGGATTATTTTTGGCATCAGCAATTTTCTTCTAAAAACGCAAAGGTACAAGATTCAGGGGTTTTGAGCTTATTTAAAAGCAGCTCTCAAACAATATTCCTGAACTCAATTTTCATGAAGGCCAAAAAGTGACAAAATCATGCCGATTTTGAATGGATCAACTCAATTTATTCAAAATTCAATTGATTTTAATCCCCTTCTTCCAATTCAAAAACCGCTTCTAATGCGACTCCGAAAACTCTGGCAATTTTGAGAGCTAAAACCGTAGAAGGGACGTATTTTCCCGCTTCGATAGAATTTATGGTTTGGCGAGATACCTGCACTCTATCTGCCAAATCCTGCTGTGTCAGATTATGGCGAGCCCGTTCTACTTTGATTAGATTTTTCATGCAAAAACTCCCAAAGATTGACCTTGCTTAAACATAATCCATCGAAACCGGAGAATAAACAAAACAGGAATAGAATACATGTTGAATAGAATGAAGGCAAAGTAATCCAAGCCATAAAACAATAAGGCTCCAATGATATTTAAAATAAAATAGCCATAGCAAGCGAATAGAATGGAATCCAAACGGATTTTTTGGATGTACTCATCTTCTTTCTTTTCCTTAGAAAAGGCTACAAAAAACAAGCTGAGGAATAATAGCACCACAGCCAGTTCATTGGTAAAATTTTCATCGGCATTTACAAACAATTCCGGTGTGCGAACATTGGCTAGTTCGAGCCATTCAAACTCAAACTCGAAACTTAAAGTCAATAAGGCCAGAATAGCAGACGGAATAAATAGTGCCCAACCTATCCAATGGAACCGATGAGGAAGTAGAATCTTAGATATAAAACTGTTCATATTATTTGTCATTTTTGGTAAGATAAAGCTGTAATCGGAAAGCTGCATAGATGTAGACATTTAGAAGAAAAAGGATCAAATAGGCAGTAAACATCTCAGAAGTAAAGCGCTCAAAACGAACATAATTGATTAGCATCAATGCTCCCATGCCCCATATCAGCCAAAAAAATCCGGTTTGGAAAGCTTTTAGACGCATCATCTGAATCATTTCATCCTCGACTTTTTCCCTCGTCAAGTTCAGTATAGCAAAGGCTATCGCCCAAAAACCATAAATGATCTGAGCTACATCATTGGGGTCAAATTCCGGATTGGAAATCCCTAATCCAATCACCAATAGTACTGGCAGTGGAAAAAAGATCAAGGCTATTCTTTTCCAAGCGGGCTCAAATAAGGGTACAATAAAAAGGGAATCAGTTTTCATACGTCAAATAATTTTTACTAAATGTAAAACAAACTTGATATTATGTCAAAATATTTATGCAAAAAAATTACATCTAGACCTCTACCCATTTTTAAATTCTTTAATAAAAGCTCACTTTTATTTACCTTTATTTAACCCATCCACAAAAAATTGAAAATTTTGAACCTATTCGATCAAAAAATTGCCATCATCGGTTGCGGCAACCTTGGAACATCCATAGCAAATGGTCTTCTTCAGATGAAGGGTTTCCAAGCCTCAAACCTCACACTGACGAAGCGTAATACCCAAGCACTGTCAGAATATGAAGCTCAGGGAGTGCATGTTCACAATGATAATCTACAGGCAGCCAAATACGCCGATATCTTGATTTTAGGAGTAAAACCATTCAACATTACTCCGATTCTCAAGGAAATTAAGCCCGAGTTAGACCCAAAAAAACAAATCATAATATCATTGGCCACAGGGGTGAGCCTGGAAGAGATTTTTGAGGTGATTGATAAAGAATCCACCACATTCAGGGCAATGCCCAATATTGCAGCGGATATTCAAGAGTCCATTACCTGTATATGCTCACAAAATGCTGACCTGTCTCAAGTAACTTTGATTCAGGAATTATTTGATGCCGTAGGTTTTACGATTCCTATCGATGAAAATCTAATGGAAGCGGCTACGGTTCTAGGCGCATGCGGAATCGCTTATGTGCTGCGCTTTATGCGGGCCATGATCCAAGGTGGGATTCAAATTGGATTTGATGCCGCTACCGCAAGTAAAATCGTCAACCAAACGGTAAAAGGTGCAGCTGAATTGATGATTCAGAAAAATATGCATCCGGAGGAAGCTATAGATAAGGTCACGACACCGAAGGGATGTACTATTGTGGGCTTAAATGAGATGGAGCATCAAGGGTTCAGTTCGGCAATGGTTAGAGGAGTAATTGCCAGCTATGAAAAAATTGAAAAATAGCCTAAAACTCAAAACAGTGTTTAACCGATCACTCAGATCGGTATTTTTTTGCTTTTTTTTCAAAATTCTTTTTTCGAAGGCATGCCCTCAAATTAATCAGAAAGGGCTTTTTCAATTACAAAAAACTGTTTTTATACAATCCTTTACTAGTAAAATACTATTTAGTAAAAATGAAATTATTTTAAGCTTGTTTTTATTTTGAATATTTTCATTAGTTTTGTCTCGGGTGATAAACAACTTTTGCTATTCCTTTTTCGATGACACGATTTTTAAAGGAAGGATTGTTTGGTACTTTTAATCCTTCCTTTTCTGTTTGACTTCTGCTCAAAAAAAAACCTGCCTCCGATAGAGACAGGTTTTTTTCTTTTTATGAATTTGGAAATTAATCGAAGAGCTCGGCCAGTTTATTTTCCAAACTAGGCCCTCTCAAATCTTTTGCAATGATTTTCCCATCCGGATCAATCATATAAGTCGCTGGAATAGCTTGAATCTGATAAGTCTCTGCTGCCTCGGAATTGAAATATTTAAGATCTGATACTTGAGGCCAAGTCAAACCATCATCTGCTATGGCTTTCACCCAATCCTCTTTGGTTCGGTCTAAAGACACTCCAAAAACTTCAAATCCTTTATCCTTGTATTGATTATACAACCTGACCACATTGGGATTTTCTACACGGCAGGGCTTACACCATGCTGCCCAAAAGTCAATCAGAACATATTTACCTCGCAAATCAGAAAGTTTGATGATTTCTCCATCAGGATTGGGAAGCTCTATCTCAGGCGCCGGCTGACCTACAGACAACGCTCTCATCTCATCCAATTGCTGCTTCATTTGAAGTATGGCTATCGTACCGGGGTAGTTCTCATTGAGTCGCTCTACAAGCTCATCCAAAAATGGAAAATCATTTTTGGGATTGAGTAGACCGATTGCAGCCAAAGCAGCAAAACTATCCCCCATACTGTTAATTGTTTCTTTGACCCGATCAGCCTGACTGGACTCGAGCAATAAAGCCTGTGATTGGATTTCTTTTATCTTTTCACTGTCATTATTACCCATGGCTTCATAATAAGCTTCATTGAGGTTATTGACTTGAACCTGATATTCATTCATCAGGGTCTCTAATTTCAGCATCTCCTTGCTATCCTGAGAACCTTCGATGGACAGACTTGAAGGAGAGTTGAAGTCATATGAAACCTCCACATCTTCATCAAGCAATGCCAATCTCACCGAGCGCTGCCCATAAAGATTGAGCTCATAGAAAGTGGGCGTATCCACCTCCAATTCGTAGCTAAACTCTCCCGAATCATTCACTGATAAGGTATCAAGTACTTTGGGCCGACTGTCTGTGAATTGTGATAAAATCACCACACCACTCGGAGCATTGACCAATTGACCTTTAATTTCTACCTTACCATCATCTTCCTGCGTACTTGTATTCCCACAAGAAAAAAAGGTAAAAAGGGCTAACGTCCAAATTCCAAACATTGAGTATTTCATGTATTTATGATTTATTATTGGCTTTTTTAGTCCGACAATCAGCGGACTGAGAATAGAGCAAAACTCAAAATCACCTTTTTGTGCATCTTTTGAGTTCAGCTAAATTTAATTTTCTAATAATTCCCTAATAAGCTTTGTCGCTACTTTGGGATCGGCTTTTCCTTGAGACAGTTTCATCACCTGACCCATAAACATACCCATCAGCCCCTTTTTACCAGAGCGATATTCGGCTACTTTGGATTGATTTTGTTCCAAAACCTGCTCTACTATCGGTCTGAGAGAAGATTCATCACTCTCTTGAATAATATTCAAACGCTTGGCGATTATCAAAGGGCTTTCTTGACTGGATTGAAGCATTTCAGGAAAAACACTTTGCGAAGCAGCAGAGAAGCTCACTTTTCCTTCTTCTACCAATTGGATCAAATCAACCAAATCTTTGGGAGTTAGTGGTAAATCTTCAATACCACTATTTCGCTCATTCAAATGGGATTTAATCGGCCCCATCATCCAATTGGAGGCAGCTTTATAATTGGATGTCAAAGCACAAAGCTCCTCAAACCATAGGGCTATCTCTTTGGATTCTGTCAAAAAACCGGCATCATAGGATGGAAGACCGTATTTATCAACAAACTTGGAATACAGCTCCCTAGGCAGCTGTGGCATAGATACACGTATCGAATTGAGCCATTCCTCCGAGATCATGATAGGACTGAGATCCGGTTCGGGAAAATAGCGGTAATCATTTAAATCCTCCTTGGTTCGCATACTAGAGGTAGTTCCAGTATCGGCATCGAAGGTTCTGGTTTCGGAAATGACGTCCTCTCCCTTTTCAAGCAATTCGATAATCCGCTCATGCTCATGATCAATTGCTCTGACCACATTTCGGAACGAATTCATGTTTTTAACCTCCACCTTTTTACCGTATTCTTTGGCTCCCTTCAACATCACAGACACATTGGCATCGCATCGAAGCGATCCTTCTTCCATATTACCGTCACAGATTTCCAAATACTTCACCAATTTCTTGATCTCCGCCAAAAAAGCGTAAGCTTCCTCAGAGGTTCTCAAATCTGGCTCAGTCACTATTTCTATTAAAGGCGTACCCGCTCTATTAAAATCTACCAGCGTATCTGTCTCTCCCTCCAAGTGAATTGATTTGCCGGCATCCTCCTCCATATGAACCCGGTTTAGCAAAACAGCTCTGCTACTTCCATCTTCGAGCCTGATCGGAACAGTTCCACCCACACAGATAGGGCCTTTGTCTTGGGTGATCTGATAGCCTTTTGGCAAATCCGGATAGAAATAATTCTTACGGGAAAAAATATTCAGCCTAGTAATTTCTGAATTACATGCCAAGCCCATTTTCACGGCATACTCTACCGCTTTTTTATTCACTTTGGGTAAAGTCCCCGGATGACCTAAGGTAATTACCGATACCTGAGCATTGGGATGATTACCGTATTCCGTAGCATCTGCCGCAAACATTTTACTTTTAGTCTGCAATTGGGCATGAACTTCCAGACCGATCACTAATTGATATTTATCTTTTATTTGCTCGCTGATCATTAGCGTTTGATTCTTTCTTTAAAGGTACAGTTCTTTAGCCTTGGTAATGACGCTGTCGAGTCCTTGTAGGTTTTTTCCTCCTGCAGTAGCAAAGAAAGCCTGTCCACCTCCCCCTCCTTGGATTTCCTTAGCCAATTCACGTACAATTTGACCGGCATTCAGACTTTTTGAAGCGATCAATTCCTCATCTAAAATGACAGCTATCTGAGGCTTCTCCCCAATATTGGCTGCCAAAATCACAAATGCTTTTTCCAATTCATTCTTCAATTCGTAAGCCAGTTTTTTCAAAGCATCTGCATGTGGAAGTTCTACCTTTGCAATGAGTAGTTGGATCCCATCTTTTGATATCACTTCTTGGAGCAGCTCTTTTTTAACCGAAGAAGCTTTTTCTAAATGAAGTGCTTCGATTTCTCTCTTCAGCTCATTCCTCTCTCCCAACAAATTTTCTACAGCTTTCCGCAGGTCTTTTGGATTCTTTAACAAATCCTTGATCTCCTTTAGCATTTGCTCCTGCTCTCTGAGATAATTCTCAGCAGCCATCGCCGTAATCGCCTCTATCCTCCGAACTCCAGATGCTACAGAGCCTTCCGAGACAATCTTGAAAATACCGATCTGAGAAGTATATGGAACATGTGTGCCTCCACAAAGCTCTACAGAAAAATCCTTATCAAAAGTGATGACACGCACATAGTCCCCGTATTTTTCACCAAATAATGCCGTGGCACCCATTTTCTTTGCCTCCTCTATCGGCACATTACGCTGCTCCATCAAGGGAATGTTCTCACGGATTTTAGCATTGACTATCTCCTCCACTCGTATGATCTCCTCCTCTGTCATTTTGCTGAAGTGAGAAAAGTCAAATCGAAGGACTTGATTATTCACCAAAGAACCTCGCTGCTGAATATGATCTCCAAGTACTTCCCGCAGAGCCGATTGGAGCAAGTGGGTTGCCGTATGATTATTCATGGTCAATTGCCTTTTTTCCCGATCTACCTCTGCCGAGAATCTGAATTCCGGGTTTTTGGGTAGCTTCTCTACAAAATGAACAATTAGATCATTTTCCTTTTTGGTGTCGACGACGCGGATTTTTTCACTCTCCGAAATCAGCCAGCCAGTATCTCCTACCTGTCCACCGCTCTCGGCATAGAAAGGTGTCTTGTCCAAGACCAGCTGAAACTTATCTCCTTTTTTATCCTTAACGACCCTGTACTTGATAATATGGGAGAAGGATTCCAGAAAATCATAACCGATAAATTCTACTCCATCATCTTCATGAACGAAGACCCAATCTCCAGTTTCTGATTCTGAAGCGGCTCGAGACCGGTTTTTTTGCTTCTCCATTTCTAAAGCAAAGCCTTTTTCATCTAAGGAAAAGCCGCTTTCTCTAGCGATCAGTGAAGTCAAATCCAATGGAAAGCCATAGGTATCATAAAGTTCGAAAGCAGTCCTGCCAGAAATGATTTTTTCACCATTAGCTGTCAGTTCTGTCTTAATGGAGTCAAGCATTTTCAGACCGTTGTCCAGCGTGCGCAAAAAGGAAGTCTCCTCTTCCTGAATCACTTTGGAAATAAACTCTGCCTGCTGCTTCACCTCTGGAAAAATCTCTCCAAAATTGGCCGAAATCATGGGCACTAACTCATATAAAAACGGCTCCTTAAAACCTAAGAAGGTATAGCCATAACGAACCGCTCTTCTCAGTATCCTTCTAATGACATACCCGGCCTTATTATTTGATGGCAATTGTCCGTCAGCAATAGTAAAAGAAATCGCCCTGATATGATCCACAATGACACGAAATGCAATATCAGTCTGCTCTTCTTTCCCATACTCTTTTCCTGATTTTTTTTCGAGTTCTTGGATAAATGGGGTGAACAAATCCGTGTCGTAATTGGAGGATTTGAATTGGATCGCTCTCACCAGTCGCTCAAAACCCATTCCTGTATCCACATGCTTAGCCGGCAGTTCCTTTAAGCTTCCGTCGGAAAGACGATTAAACTGCATAAAAACCAAGTTCCAGATTTCGATCACTTGGGGATGGTCCTGATTGACTAGGTCTTTCCCAGGGACCGTAGCACGCTCCTCATCCGAACGAAGGTCAATGTGGATTTCAGAGCAGGGTCCACAGGGTCCAGTGTCTCCCATTTCCCAAAAATTATCCTTTTTAGACCCCATGATGATTCTATCCTCAGGAACGATTGCTTTCCAAAAGTCAAAAGCCTCCTGATCCATACTTAATTGATCAATTGAATCCCCTTCAAAAACGGAAACGTACAATCGGTCTTTGGGGAGTTTATATACTTCAGTCAAAAGCTCCCAAGCCCAGGCAATGGCGTCTTTTTTAAAATAATCTCCAAAGGACCAATTCCCCAGCATTTCAAACATGGTATGGTGATAGGTATCTACCCCTACTTCCTCCAGGTCGTTGTGCTTACCGCTGACTCGAAGACATTTTTGAGAGTTGGCTACTCGAGAAAATTTTGCCGTTTCATTACCCAAGAAGGCATCTTTGAACTGATTCATCCCCGCATTGGTAAACATTAAAGTGGGGTCATTTTTGACCACGATGGGTGCTGAAGGGACAAATTGATGCTGCTTAGACTGGAAAAAGGATATGAATGTACTCCGGATTTGTTTTGCTTCCATGAAGATATGACTTCGAATATTGAATAATTTGGCTAATTAAGGCACAAAAATGGGCCTTTTTCATGTGTTTATAATTGAATTTTAAAGGTCACCCCGAATAGTCGGGGCAGGCTATGGAATCTTTGACGATTAATATAATCATTGCCCTGTGTGTTTAATGATGATTTTAATCGTGTCGATTTCATCGGGTGACAAAATTAGTAGAAATGGCGGGCTTCATCGCAAGCATTTGGTATTTTCCCTTCAAAAATCCCTCAAATACTCCTCCGATAGCTTAAGCTTTCCTCATTGCTCAAAGCTCTTGATTCTCTTCTTCTTTGGCTTTTTTCTTGAAATATCTTCTGAATAGAAAATTGTGCTGTAAAGCCTCGAGGTTCTCATTCAGCTTCTGAGCACTTTCCATCAATTCAACAATAGTCTCCGAGACTTGGGATTGAAAAGTAGAATCATTTAGTGCCATTCCCACAGCACCTTTTCCTTGTTCTAAATTACTTACGACTTGACCCAGATCTGCAACCATAGCATCTGCCCGCAGACTACTGACCTGTATCGCATCTAGAGATACTTGAAGCGAATTGACCATGCTGGTATCCGTGAAAAGTCGAGAAACTAAGCCTTCTCCTGCTTCGAATTCTTTCATCATAGACTCACCGACCTTTGTCATTCCCTTGGCCGCTTCGCCCGCTGCTCTAAACTCTCCAACAGCCGATTTGATGGAAAGGGCGAGTTCCTCATCCCCCAATAATTCCCACAGGACGACATTGGTATTTAGTTTTTCGGTGATTTCAGCCAGGTTAATCAGGGATTTCTCCAAGTATTCTCCAGAGGTCTCAAGCTTTTCTAGGATCTGATCAGTGCCGGAGGCTGTAGCCGGTAGTAGGACATCGCCCTCTTCTACCACCGATGCACTTCCTTCTACCACTAAAATTTGCAGAACTTTATTACCCATCAATCCATCCGTACTAATCGATGTTTGATAATTCTTCTTGATAAATTCTCGTTTGGATTTATGAATGAGCATTTCTACACGAATCGTTTCCTCATTGAGCATATCCATTGCTGAGACTGTTCCTACATCCATTCCGCGAAAACGCACATTGTTGCCGGGAAGGAGTCCATTTACATTTTCTATATCAGCATAAATCCGAAAGGAGGTCCCGAAAATATTTTGATTTTTCCCTATCATGTAGAGCGAAAAAACCAAAAATACCAGACCCGCCAGCACCATGAACCCTAGTTTTGCATTTGCTATTTGTTTTTCCTTTTTCATAATCAATCGAAGAATTCACGGATTTTTGGATCCGGATTTTGCTTTAAATTTTCTAAGGTATCACTCGCATAATTTTTTCCCTCGATCAGCATAATTACCCGATTGGAAGTGATGCGAATGCAGTTCATATCATGGGATATGATAATGGAGGCAGTTTGATATTTTTTTTGAATCTTCACGATCAAATTGCTTATTTCTCGTGCAGTGATGGGGTCAAGACCGGTCGTAGGCTCATCATAAAGAATTACTTTTGGCTTTAGAATCAAGGTCCTCGCCAAAGCCACCCGCTTTCGCATACCTCCCGACAATTCCGAAGGCATCATGTTTAGCGTATGAGCCAGCCCAACATCTTCCAAAGCTTCGGTTACTGCATTCTTGGCATTTTTTTCCCGCTCCTCTTCAGTCCAATGCCTGCGAAGTGGAAACTCCAGATTTTGTCGCACCGTCATAGAGTCATAGAGGGCATTGCTTTGAAAGAGAAAACCAATATCTGCTCTAAGTTTATCCATTTCTTCTTGGTCGAGTTCACTGATATCTTTCCCTAAGACCCTGATTTTTCCCTGATCAGGCGCTATCAAATTGATGATACATTTGATCAAAACCGATTTACCGGATCCTGATTTCCCTAGGATTACAAGATTTTCTCCAGGATTCAGTTCCATAGAAAAATCCGTCAGTACTACATTGCTTCCAAAAGCCTTGCTCAGATGATCGACCGTAATGATGGCTGCTTCCTTATTCATATCAAGTCAGGCCTAATAAATCCATCAATTGAACAGCTAGCAGATCAATCACGAATACCAGGAGAGAAGCTACTATCACAGCAGTAGTAGCTGATCTCCCTACTCCCTCTGTACCTTTTTGAGAGGTATAGCCTTTGTAGGTACCTATGATGCCAATGGCAAAGCCAAAGAAAAATGTCTTGATAAAGGCAGGTATGAAATCTCCATAACTCAAAGCATCATAAGCCTGATGCCAATACAAGGACCAGCTGACTTGTCCCCGAATATTCACTCCCAAGTATCCACCATAAATAGAAATGGCAATGGCAAGACTTGATAAAACCGGAACCATCAAGGTAGAAGCCAAAACTCTGGTGACTACCAAATATTTGAAGGGATTGGTACCGGACACTTCCATGGCATCGATCTGCTCAGTCACCCGCATCGACCCCAATTCTGCGCCCATACCCGAACCGATTTTCCCCGCACATATCAGAGCCGTGATGACGGGAGAAATCTCCCTAACCAAGGAAACCGAAACCATAGAAGGCAAAAGCGAAGCGGCACCAAACTCTACCAAGGTAGGTCGAGATTGAATCGTCAGCACCAGCCCCATGATAAATGCAGTGATCCCCACCAAGGTCAAGGACTTATATCCTACCCAGTAGCATTGGTTGACAAACTCCTCCCACTCCTGCTTAGGCTTGACTACCTCGCGGAAAAACCGTCCGGTAAACCTCGCAATCTCTCCGACTTCGCGTAAAAATGGACTTTCTGATTTGAACAGCATAGGATCAGTTTTCATCTGTGATACAAGATTGAAAGAATCTTTGAATTTGTCAGGAGCAGATATCACCAATTACGCTGATTAAAATCATGATTTTTATAATTTAATGCCCTCTATATCCCGCTCTATTTCTTCAGGAAAAATCGAATTTTATTAGGCCTTCGGGAGAATTTCCTATTTTTAGTTTTCAATCAAAACCTAAAACCACCAAAATGGATTACCTATCCTCTATTACCTCACCTACCTTACTGATAGACGAAAAAATTTGTAGAGCCAATATTCAACGAATGGCAGAAAAGGCCAAACGCCATGGTCTAAACCTAGCCCCTCACTGGAAAACTGCCCAATCCCGAATGATCGGAGAATGGGCAAAAGACTATGGTATCACTGAAATTTCTACTTCCTCCATCAAAATGGCGGAATACCTCAGTGGGCAAGGGTGGTCAACCATCCATATTGCTTTTCCATTTAACGTACGAGAAATCCCTCGCCTGAATAAAATAGCAACCGATCAATCCATTTCCGTTCAGGTAATCAATCCAGTGACTGCCCAGCGTTTGGTGGATGAATTGGCTGTCCCTGTAGAATTTTTTATAGAGATCGATGCAGGATATGGTCGTACTGGTGTTTCTGTCGCTGATTTTGGCTTAATCGAAGAAATCCTTCTGATCGCAAAAAAGTCCGATAAGCTTAATTTTAAAGGTTTTTATCTTCATGCAGGGCACTCCTACTACATGCCCGATATTCCAGCGCTCTATGAGCAAACGCGCAATGCGCTCGAAATGCTAAAAAATAAATATAGTACCGAGTACCCCCTCCTACTTACTCGGACAGGAGACACACCAGGCTGTGCAGTGATGGAGGATTTTGGTGAAATCGATGAAATGGGCCCCGGTAACTTCGTCTTTTATGATTTGATGCAAGAAAAACTTGGTGGCTGTGATAAATCCGACATTGCTGTTGCTCTTGCAGTCCCTATCGTTGATATCAATCGTGAAAGAAATGAAATTTTAGTACACGGAGGGGGAGTGCACTTGGCAAAAGATGTACTCTTAGAGGCAGATGGCTCAAACAATTTTGGCGAAGTAGTTTATCTCAACGAAAGCGGATGGGAAATTCCGGAAGTACAAAACAGATCCTATCTAAAAAGTATCTCACAGGAACACGGAATCATCAAAGCCTCAGACGCTTTAATGAATGTTGCAGAAGTAGGTCAATTGCTGGGAATTCTTCCTGTACACTCCTGTATGACTGCGGATGCCATGGGGGGATATTTGAGTCTTGACGGGAAAATCATAGACCACTGTGAAGGATCTCATGCTGACAAATAAAATACCATAGTGCAGATTCATTTCTGGTTCAATTTTCCCTTCTTCACTCGAGGAAGGGAATTTTTTATTCCTTTCGGCAATGCCGTTTATTTCTATTTTTGACAAAAATTATTCTCATGTCCAGTTTTATTCTTGGTCGAATCAAAAGTATCGTTTATGCCTTAAAAGGTTTTTTCTGGCTGATTCGAAATGAAAACTCCATCATCACTCAAGTTATTTTTGCCTTTGGGTTTACTATTTTGGGATTTTATTTCCAAATCGATCGATTTGAGTGGGCGCTGCAGGTTTTGGCTATAGGACTTGTCTTAGCCATCGAAAGTCTCAACACAGCAGTGGAAAAAGTCTGTGATTTTATCCATCCGGATTTTCACTCCAAAATTGGCCTCATCAAGGATATAGCTTCAGGAGCGGTGACCTTTGCTGTATTTACCGCTTTTATAATTGCTTGCTTGATCTACATTCCCTACATTTTTATTTAAAACACAGGCTGGAAATCTACGGGAGGGGTTTTCTTTTTTGTAAAATCCAAATTGTGATAGACCGAGAATCTGATCAAATCTCGATTGTTGTAATTGATACCGGATTCTCTTTGCTGAAAGCTCTTAGCATATCCTGCCTGAAACTGAATGTTCTCATTCAAGATATAACCTAAACCAATAAAAGATCGATTATCCTCAAAGGGATTTCGGATAACTGTTTTACCAGTTTGGACAAATACCTCATTGTAAACAGAGAGAAAATAAGTTCCTTTCTGAAGTTTGGGTGAATTGATTGGAATATAGGAAGCTATCTTATATCTCCATCTATACGTCAGCTCAAAAGGTGAGTCTACGAAATAATCTCTTCTCCAACGCTGTTCGGTTCTGATCTGATGATATATTTTTGCTCTCCCCAAAGGTTGGATGAATAAAGCTTGCTGCCAAAACCTGAACTGATTGACGATATTATCATATTCTTTTTCCTGATTTTGATACTCCGGCGGAGCCCAATAAAATGGTGTCACGATACCCCCTGTGATTTCCAGGTTTTTATTGATGATATAACTCATCCCAAACCTCAAGTAAATCTGTGCCATATTCTGCACAAGCTGATCCCGAGTCCTCACATGATATTCACCGTAGTAATAGAGCTTCTCTCCCACCCGATACTTCGTGTACAATCCATTCCAAAGCTCAGATCTTCTCGAGGTAATTCGCTGATCTTCGTCCCCATTATTGGAGGAGTCTTGCGCAAACCCACTACTCATTGCCATCATGAACAACAAGGAAAAACAAAGTATTTTAATATCCTTTAATCTCACAGTGATAGCAATTTTTTGAGTTGATTAATATCTCCGGCGGACTGATTTAGATTCCGCTCCAGGCGTTTCGTATTTCTGCCTTGGAGTTCCAAAAGTCGGTTTTCTAATTCATCCAAGGTCAACAGTCTCGCTCTGACTAGATTAAAGTCGGTGGTCTGCTTGATCTCTTGCAGCTCATAAGCTAAGATGCGCTGAGCCGATTCGACTAAAACAGCCTGTCGCAATACCTCAAACTCCGTCTCAAAAGTGAAGGGATCTAGCGTCTTTTCAGTGAACCTGCTTTTCAACCTTTCCCCCATTGAGCTATATTTCGACAGTTCCGGCAACCTTGTGCGTACAAATTGTAGTAGCTCGATGAGTTCATCACCTTTGTTGGCTTTTTCCAAAAATTCTTCGGTTTGATTGTATTCATCAAGAAGCGATTGGTATTGCTGTACTGCGAGATTTTCATAAAAAGCGTTAACCAAAGTCTCATTAGCTTCGTCTCGAATTGGAAGGGAAGATTTGACACTATCGATCAGTCCTTTTTCGCTCAACACCCTAGACTCCAAAGCTTCCAGATCCTTATCTTGTCTGAAAGACTGCTGTTGAATGCTAATGAAACCATTGAGATCTTCAAAAAGGGCGTATTCCTGCTTTAGGTAATTGAGCAAATCCTCCCCTAGCATATTGACTTTTTCTACTTCTGAAAAATCCAACACTTTTGTCTTCAAATTCCCTCTAAAGCTGTAATTAATCTCCTCGCTTTCATCCAGAAAGTCCAGGCCGTCCCGGAGATAATTACTAGGATCATAAAACCGAATGTCTTCACTTCGCAACAAATCCATAACTCGGTCAAACTTTGATAGTTTGTCCCTTAAATACTCGAAATAGGCCAAACCATACGAGAGAGAATCCGAGGTATTTTGATTGAGAGATAGAAAATCTATTCTGCTTTTGCGGTTAGCTTCATCTTTCAGTTCATCAAAAAGCAAAATAATTTGTTGATAGCGCTTTTCATCTTCTTCGCTTACCTCATAGGCAAATCGACGAGTGGAGATCGGGGACTTAATCAATTCGTCACTTTCCACAAAAGTCTCCTGCTCAAACTGCAAAATCCTCAACAAGGCATCTTCCAAGAGATAAGTACCTCGATATTGCTCTTGGAACTCTTCGCTTGTCTCAGCAAAGCCATCATTGAACGTCAAACCAAAAAACTCCTCGGAAACTGAGTAATCTACTTCAAACCCCTGATTGAGAGAGTCCAGTTTTTCGATGGCATTAAAAAAGACTACTTCATCTATTTTTTCATTGGTCAGGCTATTGACTTTGGATAGTCCAATCAAAAATCCGCTTTCGTAGCGACGGGTCTCATGAATAGGAATTTGATCTGCGGTGTAAAAGAAATCCCAATTTCCATCCATCAAGCCTTTTTCATCTAGTTGACCAAAAATTTGATAGGCATTTCCCTGCTCTGCGCTTTCAAAGCGTACCTCCCCGATCAATTTGTCATCATCAAATCGTAATGTATTGGTTTTGAAAACATCAACAAATGTATCCTGTTCCCATTTTTTCTCCATGTAATCCCATCGACCCTCGAGCTTTCCCTCCTGATACTGAGCCGTCAAATCTATCAAGCGCGTATCTAAATCAGCCTGAATGGTTCTTTCTACAATGTCCTCTATCCTTACCCGGTGAGCGGACTTTTTGTATTTCCAGTTTTGATCCTTTTGGTAGGCCTTGAAGTTTCCTTCTACTTCCAATTTCAAAAAATTTGTTTTGGACAGACTATCCAGCTTCTTGTACTCAAAAAGAAATTTACCATTCAGAACAGGCTCGTTTTCATCGGTCAGGTAATAATCAAAATCTCCAATTCCCCGAAGATTATTGAAGGTATAGCCACCTTTATAATTTTTTGATTCCTGCGCTTCACTTAATTGAATTAAGAAAAAACTCAGGCTCAATGCCAGGAAAAACTGTTTCATAATTGCTTAATGTCCAAATTACCTGCCAAACAATAATTGGCTTTTTGTCAATAAATTAAGCAGCTCGAATATTGTTTTAGACGCAATCGATTGTTGCAATCAGCCACTAGGTTTACCCACATAGGAAACCAAATAAAATTTGTCCGACAGGAAAATTTATGATGTAAAATTTTTTGTCCTAAATTTTGTAAAAATCAATAATGGCTATCTCCTAGGCATTTCCTAACACCTCAAGAGACAGCCTAATGTCCTTTAAGAAGTATAGCCCAGCGTCTTAAGCATATTCTCCTCAGTCTGATCCTCAGCAAAAAGACGATGGGTAATCTTACCCGTCTCATCTCTATCTATCAATACATGCTTGGGTGCAGGTATCAAACAATGTTGAATTCCTCCATATCCACCAAGGGATTCTTGATAAGCTCCCGTATGGAAAAATCCAATGTATTGCGTTTTTCCTTTTTCTACTTTGGGAAGATAAATATTAAACTGATGCGCTTCGGAGTTGTAATAGTCCATGCTGTCACAAGTCAGGCCTCCGAGAGAAATGTTATGATACTCTTCTTCCCAATTGTTGACAGCCAGCATGATGTACTTTTGATTGAGACCCCAGCTATCTGGCAATTGAGTGATAAAAGAGCCATCGATCATGTACCAGAGCTCTTTGTCATTTTGGAGCTTCTCTTCTAACACAGAATACAGGACCGCTCCACTTTCCCCGACGGTATAGCTACCAAATTCGGTAAAGATATTCGGTTCGGTCGTGTTGTTTTTAGCACACATCCATTTGATATTTTTGACGATTTGATCTGCCATGTATTGGTAGTCATAGTCAAAAAACACATTGGTTTTAATGGGCCAACCGCCTCCAATATCCATCGTATCGAGACTTGGGGCTATTTTCTTAAGGTCCACGTATTTTTGAATAAAGCGCGTCAATTCGGACCAATAATAGGCAGTATCTCTTATCCCCGAATTGATGAAGAAATGAAGCATTTTCAAGCTTACCTGAGGATTATCCTTGATTTTTTCCTCGAAGAGACGAATGATATCATTGTACCTTACCCCTAGCCTTGAGGTGTAAAATCCAAATTTAGGTTCTTCATCTGCGGCTATTCTTATCCCTACTTGAAAAGGCACTTTGACATGCTCAAGGTAATAATCGATTTCAGTCAAATTATCCAGAATAGGAACACAGTTTTTGAAACCGTCATTGAGCAATTCGGCAATGTATTGCTTGTATTTTTCACGCTTAAAACCATTGCAAACAATGTAAGTGTCCTTGGTGATTTTGCCTTTGGCATAAAGACTTCTGACCAATGGAATATCAAATGTGGAGGAAGTTTCGATATGAATATCATTCTTCAGTGCCTCATCCAATACAAAACTAAAATGGGAAGATTTAGTGCAGTAGCAGTAAGTATATTTCCCTTGGTAGTTATGCGTCTGAATGGCATTATTAAAATAAGTCTTGGCATTTTGAATACTCTCAGAAATCTTGGGCAAGTACGTGAGCTTTAGCGGTGTGCCGTAGGTTTGAATGATTTCCATGAGATTCACTCCGTTGAAAAACAATTCATTGTTTTCCACATGAAATTCTTTGGTAGGAAAGTCAAAAGTCTGTTGAATTAGATCAATATATCGGTTCATTTGCCCTGTTTTATAGATTTCTTTACAAAAATTGCTTTTTCTAATTGGATATCAAATCAAATACTAAAAATCCCCTCAAAGGTTCCTCTTGTTTGGAGAATTAAGGGATTAAAATCACCTATTCCTAGGAAAGGAAATGAATTTCTGAAGTTTAAAAAAATGGATAAATGGGGCTTTTTAGCTACTTTTGCGCACTCTAAAAATTACACCCAAATTACTTTTATGCTTATGAGAGATATTAAATTGGTTGAGGTTCGCTCAGAACTCGCCGCAGGCACACGAGGAGCTAGCTTGGGAATAGATGCCTTGAAGATCGCCAGCTTGGACAAAAAATCAGATTTCTTCACGCAGTTTGACCCGATCAATGTCCAAGACGCCAACAATTACCTCTGGAAAGGCAATAAGTATCCAAATGCCAAGTACATTGATGGAGTTTATCAGGTATTAAAAAACGTCTATTCTACCATCGAATCCCTCAGACTGGACAGAAAATTCCCCATCGTCCTAGCCGGAGACCATAGCACAGCAGCGGGTACCATCATGGGAATCAAAGCCGCTGACCCGGATAAACGCTTGGGCATCATTTGGATTGACGCCCATGCAGATTTACACACTCCCTTTACTACTCCATCCGGCAATATGCACGGAATGCCCTTAGCGATGGTTTCTCATTTGGATAATTTGGAGTCCAAAGTCAACGAACCCTCAGAAGAGACACTTACTTATTGGGAAAGAATCAAGCGAATCGGTGGTGACCAACCAAAAATCAACCCAAAGGATATTGTATTTATATCCGTAAGAGACACGGAAGCTCCTGAGGATTTTTTAATGGAAAAATACGGAATCAGAAATTTTAAAACACAGGAAGTAAGGGAGCAAGGGATTTCCAAAATTGCAGCCCAGACCTTAGAAATTTTAAAAGACTGTGATCAAATCTACATCTCCTTTGATGTGGATAGTTTAGATACCTCCATCTCTGTAGGCACTGGCACACCTGTACCGGACGGACTCACTGTGGAAGAGGCAATCACCCTCAATGCAGAATTAATCAAAGACAAGCGGGTGTGCTGTTGGGAAATAGTAGAAGTCAATCCTACCTTAGACACTGAAAACACCATGGCTGAAGCTGCATTTGAGGTACTTGAAATCACTACCAAATCACTTGTAGATCACTTCTAATTCGAAAAATACACTCCTAATGATCAAGTAAAAATCATAGGAAAACAGCGCATTTAACTCATCAAGATAACATGACCATCCAGCAAAATATCCTTTCAGCAATTCAGCAGGCTTTCAGAGAATTGTTTCAGGAGGAATTGGCCTTAGATACACTCAGCCTGGCACCTACTCGTAAGGAGTTTGCTGGGACTTACACTTTTGTAGTCTTTCCTTACCTAAAAATCACCAAACTAGCACCTGAGGCCACTGCAACTCAAATTGGGAATTTCCTAAAGAAAAACTGTAAAGATGTTAGTGATTTTAATGTGGTCAAAGGTTTTCTAAACTTGGTACTGAACGAAAACACTTGGATAGACGTCTTTACACAGCTTTATTCCAAAGGTCAAATCGGGCAGCTTCCCGCCAACGGGCAAAAAGTGATGGTGGAATACTCCTCCCCAAACACCAATAAGCCACTTCATCTAGGCCATCTTCGCAATAATTTCCTAGGCTACGCCGTGGCTGAGATTCTCAAAGCTAATGGATACGAAGTCATCAAGTCCAATTTGGTCAATGACCGTGGGATTCACATCTGCAAATCTATGGTGGCTTATTTGCACTTCGGGAATGGGGAAACGCCAACTTCATCCGGGCTTAAAGGGGATCACTTAGCGGGAAAATATTATGTGCTTTTTGACAAGGAATACAAAAAACAAATCAAAGAACTCCAAAATCAAGGTCAATCCGAGGAAGATGCCAAAAAGAATGCGCCTATTCTCTTAGAAGCTCAAGACATGCTTCGCAAATGGGAAGCAAATGATCCCGATACTGTTGGACTTTGGAAGCAAATGAACGAGTGGGTGTATGCGGGCTTTGATAGCACCTATAGAACCATGGGTGTGGATTTTGATAAATTCTATTACGAGTCTGATACTTATTTACTTGGAAAAGATATCGTAGAAGAAGGCTTGGCAAAAGGGGTTTTTTATAAAAAAGAAAACGGCTCGGTATGGGTTGACTTGACCGAAGAAGGCCTAGACGAAAAGCTTGTCTTGCGCGCAGATGGCACTTCTGTCTACATCACACAAGATATGGGCACGGCTGATTTGAAATACAATGATTTCAAAATCGATAAATCAGTTTATGTAGTTGGAAATGAGCAGGATTATCACTTTGATGTCTTGTTTAAAATCATGAGAAAGCTCGGCCGACCCTATGGACCGGGTTTGTATCACCTCTCCTACGGAATGGTAGATTTGCCCACAGGGAAAATGAAATCACGAGAGGGTACAGTGGTAGATGCCGATGACCTGATGAAGGAAATGATAGCTACGGCAGAATCCCATACCAAGGAATTGGGCAAAATCGAAGGATTTGATACGGAACAGGCCAAGGAGCTTTACGAAATTCTGGGCTTAGGGGCATTGAAGTACTTCTTGCTCAAAGTAGATCCTAAAAAGCGAATGCTTTTCAATCCTAAGGAATCCATAGAATTCCAAGGCAATACAGGACCTTTTATCCAATACTCTCATGCTCGCATCGCTTCTATCCTTCGCAAGGCAGATCAGATTGGTGTAGATTATCAACAAGCCGACTTTTCCAAAATCGATCAATTGGCGGAATCAGAATCTTCCTTGATTTTGGTTTTAAATGACTTTGAGAAAAAAATCAAACAGGCAGGCGCAGAATTTTCCCCGGCCATCATTGCTCAGTACCTCTTTGATTTGGCTAAGGAATACAATCGATTCTATGCCGATGTGCCTATTTTCTCTGAAAACGACACCGATCTATTGGCATTTCGGGTAGCTTTGTCTTCTCAGACAGCCAAAACAATCAAAAAAGGAATGAGTTTGCTTGGTATTGCAGTGCCTGAAAGGATGTAAGCGGTGGTCCGTCTTGAATGAATATTCACCAAAGATAACCTGCAAAAAAAACAGACTTACCTTTACAGGAAACCTGAGCGTCCACTAACCTCTAATTTTATTACAATGAAAAAACTTCTTTCAATTCTCATGCTTACGGCCACCTTAGCTTGTGGCAAAACATTGGAGCGCCCAGCTGATTATATATCGAGCGAATCAACCCTTAATCAAGAAACCATGGAAAGTAAATTTTACGATTTCAAGCTCAAGGATCTCGACGGAAACGAAGTAAGTTTCGAGCAGTTTAAAGGCAAAAAAGTTCTACTCGTCAATGTGGCTTCCAAATGTGGCTATACTCCACAATATGAAGCCCTGCAAGAGCTCCATGAGAATTACGGTGACAAAATCGTCATCTTGGCCTTTCCTGCCAATAATTTTGGAGGACAAGAACCGGGCAGCAATGAGGAAATCAAAGAATTCTGTTCTGCCAACTATGGCGTAACCTTCCCTGTTTTTGAGAAAATCTCTGTCAAGGGATTTGACAAACACCCACTTTACAGATGGCTTTCTGACGAAAAAGAAAATGGATGGAATAATCAGGAGCCTTCATGGAATTTCTGTAAATATTACGTCAACGAAGCAGGGGAATTAGAAAAGTTCTTTCCCTCTTCTGTGACACCCCTAGATGAACAAATACTTTCACTAGTATCTCAGTAATAACTATTAATCAGTGGATAAAGAATTAAGTTCTAAAAAAGAAGCCTGGCTACATGCAGTCAGGCTTCGAACTTTACCCCTAGCCCTAGCCAGTATTTTAGCAGGTTCCTTTTTGGCAGCATATGACAGTGACTTCCGCTGGGAGGTCTTACTTTTGGCCGCACTGACGACAACCTTTTTACAGATTCTGTCAAACCTTTCCAATGATTACGGAGATTCGGTTCACGGAGCAGATTCAGCTGAGCGAGAAGGTCCAATCCGAGCTGTTCAATCAGGTCTTATCAGCCTTTCCGAAATGAAAAAAGCCATGATCCTTTTTGGAGCTTTATCGCTTATCTCTGGTTTATTATTGATTTTCATTGCACTCCAGGATTGGAAGCTTTTCCTTTTATTTCTAGGCTTGGGTTTGTCAGCGATTTGGGCGGCCATAACCTACACTTCGGGAAAAAATCCCTATGGCTATGCCGGCCTGGGAGACATCTCAGTTTTCTTGTTTTTTGGTCTTTTGGGTGTATTAGGAACGTATTTCCTTCATACCCTCTCCTTTTCTCCCGCTTCACTATTGATCGCTTCTGCTGTCGGTTTTTTTAGCACCGCAGTTTTGAACATTAATAATATTAGAGACATAGAATCAGATAAAAATGCCGGCAAAAAATCAATCCCGGTGAGGATTGGAAAAAAATGGGCCATCACCTACAATTGGGCTTTGGTGGACCTTGGTAATATCAGCTTGATTCTATGGGCTATTTTGTCAGAGCATTACTACTCATTATTAGCCTTAATTGCTTTGCCACTGATGATCTTAGTCGGACTAGGGGTACAAAGAGCCAGTTCTTCGAAAGAAACAGATCCTTTTTTGAAAAGAATGGCATTAAGCACCTTACTATGGGTACTCCTGTTTGGACTAGGGATTCTTTTTTGATCATTCGGGTTCAAATCCTTTTTTGATCTAAAAAATCTGTTAATTTGGCATAAACATTAACCTTTTTGACAATGACCAAAATACTCGTACCCTACGATTTCTCTGAAAAAGCACAATTTGCTCTAGATTTCAGTATTGCCCTTGCAGAGCGACTGGACAATGTCCATGTAGAAGTACTTCATGTGATGGAAATCCCTGCAAATACTGGATTTGGTACCATGGGAGGTGGAGAAATGATTCCTGAAATGGAAAATCAAATCTTCTTTATTGAGCTTACCAATAGAAGAAAAACCCAAATGGCCGATTTGGAGAAGAAATATGAAAAAAGCGATTTCAAATTTTCTACCAACTTGAAAATGGGAAATGCTTTCAAAGGCATTTACGAATCGATCGAGGCCGAAAAACCTGATCTTGTAGTGATGGGTTCTCAAGGTTCCTCCGGATTGGAAGAAATCTTGATCGGTAGCAATACCGAGAAGGTTGTTCGAAATTCACAATGTCCCGTGGTCACGATCAAGAGTGCCATTCATCCTAAGGACATCAAAAAGATTGTATTTGCCAGTGATTTCAGAGAAAACTCACCAGAAGTAGCAGCAAGAGTGAAGCGATTAAAGCATTTATTTGATGCGGAGCTATATTTCGTTATTGTCAATACGCCGGGCACTTTTGAGACAAGTCGTGAATCACTTCAGCGAATAAGATACTTCACCAAGCAGTTTAATTTCGAAAATGTGAAAGCGGAAATCTACAATTCCCTTTCCGAAGAAGGTGGCATCATCGAGTTTGCAGAGGATATCAAAGCAGACCTGATCGCAATGGCAACCAACGGGAGGACAGGGTTTATGCATTTGATCACAGGAAGCATCGCAGAAGACGTAGTTAATCACGCAAAAAGGCCTGTTTGGACCTTTAGAACTAAAGAATAATAACAAAAGCCTGCCTTAAGATGCAGGCTTTTTTTAATTTTGGCTATGGCAAAAAGAAACAACGACTGGAAGAAACGTGACGGAATGGTCTATTCGACCGATGACCGCTTTGAGTTTGATTACGATTCGGAAGAAAACCAAAACACACTTCCCCCTGCGCAGCAAAACCTCAAAGTCATGTTGGACAAAAAAGCCCGAGCAGGCAAGCAAGTTACGCTTGTCGACGGATTTGTAGGCAGTGAAGATGATTTGAAAGACTTGGGTAAAATGCTCAAAACCAAATGTGGTGTAGGTGGGTCAGCTAAAGAGGGAGAAATCCTGATTCAGGGAGATCACAGGGATAAGGTACTTCAGGTGCTACTCTCAGCGGGATATAAGGCCAAAAAATCCGGTGGTTGAGTGGAAAAGGATGCTTAGAAGCTTTAATTTTTAACGGATGTATTCGTATACACTTTTTCAGCTTAGGCTATACCCCATGCTTCCATACTTAGCCTGGCAGGCAAGTTCTGTCAAAAAAAGATTCCCACTTCCTCCAGCCCAAAGTGAACGCTTGATCCCAGGAAGTGGACCTGATCAGTACTTGATTTTGGGAGAATCTACTGCAGCAGGTGTCGGAGCTTCTGATCAAAGCCAAACACTAGCAGGTAAATTCTATCAAGCCCTTGGACCGGAAATACAAGTCTACAACTTTGGGAAAAACGGAATTCGTACAGGTGAGTGCTTGCCTTATTTCAGGAAAGATCTCGAACAGCTCGCAGGAGAAAAAGAAGGAATACTCCTGTTTTTGGGAGCTAATGATTCCTTCAAACTAACCCACCCTAAACGTTTTAAGCAGCAACTCCAAGAACTGATTGGATATCTCGAGCATAGATTTCAACCCAGTTGGATCTATTTAGCGGACATTCCTCCTGTTCATTTATTTCCTGCCTTTCCCAAAACACTTCAATCCTACCTCAAAATCCAGCGCAGGTACCTCACATCTGAAATGCAGAATTTGGCATCCGCAAACCCAATCTTGTACTATCAAACTCTCCATCTAGACCTAGAACCGGACTTCTTTTCTCAGGATCTAATCCATCCTTCGGACAAAGGCTACCAGGCCATCATGGACTTTACTCTGGAGGTGATACCTAAAAAAGCATGATTACTTTCAGCAATCACTCCGTAAAAGGATGTTGAGTGTTTTAAGAATTTACAGTTTGATTTTGAAACTTACTCCAAAAACCTACGCTTTCGATCTCAAATGAATTTAACTTTTAAAAAACAGTTCGCGGACTTGCCTGTTTGATAGGGGAACGTATATTTGCTTTCGAAATGAAACAACTCATCCCCGCAATTGAGATTTTTAATGCCCCGCTTCATAGAGACGGGATGCATCATTTCCATCATTCCCATTGAGGAATATTTTTATACCCCCACCCGGTGACGCTGATGATAGGGATTCGGCCATTCACCACTAATTTATTACCAGCCTTTTATTTCTAAGTGTAACTTGCATCATGGAAAAAATAATTCGCATCGCTGTCCAAAAAAGTGGCAGACTATCCGATGATTCTCTCAGCCTGATCAAAGAATGTGGAATCAAATTCTACAACGGAACAGGTAAATTAAAATCAACCTCCACCAACTTCCCCATCGAGTTTCTATTCCTCAGAGACGATGACATTCCCGGCTATGTTGCTGATGGAGTGGCAGACTTGGGGATTGTAGGAGAAAATGAGCTTGTCGAAAAAGACAAAAAAGTCAAAACCCTCAAAAAACTAGGGTTTTCTAAATGTAGACTTTCCCTAGCCATCCCCAAAGGACAGGAATACAATGGAATACAGTATTTTGAAGGAAAAAATATAGCCACCTCCTATCCGAAAATTCTTGGGGACTATTTAGCCTCCAAAAATATATCTGCAGACATTCACGAAATCTCCGGATCTGTGGAGATCGCTCCTTCTATCGGCTTGGCAGAAGGCATCTGCGATATCGTCAGTTCAGGCTCCACGCTGATGATGAATGGACTCAAGGAAGTAGAAGAAATCTTCAAATCTGAGGCAGTGCTGATCGCCAATAGTCAATTGGAGGATTGGAAATCAGAAATAGCAGAAAAACTTCTCTTCAGAATCAATGCTGTTCAAAAAGGCAAAAGCAACAAATACGTCCTTCTTAATGCACCCAATGCATCACTGGACAAAATTATCAGCTTGATCCCCGGTATGCGAAGCCCTACTATTTTGCCACTTGCCCAAGAGGGCTGGTCTTCTGTACACTCGGTACTCAGTGAAGATCAATTCTGGGAAAATATCGAAGAACTTCGAGCGGCAGGTGCTGAAGGAATCTTGGTAGTACCGATTGAAAAAATGGTCATCTAAAAATTTTTGTACGTATGAATATTCTTGTAAATCCCGCTCCTTCTACTTGGAAAAAAGAATTGGCCCGTCCTGTTTTTAAAACCAAAGAGATCAACAAAATAGTTAAACCCATCCTAAGAAAAGTCAAACGGAACGGGGATAAGGCTTTATACAAGTTTGCCCATGAATACGATCATGTTGACTTGGATAGCTTATTGGTCTCAGAAGAGGAGATTTTGGCTGCTTCTGCCGCCTTAAGTCCTGAGCTGAGACAAGCTATTGAGACTGCCAAAGCAAATATTGAACGTTTTCACCAAGCCCAAGCTAGTCCCGAACTGGTAGAAGAAGTCATGCCCGGTGTGCTCTGCAAACGCAGAAGTGTAGCCGTACAGCGAGTGGGATTATACATTCCGGGAGGTACTGCACCCTTATTTAGTACTGTTTTGATGCTAGGAGTTCCGGCCAAGATCGCTGGATGTAAAGAAATTGTCCTTTGTACGCCTCCCAATCGAGAGGGAAAAGTGCACCCTGCTATCCTGTTCACCGCTCAGTTAATTGGGATCCACAAGATTGTCAAAGTGGGCGGTGCACAAGCCGTGGCGGCCATGACCTTTGGGACAGCATCAGTGCCTCAGGTGGATAAAATATTTGGGCCGGGCAATCAATTTGTGACCGCAGCCAAACAACTAGCTACCAAATACGGAGTGGCTATCGATATGCCGGCGGGGCCTTCAGAAGTGTTGGTATATGCTGACGAATCTGCAGTTCCTTCCTTTGTCGCCGCAGATTTATTGTCTCAAGCTGAGCATGGAGTAGATTCACAAGTAGTGTTGGTGACTCACACAGAAAAATTTGCGAAAAAAGTACTGAAAGAAATCAACAAGCAGCTCGAAAAGCTTTCAAGAAGAGATATAGCCAAAAAGGCCTTGAATAATTCTGTAGCAGTGGTATTGCAAGATGAAGATGAGGCGATTGCCCTTATCAATGAATATGCTCCCGAGCACCTTATTATTTCTGTGCAAAAAGAGGAAGAAACAGTGGATGCTATAGTGAATGCCGGATCTATTTTCATAGGAAATTATACACCTGAGTCTGCGGGAGATTATGCTTCAGGCACCAATCACACCCTGCCCACTTACGGCTACGCGAGAAACTACAGCGGAGTATCACTTGATTCCTTTGTCAAAAAAATCACCTATCAAAAAATAAGTCCGGAAGGCTTGAAAAACCTCGGACCTACAGTAGAAATCATGGCTGAAAATGAGCTCCTTGACGCACACAAAAATGCTGTGACCATCAGACTCAATTACCTGAAAGAAAATAATTTATGAGTTTCGACCTGAATTCTCTGCTACGTCCCCATATTGCCAAAATCCAGCCTTATACTTCGGCTAGGGATGAATATTCAGGTAAAGAAGGGATATTTCTAGATGCCAATGAGAACCCCTATGGCTCTATCACCGATGAAGATTTCAACAGATACCCTGACCCCTATCAGCTGGCTTTAAAAACCGAAATATCAAAAATAAAACAAGTAGACCCGAGTCAGATATTCTTGGGAAATGGCTCCGATGAAGCCATTGACCTTTTATTTAGGGCATTTTGCAGGCCAGGAAAAGACAATGTGATTCTCCTACCTCCCACCTACGGCATGTACGAAGTAAGTGCTGCGATCAATGATGTGGAGACCAAAAAGGTATCACTCAGCATAGACTTTCAATTACAGGTGGATTTGATCTTCGAAAAGGTAGATGCAAATACCAAAATCATTTTCATTTGTAGCCCAAATAACCCTAGTGGCAATAAGGTCAATCGCCAAAATATCCTCTATATCCTTCAAAAATTCGAAGGTATAGTAGTCGTAGATGAGGCCTATATCGATTTCAATGACGAACCGAGTTTTACGACGCATCTCAGTGAATTTCCCAATTTATTAGTCATGCAGACCTTTTCCAAGGCTTGGGGTTTGGCATCACTTAGACTCGGGATGGCTTTTGCTTCTAGAGAGCTGATACAGATTTTAAATAAAATCAAACCACCCTATAATATCTCCGGCTTGACTCAAGATACCGTATTAGAATCCATCCAAAATGTTGGTAAAGTTAACCGAATGATTGCGGAGATTTTAGAGGAAAGAGCTTATCTAGAAAAGGAATTGTCAAATTTGACTTTTATTCAAAAAGTCTTCCCTTCTCAGGCTAATTTTCTCTTGGTCAAAATGCCAAAAGCAAATGAGGTATATCAGGCGCTTATAGATTCAAAGATCATCGTCCGCAACCGATCTAAGGTGGTCCTTTGTGAGGATTGCCTCCGCATTACAGTAGGCACACGATATGAAAATGAAACCCTGATAAGCGCACTCAAAAACGTTTTTTCAGAAATCGAAAATTAGTAGCTAGACTTAGATAAACTCGCTGCAAAATTTTCAAAGAATTAGCGAAAAATAGGAGCTTAGAAATTGAAAAGCTCGCAAATCAAAAATTGTTAATGAAATCGAGCATGACAAAAAGCGACACACACTGGGATAACTATCAAGTATGCAAGATTATCCCGAATCAAGTTCGGGACAGGTAGTGACCTTTGAAAATCAATTATAGACACATGAAATCGAGCACGACGCAAACGACACACAGAGGCATGCCCCGATGGATCGGGGAAAATGTGCGAGATTCCATCTGACCTCTAAAAAACAAATTATAATCAGATGAAAAAGAAAGTTTTATTCATAGACCGAGACGGCACGATCATCAAAGAGCCACCTACGGATTATCAAGTAGATAGCTTGGAAAAGCTCGAATTTGTGCCCAAGGCAATTTCCAACCTTCGGAAAATCGCCGAAGAAACCGATTTTGTACTCGTAATGGTCACTAATCAGGATGGATTGGGCACGGATTCATTTCCCGAAAAAGACTTTTGGCCTGCACAGTACAAAATGCTAAAAACCCTGGAACAGGAAAATATTCAATTTCAGGCCATTCATATCGATAATAGTTTTGAACATGAGAACTTACCCACAAGAAAGCCTGGAACGGGGCTCTTGGAGGAATACTTCTCTGAAGAATACGATCTCGAGGGAAGCTTTGTGATCGGTGATCGTTTGACCGATATTCAACTGGCCAAAAATCTTGGTGCACAAGCGATTTTCATTGGAGAACCACAGCGGGATGCATTACTTTCGACCAAGGACTGGGATGAGATCTATCAATTTCTCAAATTCCCTTCGCGCACAGCAGAAGTCAAAAGAACTACCTCTGAAACAGACATTTTCATCAAGCTCAACCTAGATGGAAAAGGCATCTGTAAAATCAATACGGGCTTGCATTTCTTTGATCACATGCTGGAGCAACTCGGAAAGCATGGTTCGACGGATTTGGAGATTCAGGTGAATGGCGATCTGCACATAGATGAGCATCACACCATAGAGGATACTGCATTAGCGCTTGGAGAGGCTTATCTGCAAGCCCTTGGCAGCAAAAAAGGAATCTATCGATACGGATTTCTTTTGCCTATGGATGATGTCTTGGCTCAGGTAGCAATTGACTTTGGAGGGAGACCTTGGATAGTATGGGAAGCTGAATTTAAGCGGGAAAAAATAGGCGATATGCCAACAGAAATGTTTTTCCATTTCTTCAAATCCTTCTCAGACACGTCAAAATGTAACCTGAATATCAAAGCAGAAGGGGAAAATGAGCATCATAAAATTGAAGCTGTTTTCAAAGGTCTAGCAAGAGCCATAAAAATGGCCGTACAGCGTGATCCAAAAAACCTTGACCAACTACCTTCTACTAAGGGAGTTCTCTAAGTTAAAAAAGTAAAAAAAGGGATAGAATTTTTTAAAAATAATTTTCTATCCCTTTATTTTTTTGTTTATTTAGCCATGCTACGAAAAACTCATACACCAACTATTTTACTGCTCGCCGTTTTATTTTCTTCCTGCCAATCTACCTTACAAAATGCCGAGCGTCTTTTTTACAATCAGGAATACGAAGAAGTCATCTCCGAGCTTAATCAATACCTCTTTTTTCAAGTCACAGACCTAAAAGCCCTGCACCTCAGAGCAAGGTCCTATGAAGAACTTGGCCGTATCCCTGAAGCCATAAAGGATTATGAACGGATCATTGACCTCGACCCCAACTATGCACAAGCTTTTGCAGGAATTGGTAAGATCTATTATCAGGAAAAACGCTACAAGGAAGCAGAACTAGCCCTCCTCAATGCCGCCAAAAAAGACCCTAAAGATTATCAGATTCTCTATCATTTAGGCAAGGCTCTCTTAATGACCGAGAGTTACAGACAGGCTGATGAGTTTTTCCAAAAAGCCAAAGAAATCAATGACAAAGAGCCCAAACTGCACTATTATCAAGGAATGGCCCGGGCCTATTTGGGCGATGTCCTCGGCTGCGCGGCTTCATTTAATACCTATGTGAAGTACGAGCCTGACAACATGATCGGGAGATACAACAGAGGCTTTGCCTTAATGCGAGCAGGCTATCCTCATTGGGCTTTAGAGGATTTTGAAGCGGTACTGAAGCAAAATCCCAAGCATGTGGAAGCTTTAGCCAAAAAAGGCATTTGCATGACCCAAATGGGAAACTCCCAAGGCTGTCTGTTTATCCAAGAAGCAGCGAGTAAAGGTTCGGATTATGCTCAGAGTCACTTGGACCTATGTAGCTAAATTTACAATAAGCGATCGCTGAGTGCCTTGATATAGTTGGGAATAGCTTCTGCAGTACGGTCGAGAAAGAGATAGGGCTCGATCAGTTCCAACTCCATCAAATAAAATTTCCCATCGACCAACACACCGTCGACTCGGGCATAGAGCGAATTAGAAGCAAACTCTCGTATGAAACTTTTAGCTGTTTCAAGTAAATGCGCTGTTGGCTCGATCACACTTATCGTTCCTCCGAAATAATGCTGAACTCTAAAATCTTTTTTGGCAGGAGTTTTCAAAACAGCATGAGAGAAAATCCCATTAAAGAAAATCAGAGAATACTCCCCTACACTAGCCACTTCGGGAATGAAAGGCTGCAGCAAAAAGGCCTCTCCCTCCAGTAATTTTTGAAGCTTTGGAGCATAATCCTCCCATTCATTGACCGGAATTTTAAAGGTATTCTTTGCTCCCCCACTCACTAGGGGCTTGGCTACCAAAACTTCTTGGTCAAAATGCTCTTTTATTTCCTCTAGCTTGGGAATTGAACCTTTTTCTAGGAGTTTTCCAGCGATCACAGGGAAGCCTTTTTCTTCTATTTCCAGCAAATACGACTTGGAGCTATTCCATCGAATGGTATCCAAATCATTGAGCACGGGAATCCCCAACTCATTGATTTTATCCATCCAGGTCAAAAACTCAGGATAATAATCAAAATAATCCCAAACCGACTTGATCAGCAAGGTAGAATAGGAAGACCAATCAACTTGGGGGTCGGACCAGGCGACGATTTCATTGGAAAATCCAAGGTCAGTAAGTATGCCAGAGAGAATTTCGTTTTCATCGACAGTGTTGGCATCGTAAGCACCTGTTGAAAAATAGCTAACTATTGCAATCTTTGTTTCCATAGGGGTGATTTTGCTGCAAATGTAGCTTTTAAGTAAAATTAGCAAGCACCATTCTTCAAAAACTCCTGCTAAAGATTACTTTTGGACTTTAGAAAGAATATGAAGCATCGCAAACTCGTCATCATCCCCACCTATAACGAATGTGAAAACATTGCCGATATGATTCAGGCTGTGATGGCTTTGGAGGGGAATTTTGAACTGTTAATTATCGATGATGCTTCCCCTGATGGCACCGCTGTACTTGTTCGGGACCATCAAAACCAATTTAGCGATAGATTACATCTTTTGGAGCGAAAAGGGAAATTAGGCCTGGGGACAGCCTATATTTCGGGTTTTAAATGGGCTTTGAGCAAAGGCTTTGATTACATTTTTGAAATGGATGCGGATTTTTCTCATGATCCCAAAGACCTTATCCGACTTTATCAAGCCTGTGCTCATGAAGGATTTGATTTGGCTATTGGCTCACGCTACATCACCGGTGTCAATGTAGTTAATTGGCCGATCGGTCGCGTTTTGATGTCGTATTTTGCCTCTGTATATGTCAAATTCATCACAGGACTACCGATCAAAGATTCCACTGCAGGATTTAAATGCTATCACCGATCGGTCTTGGAAGGAATAGTCTTGGATAATATTCGCTTTATCGGCTATGCATTTCAGATCGAGATGAAGTTTACCGCTTGGAAATTGGGCTTTAAGATCACCGAAGTACCGATCATTTTTACAGACCGAACTAAAGGCACTTCGAAAATGAGCAAAGGAATCTTCAAAGAAGCCGTATTAGGGGTAATCTGGATGAAAATTAAAAGTATTTTTTCACCCTATAAGCTTAATCAAAGCGAATCGATTGAATGGGATTCACCCTTGAAATAACCACCACAGGAATCCAAAGCACAAGTGCCGTCAATACGGTGATACCCATGTTGATCAGTAAAAATACCGGCCAATTCCAATCAATCGGAACATAGCTCATGTAGTAGCTTTGAGTGTCCAAAGGAATCAATCGAAAGTAATACTGCAAAAAGCCAAAGCCAAGTCCTATGGCATTTCCGATCAGCAAGCCCCGACCTAAAATCCGCATGCCATTCCAGAAGAAAATCCGACGGATTTGAGCATTCTTTGCGCCCAAGGCTTTAAGCAATCCAATCATCTGCGTACGCTCCATAATCAGGATAAACAGGATGGCTCCCATGTTGAAAATGGCTACGAAACCAATTAAACTGATAAACACATACACATTGGTATCCAGGAGCTTTAGCCAATCAAATATTTCCAAATATTTGTCTTGCGAATTGATCAGTTTAAGATCAAGGTCTAGGATTTCCTCCATCCTGTAGCTCAATTCTTCGCTCGGATCCTGATTCACAAAAACTTCTATTCCCCCTACCTCATCTGACTTCCAGCCATTCAGATTTCGAATGGTTTGGAGTTCGCCGATTACTATTTTTTGATCAAAATTCTCCAAAAATGTCTCATAGATTCCCACAACTTCCACACGTCGGTACCGAGGAGGATCTTGTACGAAATACAGGATGATTCGATCGCCCACTTTCAACCGAAGCCGATTAGCAATGAAGCGGCTTAGCATCAATTCATTGGAGGTGCCTGATTCTGGAATTTGAATCAATCTTCCTTCCACCAGGTATTCCTTAAATGCCAAGGTGTCAAAATCCAGCCCCACTCCTTTCATCAAAACGCCTTCCACCTCCTGCTCGCCCTTGATTAAGGCTGCTTTATGCGCAAAGGATTGGGTTTTTTCAATAAATGCTAAGGAGGATTTCTTTTCGGAGAACTCTGATTTGAGAGAAAAAGGCAATTCTTCAAAGGCATTGCTCATGCTAAAGCGCTGAACCTGATAGTGTCCAGTAAAACCATAAACACGCTCAGAAACTGTCTTTTGGAAACCTCCCAAAACCATAAAGGAAAGAATAGAGACAGCCAAGCCCAAAGCCAAACTCCCCACTGCTATTTGGTGGATGGTTTTGGAAAAGCCCCCGCTACCTTTAAAACTGATTCTTTTGGCTATGAAATAGGAAAGGTTCAATAGAGTGATTTAATTTGTCTAAACGCAGCGCAAAATACTATGAAGCATATGAAAAATACAGTTCTTTCCCACTTTTTGACAGGGGTTTTATTTCTCGTGGTGATGTTTTCCATTCATGCTCAGCCAACTCCCCTGACCGGGGCTGAGCGAAGCGAGCTGTATCTGCCTTTGCTTCAAGGTAAAAAAGTGGGGCTAGTAGGTAATCAAACCTCCATTCTCCCCCAATCTGACAAAAAACATGTGGTGGATTTTTTGTTGGAAAAGGGAGTTGAGATCAAAAAAGTATTTGTACCCGAGCATGGATTTCGAGGTACCGCCGATGCCGGAGAGAAAGTGGATAACAGCATAGACCAAAAAACAGGACTTCCCATCATTTCACTTTACGGCAATAACAAAAAACCTTCCGCAGATCAGATCAAAGACTTGGATGTAGTTATTTTTGATTTACAGGACGTAGGAATACGGTTTTTCACTTATATCAGCACTATGCACTACGTGATGGAGGCCTGTGCAGAACAAGGTAAAAAAGTGATCATTTTTGATCGCCCAAATCCCAATGGCAGCTTCGTGGATGGCCCCATGCTCAAGGCGGGCTACGAATCCTTTGTGGGCATGCATCCCATCCCTGTAGTACATGGGTTGACTGTGGGAGAACTCGCCCAAATGATCAATGCAGAAAAATGGCTCAAAGGAGGGATATCTGCCGATTTAGAAGTCATCCCTGTTGCCAATTGGCAGCGGGATCAAGCTTATAACCTTCCTGTAAAACCTTCCCCAAATTTACCCAGTGATTTGGCTATCAAATTGTATCCAAGCACCTGCTTTTTTGAAGGAACGGTGATGTCATTAGGTAGAGGTACTTACGATCCTTTTCAGATGTATGGCTATCCAGATCCTAAATTCGGGAATTTTACCTTTACTCCTGTAAGTATAGATGGCATGTCCAAAACCCCACCCCATCAAGATAAACGCTGCTATGGTGTGGACTTACGGGATGAATCACTTGATCATCAATTTACGCTCAAGTATTTGCTGGACGCGTATGAGAAATCAGGGATGAAAGAGAAATTTTTCAATAATTTCTTCAATACCTTAGCCGGAACAGATGAACTCAAAAAACAGATTTTAGCTGGAAAAAGTGAGTCAGAAATAAGGGAAAGTTGGAAAGCAGGTTTGAAAGCCTACATGCAGAAGCGGGAGAAGTATTTGATTTACGAATAAGAGAGGAGAAGGAAGACTGAAGACAGAAATAGAGCAGTTTAAACATTGAAGCTTTTGTTTTTTGCTAAATCTAGAGTAAATAAAAAAGCGCTGAATAACGAATGATAAATACAGCAGTGAAGTCAAAAGAAGAATTACGAATTATATACATGGGCACGCCCGAATTTGCTGTGCCCGCATTGGAAAAGCTGGTCGAGTCCGGGTGGAATATTGTCGGAGTGATCACTGCCCCGGACAAGCCCCAAGGGAGAGGGCAAAAATTGGTGGGTTCCCCCGTCAAGCAAGCTGCCCAAAAGCTTGGACTTCACATCTTGCAACCAACCAACCTTAAAAATCCTGAATTTCAAGAGGAATTAAAAGCGCTGAAAGCTGATCTTCAGATTGTGGTCGCTTTTCGGATGCTTCCAGAATCCGTTTGGAACATGCCTCCATTGGGCACATTTAATCTTCATGCCTCCCTGCTTCCCGATTATCGAGGAGCTGCCCCGATCAATTGGGCCATCATCAATGGGGAGACCGAAACGGGTGTCACCACCTTTTTTCTCAAGCATGAAATCGATACCGGGAGTATTATTTTTCAGGAGAAAGTACCAATCCTCCCCGAGGATGATTTGGGTTCGGTCTACGAGAAACTGATGAATATCGGTTCTGAATTAGTCCTTAGTACGGTGGAAGCCATAGCCAAAGATGAAGTCAAGCCCTTACCTCAAGATGAAAGCAGAGCGCGTCATCATGCCCCAAAAATCTTCAAGGAAACGGGCAAAATTGACTGGAATCAGACAGCCGAGTCTATTCATAATTTAGTACGTGGGCTTTCCCCCTATCCTGCTGCTTGGGCAGAAATTGATGGTAAAGTTTGGAAATTTTATAAGACCAAAATTTCAGATGAGAAGAAAAAATTGGAGCCTGGGGAATTTTGGTCGGATGAGAAGAAATCCTTTCTGATAGGAACGGGAACCACGCCTCTTGAAATCTTGGAATTACAGCTAGAGGGTAAAAAGCGGATGAAAGCTGAGGATTTTCTGCGAGGGTATCAGATCTCCTAGGAACACAAATCTGTTCATTAGAGCAGGAATGATCGTCCTTTTCTAAGTTAAATTAGGAGCTTTAAGCTGATTCTCATTCGCGAATTCGTGGCTGAATTTTAAGCCACGAATGCATTATTTTTTTGAAATTCTTTTCTCCAAACCTTATTCGTGAATTCTTGGCTTCTATTAATACCTATATCAAATCGCTTCTCCGAAGCTCTCTCCCCCTTTATTCTCAATTATTCTACAATAAGAGCGCCTCTATGAGGCTATTCCTCCCATCAAACCAAATTCTTATTCGTGAATTCGTGGCTAAATTTTAAGCCACGAATGCACGAATTTTTTGAAATTCTTTTCTCCAAACCTTATTCGTGAATTCGCGGCTTTTTTAAAGAACTATATCAAATCGCTTCTCCGAAGCTCTCTCCCCCTTTATTCTCAATTATTCTACAATAAGGGCGCCTCTATGAGGCTATTTCTTCCATTAAACCAAATCTTATTCGTGTATTAGTGGCTGAATTTTAAGCCAAAATGCACTAATTTATTTTTGAAGCATTTTACCACTCTTTATTTGGTACACTAAAAATCTGCGATCATCTGCTCCTTTTTCTGCGTCTTTCTGCGGGAAAAATTTGAGAGAGTTGATTGTTCCAATCTGCTTTAAATTTATTCGTGGCTAGCTTTTAAAACTCATCCACTCAAATCGCTTTTCAGAAACTCTCTTCCTTGTTATGCTAAATTGTTCTACAATAAGGGCGCCTCTCTGAGGCTTTTCCTTCCATTAAACCAAATCTTATTCGTGTATTGGTGGCTGTTTTTTAGAAAACGAAGCATTTCTTTTCTAAAAAATTCTTATTTAATGTGCTTTTTATAATCCATTTGCTGCCCCAATACTCTTACGATAAAAACCCCAGAGTCTATTGGTAGGTAAAATATAGCGTGAGAATCAAAAATATACCTTCTTAATCCTTCGGCAAATTCGGATACATCGTGGCCTAATTCCCGATTTTCCGCTAATATCAAAAAGGCCTTATGCAGTTTATTTAAGTAAATCCTAGCTTGATGAATACCAAAAGTCTCAATCCCAAATTCGTAGATTGAGGAAAGGTCTCTCTTTGCAGCATTGGACAACTTATAATCTCCCATCTCGCTTCATTTTTTCCTCAACTTCCCTCATAATTTCAGGAATACCCGCCTCACTAACTCCGCTTTCTAAGCCTTCCTCTATCAAAGCCTTTGTTATGGTAAATTCTGAATTCTGATATTGATCTTTTCTTAAAAGATCCCGGATGTATTCACTTTCATTGGTGAAATCACCTGCTTCAAGGCGGGACTTAATCCAATCGCTTTGTTTTTGGGTTACTGTGATAGTTTTTCTTACCGTCTTCATTTGAGTTCAATTAGTCATACGATTGATGTAATAAGGCAACAATTTGCTACTAATTTACAAAATTTTAAGGATTAGATAGCTTTACAATCAAATGGAAACATGAGATCACTAGTTCGTTTTACTCGAAATCAAACCAAATTCGCATTCATGCATTCGTGGCTAAATTTTAAGCCAAAATGCGCTGATTTTTTGAAATGTTCTTGGCCAAACCTTATTCGCGAATTCGTGGCTTTTGTTAATAAACAAATCAAATCGCTTCTCCGAAGCTCTCTCTCTTTATTCTCAATTGTTCTACAATAAGGGCGCCTCTCTGAGGCTATTTCTTCCATTAAACCAAAGTCTTATTCGTGTATTAGTAGCTGAATATTATGCCACTAATTCACTAATATTTTTCATGAATGCCAAAGCAAGATTTTTTTGCCCGCTAATCATCGAAGATTTTGAAAAACTCTTCCATAAATCAAAAAATCATTCCGTGCTTTTGTCCAAGCGTTTTTTAGCCAAATCCCTTGAGCCAAAACCTTTTTCGTGGATTCGTGGCTGAGCTCCCTATTTCTTTCAAAATCAAATGTTCTCTCTGAGGCTATTTCTTCCATTAAACCAAAGTCTTATTCGTGTATTCTTCGCGGATTTTTTTTACAATTAAACCTCCTCTTTTAACCATGATCTTTGCAGATTTAAGGGGGAAATTTTTAATTCCACCAAATTTTAAAGAACTTTAAACTCAAACAAACCAGCATTTTAAAAACTAGAATTATGAAAAAGCTACTCTTTATTTTTCTACCTATTTTACTTTTAGCAAGTACCACGGTAGAAGCTCAATTAATCAAAAAACTCAAACAGGCAGCAGAGCGTGGAGCCCAAAATGCGCTCGAGAAAAAAACCGAAGAAGAAGTCAATAAGCTCGTGCAGCGGCAAATAGAAAAGCAACTCAGCGCTCTAGGAAGCAGTGAGTCCAGTCCTCTAAATATGGATATGGAATCCATTATGGCGGGAATGGGTGAACCTGTGGATACCGAGGAAGCCTACGATTTTACAGGGTTTATGACTATGGAAATCATCTCCAAAAATGCCAAAGGAAAGGCCGAAGATCCCGTGCAGATGAAATCACTTTTGACGCCAAACGAATACATCGGAATGGAAATCACCGACCCCAAGTCCAAAGAGGCGGTTTCCACCATTATTTTTGACACGAAAAACAAAGCCTCCATCGTCTTTATGGATAGCGAAGGCACTAAAAACAGCTTTGCTTATAAAATGGATCCCGAAACTATCGTCGATCAGGAAGTGGATAATCAAATCGATGAGCAGGATATTACTTTTGAAAAAACAGGTAATACCAAAACCATCCTAGGATACACCTGCGATGAATACCATGTCAAAAGTGAGGATGGAGAAGGAAACTATTGGATCACACAAGAGCCGATCGAAGGCCTTACTGCTTTCTGGGGAATGAACAGTCCCATGATGAAAAAAGCCACTAAAGAAAAGTATGCCAAGCGATTCAGCCATCTTCCTTCCGGTGATTTTATGGCCATGACCTTTACCGATGTGGATGGCAGCACGGTAGAAATGAACGTCATCGAAATCGATATGAACAGCCCCAAATCCCTAACCATGGCCGAATACCCAAATATTATGCAGGGAATGGGTGAGGATTAATTCACAAACATACTTAGAAATCAAAAGGCAGCGGTTAATCCATTGCCTTTTTTCATTTTCACCCTTTTGATAAATTTTGACTTTTTAAAACCACTTGATCGAGGTAAATTCCGCTTTGAACAAGAATATATGAAGCTAACTCTAATTGCCGCTCGGGCAAAAAATAACGTCATCGGAAAAGAAAATGAACTCGTATGGAGGCTACCCGCTGATTTCAAACGTTTTAAGGCCATCACTACAGGTCACTACTTATTGATGGGAAGGAAAACTTTCCTTTCACTCGGCAAGCCTCTTCCCAATCGAACACACTTGGTCATCACCCGAGATCCTGAATTCGAGGTGCCTGAAGGTCACTATACCTTCCAAAATTTTGAAGATGCCTTTACCTTTTGTAACAAATTGAATTTGGATGAGCTTTTTATTATCGGGGGTGGAGAAATCTATAAACAGACCCTTCCACTTGCAGACAAGTTGATCCTGACAGAAGTAGAGGCCGAACCTGAAGGGGACACCTATTTTCCGGAGTTTGATCCTGCCGAATGGAAAATCACTTTCGAAGAATATCATCCTACAGATGAGAGACATTCCTATGCTTTTCGCTTTGTCGATTATGAACGAAAATAGCCCAAATGACTGATCAAAAAGTAATCTGGATCACCGGAGCATCTTCCGGAATTGGACGAGCAGCAGCACTACGTTTTGCTAATGCAGGCTATGCTTTGATTCTATCGGCACGTGATCTCGAAGCTTTGGAGGAAGTCAAAGCCCAATGCCCTACATCGGATCATGTGAAAATCTTAGGCTTGGACTTGGCCAAATCAGAAGAAATGCCAAACAAGACCCAAGAAGCCATTGCTATGTTCGGAAAAATCGACATTCTCCTTCACAATGCCGGCATCAGTCAGCGGTCTCTAATCAAAGAAACTGCACTTTCGGTGGATCGAAAGCTAATGGAAATCAACTTCTTCGGTACGGTCGCCTTGACCAAAGCGATTCTCCCCCACTTCATTCAAAATCAGCAGGGACATTTTGGTGTGGTAAGCAGTTTGGTGGGAAAATTTGGCACCCCTTATCGATCAGCCTATGCTGCTTCTAAACATGCCCTTCACGGTTTTTTTGATACGCTGAGAGCAGAGCATTTTCAAGACCATATCACGGTAACTTTAATTTGTCCCGGTTTTATCCGAACCAATGTCTCGATTAATGCTTTAACTGCCGATGGTAGCCCGCTTAATGAAATGGATGAGGCACAGGAAAAAGGAATGAAACCCGAAGATTGTGCTGAAGAAATCTTCAAAGCCATCAACCGAAAAAAAGAAGAAGTACTCATTGGGGGAAAAGAAACCTATGCCGTGTATCTCAAGCGTTTCTTTCCCACACTCTTTTCCAAAATCCTCAACAAAGCTAAAGTAAGATAATACCATGAAGCAGATCAAAGCAGAAATCATTGCTATTGGAGATGAATTACTCTACGGGCAGATCGTGGACACCAACAGCCATTGGATTTCTCAGCAGCTGGATCTCAAAGGAGTCAAGGTCATCCGCAAGACTACCGTCGGTGACAATAGAGCAGATATCCTAAAAGCTTTCGCCGAGGCGGAGGTGCGTGCAGATTTGATTTTGATCACAGGAGGATTGGGGCCCACTCAAGATGATTTGACCAAGCCGCTTTTGGCAGAATATTTTGATTGTCCGATTCGGGAGTTTCCCGAGGCAGTCGAAGCCATCACTGACTTCTTCAAACGTAGAGGACGTGAAATGACCCCGCTGAATATCCTCCAAGGACATCTTCCCTCCTGCTGCACCTATGTACCAAATGAAGTGGGAACTGCTCCGGGGATGTGGTTTGAGCGAAAAGACAGCTACTGGATGTCCATGCCTGGAGTACCCCATGAGATGAAAAAGCTCATGAACGACTTTGTGCTTCCAAAACTGCATGAAATTTTCGAATTGCCGGTGATTTATCATAAAGTGATTAAAACAGCCGGAATCGGCGAAAGCTGGCTCTCTGATATGATTAATGATTGGGAAAATGCACTTCCGGAACACATTCGGCTCGCTTACCTCCCCTCATTGGGTCATGTCAAATTGAGACTGACAGTCTTTGGAGAAAATCTGGAAAAAATTCAGCAAGAGGTAGAGCAGCAAATCCGCTTGGTCTTGCCCCGTATCGAGAAGTATGTCTATGGATTTGATGCGGAGACCTTGGAAACAGCAATTGCCAAACTTTTGAAGAATTCGGGGAAAACCCTAGCTTTGGCAGAGAGCTGTAGTGGTGGCTATGTCTCTCATTTGATCACAACGGTAGCTGGAAGCAGTGCTTATTTCCAAGGTTCGGTAGTCCCTTATCACAATCAGTTTAAGACTGAAATCTTGGGCGTTTCGCCCGATACCCTTCAAAAAGTGGGAGCTGTCAGCGAAGAAACGGTTCAAGAAATGGCTGAAGGTGTGAGGAAACTATTTCAGTCAGACTTTGGGCTTTCCTCCAGTGGAATCGCCGGTCCGGATGGCGGTAGTGAGGAAAAACCCGTAGGAACCGTCTGGATAGCAGTCAGTAATGGACAAGAGACAAAAACCAAAAAACTGCAACTGACTCAGGATCGAATGCTAAATATTCAACTTACAGGAGTGGCACTTCTCAATATGTTGAGGATTTTCATTTCCAAGATTGAAGAATAAAATTTTATACTAAAGGCTTGTTTCAATGTTTGATAAAATTTAATTTTAAAACTTGAATATAAACCCAATTAAATACCAAAAATAGTATGGCAAGTGTAGAAATGCTGATGCCCAAAATGGGCGAAAGTATCATAGAAGGCACCATCCTTACCTGGCTCAAAAACGAGGGAGATACCATCGAGCAAGATGAGTCGGTTTTGGAAGTGGCCACCGATAAAGTAGATACCGAGGTACCTGCCACTCATGGTGGAGTACTCAAAAAGATATTGGCTAAAGAGGGAGATGTCATTGCTGTAGGCGCACCTATCGCGATTATTGAGACGGACGAAGAGGTTTCTTCGACTCCAGCTGTTGCCGCTCCTGCTTCTGAAGAAAAACCTTCCCCTAAGGAAGAACTTGTAGCCGCTGCACCTGCGCATACCGAGTCCTTACTAGCGGCAGCTGAATCCGAATCAGCTGCATCGGACGAACGATTCTATTCTCCTTTGGTGCGAAGCATCGCAAAGGAGGAAGGTATAGGAGCAGCCGAACTCTCCAAAATCCCCGGAACGGGCAAAGAAGGTCGCGTCACCAAGCAGGACATGCTGGATTACCTGAAAAACAGAGGCTCACAGGCTCAAACTAGTCAGCCTGCTGCACCTGCACCATCGATTGCTGAAACGCCGAAAGCTCAGGTCAGTATCTCTGCCACCGATGAAATCATCGAGATGGATCGCATGCGCAAGATGATTGCTCAGCGTATGGTGGATTCCAAGCGGATTTCACCCCATGTGACCTCCTTTGTCGAGGCGGATATGACCCATATCGTGCAGTGGAGAGAGAAAAACAAAAATGCCTACAAACAGAAATACGGAGAATCCATTACCTATACCCCTTTCTTTATAGAGGCGATAGCCAAAGCGATCCGGGATTTTCCAATGATTAATATTTCCGTAGACGGGGATCGCATCATCAAGAAAAAGGACATCAACATCGGAATGGCCGTAGCGCTGCCCTCCGGTAATTTGATTGTACCGATCATCAAAAATGCCGATCAGCTCAATTTGGTAGGGATTTCTAAAAGAGTAAATGACCTCGCCAACCGTGCGAGAACCAACAAACTGACTGCTGATGATCTTAGCGGAGGAACTTATACCGTTTCTAATGTAGGTTCCTTTGGCAATGTCATGGGCACACCGATTATTCCGCAGCCACAAGTTGCCATTATGGCAGTGGGTGCGATCGTCAAAAAACCAGCCGTAGTAGAAACGCCCACAGGCGATGTGATTGCTATTCGGCATAAGATGTTCCTCTCCCACTCCTATGACCACCGAGTGGTAGATGGATCCTTAGGTGGCATGTTTGTGCGGCGAGTAGCTGACTACCTGGAAGCCTTTGATATGAATTCTACCTTTTAAAACTTAAAGCCTCGATATTCGGGGCTTTTTTTTGGTTCTAGGCCTGGCAGGTCTTCGAAAAAAATAACTAAAAACCCTCCAAGGGTTTTGCTTATTCGAAAAGAAGGATAATATTTTTTCACAATATTCAAAAAAACCAATCCCTTGGAGGGTTCAGCGAATAGGTAAAAATCAAGCCAATATTGAGGTTCTCAAGACTATTTTCCATTCGGTGCCGATTAGATTACTTGTTCCTTTTCTTGTCCTTTTGGCTTAGCCCAAAAGGACCAAAAACCACAAATCTCAATACCGGTCCATTCTATTATCTTTCGGATTAACCACATCACAGTGATGAGTAGCCCGTCCGCCCTCGATGGATCTCCAGTCACAACTAGAAGACTTCCCTTTTTCATAATCACAGTTAAAACCTAATCCTCAGGAGGGTTGGTTTACCTAAATACGCTGAAGACGCAAAAAATTAGAGCCCCAAATGCAATTTGGGGCAAAAGAGTCAGATCATTACAAGAGCGCTGAAGGCGCGACCTGTTTCAATTCGGATTACAAATCCTAGGATAAGAGTTCGAGATTTCAAATCTCGAACAACCTTCCTTAACCCTGTGAGGCTGGAGGCAAAAATCAAACTAAAAATTTTAATCTCAAACCTGCTCTTTTTCCAAAAAAATAGTAATTTAATCCATCGTTTATTTTTACCGACATGCAGACAATCAGAGTCAAAAGCGCCGGAAGTAAAAAGAAACCTGTAATCCATGTGCAGTTTAACTATGATCCGCTTTTGATCCGTACGATAAAGACCTTTTCGGGAGCTACTTGGAGTCCTAGTCTGCGCGCATGGATTCTGCCCCATTCCGATTCCATCATTTCGGACCTGCTTTCCGCTTTTAAAGGAAAAGCCTGGCTTGATTATTCAGGGTTTAAGAAAATAGAGCAAGCCCCCTCAGATCTCCTCCCCAGACTTTCTGAAGATCGAAAATCGGATATAATGAAGTTTGTCGATTATATGAGAAATCGGCGACTATCAGAATCTACGATAAAGCAATATGCGTCCGGATTAATTCTATTTTTCAGATTTTTGGACAATAAAGAACCCCAGCTGATTGATTCCGAGGATTTACAGATTTTTCAGAAAAATTATATTTTAGAGAATAACTATTCGGTTTCCTATCAATCCGGAATAATCAATGCTGTCAAAAAATTTTTTGAAAAACAAAAAAACAGAAAGCTTGACCCCCTTAATATTGAACGACCCAAAAATGAAAAAACACTACCTCATGTGCTAAGTAAAGCTGAAGTAAAAGCAATTCTGCATGCCCATCAAAATTTAAAGCATAGAACCATGCTCAGTTTAATGTATGCTTGTGGGCTTCGGCGGGAGGAACTTTTGAATCTGCAACTCGAAGATGTAGAATCTGAGAGAGGGATACTAAGAATAAACAAAGGAAAAGGAAAAAAGGACCGAATGGTACCAATTAGCGACAAAACCATTGAAATGCTGCGTCGATATTACCTAAGTTGCAGACCAAAGATTTATCTGTTTGAGGGACAACAGGAAGGCAGACCTTACAGTGAAGGAAGCATTCAAAAAGTATTAAAATCAGCATTAAAAAAGACAAAAATCAAAAAACCTGTCACTCTTCATTGGCTTAGGCATTCTTATGCTACCCATTTGCTGGAAGGAGGTACAGACCTGAGAATCATTCAGGAGCTGCTCGGTCATCAAAGTAGCAGTACTACTGAAATCTATACCCATGTATCTCAAAAGACCTTAAACAAGGTGAAAAGTCCCTTTGATGACTTATAGAT
>NZ_FNAC01000044.1:34509-36530 GCF_900101705.1 Algoriphagus faecimaris | reverse complement strand
ATGCAGGAACAGCGCCATTCCCCAACCAGTCCGGTACATATAGGGGAAGGACGAAAACCAGTAAGCTGGCCAATAAGAGAATTAAAACACTATTGACCTTATGTGCGGGCACAGCAATTCAATACAGTACCGAGATGAAGACTTATTACACCAGGAGGATAAATGAGGGGAAAAGTAAAATGAGTACGCTTAACATCATCAGAAACAAACTTCTCGCAAGGGCTTTTGCTGTTGTCAACCGAAATTCAAACTATGTAGACACCTTAAAATATGCCGCATGAAAAATCTAAAATTCTTCTTGCTTTAACCTTAGAATACGGGCAAACTCTTTAGGAATCATAGTAGCAATTGATACACTGAAATGAAAAGATCTAATATTAACATTCCCTTTTTGTCCATCAATCACAAAGTGATTGAATTCGATTAGCCACACATTGCTATGTGTGGTTATAAAATGAAAATAGAAAATTATCCTATCAACTCTGGAGAGCCTGTCCCGAAAATCGGGAAGTTGAATTTGAAAGACCTACCCCAGCTTGTCCGTTTATTTTAACCGACATTTTAAAATCAATTTTTAAATTCACCCAAGAAGGATTTTAACCATACAATTTTTCACTCTGTTTTCTATTGGTTTGATTGATGGAGTCTCGATCAACTGAGCTATTTTTGATTAGTTTTAAAATTGAACTGAATAAAACTATTTCATATATGCTTCTGAAAAAGCAAGTTTCCGTAGTCTTAGGTGTCCTGTTTTTGATGTCGGGTTGTAGTAAAAGAGAATTTGTAAAAGAGTCCGGGCAAGTCGAGTCCTTCGCTGAAATGGTAGCGGCCGGAGTCAAGCCCATTGCCTTGGGACCACCGATGACAGAGGCAGAAGTTGATTTGTTTTTGCCAGAAGCAGAGCGATTGGCAGAAAAGTATGGTGTTCGTTTTTTCCGTGAAGCGGATTTGATAGAAACTTGGTTGTTTCCTGAGGAGGTCAGCGTGGGTAAAGAAGTATTGATTTTTTATCAAGACTCGATTTATGTACAGGCCTATCAGGACTTAAAAGTTGAATTAGAAAAGGCAGATTCTGCGGAATTTGAGGGCTTTAGTAGACGTTTTGGTCGTTTATTGGGTTATCCGACTTGGAAAATCAATGAGCTTTTGGAGGCAAATAGCACTTTTCGGGACTTGGAAGACTTTGGGATTCAGGGTCAGGAGTTGATTTGGTTTTACAAAAATCTGGAAGCAGCAAAGGACTTTTATGCTAACAAACTGGGATTAAACCTTCTATCTGAGGACAGAAATACGATCACTTTCCAAATTGCAGGTGACTCCAGATTGGTTTTGAAAAGTGTGGAGGACTCTGATTATTCTGGAAAGGAATCCAAATCAGTAGCCTTAGCCTTGCTTACGGATAACCTCGAAGCTTGGTATGAACAGGTCAAAAAGGAAAATATTCCCATCAAATATACACTCAAGCAAAACCCGGAAGGAGCACATGATGGATTTGTTGCCGTAGATCCGGAGGGGTATTTATTGGAATTTGAAATGTTCCGAATGCATCCTGAAAATGAAGTTTTGATGCCGGAGTTATGGGGTCTTGAACCACAGGCAACTAGCCTTGGGTCGGAGTTGAATTTTTATGGCTCCGTCACTTGGTTGTATTATCAAGATATGCTTCCCATGGAGAATTTTATATCTGAGAAGTTGGGGTTGAGGCTTTCTGCAGATCAGGGTTGGGCTAAGATTTATCGAATGTCTGAGAACAGCTATTTGGGTTTGGTGGATGAAAAACGAGGGATGAATTCCTTTTCCGAGGAGAAGTTGGTGGAGGTCAAAATCGACTTAAAGGATGGTAAAAGCTGGGAATCCTTTTTGGAAAAGTCCGGTCAGGATTCCTCTAGAATGGCTGGGACTTTTCGTGATTTGGGAGGATACCTTTACCAATTTTAGACCTTTTGGATAACATTAAGATTTGCTTTTCGGCTATGCGCACTATGTTTCTATGTGGTTTTAAAAAAGAGTGAACCACATAG
>NZ_FNAC01000044.1:0-32523 GCF_900101705.1 Algoriphagus faecimaris | reverse complement strand
GGAAAGAATAGCTTTTCAAGCAATAAAAACTATGTGTCTATGTGGTTTTAAAAAAAAGGGTGAACCACTTAGACAGACAGATAGTGTCTTTTTGGGATTCAATTGTGTAAAATCTGATTTCAGAAATCTTATTCAAAATGGATTAGTGGTAATCTGAATTCTAAAATTCTTAGTACCTTTTCCCTTCATCATAATTACTCTTGCTATGTTGAGACCTCTCTTTATTTCTGTTTTCCTAGTTTTAATCAGCTTCGGTGTACAGGCTACCGAACTCGCACAAATGATCCAAACCTATCAGGCGGACCGTGGTGCACTCAGCCGCTTATACACCAATTCGCTCTCTGAAGAATATTTTGACCGAATGGAGTCCTTCAACCTAGAATATTTGGAAGTTTTACAAAGCTTTAATTATGATTCCTTCTCCGAAGATGGAAAAATTGATTACGTACTTTTTCGCAATTATCTGGAAACTCAAATCGCCGAGATGGCGCTCGAAAGAAAAGATTTTGAGGGAGTAAAGTCTGTGTTGGCATTTGCAGAGCCTCTTCAGAATTTTGTGCTTGCCCGGCGTCGGGCCAAAGAACCGGATTCTCAGACTTTGGCGGCAAGTTGGAATGAAGTGGCCAAACAAATTGATGAACAAAAAGCAGGTTTATCCACTACCTCGAAATACAATTCTTGGCAAAAGGCTGATTTGGCTGCGGCAGCAATTGAGCGTTTACATCAAACGATAAAGGAAGCCTATGAATTTTACTTTGACTATGATCCGGAGTTTACCTGGTGGATGCCTGAACCTTGGGAAATGCTAGATGCTAGCCTGAAATCGTACGCTTCAGCTTTGCGCGAGCACTATACCAACCCGGTGAAAGATGACGGCAGTGGCATCATCGGTAAGCCTATAGGAAGGGAAGCGCTCTTAAATCAATTGGCTTTTGAGATGATCGCTTATTCTCCTGAGGAGCTGATAGCCGAAGCTGAGCGTCAATTTGAATGGTGTGAAAAGGAGATGCTCAAAGCTTCCAATGAATTGGGCTTTGGAAACGACTGGAAGGCTGCTTTGGAGATGGTGAAAGAAACCTACCTTCCCGCCGGATCTTGGCCTGAGGAAGTGGCCCGTCTCGGTGAGGAAGCAATCGGAATCATGGAGGAAAATGACTGGATTACCGTGCCCGAACTGGCCAAAGAAACTTGGCGAACGCGGATGATTTCTGCCGAAAGACAACGAGTCAGTCCTTTCTTTCTGGGTGGTGAAGTGATTCAGATTTCTTACCCAACTTCGGAGATGACACATGAAGAAAAAATGATGTCCATGCGGGGAAATAATCCCCATTTTTCACGGGCCACCGTTCAGCACGAATTGATTCCCGGACATCATTTACAGCAATTCATGAATCAGCGCTATATGACCCACCGACGACTTTTCCGTACTCCCTTTTGGACGGAAGGCTGGGCGCTGTATTGGGAATTTGTACTTTGGGATCGGGATTTTCCACGGGACGCCAAAGACAAAGTGGGGATGCTGTTTTGGAGAATGCATCGCTGTGCCCGGATCATTTTCTCGCTTAATTATCACCTCGGGAATATGAGTCCACAGGAATGCATCGATCTCTTAGTGGATCGGGTGGGGCACGAGTATGCCAATGCAGAAGCTGAAGTCCGGCGATCCTTTGAGGGGAGCTATGGCCCGCTGTATCAGATTGCTTATATGATTGGGGCTTTGGAGTTTTATGCGCTTCGAGCTGAAATGGTGGACTCAGGGAAAATGGAGGAAAAAACCTTTCATGACCTGATTATGCAGCAAAATACCATGCCGGTGGAAATCCTCAGAGCCAAAGTAACCGGACAGTCGCTGGATAAAAACCATAAAGCGAGCTGGCGGTTTTTGGATTGATTTTTCTAAGTAACCCTGCAGGGGTTTCAAACTCTTGCAGGGTTGGAAATGAAAAAAGAGGCCAATCAGCCTCCTTTTTCCATCTAATTTAAACCATCATCTATTTTTTATATTTTACCTTGACACCATCTTTGAGGGTAATTATGATGACCCCATTTTTGCCTTTTTCTCCGTAAACTCCCGTAGCGGATTTGTCTTTGAGAACAGAGATGCTTTCGATGTCATTGGGGTCAATATCCAAGTTGGTCATGGATGATTTTTCTATAGTCCCTTCCGAAGTGGTAATAATGAAGAGGGGCTGGTCCTCTTTGTTTTCTCCGGCCACTGCAATTGAAACACCTTTACTTGGGTAACCCATACGAACCCTGGCTGAAGGGCTCATTGAAGAACTGGCTGTTTCACTCTTTCCCAATCCAGATACTCTCCCGGAAAGTGTCTGATTATTGCCTAAGAATTGGCGATCCATAGCCAATATTTGGCTTTCGCTGAGTTCGTTTTTGATGGCGACTAAGGTGGCGAGTTGTTTTTTCTTCAATTGATTTTCTAGGCTGAGCACCCGATCCAATTGAGTCATAACGGCAGTCTCATCGATCTTTGGGCTTGCTAGCAGTTTTTCCAGTCGGACATTTGCCTCGTCTAGGTCCCATTTTAGTGTAGAAAAGTCTCCGGCATTTTCAGCATGAAGTTTTTTGATTTTAGTAGCTTGGGTGTCCGACAGGTTGATTTTTTCTCTAGCCTGCATAATCTGATCGGCGGAGTAAAGGTTTTTTTTGAAGATGTCCTGAGCTTGCGTAAAGTTTGAGAGCAGAAGTAGGGCAATTACAAATAGGTTTTTCATGGTAGCGTTGGTTTAGAAATCAGTCAAAAGGGAAGTGGTGGTAGATTCCCATACATCGATGTAGTCCTTTTCTTCGATAATTAATTCTTGTTGGCTATACTCATTTTCTTGAAGCGTGATAATAAGTAGATCTGCCGAAGTATCGGGGCTTTCCTGTGGAGAAAAGAAATAAAACCCACCTAGCAACAGCGTTGCTGCTATTCCTATAGGAAGCCACCAATTGATGCTGCGAGCTTTGACTTCAGGAAACTCCGGCGTCTTTATTTTCTGATCCTTTGCCTTCATTTCTGCAAAGAAGTCACGAAGTAGTTGATCATTGTCCATTGTGTTGCTGTAGTTGAGTTTTTAAAATCAATTCTTTCAGTTTCTTTTTACCTCTTTCATAGTGAGTACGCGCTGTTCCCAAGGTGATTTGTAAGGTTTCGGCAGCTTCCTCTATGGTCATATTATGGTAAAAAACCGCCAAGATCACCTCTCGTTGACGAAGCGGAAGTAGCTGAATGATTCCATCATAATTCTTTTCTTCCAGTTCCTCTTCGGGAATCACTGCATCATAATTTTCTTCTAAGGCTTCTATTTTCCCGATCTTTCGTAACTCATCTATTGCCGTAAACCGAATAATAGAAAAGAGCCAGGATTTGATTTTCTCGGGTTGGTGAAGTTTGGCCTTTCCTTCGAGAATTTTCAGATAGCACTGCTGAAGAATATCCTTGGCAAGTTCATCATCGAAGTAGCAGCATTGCCTTGCCCAAAGAAAGGCTTCCCGATGATGGGCTTTTAGAAGATATTCGAGCTCGCTATGCTGCATATTCAACCCTTAGTCGTGAAAAAGTCGAATTATATGACAAGGGAGGAAAAAACATCTCATTTTTATAGCTTTTAATTTCGCTCTCGAATGCGAAAGAGGTAAGCCAGCGTAAATTCCAGGTTGGTAGAATTCATATCAAAAACCCTATCCTGCCCCTCGGGGTTGGTGAAATCATAAGCAAAGCGAACTTCACCTGCTAGCGTGCTTTTTCCGAAAAGTTTGGAAATTCCCGCACCTCCGGTCAGTCCATACATAAGCTTTTTGGGATGATCATCGGGCCCACCATAGGTTGGGAGTTCAGGTCTTGCTGAGCTGCTAAAATCTCGCTGAATGTCTCTTGCGCCTAGCAGGTAGCCCAAATGGGGGCCGACTTTGATCTGAAATCTTCCTGAGCGTCCCGCAAAGAAACTGGCAAGTAAGGGCATTTTCAGATAGTCCAGTTCACTGATATTCCGCTGAATGGGATCTGTATCTGGATTGGGTAAGTTCATACCAAGGGTGATTAGCTGTAGATTGAGTTCAATACCAGCATTTTTGGAATTGAAATGCTCGATGACAAAGGCAAAAGTAGGCTTGCCCACAGCCTCTGTCCCAATGGCCCGGAAATTGGCTGCCGGACGATAGGAATAGGTAGAGGTGGTATAGCCGGCACGGATTCCGACACTCGTTTGTGAAAAAGCTTGATAAGCCGACAAAATCATTAAAAAGGCAAGAATAGTTTTTTTCATCTGTTGGTAATTTGATCCTAGAAGCCCGATAGCTCAGTCTTGGTTATTTAAAACGAAGGTACCATAAATCGGTTCTCCCAAGATCGAAAAGCCTCTGATTTCTACCAAAAAAGGTCCTGCTATCTCATTCAGTTCAAACTCAATCGGCAGGGACAGGCTCCTCTCATTTGTGATGACAAAAGGATTCCAATATAAAGTGGGTCGGAATGGGGCTAAAAAAGGAAAGTTTTGGCGGGACTCTATTGCTTCATCAAATTTTTTAACCTGCTGAAAGCCCTGAAGGGGAAAGAGATTGAAATTGTTTAGGCTAGCGGCAAGACTAGGGCCGGTTTTCAGAAAGATAGAAATTATTCCATTTCTTCCCTGATCCCCATATTGAGGGACTATTCTTCTGAGCACCTCGATACGCTCGATGTTGTAAACATTGATGCTTTCTAGAACAGTATAGACGGACTGACCCGAACCTCCTGAGAAGGTACCACCGGATAGGGCATTGGCTGGATTTCCGTTGATCAAGACCAGAGGTTCACCTCCCCGAAAGCGTACACCCACATACGGAGGTGAGCCCACGACTTTCATTCCAGGTACTTTGGCCATTAGTGCATAGAGAAATTGAAGCGTAGTACCTACTAAATTCATCTCGTTGGTATTGACCACATTATCGGGTCTTCCGTAGATCATTCTTTCGATATTTTGTTTTTTGGAGGCCTTGACCTCTGCTGTTTCCAATAGAATCTCTCCTTCCTCTAGTGGACTAATTGGACGAATACTCTTGTCAGGAGGAGTTCCTCTTTTTACGACATCGGGAAATGGGCTATTCAAATCCAATTCTTCACTAGGATAAGATTTGAGGTCCAACTGAATAGTGCGGATGGGTTGATTGTAGGGTCCTGTAGCTTTTAAGTTAATCTCAAACTCTCCTTCAAAATTTGAGGCAGGAAAAGAAAATACTCCAGTGTTGTCAGATTTTAGTTTGCGCTCGTCTTCGTAGCCATTGATAAATGCCTGAATGGTCCCCTGAATGGGTTGGCCATCGTCATCTTGTAGCTTTCCGGATAGTTCAAACCCTTGCTCAAGGGGGTATACAAAATCTTTCATCTCATTGACTAGTATTTTGCCCGCCAATTGATCTGTTATTTTTCTTTTTTCCGAGACATAGACAGCCTGTTTCAGGTCAAGGACAGCTACAGACAAATTTGCGCTAAGAGGAAGCCCGGCTTCATCTGTAATCATTAGGTTAAGTCGAACTTTTTCCTTTCCTCCGTAGGATTGTTTATCAGTGAATAGGCCCACATTTTTAATTTCAAACTCCTCAGTGGAGGCCTCAGGTTGGCTAAAATGATCGAGAATCTGAATAGGAAGGATAAATTCTCCTCGCTCATAGTTCAAACTCCAACTGGTATAGGCTCTTAGAAAAAAGTTGCCAGTCTCGGCTAGATCTGGAAGCGCAAGCTGACCTGCACTTAGGCCATTATTGATCTCTACTACCTCATGAATCCAAACATAGCCGGTCGTGTCAATCAACTCTACATGGAGAACCTTGCTCAAGTCTTCCGAGAGTAGGGAATTGGCATAGCTGAGGTAAGCTTTGAAAAAAATATGCTCACCGGGCCAGTAATGTCTGCGATCGGTATGCAGGTAAACTCGCTCTTCCATAACCTCTGCATTTTTCTCCAAATTGGCCAATTGGAAAGATTTAGCTGCATTAAAAGTATGTGGCACTCCAAAAATTGGATTACCTTCAAAAACCTGTCCCTCCCAGTCCAAATTTCCAGGTTCATTAGGGGATCCATTTAGTTTAACTTGTAATTTTTCTCCCTTATAACTCATATTTCCTAGTCTGCCATTTTCTCCTTTGATCTTCAGAGGAGTGTCAAACTTCAGGAAATATTCACCGGGAATTTTGGAAAAAGATACTTCGGGCTGAGGGTCTGAGGAAAATTCAGAAAGATCACCAATCATCAACTGAGACAAGAAGTAGGAGGGGCTATTTTTGTAGGCCGCGAGTCGGGCATTTCTGAGGCTTTCCTTGTCTCCTTCTTCAGGTAATTCAAAATAGGAGACAGTCATAGATATCGGTTGATCTTCCTCTAAAATAAAAGGCTCGAAATAAATGGTGATCAAATACGCGGTCTCTTGATTAGAAAAAAATAAAGGACCTGCGGATCCCACCTTGATGTTTTTATCGCGTTGAGTTTCAAAAATTAATTGATCTTGATTCAAAAGCTGCACCTTATCCTTACTGGGATGATCCTTGAAGAATTTCTCTTCTACTGATTTGATGAATTTCTTTCGCTTGGATTTAGAAAAATCTGAAGAAAATAGATTGCCCTCAACCCCTGAATCCACGGAAAAAGTCATATTCAGGGAATTTCCAGCTTTTACTGTTATTTTTTGGGAGTTGGTGATATATCCCGCCCCTCTTCCTTGGACCTCCCAAAGACCTTCTTGTACATTGGCTAATAAAAAATTGCCCGAAGAGTCTGAAAATGCCTGATAAGTAGTGTTGGGAATAAAAATATGATAATCCTGTAGGGGTTGACCAGTTTCGCTTTCGATGACTTTTCCTACAATCCGCCCGGTTTGACTGATGGCCAGATTGGTGTATAAAAAGCTAATAAAAACTAATATTACGGTCTTCATAGTTAGTACAAAATAAACCTTTTGAACTATAAAAAAAAGAGTGCCCCAAAAAGGCACTCGATGTTTACTCTTCCTCCTCCGAACCTCGTTTGATTTCATCCAGGTCTTCCCGATCTTTGAGTTTCTTATCCTCTACATTTTTATTGAGAAATTCATTGATCTTATCGATAGGAAAGGAAGATGAAATCTCACCAAAGGAGTCAATTTCCATTTTGAAACCCTTCAAGTCTCCATGGACCTTCGGGTCTTCCTGTATTTTCTTCTTCTTTTTGCTCATAGTCGCTTGAATTAGCTGGTAACTTCAAGGTTTTCCATCGCAAATCTGATTCGCTTGGCCACCTCCTCTTGTCCTAATATAGCAAATATCTCCATCAAATCAGGCCCTGCACCTGCTCCCGTCACTGCCAAACGTACCGCTTGCATAACTTTTCCTAATTTGACTTCCACCGCTTCGGCTGACTCTCCGAGTAAGGTTTTGGCAGTTTCAGCATCAAATTGTCCTGTAAATACGTCTAGTCTCTCAGCATAGTTTCCCAGGACTTTGACAGCATCCGTATTCCATTTTTTGGAGGCAACCTGCTCATCAAATTTTTGAGGGGCCAAAACCAGGAACTGACTTTCTTTCCAAAGTTCAGCAGAGAAGGTCACTCGGTCCTTGGTCAGACGGACTATGGCAGCTGCTTTCTCTTCAGAAAGTTCGAAGCCATCCAATTTTGCATCCGCTTGGACAAATTTTGCTAGCTCCTCGATAGGTGTATTTCTCAGGTAATGCTCATTGTACCATTTGGCTTTAGCAATGTCAAATTTTGCCCCTGCCTTACCGATTCGTTCTATGGTGAAAGCTTCTACTAACTCTTCCTTGGTGAAAAGTTCACGCTCGTCTCCGGGGTTCCAGCCGAGAAAGGCCAGAAAATTCAATAAAGCATCTGGTAAATAACCTTGCTCCCGAAAGCCTATGGCAGTTTCTCCGGTGCTCTGATTGTTCCAATCAATGGGAAACACGGGGAATCCCAAACGATCTCCATCCCTCTTGGATAGTTTCCCATTTCCATCCGGTTTTAGGAGAAGGGGTAAATGGGCAAATTCAGGCATAGTCTCTTCCCAGCCAAAAAACTTGTACAGCAACACATGCAAGGGAGCAGAGGGGAGCCATTCTTCACCGCGGATCACATGAGTAATAGCCATCAAATGATCATCGACGATATTAGCCAAATGATAGGTAGGCATGCCGTCGGATTTCATCAATACTTTGTCATCCAAGGTGGAGGAATGCACCATTACCCAGCCTCTGATTAAATCATTGAGACGGACTTCTTCTTTGCGTGGGATTTTGACACGAATCACATAGGGCTCTCCCGATTCCAATCTCGCCTTTACCTCTTCTGCGGAGAGTGTCAGCGAGTTTTTCATCTGAGTTCTTGTGATGCTGTTGTATTGAGGCTGCACGACACGGGCCGCGGTCAATCGCTCTCGCATCGCATCCAGTTCTTCAGCCGTATCGAAAGCATAATAAGCGTGTCCCTTTTTCACCAAGTCCAATGCATATTGCATGTAGTCAGGCTTTCGCTCCGACTGCCTGTAAGGGCCAACATCACCGGGGTTCCATGGGCTTTCGTCAGGAGTGATCCCCAACCAATCCAAAGATTCCCGGATATACTCCTCTGCTCCAGCTACGTACCGGGCCTGATCAGTATCCTCAATCCTGAGGATGAATCTTCCCTGATTTTTTTTGGCAAAAAGGTAATTATAAAGGGCCGTTCTCACTCCTCCGATATGCAAGGGACCGGTGGGGGATGGGGCAAAACGTACGCGAACTTCTCTACTCATGGATTAGTATTTCTTTTCTGATAACAGACTGTAGGATCGATGGTTTGATCATTGAGGCTGCAAAGATAGGGATTTGTAGGGGAAGGGGGATTGTTGGAGAATATAATTATGGGAATCTCTCAGGGCTATTCTTTATGAATCACTTTTTTCAAATAGGCTAAGATAAAAAATCCAATAAGTGCTCCGGCAGCAGGGAACACAAAGAAAAGCATGTGAAAAATTCTTGAATTTTCTTCTGGAGAAAATCTGAAGAATGTGAACCGTATACTAAACTCCCAATCTGTAAGTAAACCGAGGTAAGCCAGGTAAATCATGTACACCGAAAGGCAAAAAACCAATCCACAAACCACCTGAAATAGGGTGATGGTGACAGCTGCTAATTCTTTTGCCGGATCGGTAAGTTGGGGTGTATTCATAGTGAAGGAAGATTTATTAAATATAGAATTCAACTCTCAGATAAGCAGTGAAGTGTGGGTTAAATATACCAATGTGATTGCACAGCAGTTAACGACAAGTGGAGATAGAATATTTTATAAAGACGAGATCGAGCATGACCCAAAGCGACACACAGAGGGAAGCCCGATGGATCGGGGAATCAATGCGAAGATTCTCCCGAAATTCGGGACAGGCTATCCCGATACTTGGCACAAGTTATGACCTCTGAAAAACAAATTATAAACCGATGAATGGCTACTTAATTGGAGAAGAGTGGGAAAAAATTTGAGATTGCAATGCTCGATCAGGTTTGTAAAAACCTTCGAGGTATTCGAAACCTCAAAGGTGAATCAAAAAAAAAGAGGAATCCGATGTGGAGTTCCTCTTTTTATTAATTAACTGAGCGAAATTAGTTTTTCACTCTGATTTTTTCCTTGATACGAGCAGCTTTACCTTGACGTCCTCTCAAGTAGAACAATCTAGCTCTTCTAACTCTACCTTGTCTCAATAGGTCGATTTGCTCGATAGATGGAGAAAGGATAGGGAAGATACGCTCTACACCGATACCATTGGATATTTTTCTTACGGTGAATGTCTCTCCGTTCGAATTCGGGTTTTTACGCTGGATCACAGTTCCTTGGAACTGCTGGATACGCTCCTTATTACCTTCTTTGATTCGTACGTGTACGTTGATGGTATCTCCAGCTTTGAAAGAAGGGAATTTGGCTCTCGCCTCGCTGTATTCCGCTTCTACGATTTTCATTAGTTCGCTCATAGCTTCTATATTTTATGCTTTCGCTGTTTGGCCAACGCGTGGCTTATTCAATTACTGTTTGTTCGATTTCAATTCGCCTTTCACCAATCCGGATTTTGCCAATAAGTCTGGTCTTCTTTCTTTGGTTCGGCGCACCGATGCATCAAATCTCCATTCGTTGATCTTGGCTTCATGACCTGATAGTAATACTTCCGGTACATCCATTCCTTGCCATTCGGCTGGTCTAGTATACACCGGAGGAGCCAATAAATGATCCTGAAAAGAATCAGTCAAGGCTGAAGTTTCGTCATTGAGTACACCCGGGATGAGCCGAATGACCGCATCTGCGATTACCGCAGCAGCAAGCTCTCCACCGGAAAGCACGAAATCTCCTATACTTATTTCCTGAGTGATGAATCGCTCTCTTATCCGCTCATCCACTCCTTTGTAATGACCACAGAGGATTAGGAGATTTTGCTTCATGGAGAGTGTATTGGCCATGGGCTGATCAAAAGTCTTTCCGTCAGGAGTGACATAGATGATTTCATCGTATGTGCGCTCCTTTTGTAAGGCTTCAATACAGCGGGCGATGGGTTCGATCATCATCACCATGCCTGCTCCACCACCAAATGCATAATCGTCTACTTGCTTTTGCTTGCCGACGGCATAATCGCGCAGGTTGTGTACTTGGACAGAAGCAATCCCTTTTTCTTCGGCTCTTTTGAGAATCGAATGGGAAAAAGGACCTTCTAGCAATGCAGGTACTACGCTGATGATGTCTATATGCATGACTCAGTCTTCGAGATAGATGTCAAGTAAACCTTCGGGTAATTGGCAGTAAACTTTTTTAGCTGCCTTGTCCACCTTTTGAATGATGCCATCCTGAATAGGGATGAGCACTTCTTTTTCTTGGTGCTTTACTCCGAGTAGATCTTGGGTTTCCAAATCATAAATGGTCTCTACAGGACCTAATAGTCCTTTGGTTTCATCGATGACTTCAAACCCAATTAATTCGTGGAAATAGTATTGGTCCTCATCTAGCTCGGGAAGGGCGCTTAGCGGAAGATAAATTTCCGATCCTACGAGTTCTTCCACCTGTTCGATTCGATCTAGGTCCTCAAACTTGGCCAGCACCTTATTACCGGGCTGCAGCACGAAGTGTTCCAAAAAGAATGGAACCAATCGGCCTTTTTGTTCGAGAAACAAGTGCTTGAGATCTTCATATTCTTCCGGATAATCGACATCAAGCATCACCGTTACTTCACCACGGAGTCCATGAACTTTAGCTATATAGCCTAATTGAAAGCATTGCTCCTTGTTCATGGGGAGAGTTGATTATAATTAAGATTGTGCTTCGTCGCCTTCTGCGGAAGCCTCAGGAGCTGCTTCTTCGCTAGCTTCCTCTGCAGGAGCCTCAGCAGCTGCAGCAGCGGCTTTTGCCTCATCTTCTCTTGCCTTGATAGCGTCGAGACGAGCTTGATTTTTAGCGGTTTCAGCTTCCAATGCTTTCTTACGAGCTTCGTCTTTAGCTTTTCCGATTGCATCTACCTTACCGGCGATCTTAGAATCTTTCTCATTCAACCAAGCCTCGAACTTTGCGTCAGCTTGCTCTTGAGTGATTGCACCTTTGATTACACCGATTTGAAGGTGTTTCTTCAGCATTACCCCTCTGTAAGAAAGCATCGCTTTTACAGTGTCGGTGGGCTGAGCTCCGTTCAACAACCACTGAAGAGCACGCTCATTGTTGATGTTGATGGAAGCAGGGTTTGTGTTCGGATTGTAAGTACCGATTTTCTCGATGAAGCGTCCATCTCGTGGAGCTCTTGCATCTGCGATAACCACGTCATAGATAGCCATTTTCTTTCTACCTCTACGTGCTAATCTGATTTTTACTGCCATAATTTTTTATGTGTTTGTTAAGCGGATGGAACCCGTCCATCCTAAATTTGGAGTGCAAAGATAGGGTAATTCCCTGTAATGCCATAAGTTGGCTTGTAAATATTTGTCTAAACGTGTGGTTTTCTTTTATCTTGCGTCCTCATACAGGATGAATGACTTTGAATAGGTTTAAAAACCCATTTCTTGGCCCCGTAGTTCAACGGATAGAACAAGCGTTTCCTAAACGTTAGATCCAAGTTCGATTCTTGGCGGGGCTACTTGATTGATTTTGAATGGAATACGAGATGCAATTCATCTCTTTTTTTATGATTAACCCCTACTTTGCAGTAAACATTGCAGTGGAATTGGACCATTTAGTTTCTCTTTGAAAGTTAAATAATTCAAAAAAATTGAAGAATGGTATTGGATATAATCTAATTCTACTTCATATTTAAGACTTAAGTTAATCTTTAAACCTACGCGCTTTTGAAGGATATAATATCTAATCTATTAGTTCTGTTTTTGATTTTGACAGCCATTTCTTGCAGTAAAAGAATCGAGATCACCGAAGAATCAAATACCGAAGATTTACCCAAGATTTCTTTAGACAGCGTCAATATTTACATTGAGAATTCCGCAAGCATTTACGGCTTTACGACTACCAATTCAGAATATATCAATGTGGTTACAGACTTGGCTAGTTTTGCCAATATTATCGATGAGACGGATGCAATCTTTAATTATTCATTGATTAGTGGTGACAATCAAAGTCTCACTGAATATCCACTTGGTAACGATGCTTCAATTTTATCCTCAGTATTAAGTCCAAGTGGTCTAAAAAAACCTACAAGCGGTAATAGTGATATTAATGGCATGTTCAACCATGTTTTAAAATCTTTAGGAGAAAACTCAATATCAATTCTTATTTCTGATGGCATATATGATATCGGTGAGGAATCTAATCCATTGGCTGCTCTAGAAACACAAGGAATTGGTACCCGCACAACTTTTATTAAGAATCTTCAAGAAAAAAACACCGAAACTTTAGTAGTTAAACTTTCCTCTGATTTTGATGGGCAATATTATCCTGGAGTAACAAAAAGCCAAGAAATGATCAAGCAAAAACGTCCCTACTATATATGGATCTTCGGGGATGAATCTCTGGTCGATAAATTCTTTTCTGATGATAGAATCCAAGCTCTAAAAGGCTATCAAAACCATACAGCTTTTAAGAAACTTGGATTGATAAATATAGAATATAAAAATTTTTCCTTTGGGAATTCCAATGTCAAAATTACACCTAGAGACCCTAAATCGTATGAAGTATTAAAAACTGGTTTACCCGTTGTCTTTTCTATAGCTACAAACCTTGACTTTCTTAGATTAGGAGAAGCATATTTAAATAATCCATCAAATTACAGGGTCAATTTGGGGTACAATTTTAAAGAGTGTATCAGATTAGACCAATATCCCGATGAGGATGGTAAGGTTGATAAAGCATTAAAGAATATTCCATTTAGCCCTACCCATTTGATTTTTCTATCATCTGAAAAACCAATACTGGGACCAGTAGAAATATCCCTTATCCCTAAACTTCCTAGTTGGATTGAAGAATCCACTATGGTTTCAGATTCACCACTTAATGGTGAGGAAAACCGAACTTTTGGTTTGAGTACTCTTATGAATGGAATAAATGAGGCCTATCTGGAGGTTTCAAACACTAAAGAAATTTTCAATTTGATCATTAATATTAAAGACTGATGGAGGTTATTTATGAAAACTTAGAGGAGGTTTTCGGGATTTTTAACGAGAATTTCCAATACATATTCAATTCAATGTATCTTAATGGTGTTTACAACAAAATGGGTTTAAGCTTCATCGCGATCACCCTTTTTGTTTTTGCAGGGTTCTATTTTTTTTACAAAAATCCGTACGCGAAGTTTTTCCCACATTGGGTTGGGTTTCTTTTGATTTCAGGTGCACTGAGCGTCGTAGTAACTATTGCCATTGCGAGAGAAGGTCTTGCCGAATACCTATTAGACAGTGATCCAGAGGTGGTCGATTTTGCCAATAAAATGATCTCTTTCTACACTATGATGAACCTTTGTCTTGCTTTAATCTTTGGTTTCCTGATCAGCTTTGTATTAAGATTAAAAAGTAAAGTACAACCTCATTTACCTTTTTAACTATGAGCAAACTATACATTTTCGCAATTGGAGGTACTGGTTCCCGCGTCTTGAAGTCCCTTGTCATGTTAATGGCAGCAGGTGCAAAATTGAAAAATCATACCCAGGTAGTACCAATTATTATTGATCCAGACTCAGGAAATGGGGATCTGAATAGGACAAAGGAGATACTGAGTAACTACCAACATATCCGTAGCAAAATATCAAATCCAGAGGACTTCTTTTTTCAGGATATTACTACGACGAATAACCTAACCTCTACAACTCCACGATTTCAAGATAAAGACTTTGAGTTTAAGCTTGAAAGAGTTCATCAAGAGAAATTTAAGGATTATATCCATTATTCTACCATGGATAAGCCGGATTCTGATATCGTAAACCTTCTGTTTTCTAGGGAAAACCTAGAAGCAAATTTAAATATTGGATTTAAAGGTAACCCAAATATGGGTTCAATTGTGTTGAACCAGTTCACAGATTCTGATGCCTTCCAGCGGTTTGGGCAATCCTTTAACCAAGATGATAGCATTTTCATTATCAACTCCATATTTGGAGGAACAGGTGCTGCAGGATACCCTCTTTTATTGAAGCTATTAAGAAGTGGAACAGCCAAAATCCCGAATAGAGAAGTAATAAAAGACTCCATCATTGGCGCCATTACCTACCTCCCCTATTTCAAGCTTCGAGATGGAGAAATCAAATCACAGAGCTTTCTCGGAAAAGCAAAGGCTGCCTTGGACTATTACAATCGAACTATAATTAATAGCAAACAAATCAACGCACAATACTTCTTGGGTGACCAGGAGAACAATACAACCTATGAAAATCATGTAGGAAGTAGAGAGCAAAAAAACGATAGTCACTTTTTAGAGTTGGTTGGAGCTTTATCCATATTCGATTTTGACAGAAATAAAACCTCAATAGGTTCAAATGACAGCCATGTTTACGAATTCGGTGTTGAAAATTTTGTAAACTCATTAGACACTAGAGATCTGAATGAGGCTGATAGAAATTTAATCTACCAGCCCCTTAACGAATTCAGTTTGTTTGCAAACTACTGCGAATCTGGCTGGCAAAAAGCAGTTGGGGTATCAAGATGGACTATCAAAAATTTTTGGACAAAAAACAGAGGAATTACAAAAGACTATTTTGAATCTGCAGAATTCAAAAATGAGGTTCAAAAATTCACTCGGTTATATCTTGAATGGCTAAAAGAGTTAGGGGGTAACAAACCCGGATTTTTACCACAGTTAATAAATAAAACCTCTGGCCCTGACATTTTCAGACTTTTAGACATTCGAAATAGTGAGGCAATTACTCAAATTCCTCTTCCACGTACGGAAAAGGATATTCATTCAGAACTTATTAAGCTTTTTGAAAAAAGTACTTCTATCGTCAGCGATAAACTTTAAACTACTATGGGAAAAGTATTTAGAATCCACTCAAGCGGACAAGAAAAAACTGGATGGTTCCAAAGTTCTCCAATAGGAGCAAAAGAGCTGGAAACAATAAAAGCGGATAAAGATGATGTTGCTACTTCCATCCCTAGTCCATTTGCCAGGATAGATCTTGTGAAAACCGCATTTGGTTGGGTTAGAAATCATGAATTGGAAGGACAATCAGGATACCACAAGCTAGTTTCCGATGCATTAGATGTCGCTCAACTTTTCTATTTAAGTCAAAATGCTCAATATAGAAATGATATAACCATTGTTGAATGGTCCAAAGAGTCAGTTTTCGATAAATATAAGGATGAAAAGGCCTCCTCTTTCTACTCCAGTTTCGAGGTCTTTTGGAAACAAGATGGAGCTAATTACAACTTAGATTCTACAGAACGTCTGTATTTTATTTACTATAAGAATAAATTGGTTGGAGCCACTTCACCCTCTACTCTTTTTGTTTCTGCTCCCGATTCGTCTGCATCCTTTTTGGAGATGGATATAACACGGGGAACCGATAAGCTATTTGACGATAAATATGCGGCACTCCATGAACGGGAGTTCCCATTCGTTAAATATATTTTCTGCCTATCAAAAACACCAGAATTCCAAAGATTCTTTAGAGATACGGACAAGAATGAGTTTTATGAATATCTGCTGAAAGTCCGAGAGGTATTGCCATCCGCAAAACGTGCAGAAATAGACCAATTAAATTCAAGTGCGATCAACGATTACCCGGTTTGCACAACTTCCGATGCATCCACTAATGAAGTATCTATTCTTGGTATTCGATTAGGGACAGAGATCCAATCTTCAACAGTTGATAGTGACTTCTTTATAAATTCCAATAAGGGAAAAAGGGCTTTAGTACTTCCCCAGACGAGATTTAATCGAAATTGGAAATATACCTCCGCTGATGATATTTGGAATACCGATCAAATGCAGGGTAAAATTCCCGTGAAAAACCCCAATCCTCAGAACTCAATTCTCCCAGAAAATGGCTCTGCTGTTTTATGGTATTCGGAAGGGGATTTTTTAGCCGATAAAATCATGGTTTTAGAACCGTTAGGAATTAGTAATTCCATAAGTGAATACCCGGTTGATTTGAGATCATTTAATGTAGGTGTTTTGGAAGATGGTACTAATTGCTTACTACCGTTGAACGCTACTTTCTTTGATTATTTTGACGCAAATGATGCCAGAAGATATTGTAAAATAAAAAAGACAGGAGTTTTACTGACAGTCACACTAGAAATACCTACCGCCGGAGGTATTATTACTTTCAGCAAAACTTATAAAACTGAAAATCAGATTCAAATAAATATTTGCTTAGCATTACTGACATTAACAAGGGTAAAGGAAGATCATTCTGCCAACTTTTTTGCATTACAGTTTGAAATAGACAATCAATTAAACTATGAGCTAAAACCAAAGCTAAACAACGGTAATGAATGTGGTTTTGAAAAAGAAACTAGGGACACGGGTGACCGATCAAGCTGGAAAGCAGAAGTATACAAGACCAAGGAAAATTACGATTACTTGGAACTGGGAGTAAATGGAATAAATAACGTCTTGATTCCTGAGTGGAAATGGCTTACATCTTCCACGGATGAAATGGAATTTGCTATTGATTTTGGGACTACCAACACACATATAGAGTACAAGAAAAAAGGTGAAGGAGCTCTTTCTAGCCTTGAATATTATGTCGGTTCAGAAACCCTAACCTATCTTTTAGATGTAAATAAGTGGGATGAAATTCCTCCTGGTGATATTAAACAGTTTTATCCCCTATTTGAAAAATACCTTTTCCCCTTATCAATTAGGCGTGATGGTGAGTCTCATTTTCCAATGAGGTCAGCCTTGTCATACAATGAGCATATAGATTTTAATTCAAACTCTAATGCACTTTTAGATGGTAACAGCTATCATTATTATGAGAGAAGACCAATAGCTGATACTCAAAAGATTAAAACAGACTTAAAGTGGAGTAATTATGATGATCATAACGATAAAACACTTGTCAAACTCTACATAGAAAGTTTATTACAGCTTGTACGATTAAAGGCTATTAGTGAAGGTTGCCATCCGAAAAATGTGAAGATTAAGTGGTTCTACCCTGTAAGTATGAATCACCATGAAAAATACATGTTCACTGAAATTTGGGAAAAGTATTTCAACAATGTTTTTGAGAATGCAAAGCCTGAAAACCTTTTGAGAATATCAGAAAGCGTTGCTCCTTATCTTTATTACAGGAACATGTACCCTGGAACCAGTATGACAATTGATATTGGCGGTGGCTCAACAGATCTGGCATTATTTGATAAGGACTCTGCAGAAGCAAGTTATATAACCTCATTTAAGTTTGCCGGTAATTCCATTTTTGGAGATGGGTATACTTCTCCTCAGCGAAAACTAGACACAGATCGCAACGGGTTTGTTAATCTCTTTTCTAAAAGAGCCCAAGATTTATTAAAAAATGATAAATACAAGGAATTATCAAGGATTGAAACCCGACTTAGAACTTCCTCTAAAAACTCTTCGGATTATATAAGTTTCTTGTTTAGCCTTGAGGAGGACAAAGACCTGAGCTTTAATTTCGGTGAGGAATTAAAAACGAACAAAAGAATCAATATGGCTTTCCTATTGTTCTTTGGTTCTATTATATATTACTCCGCACAACTACAAAAAAAACAGGGGAAGACTATACCCGACAATTTCATATTTAGTGGAACTGCATCTAAGACCTTACTTTTTCTGGACAACTCCAAAAGAGAGGGCTTTAAGAGGATAAAGGATTTAATACTTTACATTTACAGCAATGTGTTTGAAGAAGATTTTAAGGCTAGGTCCATTCAAATTGAACTTGATAAAGAACCAAAGCAGGTGACTACTAGAGGTGGCCTCATGTTAACAGGAACAGAAAGATTAGCGGAAGATAAAGTTATTATATGGCTTGGGGGAAGTGGCGTTTTGGACCAAGTAGTAGACATGGAAAAAGATGTTTCATCTACTCCGAGATACAATGAAATTGATAGGAATAAAGTTCAAGACATAATTGACTCAATTCAGGATTTCTATTCGATCCTGGATGGATTTATGGATAGTCGAAGACTTGGAAGCGATTTCAACATCGATGAATCAGCAAAAGTTATTTTTAAGGAGTGGAGAGATAAGAATTTAGTGGAATTTGTCAATTGGGGAATTGAATCCCACTATGGAGATAAGGCTCATCATGTTGAAGAAACACTTTTCTTCTTCCCCCTTATTGGAGTTCTTAATAGACTTGCTTTCCAATTATCCTTGAATAACTAATCATGAAGGTATTATATGCTTTTTTTGCGTTATTGATCTTCACCTATCAAACCTTCGGACAATCTGACAAGTCTTTCGAATTCGAGTCCTTTGAGGTCTGCATTAGGGCAGTATATGCCTTTATGCAAGACTTTGAGGATGCCAAAGGACTTAGCGAGATTGAGAAGCAAGGCAAAGCTCTAGCATCTGAATTCATTAATAATTTAAATAATGAAGACAGCATTAGCTTGAAACAACAGGAGTTTGAAGAAATCCTTACAAATAACGGGTGGGGTGAAAATGGAAAAAAATTATACCAGAAATTATTAGCTGAAAGAGATAAAGAAATTGAATCAGGGCAGAATATTTTAAGAATGTTATCTAATTCCAAAAATCAAGCTAGCGCTAATAATGAATTCGGGAAAAATATTATCTCATATAGTCATTGGAATGCTCTTAATGAAGAGTTTGGTGATGTTGAACAGATTGAGGCAAAGAAGGTACAGGATACACCCATTTCAAATGAGGAACCTCTTTCAAAAATTGAAGAGAAAAAAAATGAACCGCTTAGCATTTTGATCTGGTTTGGAATAGCTGTATTGACTTTAATCTTGGGGGTAATTATTGGTGTTTTTTTGGCAAAAGCTAGATTTAGTGAAGATTTAAAATTGGCTAAGGCAAACCCTCAAATCCGAAAAAAGCTTAAGAGCTTAGAAACTGAAAAGGTGAGGTTATTGCAAAGGATTTCGACGTTGGAGAGTGAAAAAAACGAATTAGAACGTCGGAGTTTTGATTTGAATGCAGATAAACAAAAGAGAAATGAGGCAAAAACTGAATCAAAAGCTTCCCTTGAAATAGAAAAGCAAAAAACAACTGATAGTGACGCTCCAAATATTCCGGACCAAGATTCAAATCAGAATACCATCTCACTTTATTTCCAATACCCTGAGATTAATGGATCATTTCAAAAGAATCACGGAGCCCCGATAATGGGGAATAATTCATATTTTGAAATAGTATATAAAGAGGACCATTCAGAGGGTGAATTGAAATTTGTAGCAGATAGAAATTTTTATGGAAAAATTTTAAGTATCAGGGACACTTCCTTGGGTCCAGTAAGTGAAATTGAAAATCTAGGTGGTGTAGACAGACCATCAAATATATCAGTACTCGAAAATGGTATTGTCGAGGTTAAAGAGGATCGTTTCGTTATAAAGGAGGGACATAAATTAAAAATCAAGATCTCATAAATGGAGAGTACTTTTCAAAATTTAGAACTTGCAGTTATCGCTATAATTTTCATATGGCAGGTAAATGTATTCTTAAAGACGACAAATAAAATAGGTGTACTGAAAAATACATTCAATCCGATTCTAATTACCCGGCAATACTTGATTCTAAGGGAAGATGTTAATCAAGAGAATGTAAAAGAAAACATGCTTGAATACAATCCATCCGAGGATACAAGTATTCCTGAAGGTTATTTGTTGATCACTTTATTGCAGAGCAAATCCGATAATAATATCGCCATTAGTATTTCTGAAAGCATCAATTCTTATCTTCTAAATAACTATGGGGCAGCCGTCAATTTTAGCATTATTAAGGACATGGTAGATCGAGAAATAGATGTTCATGATGATGAAATTTCAAATCTGATTCCTACCCCACTCTACCTTGGACTTGCAGCCACGATGACAGGGATAATTTTTGGCCTTATTGCAATGCCTGAAATAGATGATACTCAATTCACAAATGCGATAAATTCACTTATAGATGCAGTAAAATATGCTATGGCTGCAAGTTTAGCTGGACTTGCATTTACTACTATTCTTTCGTCTTCAATTTATAAAAGTGCAAGGAAAATTGTCCTTGAAAGTAAAAACAGACAACTATCTTATATTCAAGCAAAACTTCTTCCAGCGCTTGTGGCCTCCCAAGAAACGGGAATTGCAGGATTGAAGCATAGCTTGGATTTATTTACTAGAAAAGGCACAGAAATAAGCGAAAAGATAAGAATAGCCTCCTTAAATACCGCTGATAGTATCAATACCCAACTCAAAACAATTGAGAAGGTCGAGAATCTGAAAATGCACCGAGTCACAAAGGCTAACTTAGATCTGTTTGAAAAACTCGAATCTAGTGTACAGGTAATTGAGGCCTTCGAGAAAAATATAAAGAACATCCAGAATATATCTGAACGACTAGAAAGTTTTGCCCAGAAAACCAAAAGTATTGAGGATTTAGCTCAAACTATCAAACTGAATATTGAGGATTCGAATGATCAGTTGAATCAATCAAAACTGCTCACAGAATTTCTTACGGACCACTTTAAAAAACTAGACTCCCACGGACAAAAGGTTCAAGAAGCTGTTTCATACAACGAACTATATTTCAGCGAAGCTATTGACGCATTAAAGCGACGGTTGGACAATCTTTACAAGACATTCCAAGATGATGCCAGTACCCACCAAATCAGTATCAAAGAAGGCTATGAAGCTATCTATGAATCCATTAAAGAAGTATCCATAAATCAAATTGAAGAATACAGAAAGCTCTACGAAAATGCACCTCCTCAGTTTAAAGAGTTAGAGAAACTGGAATACCTAGTAAAAATTGAAACCATAAATCAACAAATTGAAGAGCTTCACAATATTGATTCCCAGCAACATATTAGCCTTGAAAAGATAAGTCAGAGCCAAAATAGCATTCTAGAGTTTCATAAGTCTATCGAGAGTAAAATGGAAGAGTTAAGTAGTAGGTCTAAAATCAATGATATTGTCAGTGAACTCCAAGAAATAAAGAAAGAAGTTCGAAAAAAGGTTTCAAAACCCCGGAGAACAAAAAATCAGGAATCAGATAGTGAGAAAGAGCCACAAAATCAATTTTGGTGGCAAAGATTAAACCCATTTAAGAACGGTGAGTAATCAAGAATATCCCAGCTCATGAAAAAAACTAATTTCTTTTGGGTAAGTTTTTCTGATTTAATGGTAAGTCTGTTTTTTGTGATGCTAGTTTTGTTTGCGGTCGCAATAGGTTTTTCTGAAAGCGAAAGAAGAAAGGCTGAGGACGCAAGAGAGGCTTCTGAACAACAGCTCAAAAAAATTCAAGAAATCCAAGAATCCACGAAACAACTTCCGGAAGAGTACTTTTCTTATCAGCCCCAGTACAAAAGATTCAAACTTAATAAGCAAATCCAGTTTCAACGTGGAAAATCAGAAATAGAGTCACAATACAAGCCATACTTAATTGAAGTTGGAAAATCAATACAAAGTCTAATTGAAAGGTTGAAATCCAATGAAAGAAGTTCCAATTTTGAAATAAAATACTTGGTAGTGATTGAAGGAATGGCATCCAACGATAATTACCCCTTAAATTTTGAGTTAAGTTATAATAGAGCATTATCCCTTTACAGACTTTGGAAAGAGGAACCGATCATCTTTGACCCAGAAATATGCGAGGTACAAATTGCAGGAAGTGGAACGGAAGGATTGAGAGAATATGCTGGTTTTGAAGAATATAAAAACCAACAATTCCTAATTCATATTGTACCAAAAATCGGTAGAATAATAGAATAGTTATGAAAATCTCATTTTTACATGCGTTTCTGTTATTTATAATTATACTTGGTTTAGAGAGTTGTTCAAGTTGTTCTCGCTCAGGTTTACGGGAAATTGCTGAAAGCCGCAAGCGAACAAATGATAATTTACCAGAATCCCAAAAACCACATAATAACTTAACGAATCAGGCTCCGATATTACTGAATGAATCTTCGTCAAAACCTTTGTCTAGTCTATTTCAACAGAATAAGGATGCTGTTTTTCTAATATATACAAGCACTGGCATTGATGGATTTCAAGGGACTGGATTTTTTATTTCCGAGGAAGGTATTGGAGTAAGTAATTATCACGTTTTTGAAGGGACTTCAAAAGGTCTTGAGAGCATTCAATTATCCGATGGAAAAAGGTATCAAATATCAGATGTATTGTATTTTGACAAGGATAATGACTATATAATCTTCAAGGTAAATAACTCCCAGAAGGTCCCAGCTTTAAGGATTTCAGATCATACTCCAACAGTTGGAGAAGAAGTATTTGCAATAGGTAATCCTAAAGGTCTCGAACATACGCTTTCTACCGGAATCATTTCTGCTTTAAGGGATAGTGGGGAAATACTCCAAACTACTACGGAAATCACTCATGGAAGCAGTGGGGGCCCCTTAATGAACATGAATGGGGAAGTAGTAGGAATTACTACTGCTGGACTTGGAGAAGCGAATCTCAACTTTGCAATTAATATTCAATCTCTTCCAATCGAAAGTTTCAAAAAAAAAAGTGAGTTTGAATCCAGAGGACTTAACAATTTTCTTCCTGCCTCTAAGTGTAATCAAATAATTCATCACACTTACTTTTCTCTTTCGTATTGTGAACCCCATGAGCAAGCTGAATGGGTGGCTTATAAATTGATTCCTGAATACTTTTCGGGGGTTTCCAGAACAAATGATTATAGAGAAGACCCAAAGGTAAGAACAGGTTCTGCTACCCTTGAAGATTATCGAAACTCGGGTTATGACAGAGGTCATCTTCTTCCTGCTGGGTCTATGAAACATAGCTATTTAGCCATGTCCGAGACTTTCTATCTTAGTAATATCAGTCCTCAGAGAAATGAGTTCAATGGAGGGGCTTGGCTTAGTCTTGAAGAAAAAGTTAGACAATGGACTAGAAAAAGTGATTCTCTATACGTGGTTACCGGAGGGGTTTTACATTCAAGGTTAGGAAAAATAAGGGGCACAAACGTATCTATCCCTGAATATTTTTATAAAGTGATCGTCCGCTTTGAATCGAATCGGATTGATGGAATTGGTTTTATTATGGAAAATAAAGAGTTAAAAGGAAATATAATTAATTATGCAGTCACAATCGATAAAGTAGAAGAATTAACAGGAATTGACTTCTTCACCTATTTTCCTCCAGAAATAGAAAATCTACTGGAATCAGAACTTCTCCTATCAAATTGGAAGTAATTTTTTTTAATTATTGATTGGATTTCAAATAGTCCGTAGAAAAGATTGAATAAGTATGAAAAATAATATCAATCGTATCGCCAAAAAGTAGGATTAAAATTTAGGAAAGTAAGCGGTACCTGAGAGAATGATAAAAATTCTGAATCTTTACAATTCGTAATTTTCCGAAAGGTAGTTATCTTGAAACTTCCTCGCGATTTTTCAGAAGTAGGTGGCACCTGAAAGGATGACGTAAATTTCAATGATTTTACCTTGGTGTAGATTACATGAAATTTTCACTCACTTTTTCACCTGATGGAACCGTTTCATAATGTCAAATGATCCAGAAAATCCATGTCTTTCTCTTAGATAGATTTTGGTTGTTCTGACGTTAGCATGACCAAGTACCTGTCTAATTTCTTCTTCGGAGTTGCCCATATAGGCCATGTGGTTTGCAAGTGTATGTCTTGGAACATGTCCTGTCAGCGTTGGTATCTCCATATTTTCACTGATTCTTTTTAAAGCACTGTTATGACGGGTTCTTGCTCGGTGAATATCGTACTCCTGTTCCTGAGTGAAGTCCTTTCCATTTTCGAGTGAATCTTTGAAATCATCGTAAATCAACATGGGGAAAATGAACTGAGCAGGAAGATCTTTCACCAACTTGAAGAAATACTTAATTATTTGGGTCTCCAATCGATTTTGAATGTCGAACAGGTAATGTGTCAGCTCAGAGTCAGATTGTTGACTGGTGACCTCTCTAATGATCCCAGTGAGTTGATCATGGTTTAGGTTGACAAAATCAATTCCTTCAAGGCGAAATAGTTGCTGGATCGATCGGGCATCAAGAATAACTTTTCCCAACTTGACATCATTCATTGCTTGTTGATACTGGTGAGGAAAGTATTCATTCAGCACTTCCATCATCGGAAAATAAAACGGAGCACTGATGAAGTCAGAGGTTTTCCTGATTGGAATAACCAACTTATCTTCCATAATCATGGTGTTGGTCATCGTAATTGCATCGATAAATCGGATTCCGGCGGAATAGTATTGAAATAAGAAGATGTTCTTGGAAAGAATCTGTGAGGTGTAACATCGTTTCCGGCGTTGGACAGGAACATAATTTTCCAATTCCTTGATCTGATGTCTAGTAATGGAAGGTGCCAGTTTCTTGACCTGTTTCTTTTGGATAAAGTTGAAAAAGGTCGAAGAATTTACAGGACTCTGTGTTCCTGAATATCGATTCCAATGGTCGATAAATGATTTTAAAATCGATATATAGTTGGATATAACTGCTGGTTTTTTCGGTTTACCAGACTTCCCATATCCACGTTGAAGACCAATCGTAATTTGACGAATAGTCTCCAAATCCTTCAACTTTTTGAACGGGAGGTATTTAGTTCCGAATTTTTCCTGTACCACTTTTCTAAGTGTTGACAATACTGTTCTGTATTTATTGTAGGTAGATACCTTCTTGGTACCATCCTGATAACCCCGTTCCAACTCCTGCTCCATGTATTGTAACGCACAGGACTTCTCAGTATTCAATGTTTGGGATCTTGGGTTTTCAAATTGAAACTGTTCCTCTTTTTCACGTAGAATTCGATTGATTTCTTGGGCATTGGGTTCTTTGGATTTTACCCTTTTTTTAGTCTTATCCCAATTTTTTTCGGTAATCCTAATACCCAGCGATTTGCGATGAACCACCTGATTTCCATGAGTTATGATCTCATAAATCGTCTTGGTTTCAGGTGACTTGGTGGGGAATAATATAAAACTATAGTTCGCCATAGATGGATTTTTATGCTGCTGAATCTAAGCTGATTTTTATTTTTTGCAGCTTGGTAGTACGGATTACTTTAACCTTTGTCTCACCATTTTTGACGGCCAAGAGATATGTGACAATGCCTACTTGAATCACATTATCCTTATCTACTTTAATAGGTTCAGGATTTTCAGTTGAAAAGATCTCCTCCAAGGTAATCTGGACTTCCTCAGGAAGAAGGATATCCTCTATCCAAAGGAATTCTTCATTATTTGATAGATTTTTATTTGTCATACCCTCTAATTTTTTTGTGATTACTTCCACGATTGTCCCTTGAGGATTCGATAAATGACAGATCGTGATACCCCGTATTCCTTTGCCAGTTTGGCTTTACCATACCGATTTGGGATATACTTTTTTCGAATTTCATCAACCTTTTTTCGAGTCAATTTACACGTGCTTCGATTTTCAGGTTTATTAAAAGGGATCAGACCTGAGGCCTGAATCCCTTTGTTTTTACCCTTATATAGGTCAGACAGATATTGATATTGCTCAATTTTCTTGTCTGATTTTGTCACAAAATCCAAATTCATGATCCGATCCAATTCTTTTTGGATCCGGTCAATATTCAATTGATTTTTAGAGTCTTTCATCTTAGGCTACTTTTAGAAAATCCATCTTCCAATATTTTTCATAGTCTTGTGGTTGTTCGATGATAGTCAACCCCATTTTCTCAATCACTCGAATGGATCTTTCCTTGAGGTTATCCCAATGCTTCCACAAATACATCAGAATTTCATGGGTAGATTCTTTATCTAGTCCCAATTCGGAAAGGCAATTGGTATGAAGTGCAACGTCTGCTAACCAGCCCCAATGTTCTGTTCGATTCAAATCGAAATCCAGCACCCTACATCTTGACCGAATCGCATTTCGGTGAACGACTAAGGGAGATCTAGCAAGACCTTTTTTCTTAACCAATTCCACCTCATGATCTAAAGGAAGTCGGTTATTACTTGTGAAAATGAAGGTAAGATTGTGTGTGGGGACCTCGAAACCCGATTTACCCTCCCCTTTGAAATATCGGATAGCCTCAACTTGAAGGTCATCCAATTTATCCTCGAGATTAACCATAGATTTCTCATAGGTGAATTTGTTGGCTCCCTCCAATGCATTTTTCATAGTATTACATGAAGGTTCGGTTCGGAACAATTCGTCCGAATCATCTACAAACACGATCAATGGAAGAAGATCAGGATTATTATACTGCACTACAGCCAACATGATCCCAAAAGCGAAAATGGAAGTGTTTCCTGTCAATTCTATATGATGAATTCCCAGTTCATTCAGCATTTTTCTAACCGAAAAGGTCTTTCCAAGGCCAGGAGGGGAATAGATATATAGATGTCGATACTTCTTAAATGAACCTTTTTTGATAGCAGAAGCGATACGTTCAAGAAACATTTCTCGTAATTCCATCCCTTTTTGAAGGGATTCTTCAGGTGTTATATTTTTAATTATTAATTCCATGTTAATTTGATTTTTGACCGAGGGAATAATCCCCCGGTCGGTTTTGGATTGGTTAAGCTGCAAGAGGAAGATCATTTTCATCCGTTGGATTAATGAAGCATTTTACCTTATCGAAATCCTCCAGATTAAAGTCCTTTACCGCATTTTCGACCACACCACAACCAATGGTGTAGTACTTTCTGGACAACTCGGTAGACAATGCGACCCGGTTAAGAAGGATTGAACTACGACCAACCACATTAGTCCCTGCGAAGCAATCATATACAAGGCCCCCTTCATCTGTGGTCATCAGGATGGGAAGAATTGGGAGTAATTCTGCCATTATTGCTGGCCCACCCTCGCTATAAACTTTATAAACCTCACTGTTTTTCCCTATAGTACATTCAATCATATGAAGCACTTCCTGAGCCTTGATATGAGAATAAATCTTCTGATAGGGTTTTGAAATTGATTTTACTTTTTCCCAAACCGTTCCAAATTCATCAACATCTTTTGCACCGTGTGTGATTTCAGGTTGTTTATTCTTTTCCGGGTCTGAGTAAGTGATCAAATTGTACTTTGCAATCTTTGGATCTACAACGAACCATAGGATGTATTCCAAATTGTTTATTGGTCGTTGAACCTTCTCATTCTGAGGCTTAGGGTTGGGTTTTGACCATGCTAGTCGGTCTTTATAAACCAGACCAGTATGCCTAACAATCGCATCCTTCAGCATGTCCACAATCCCAAGCCCGACACCTTCGTCATAAGTCTCACCGATGTTGATCATCATATTTCCTGTTTCTTTAAGAGTAACGGCAACGTCGACCAGAATTTTCGCCATACGATCGCAATATTCCTGAGGGCTCTCTTCATGACCTACTTGATTTTCACCCTCACCATTCTCATAAAAACGAAGTGAGTAATATGGAATGCTGGTAAAAATCAAATCAACCATCTTAATAAATTCTCTTTTGTGTTTGATTTGAGTACAATCCATGTTAAATGAAATGGACTTGTTAGGAATAATGAAGGTGTCTTGATACTTATCTAGACCATATCTGGACTCAATCAACTTACAGGTTTCTTGAATATTCAATTCTCCTTTCTTGAGTTTCTCTGTAAAACCATAACCATTCTTCTCATCAATGTCCTTCCATTTTGTAAGGTACTCATGACATTTATCGACAGACCATTTTTGGGAAACGATACCCTTCATCAGGGTATCTCCCTCCAAATCGTTTTCCAAAACATCCTCAACTTTCTTTATGGTCTTATCGCCCTTCCATCGGTATCCTAATTCCTTGGAAATGATCTCATGCCTTGTGTACTTCTTCCCGAGATTCTTTTTACCCTGTTTCTTAGGTGTTTTTTTGAATACTGCCTTGATTTCTTTTACCTCATCATTAGTGGTCTTCTTACGATACTTGTTGTGTAGTATTCTTTCTTCGATTGTCGGAGGACAGTCTTTCACTATCACCCAGATCTCCTCAATCTGGAGGAATTCAAGACAATACTTTCGTCTATATCCATCAATGAGTTCGAAGTTCTTGTTGATAATAGCAGGAACCTTCTGACCGTTTAATTCGATGGAGGAAATCATCTCTTCTCTGTCCTCATCCGACCAGTCATCGTAGAAAGTTTTGAGTCCTTCTACTTCGATAATTTGGGAGACTTTCATCAACTCCATTTTGGAGTCGGAATGCTGAAATTGTACCATAACATTTTTGTTTTGTTGATGGCACAAACTTCCCCTTTTGAAAAACCAACTAATTGATTAGAATAGCGTCAGGAAAAATCAGAAACTAGCGTCATTTTTTTTTAAAAGTTATGGGGGATTTGAATTAAGTCTTCTGGAATTCCTATTTGATTGTAGAATTGAGGCATATTGTTCACCTTTTTTCTCCAACTTTTTATTTGGTAAAATTCCGTTTTTGCCTCGCCCAATTTCGATTTTAACTCTTTAGAAATGTTATATCTATGATTTTTTAGTGCTTCTGTATTAAGGTATCCTACCGTTTTTTCCCCCCTTTCATCAAATCCAAGTAATTTGTATAGAGGACCATTTTCACCTCCTCTTTTTATCTTGGAATAAATTCTTACCAGATCATCCTTATAATTTCTCAAATATTGATTTTGAATTGAAACTCCAGGGTTCTTGAGAAAGAACAGGTATAGTGCTTTGGGTAAATCCTGCAAATGGATTTCCTTATCTTCAATCAAAATCTCTCCTTTTTCGCTAACGACTACTGGGGAAAACTCTTCGATTGATACACTGTCAGCAAAATTATCAAGCTTGGTTCTCACTGATTCAATTGTGTCTTTTATCTGCCGCAAAACGTTGGGGTCAATATTATAAGAGTTGGCCCTATTTAAACACTCATTGCAAATGTGGGCCATCCTTAATTTGAATTCAATCTGAGGCGGAGTAGAACAAAAATCGTTTAAACAACCCTTCGGTGTCATATGACTAAACTTTGGGGCCTCCTTCATACTTGCCCAACTGAAGATTTGGAAAAGATTCTCCACAACCTGATGGCTTAATACGAAAGGCCATTTACTTTTTGGGAAAAAGTCTAGTTCCTTATCCCTTACTATTATGACATTATCGTCAAAGTAACTAAACCACGTCTTAAATTCTTCAATTGGGGCTCCAAGTTCTTTTTTTGTGAATACCACCAAGATATCTTCTTGGGGAATATCTTCCTTGAACTTTAGGAGTTGACCAAACTTAATTGCAGCTCCAAAATCAAATTCATCTTGCGCATCAAAATCCTTTACTTCAGGAAATATGGTTTTAAAACCAGAATGATCAGAAACTCCCAAATTATGGTACTCAATTGGGCCACCTATCCTAGAAAGAAATTTATGAATATCATCTAGTAACTTTGGTTCAACTTCAGTGATACCAGTTAAGAAAACTTTCATCTTTTTCTTCAAAAACTAGATGAAAATTTCCTTTAACGCAACCGGTATTCTTTCTTCCTGTAGAAATTCTTTCGGTTAGTTCATCCAAAAACTATGGAGTACCAACTCATCTTGCCCCAGTATACTGGTACCAGCATCTAGCAAATATCTCCTGCGGATCGGTTGAGAGTATTTTATTTTTTATCCAGACCCAAAGCTTTTCTTGCCTGAATGTAATGCTTTATTGGAACAACTATTTCGTTATATACTTCTGGTTTCAGTTTCTGCTTGAGAAGAAAATATTTCTTTTCATCGGCATAATCAAAGATTTCGCTTCCCAGTATAGTTGAAGTAGTCAAGAAATTTTTAGCATTTTCGAATTGTAAACTGGCAAATTTGTACATGGACATGGTGCCAGATTGACTAACTCCAGAATACTTTTTCCTCTTAGTTGAGGAAATACTTTCATCGGCTTCAATAGCTCCAGCTTCTTCTGCTATTTGAGTATTGGGCTGGTTTTCTGAAGAAATTTCTTCACCTATGCTATCGACTACATCTTCAATAATTGAATCAATTTCTCCAGTATTGTAATTATGCTGTTTTAATAAGTCTGAATTTGTATTTGTATTTATTGGCTTCCCTTGGGAACTAGGATCTGGTTGATCAGGAAGTACCTCCCTTGTCGAAAAGGAACTACCCTCTAGTTCATTTGGAACATGGGTCTGTTTCCTCAAGGAATTACCCTCTTGTAATACCTTACCCGTTTCGATGTTTTCATTTTTTGATTTTCTGGCCTTAGTAATGATTCTCCCAACGCAAGACTTTTTTTCATAAACATCTTTGGTATTGATGTAACCTTTCTCTTTCAACTTCTTGATTCTTTTTGAAGCAGCACCTTTGGTAATATTTAAAAGTGTACCAAAATGATCATTAGATGCAAAACACCCCTCGGGCAGTTCAGTCAGCGAATATATTTCTGATAGGAGAATTTTCTCGGCGCTATCTAAATTATTGTCTTCCAGAATTCCAATTGGAATCCATAGTCCTTTCTTTTCTGATTTTTTCATATTAATGATTAATCCAAAGTCCATCCTTGGTGAATTAGATTTCTTAGGATATATGATTTTTCGATTAGATTCAATTATTGTTGACACCGATCTCAACAATCAATCGGTCTATAAAAAATATACTCAAATAAGAGGAGAAGAAGAAGGCCGGTATGCTAAGGAATTGCTAAGATTTTAATTTTACTTTCCAAAATTTGAATCACATCAATAGGATAAAATCCCGCGTTTTTGTCGTAAAGGGCCATTAGATACAATCGATATGTTCAATTAAATTGGTCAATTAAAAAATCCTTCTCTAGCTATCTTAATCCATAATGCCAGATGATGATCAAATAAAAATTTGTCGTGTTTTGAGCGTGAGGGAATTGACCATTCAATGAATCAATCTCAACTTTTCGAAAAAAAACGAAAGCCAGCTAGCAATCTATCAAAATTAAGCAGCGCTAATCCAACCATAATTTAGTCTGCCCTGAACGTACTCCGAAGATCAGTTTCTAAATGAGGGGGCATCCTCAATATGATCAATCCAGATTAAGTTCCTTAAATGTTGAAGCATTTCTTCTTTGGATCGAAACACAATATCGGGTGGAACGAGGTCATGGGGATCCAGAAATCGAAAACGAACGATAACTTCCCGAAACTCCTCAGCCATGCTCTGATTCAATTCATCCAACATGTCAAAGAAATGTATTACAAAATCAACTCCTGTATATTTCATCTTACTACCTGCATCAATTTTTTGACTTTCGTTACAGTATTTGGACTAAGGTCGACTATTCGTGCCACTTCCCGAGCTTTATACCCCTTTTTCAGTAATTCCATTGCTTTTTTGGTTTAGAGAGAAACCGAAGAGGACCTTCCTTCGTATTGGGTTTGCGGCCTAAAAATACATTACCCTTGAGTTTTGCCAACTCAATCCCCTCTTTTTGACGCTCTAAAATGAGTTTTCGCTCCATTTCCGCTACCACACCCAAAATTGATATCATCATTTTTGCAATGGGATTCTCTTCACCATTTTCATTTAAAGTTACAAGACCTTGGCTAATGAAATGAACAGGTACTTTTCTTTCCGTTGTGTAATGAAGAAAATTAATAATGTCCCTAAGGTCTCGGCCGCAGCGATCAATTTGCCAACAAGAAATTTTACTAACGACCCCAAGATCAAGTAATTTTTTTAACTCTTGGCCTCCTAGTCTTTCAAACATAGGGATCGAACCCGAACATTGAGCATACCCCAAAAATTGGGGCAGTAAATTAAGTTAAAAATTAACCTTTAAATTTACTGTGATGACCACACGAAGAAAATTTACCTCGAAGTTCAAGACCAAGGTGGTTTTGGAACTGTTGAAAGAGCGCTCCTCACTTGCCGAGCTTGCTCAGAAGTATGAACTGGCACCCCAGCAGCTCAGCAACTGGAAACGTGAGTTTCTCAACGGCGCCGAAGAGGTCTTTGAAAAAGGCGGCAGAAACAAGAAAGATCCGGCCGATGAAGAGAAAGACCAATTGCTCAAAACCATTGGCAAGCTTAAAGTTGAGGTTGATTTTTTAAAAGACGCCTTGC
>NZ_FNAC01000021.1 GCF_900101705.1 Algoriphagus faecimaris | reverse complement strand
AGAACACACAACTGTTGATACTGGACGACTTTGGATTACAGGCATTCGATTCGGTCACCAGAGAAATCGTCATGGATATCATAGACGACCGCTTCGGAGAATCATCAACGATAGTTTCCTCCCAGATACCCGTATCTGCATGGTATGACCTTATCGGAGAAGGCACCATAGCCGATGCAATATTGGACAGGCTGGTAAACTCATCCCATCGATTAGATCTGAAAGGAGAATCTTTAAGGAAAGGAATCTTGAAAAACGAATAAAAATTAACCTAATTTAAATGATCTTTCAAAGTGGCACGGTTTGACCGAAATGACTGGCATGGTCAGACCGAAATATCCATTAGGGTTAAAACCTAATATTCGCCTCAATTTTGCCTATTGAAGATCAGCATTTTCCCGGAATCAGCATCAATTATTACCAAAACCTCATTAGATAAAGTTTCTAGGTAATAACAAAAGGATCCCAAGTTCGGATTTACAATTTTAAGAAAAACTTCATTAGAAGAATCTGTACTACCACTACTACAGCTTTGCGAGCTATCTAAAATTTGGTAGGAACTAGGCGTTTGTGGTGAAGCCTTAATAATTTCACCATATTTTTCAATCAGCTGCCCGGAAGCGTTAAATTCCCAGGTTAACTTAGGGTCATCTTCATACACCCATATTCCTATAATGTTTGAATTATTCTCACGAAGATTTATTAAAAGAAGTGTAATTATTAATAGGTATTTCATATCATTAACTTTTTTAGCATGTTATCATATTAATTGCTATTTCAAACCAATTTTTTCTGTCATCTAATCCTGCCTTAAATGGACCATTGATTTTTTGGGTAACATTATCTACAGTTAATTGGCTTATATCAGAAATTTTATCCAAAACTCTATCTTTAAAAAACCACATTGCGGATAAAATCCCAACATTTTGATCCGATGCAATTAGGTCAGGATTAGAAACGAAATCATTTTCAGTATTGATATTACTCTAGTAAAAATTGTTAAAATCAGAACAATTATCTTTTCCCGTTAATTGGAAAGCTCCTCTTCCTCTATATTTATAACCATCTCCGGAAGATTCCGAGCCATTTCCATTTCTCAATGCGTAAACTAGATTTGCTAGTTTTTGAGGGTTTCGTAGGTAGTCATTTGGATTCTTTTTATTAGGATCTGTTAAAGAAAATTTGCTTGGGAAAATTTTTAATAACCTCTCAGTGGTGGTGTAATATAGGTTTTCTGTAAACCCAGTATTAGAAAACCCATTAGTTTCATGACCGGCTTGAGAAATAAAATGTGCAATAACTTCCTTTTCTATTAATCCAAAATCGGCACCGTAAGTGTTTATTAAGTCCTTTAAAGTTTCTAAAACTAATGAATTTGCATTAGGAAATATTTGAACTAATTCTGCTTCGTCCAACTCACATTCATCCTCGGGATCCATTTCCTCCTCCTCACACTCCACCGGCATATCCAAAATATTCCCTTCTGGTTGTTCACAGAAGTCGGAATAGCCACCCGGTCCACCCTCTCCTGAATCATCTGGAGGTGTAATGCTTTGAAATTCCAGTTCACATTCAATCCCAGTAATATCTTCTCCTATTTCTATTGCGGGAGTACATTGATCTCCAAAACAGGAATACTGATACCAAGTGGTAACTTCTAAATAACATTTCACTGTATAATTTGAAATTTTAAGTTGATTTCCAGTCCCTAATACCTCACTCTGGTTTCTTATTCTATGTGTTTTGATTCCTTCCTGTATACGCCAGCCCCCAATAAAATTACCGTTCCATCGGTAGAATCGATAAACGCCGGAAAAATCTTTGGGAATAGATTGATAAGCACCCCGATGAAAATCCTCCTGCTCAAATTGAAAATTTGGATTATCAGGATAAATGATCAAAAAATAGGGAATATAGGTTCCATTTTCTTTTGGGTACAACAGCAAGGTTTGAAGCACTGAATTTCTAGACAATGCTTCCGTTTTCAAATGACTGGGAATGTCAATTTGCTCAAAATCAAACCTTACTTCGATGACTTTCTTTCCATCAGCTTGTCGGTAAATCTTGGATTGACTCCAAGCCGGCTTGCCTTTAGCCTTAGACGATTGTCTAGCGTTTTCAACGGATTGATACTCATTCTCAAAGCTTTCATACCAGCCCTTGGCTGCTTCAATCTCAGGATTAATTTTTTGAAAACCTTGCTCATTTTCATCTTCCAGGCAGGAAGTTAGCAGCAATACCCCCAGCATCACTGCCCATGTTACCTTCCAATTTAATATTGGTTTGGTTTATAAAACATAATTATTAAAAATTTAACAATCGCAAAAAATAGTTTTCAATCGAAAAATCCAAGAAAAAAAATCATAAAATATTTAGTCCAATGACTAACACAGCTTTTTTAACTATAAAAACAATTTTATCAAAAAAACCCGATCCTTTCAGACCGGGGTTTTCTGATTTCTTATTTTAAACTTCAGCCTTTATTTCCGTCCCATTCCGGGCATCATTCTACTCATGGCTGCTTTTGCTCCACCCATTTTATTCATCTGCTTCATGAGCTTCCGCATGTCCGAAAACTGCTTCATCAGATTGTTTACCTCGGTGATATTACGTCCGGATCCGGCAGCGATGCGCTTTCTTCGGCTTCCATCAATGACGTCAGGGTTTTGTCGCTCTTCCGGGGTCATACTTCGGATAATCGCCTCGATCGGTTTAAAAGAATCATCATCGATATCCATCCCCTTCATGGCTTTGCCCATCCCTGGAATCATTCCCATCAAGTCTTTGATATTCCCCATCTTTTTGACCTGCTCGAGCTGAGAAAGGAAATCTTCGAAGTCGAAATTATTCTTTCGGATCTTGGAATTGATCCGCTTGGCTTCATCCTCATCAAAGGACTGTTGTGCACGCTCTACCAAGGAGATGACATCACCCATGCCGAGGATTCGCTGTGCCATTCGATCGGGGTGGAAAACGTCGAGATTTTCCATCTTCTCCCCTGTGGAGATAAATTTGATCGGCTTCTCCACTACATGCCGAATAGAAATCGCCGCACCACCACGGGTATCACCATCGAGTTTGGTCAAGACAACCCCATCAAAATCCAAGCGCTCGTCAAAAGTCTTCGCCGTGTTCACCGCGTCCTGACCGGTCATGGAGTCCACCACAAAAAGTGTCTCGGAAGGATTCAAGGCTTTTTTCAATGCCTCGATCTCATTCATCATCTGCTCATCCACTGCCAAGCGACCTGCGGTATCGACCACCACCGTTTTCTTACCCGTCTTCTTTGCGTAGGCGATGGCATTGTTGGCGATCTCAATGGCATTCTTGTTTTCAGGCTCAGCATAGACCTCTACACCGATCTGTTCTCCCAATACTTTCAACTGATCAATCGCCGCAGGTCGGTAAATATCGCAAGCCACTAACAAAACCTGTCGGCCTTGCTTTTTCAAATAGCTTCCCAGTTTCCCTGTAAAGGTCGTCTTTCCCGAACCCTGCAAACCAGAAATCAAAACCACCGCAGGCTCGCCACTGAGTTTGATTTCAGCTTTGGTGCCTCCCATGAGCTTGGTCAGTTCCTCTTGTGTGATCTTCACCAATAGCTGACCCGGTGATACAGAAATCAACACATCACGGCCTAGCGCTTCGGTTTTGATTTTATCAGTGACTTCTTTTGCTACTTTATAGTTGACGTCGGCATCGATTAGGGCTCTTCGGATTTCCTTAACCGTGGTGGCAACGTTGATTTCGGTAATTTTTCCGGTTCCTTTCAGGGTTTTGAAAGCCCGGTCCAGTTTCAAACTTAAATTATCAAACATGTGGTTTTTCCGCTATTTCCTGCAAAAGTAATCAATTTCATGGGCGTAAGAAAGGGGAATACTTCCTAATCTGAGCCAATTTGGACAAGGGTTTGCCTTTTAATTCCTAATTTGCGGAGATTCTGAATTATCGACGAAAATCACCATCCATGAAGTTGAATTTTCAAAAAGAAATTTTGCCCCATCTTATTGGGGTTGCGGTTTTTTATCTCTTGGTAGTCTTCTACTTTTCTCCCCTCGTTTTTGATGGGAAAGTCATCTTCCAAAATGACATCCTCCAATGGGAAGGCTCTGCCAAGGAAGTGCTTGAGTATCGGAAAAACACCGGTGAACAGGCCCTTTGGACCAATTCCATGTTTGGAGGAATGCCTGCTTATTTCATCAGCTTGGAGTTTCCAGGAGATATTACCAATGGCTTGATTTCGGTACTTACACTAGGCCTGCCGCATCCCATCAGTGGACTTTTCTTTGGAATGGTAGGCATGTATGTCCTCTTGCTGAGTTTCCGGGTTCGACCGCTTTTAGCTATAGTAGGTTCCATTGCTTTCTCATTCAATACCTACAATTTACTTTCCCTCGAGGCCGGGCACAATGCTAAAATCTGGGCGGTCTGTCTGATTCCTTTAATATTGGCCGGAATCCATTTAGCATTTGAGAAAAAACACTTACTCGGAGCGGCACTCCTAGCCTTAGGGCTTTTACTTCAGCTCAAATTCAACCATCTTCAGATCACCTATTACACCCTTATCACTTCGGTGATTTATGTGATCGTGCGATTGATTTTTGATTGGAAAAAGGAAGGGTTGGCCCGAATGGCAAAAACGTTTCTCTTTCTCATCATCGGGGCTATTTTGGCTGTCGGCGGAAATATCGGAAGATTGGCTACAGCTTTGGAATACAGTCCTTACTCCACTAGAGGGGAAGCTACCTTGGAGACCGAATCCTCAGGTTTGGATAAGGATTATGCATTTAGCTGGTCCAATGGCAAGTTAGAAACCTTGACCTTGCTGATTCCGAATTTCTACGGAGGAGGAAGTCAGACCGCTCTACCAGCAGACTCCAATGCCGGAAAAGCACTTCGGAGCAATGGCGTGGACAATGCACAGGCTCGAGGTTTCCTTCAAGGAGCACCCACTTACTGGGGAGATCAGCCCTTCACCGGCGGACCTATTTATGGAGGAGTCATCCTTGTATTTTTAGCCATTCTCGGTATCTGGGCTGCGCCAAAGGAAAGCTTGATCACTTTCGGAACCATCATCATCCTCTCGCTGATGCTCAGCTGGGGAAAAAACCTTTCTTGGTTTAATTACCTGTTGTTTGACATTCTGCCGGGCTACAATAAATTCCGTGCTGTTTCGATGGCTTTAGGTATGACACTTTTTGCCATTCCCGTATTGGGGATGATCTCCCTGGAGCGATTGCTAGAACGTAAAGAACTGAAGCCTCTACTCATTTCTGGGGGAATCGTTGGTACTTTACTTTTGCTCTTAGCAGTAGCTGGAGGAGCTTTTTTCCGATTTGAGGCTGCAGTGGATGCTAACCTTCCGGATTGGCTAGCCTCCGCTATCCAAAAAGACCGAAAAGCCATGCTATCGGCTTCAGCTTGGAAAAGTCTGGGCTTAGTAGCTGCTGCTTTTGTATTGATTTATTTCACACTGAAAGAAAAAATCTCTTCAAGCATCCTTGGAATTGCTTTGACACTTTTGGTTGTAGCTGATCTTTGGCTAGAAAATCGACATTATTTAAACGCTGAATCTTTCCAATCGAATCCGGCAAAACAGTTTTTTGCTGAAACTGGTGCCGAGCAAAAAATCCTTGAAGACGAAGGTTATTTTCGAGTCTTAAATTTGACCGAATCCTTCACCCAAGGTGCACGAACAAGCTATCGCCTGTATAGCCTAGGAGGCTATCACGGAGCCAAACTCCGGCGATACCAAGACTTAATTGATTATCAGCTACAAGCAGAAACCCAGAACTTTATCAGCAAGGCTCAAGAAGGGGATTTTGATTGGCAAGGTATAGGAGTTATCAATATGCTCAACACCAAGTACCTCATCGCAGGCCAAGATGCGAATTCTGTCTTCGAAAATCCGCTAGCCATTGGACCTGCATGGGTTCCCGCAGAGATTATTTCTATCAACTCCAATGAGGAGGAGATACAGCGAATCGGAGAAATAGATACCAAAGTACAAGCAACCGTAGCCGCTCATCAAGGAGAAGTGAGCGCTGGAAAAGGAAGAATCACCCTTCAAGCCAACAGCCCTAATGAACTTCGCTACCAAGCAGAAATGGAGGAGGGAGGATTAGTGGTGTTTTCTGAGGTTTTCTACCCTGAAGGCTGGAAAGCGACCATCGACGGGCAGACAGCAGATATTCTCCGAGTCAATTATTTATTGAGAGGCATCGAAGTACCAGCAGGAAATCATGAGGTGGTGATGACCTTCTCACCAGCAAGCTACACCACCACCAAAACCCCGATGATTCTATTCCAGTATCTCATAGTAATGAGTTTGATAGCGGGAATCTTTTATACCTACAAGCAAGAAAATGGAAGACCCAAAGGATAAAGCAGTTAGCTTTTATGATCAGTTTTCCGAAAAGCAGGAAAAAACCGGTATCGATTCTCGGCACTTGAGTATTTTAGACAAGGTGGTAGCGGCAGGCCTGAAGCCTCATCATCGTGTGTTAGAAGTCGGTTGTGGCCTCGGAACAGTATCTCATCTCCTGGCCAATCAGGTGAAAAGCGGGGAAGTGCTTGCGGTAGACATTAGCCCGGAAAGCATAGAGAAAGCTAAAAAAACATGGTCGGATCAACCCAATCTGAAATTTGAGGTTTCGGATATGTCTGATTTCAACAAAATCGATCAAACCTTCGACTTCTTCGTCTTTCCCGATATTTTAGAGCATATTCCAGTTGACCAGCATGAGCGGCTTTTCCAAACTATCCAACAGCATGCACATCAGGATTCAGTGATTTTCATTCACATTCCTTCTCCTCGCTATTTGCAGTGGATGATAGAAAACGAACCCGAAAAACTTCAGGTCATTGATCAACCTTTGGATTCTGGAGACTTAATCAAAAGCATCACCAAGGCAGGGTTCTATTTGGAGAAAATGGAAACTTATGCGGTCTTTTATGAAGAGAAAGACTATCAATATATTGTGTTTCGAGCCAGCAAACCTCTTGAAAAATCCACCCCTCGAAATAAATGGGAGGTGCTCAAGGAGATAGTTAGTATTCGGCTTCGAAATGGTATTATCAATTAACAAAACATGGAAATTCAATCTAGCGCAGTCGTAGGACTTACCTACGAACTCAAAGTCAGCAAAATCGAAGACGACATCGAGTCAGTTCCCTTCAGTGTGGAAGTTCGGGATGAAGAAGATCCCTTTTATTTCCTTTTTGGCCAAAGTGGCCTACCAGAGCGATTTGAAGAGTTACTGAAAGGCAAAAAAGAAGGAGATGACTTTGCGTTCAGTTTGTCTGTCGAAGAAGCTTATGGGGAGCCCGACGATGACTTACTCGTTAATTTACCCAAGTCTCAATTTTCTCAGGATCGTGGCTTTTCAGAAGAGATGATCAAAGAGGGGGAATTTCTACCCCTAATGGACGAAAATGGCTATCCCATGCAAGCTAAAATCCTCAAAGACCTGGGAGAAACCATACTCTTGGATTTTAATCATCCTCTGGTTGGGTTTGATCTACACTTCGAGGGCTCCATTATTGAGGTTCGCGAAGCTACTCCCGATGAAATCGCGCATGGACATGTGCATGGCGAGGGTGGAGAAGAAGAGTAGATAGTTATCAAAAGTCGTACGCAGAAAATTTCACCTATACCTTCCGAGAGTTTGCATCCCTCGGGAGGTTTTTGCAATCAGCGAATTCGCGGCCTATTTTTTTTAGCTACTAATTCACGAATAACTTTTAGAATCAGGACTAATAAGCTCCTAGACGGCACTCTCAAAAAATAATTATTAGCGAATTCATGGCTATTTTCATCAGCTCGGTAGCAACATCACTTTCTCCTCCTCCCATTGAACATAGACCCGATCCCCAACTTGATATTTCCGATGTGGATCGTCTACTTCCCATATCTTATTGCTTTCTTTAAGTTTAATCTGAAGCAAATTATAATGCACCAAAAAGCGTAAATCCACCACATGCCCCAAAAGTCCCCCTTTGCTTCGGAGCTTGACCTCATTTGGCCGGAGATAGGCGTCCTTTTGACCTGGGATGGGATTGATCGGTGAAAATAAACGTGCTACGTACTGACTTTGCGGGTGAGTACAGAGTTCAAATGAATTCCCTTTCTGCACGACTTTTCCTTTTTTAAGAATGATCAGATTATCCGTCAATCGCAATGCATCATCTAAGTCATGCGTCACAAAGACGACCGTAGTTTTCCATTGCTTAAACAAGTCACCCAACTCATCAATCAACTGATGCTTTTGTATGGTATCTAAAGAAGAAAATGGCTCATCAAGCAGGAGAACCTCGGGTTCGATTGCCAAAGCAGCTGCAATTGCTACTTTTTGTTGCTGCCCTCCGGAAAGTTGCCTCGGAAATCGACCCTGAAGCTCCTTCAGACCAAATTGCTCCAGTAACTTTTCTTCACGAGCTTTGGCGTAGTTTTTATCGTACTGAAGCAAGGGACGGCGAATATTCTCTGACACGGTAGAGTTGGGAAAGAGATGGTAATCCTGATGAATCAATTTGACCTCATCATATCCTGGCACCAACTTTTTCTTCGGGTTTAAAATCTCCTCATTTTCCAAAAATACCTGACCCGAATCCTGTACCTCCAAACCTGCCATAATTCGTAAAAGGGTCGATTTCCCCGAACCACTCTCTCCTACGATAGAAATAAAATCCCCCCTGTTCATCTCCAGCGAAAACTCCGAAAGGGCGATTTTGCCAGCATAGGTTTTTTTGATCTTCTTGGCTATGAAAGAACTCATGGATTGATTTCAGCTTGTAATTTTTTAGGAAGAGAGGCAAAGATGAGACGGTAGGAACGATCTACCAAATCCAAGATCAAAGGATCGGGTACATCTCCGCTGACATAAACTGAATTCCACATTTTTTTATTCATGTGATAGCCCGGTCTGACTCCATCATATTGTTCTCTGAGCTCCAAGGCATATTCAGGTTCGCATTTCAGATTGATGTATTCAAAATCCACCAAATCTGTGATTGCAAAAATCTTCCCTCCTACCCGAAAACAAAGTGTATTTGCATCAAAGGGGGTATCTTCTGTTACTCCGGATTTGGAAAGGCAATAATCTCTCAGGTAAGCCAGCGTCATAGTTTTGAAATGAGTAAACGGATAGCAAAACGAATATCCAAAATCCAGCTTTGGTATAAAAGTCAAATCCCTGATTTCAATCAGTTTTTTAATTTCTACTTTGATCCAAATTAAATTTTTAAATACCTCGGAAAACCCTAATTTGAGACTTTAAGAAATAAACTGTTCAAAATGACAATTGGTCTGCTAAAAGAACCGGAAGGGGAACTCAGGGTTGCTTTATTGCCCGAAAGTGTCAAAACCTTTATTGATTTAAAAGTTAATGTTAAAGTAGAAAAACAAGCGGGAGAAACTGCTTTTTCCAAAGATGAAAACTACCAAGCCGTAGGAGCTGAAATCTGTGAGAGAGGCGAAATTCTACAAGCTGATTTAGTACTGAGCATACATCTGCCTTCACAAGAGGAGATCGATCAGCTTAAGGAAAATCAGGTCTTGGTTTGTCAATTTCAACCTTTATCCAACAAGGAATTGGTCGATCGCCTTTTGAAGCTGAGAGTTACGGCTTTCTCTATGGATAATGTCCCTAGAACTACCCGTGCACAATCTATGGACGTGCTCTCTTCAATGGCTACCGTAGCGGGCTATCAGGCCGTATTGACCGCCGCTAACCAATCTCCACGATTTTTCCCCATGTTTATGACCGCCGCGGGAAGTATTATCCCCTCCAAAGTATTGGTTTTGGGAGCTGGAGTAGCGGGACTTCAGGCAATTGCCACAGCCAGGAGATTGGGAGCAGTGGTAGAGGCTTTTGATGTCCGAGCTGCTGCGGAAGAGGAGGTGAAAAGCTTGGGGGCTAAATTTGTCAAGGTAGAAGGCGCCAAGGACGAAGTAAGTGCAGGAGGATATGCAGTAGAACAAAGTCAAGATTACAAAGAAAAGCAGCAGGCACTTATTCAAGAGCATGCCAAAAAAGCCAATATCATTATTTGTACTGCTCAGATTCCAGGTAGAAAAGCTCCCCTATTGATCACCAAAGAAACAGTGGAATCTATGGCCCCAGGATCGGTAATTGTGGATTTGGCAGCCTCCTCAGGGGGCAACTGTGAACTCACAGAGGACAATAAAATTTGTGAAAAGCACGGGGTTAAAATTATCGGAAATTCAAACCTCCCCTCCTCTATGCCGATGGATGCCAGTAAAATGTATGGCAAAAACATGGTCAATTTTCTGAAACTCATTATCGGGCCTGAGGGCCAACTTAACCTAAATTGGGAAGATGACATCGTCGCCAATACCTGTGTCACTCATCAGGGCCAAGTGATGAGTAGCAGAGTAAAATCAATTCTTTATCCAACTGAAACAATCAACTAATGGAAGATATCCTCAGTCTATTTTACGATAACCGGGAATTCATTTTCCTCATCCTCGTCTCGATCTTCTTGGGAATTGAGATCATTTCCAATGTTCCTGCTGTCCTGCACACCCCTCTGATGTCCGGAGCCAATGCCATTCATGGAGTAGTTATCATCGGTTCCATCATCATTATGCTGCAGGCTGATCCCGGAAATTACTACGCCTTGATTTTGGGTTTTTTAGCAGTGATTTTGGGCACACTCAATGTAGTCGGAGGTTTTGTCGTCACCGACAGAATGCTGGAAATGTTTAAGAAAAAAGCCAAGTAATTATGCTAAACGATCTACTCGGACTGAGCATTTTGGAGCTCAGCTATATTATTGCTTCTGTGACATTTATCCTAGGACTGAAAATGCTCTCAAGCCCGGACAAGGCGAGAAGAGGAAACTTAATTGCAGGCTATGGAATGGGATTGGCTATTGCAGCCACTATTTTATTCAAGGAAGAATTCAGCGCAGATAAGTGGTTGAATTACTCTCTTATTTTGGCTGGATTGGTGATCGGTACAGTCATCGGCACCCGTATGGCACTCAAGGTTAAAATGACTGCGATGCCGCAGATGGTTTCTTTTTTCAACGGAATGGGCGGAGCCTGTGCAGGTGTGATTTCTCTGGTTGAATTTGATCATCTCAGACACGGAGGTGAAATTTCCGGGGGAATGCTGATTGTAATTCTACTAGGACTGATTATAGGTTCTGTATCTTTTTCTGGTTCCATGATCGCTTATGGCAAATTAGAAGGTAAAATAGCAGACAAAGCACTTCCTGCAGGTCAATTTATCAATATTTTATTGCTTCTCTCATTATTTGGTTTGGCCGCTTATTTGGCTATTTCCGGAAACTTGAGTATGCCGTTGATGTATGTGCTTTTGGTTCTTTCCCTATTGTATGGAGTACTTTTTGTGATGCCTATTGGGGGAGCAGATATGCCTGTTGTGATTTCTCTTTTGAATAGTTTTACTGGAATGGCAGCTGCTTTTGGAGGTTTTCTCTATGGCAATCAAGCCATGCTGACAGGAGGTATTTTGGTAGGCTCCGCAGGTACGATTCTCACAGTTTTGATGTGTACGGCCATGAATAGGTCCCTGACCAATGTGATCATCGGCTCATTCGGAGGTGGTGGTACTGCTGCCGCCAAATCAGGAGAGCAGGGAACAGTCAAGGAAATCGGGATTACCGATGCAGCGATTTTGCTGGCTTATGCGAATAAGGTCAGTGTGGTTCCCGGCTATGGACTGGCAGTGGCTCAGGCACAGCACACCGTCCACAATCTGGAGAAAATATTGGAAGATAAAGGCGTAGAGTTGACTTATGCCATTCATCCGGTAGCAGGCAGAATGCCTGGACACATGAATGTGCTTTTAGCAGAAGCAGATGTCCCCTATCCCAAACTTCTAGAGATGGAAGATGCCAATGATGACATGGCCAATACCGATGTGGTTTTAGTCATAGGGGCCAATGATGTGGTCAATCCTGCTGCAGAAAATGATCCTGGAAGCCCGATTTTCGGAATGCCTATTATCAAAGTTTGGAATGCCAAAAATGTCATCGTCCTCAAACGGTCCATGGGAAAAGGCTATGCCGGAATAGAAAATGAGCTATTCTTTCACGCTAAAAACAGAATGCTTTTTGGCGATGCCAAGGACTCCCTCGAAAAACTAATCGGGGAATTGAAAAATCTCTAATAAAAAGGCTGTCTCAAAAGTGAAATTTGTCACATCAAAGTGATTTATGAGACAGCCTGGATTTTTTAACTCCTCCAAGCTTTAATCAGACCCGGAAGATGTACCAAGGCAATAATCAACAATCCAAATGACTCCCTTCCTTCCTCCATTTCTGGTGTCTTCATGGTTAAATCCCCTTGCTCCACCTCTTGTCCAATCCATCCAGAAACTGATTCTGGCCAGTAATAAAATGCTCCGATTAGGCAAGCGACTACTAATACAGTCAGGGGATATTTTGGGAATATTCCACGGATAGCCAAAAGACAAAAGATAATAGCCACAACATAAATACTTACCCAAACTTCAGGATCGGGATCATTGATCTGCCAGTAAGCAAAGAGGGAGAATAAAATCGCCCAAACACCATAGATGATTTTTGAAAACTTCATAACGGGGGTAAATAAACTGAATTTTAAGCTTTAGATAGCTCGACGCAGCCGTCGAAATGTCCAGGGGCTACTCGGTAGCCATGATAATCTGCCATGACTTCTTTGACTGTCGTAAAGCCATAGATCGTCTGACTTTTGATCAGACTAAAAAACTTCTTTTCTTCTTCTAGCTCCGAATTAGCCATTGCAATTAGAATTTCCTCGCGTCCACCTTGATCCTTTCCCAAGAAGCTGGTCTTTCCCAAAGCCTTTAACTGTCTTTTGATCAGTTGCTGCTCTTCCTCCTCATAACAGTGCTCAAATAGTCTTATCAGAAATTTATCAGTCCCTGTACTCAAAGCTCCGATCGGTTTGGGATCAGGAAAGGGGCTTTTGGAAGGAATGCCTTCCGGAATCAATGTATCTGCAATGGCAGAAATCAGTTTTTCTTCCTGAAAGCTAAAAAATCCTTTATGCGTGAGTTGATCTACCAGCTCCCACTTCCAGTCTACCAATACCAAGCCGGCGATTCCTGCGCCGGTGGCTCCAATAATTTTAAGGGATTTTCTTCGGTCCATAGGCTTGTCGATTGAACTTTCAATTTATCATTTTTTTAAACACATTGCTGACAGAGTCCATCAATGGATAAGATCAGTTTTCAGTGGTCAAAAAAAAGACGACTGCTATGAGTCGTCTTTAAACTGCATTGATTTATTATTTACGATAATCCAGAGGAGCTTTTCGATCTCCTACAAGCGCTTCATATACAAACCCATCTCCTTGTCTTTTGGTCAATTCCTCTTTTGCCTTAATAGTTATTTCTGGGTTTTTGAGGAGATCAATCGCTGTCAATGCCAGGGTTTTTGCTGCCACCATCATTCCTTTGGTACCAATGCTTGTCCCCCCGGCAGCTACAGCTTGCCAGGTATGAGCAGAGGTACCGGGAACCCAAGTGGCTGTTCCCAACCCGGCAGTTGGCACCAACCAACTAATATCCCCCACATCAGTAGACCCACCAGTTCCTTTCTCCTGCACCATAAAGGGATCTATTTTTTCGGAATCATCCGGACTCACTTTAATATCAGAAAACCCTTTGATCATTTCATCGGCGAATTTCCGCTCCTCAGGATCGTATTTTACTCCCCCTACGGTCTCCAGATTTTTGTGCATGATTCTGGCAAGCGTTTCATTGGGCATCAGGTTATACACTCCATTGATAATTTCATATTCCATTTTTGTCTGTGTACCCTGAGCAGCTCCTTCTGCTGCAGCGACCATTTTTTGAAAAATCTCCTTCACCACATTCGCATCAGGATGCCTCACATAATGGTACGACTCTGCAAAAGCAGGTACCACATTAGGCGCTTCGCCACCTCGGGTGATGACATAGTGCATTCGAGTTTCTTGTGGCACATGCTCACGCATCAGATTTACCATAAAGTTCATCGCCTCCACACCATCTAAAGCGGATTTTCCTCGCTCTGGCGCAGCCGCTGCATGAGAAGCCACACCATAAAACCTGAATTTTGTGGAAATATTGGCCAGTGAACTATTCGCCCCGGCATTATTTCTAGAGCTAGGGTGCCAATGAAGCATGGCATCCACATCATCCACCAACCCCGCTCTTGCCATGTAAACTTTTCCTCCACCGCCTTCTTCGGCTGGAGTCCCATAGACTCTCACTGTTCCTGAAAGTCCATTTTGTTCCATCCATTCTTTGACAGCTATCCCTGCTGCCACAGATGCAGTCCCAAATAAATGATGCCCGCAAGCATGGCCTGCACCGCCCTCGACTACAGCCTTACGAAAAGGAACTGCATCCTGAGAAACTCCGGGAAGTGCATCAAACTCTGCCATGATTCCGATCACAGGCTTGCCTGAACCGAACTCCGCCACAAAAGCAGTAGGAATGTCTGCTACTCCGGCTTTGACTTCAAATCCAGCATCTGATAAAGTCTTCTGCAATAAAGCGGAGCTTTCTGTTTCCAAATATCCTAATTCTGGATTTGACCATATTTGCTGGGCAATACCAGCATAAAAATCCTTTGTGGATTCTAATTTCTGAATCACTTCCTGCTGGGCCATCAGACCAAATAGGGTGAAAAACAGGGAGACTGTAATACTTAATTTTTTCATAAGGCAGGCTACTATCTTTTTCAATACTTTATTGAATGGGAAATTAGAGGGAATAATATCTCTTAGCAAAGATTTTTTTTCAAAACTTAAAAAAATCCAAATAAATGGGAGACCACTAAGCTATTAATAAAATATACATTGTGGAAAATAGCCCTTAAAGATCATTTTATTGTATTCAAAATTTATTTTTTAAAAAAAATTTGTAATTTTCTGATTACCAACCTAATACGCGCTATGAAAAAATTATTCAAAATCTCTGGATGGATCATTGGGTCCTTCCTTCTCCTATTGCTATTTGGCTACGCTTACCTCAATCTAGCCTTTCCGAGTGTTTCGCCTGCAGAAGAACTAGAAATCGATTACAGCGCGGAACGCATACAAAGAGGAGCCTATTTAGCCAATCATGTCACCGTATGCATGGACTGTCACTCTGTACGGGATTTCTCCAAGTTTTCGGGCCCTCCCACTTCGGGTACACTTGGCAAAGGCGGTGACCGCTTTGATCAATCAATGGGATTCCCGGGAGTTTTTTATGCAAAAAACATTACACCTTTTGGGCTTTCTGATTACAGCGATGGGGAGCTTTACCGTTTGATTACCACTGGTGTCACTAATGATGGGCGCGCCATGTTTCCTGTCATGCCCTATCTCTATTATGGTAAAATGGACCCCGAAGACATTTATGATATCATTGCTTATATCCGGTCTCTTCCCGTGATCGAAAGTGAAGTTCCAGAGTCCAAGGCTGACTTTCCCGTAAATTTGATCCTCAAAACCATTCCGAGTGATCCTCAACCTGAGAAAAGACCTAGCCCTAGTGATCAGGTGGCTTATGGAAAATACCTAACCAATGCTTCCGGATGCATCGAATGTCATACGCAAGCAAACTCTCAGGGGATGATTATGGAAGAGGTAGCCTTTGCAGGGGGAAGAGCGTTTCCTTTTCCGGATGGTTCCAAAGTCACTTCCTCAAATATTACTCCTGATCCCGAAACGGGGATAGGCACTTGGGATGAGCAAGCTTTTCTAGCCCGCTTCAAAGCCTACTCCGAGGATCACTACCAAGCCCAACCGGTAAAACCCGGGGAGTTTAATTCCATCATGCCCTGGACCATGTACGCAGGAATGGAAGAACAAGACCTCAAGGCAATTTTTACTTATCTCAAAACCCTCAAACCTATAAAAAATGAAGTGGTCCGATTTACTTCATCTATTAGATAACTCGAATTTCTTTAAACTCACAGAAAGCCCGAATCCTCAAAAGATCCGGGCTTTCCTGTTAAATACGGCCCTTTGTAACCATTGTCACCAAAAGAACTTGGGATAGATTTATACTTTTAAGGGCGAGTTTGGAGAAAAACCGACTCATTATTTCTAAGTCAAAAAGAATATCATTCGCCCAATTTTAACCAATACAGAATAATCGATGAAATCCTCCAGAAGAAAATTTATGGCCCAGTTGGGTGCTCTTGGTGCCGGTTCCGGACTCCTGTCCCTGACCCCATCTGTGGCAAAAGCTGAAGCAAAAAAAATAGCCCCAAAGTCATTTACCCTAACTATCCTTCAAACCACTGATGTACACTGTCAGATTCATCCACATGATGAATTATTCTGGGAAAACGGGCAAGCAGTCTATCGGAAAACTGGAGGATATGCTCAGCTGAAGACCTTTTTGGATAAGGAGCGAAAAAAATCAGAATATAGTCTCGTAATGGATACCGGAGATATGTTTCAAGGCTCTGAACTTTCCGTAAGAACCACAGGTGAGGCAATGATCCCTATCTTGAATCAAATAGGATATGACTTGTATCTGCCTGGCAACTGGGAGGTTGTGTATCAAAAACCCGCCATGCAGCATCTCTTGGGCTCTCTTCATGCTCCAAAAATCTGTGCAAACATGTACCATGATTTGGGGGAGGATAAAAAAGGAGAACTCATCTTTAACCCCTACCATATCTGGACTGTCAATGGCGTCAAAATCGGCTTTTTAGGCTACACCGATCACTTGGTTCCTATGAGACAATCTCCTGATTATAGTAAAGGCATAATCTACACCAAACCAGAAGAAAACCTAGCACACTACGTCGATGTCCTTCGAAATCAAGAAAAATGTGCCTTCGTCTGCATCATCGCTCACTTAGGTCTTTCCCAGCAAATCAATCTAGCCAACCTGCCAGAATGCGAGGGAGTAGACTATATCCTAGGAGGTGATACCCATGAGCGAGTCAGAAAACCTATCGAGGCCAAATATGCCAAAGTTGTAGAGCCGGGAGCTTTCGGTTCTTTTGTAGGAAAATTGGAATTGAAAATTGAAGATGGAAAAGTAGTATCTGACACTTACGAATTGCTCGAAGTGAAATCTGATGAAAACAAACCTGATCCCGTCATCGAAAAAATTATCGCTCAAAATGAGGAGCCTTTCCAGGAAGATATTTTACAAATCGCAGGTTACAGCACAGTACCACTTTATCGGTATTTTGTCATCGAAAATCCGATCGACACTATGATTTTGGATGCCATTAGCTGGCAAGTTCCAGAAGTAGATATCGTCCTCTCCAATGGATTCAGATTCTGCCCTCCACGTACTACTCCTGACGACACGGGAAATATACCCATTACCAATGGGTTCATCTTCGATATGCTGCCTGTCGACTCGCAAATCCGCACAGGAAAAGTAACCGGAGCTCAAATTTCGGCATGGCTAGAAAAAGAACTGAATAACGTCTTTGCCAAAGAAGCCTCCCAGAGATTTGGAGGATGGGTAATCAAATTCAGAGGGCTTGAGGTCAAATTCTTGGCCTTTGGAGAGGAAGGAAAACGCGTACAATCCGTAACTGCCAATGGAAAACCACTTGATGCTAATCGAGTATATAGCATTTGTGCCTGCGAGCGAGACGGAGACCCCGAGGATATGCTTTGCCGATTCAAAGGTGTCCAAGACACTAAGAATACTCCATTTACACTTCATCAAGCGGTTAAAAATTATTTAGCTGAAAATTCCCCAGTGACCCCTATTCCTCCAAAATCAGCTGTGGCACTTGATGCCCCTGAAACCTTACTGACTCAGGTATATGGAGTAGATTATGAGTTCAGATAGTAAATACTTCCTTCTCGGAAAGGATTGAGAAAAGTGTTTATTCACCCCGAAAGCCGGCCAAAAGCCGGCTTTTTTATTTACTTTTCTAGCTAAATCATTCTGATTTATCCAATTACACGCCAATAATAATCTTCATGAGCAAATCAACTTTCGGGATTTACATCCTTTTTGCAATTGTCTCTTTTTCTTGCCAAAGGGTTCATCAGCTCTCCGATTGGAATCAAGAAAACGTCCAAATAGCAAGAGACGAGTTTGGGGTTCCTCACATCTTTGGAAAGTCCGATGCGGATGTATCCTATGGATTGGCTTGGGCACATGCTGAAGATGATTTTGAAACTATTCAGAAAACCCTACTAGCTGGAAAAGCATTAGTCGGTAGAGTTTTTGGAGAAGAGGGTGCTGCCATTGATTTTTTTGTGCATCTTCTAGAGACAAGAGAATTGGCTAAAGAAAAATACGACTCAAGTTACTCTCCCGCTTTCAAAAAAGTACTCGAAGGCTACGCTGCCGGGATCAATGATTTTGCTTACCACCATCCCGAAGAGATTCTTTATCAGGGAGCTTTTCCTGTCACCGTCCATGACATTACGTCTGCTTACATTCTCTCCTTGGCTCAGATGTCAGGAGCAGATCAAGCTGTTCAGAAAATCTTCTCTGGTCAAGTAGACCTCCTCTCCGAGGATCCTCATCCCAAAGGCTCTAATGCCATTGCAATCCACCCTTCCCGAACAGATTCTGAAGAGGCTTTTTTGGCCATCAATTCTCATCAGCCCCTTGAAGGCCCGGTGTCTTGGTATGAAGCACATCTCCGATCTGAAGAAGGGTGGAATATGATCGGCGGCTTATTCCCCGGAGGGGCTATGATCTTTCACGGCGTCAATGAGCACTTGGGATGGGCTCATACTGTGAATTTTCCGGATTTATTGGATCTCTATCAACTGGATATAGACCCTGAAAACCCGCTCCGATACCAAGTAGATGGAGATTGGCTAGAACTCCAAGAGCGAACGATATGGCTCAAAGTAAAGATCACCGATTGGCTGACCATACCCGTTCCCAAAAAAGTATGGAAAAGTATTTTTGGTCCTACTTTAATCACCGATCAAGGTGCGTTTTCTATCAAAATGGGTGTGCTCGATCGGATAGGAGCTCCTGAACAATGGTGGCAAATGAACAAGGCTCAGAACTTTTCCCAATGGAAAGAAGCCATGAACTCCATGCAGCTGACTAGCTTCAACACTATTTACGCGGACAAGTATGACACCATATTTTTTGTGAGCAATGCACTTTTGCCAAAAAGAACAGCTGGATTTGACTATAGAGAAACTGTTTCCGGCAATACTTCCAAAACCAACTGGGACGAGTATCATGATTTCTCCGAACTTCCTCAATACCTCAACCCATCCTCCGGCTACCTTTTCAACACCAATCATAGCCCTTTTACCGGCAGTGATTCCGTAGACTTTTTGGATCCTAAAGGTTTTCCTTCTGAAATGAATTTCTCTACCCGAGAAAATAACCGATCCACTCGATTCAGAGAGCTTATGCCGAAAACAGGAACCTTGACTTGGGAAGATTTTGAACGGATTAAATTTGATGCGCAGCTTCCTGAGAAATTAGCTTTCAAAACCAACATGGATGCTCTTTTCCAACTTGACTCTACTGTCTATCCCGATATCAGTAAGCAGATCAAAATTCTAAACGAATGGGATAAATCCTCAGAAACAGCAAGTGAAGGAGCTGCTATTTTTGCCTATTGCTACTACTATTGGCGGGATAAGCTACAGCGAATGGACCGAGCGATGGATGGTCCAATCAGCGAAGCAGAAGCAGCTGAAAGCATTCAGGCTGCAAAAAAGCATTTTCTGAAGCATTTTAAAAAAGACGTAGTCCCACTCGGTGAATATCAAAAATTGATCCGAGGAGACCGTGAAATGCCCCTGTGGGGACTAGATGATGTGATCACAGCCATGAGATCAGAGCCCTGGGAAAACGGCAGGAGGAGAGGCATACAAGGGGAATCCTATATCATGATGGTTCGCTTTGGAGAAGGACTTCCAGAGATCCAAAGCATCAATGTCTACGGAGCAAGCAACAGACCTGATAGTCCTCACTATGCTGATCAAATGGATAGATTTCTCCAGCGAGACTTGAAAAAAATGAGCTTGGATTCAGCTTCAGTTATGAAAACTGCCAAACGAATATATCATCCTGGAAAAATTAGCATCCAAAAAAATCAAATCAAATGAAGATCAAAAGGCCGAAAAGCATCCAACATGGGGTCAGAGGGATCAAGCTCCGTGACAAGGGTATGAACCGCTGTGAGATCGCAAGTTTGGAACTTTTGAACAGAATGTAACTTGTCCGAAACCGAAAGAATAATGGTCTTTTTGGCAGCCCTGATCATGGCCCGCTTGACCTGAATCACCTCCCAATCAAACTCCGTGAGCCCAGCCTCTGCATCCAGATATCCTGTCCCTAGTATACAAAGATCCACCCGAAGCTGATTCAAGGCATTGACTACTGTACCCCCCACCGCAAACTTCGCCTCGTGAAGGAGCTTGCCTCCCAAAAATATGACTTCCACCTCGGGTAGCTCCAAAAGCTGCATGGCCACATGAAGACTTGGGGTGAACACAGTCAGTGGCAATTTTCTTGGGATCATCTTTGCCACCTCCATATTGGTCGTCCCGCCACTCATCAGGACAACCTGACCCTCAGAAAGTAAGGAAACTGTCTTTTCGGCAATCTGTATTTTCTTAGACTGCAAGTAGATATTCCCATCGTCTTTGGTGAAGTTCATAAAGCCAAAAGAAGTGGCACCACCATGTACTTTTTTTAGCTTTTTCTCCTTGGCGAGTTCCTTTACATCCCTGCGTACCGTATCGATGGATACATCGAGGAAGTCCGCCAGGTCATTGAGCAAAACACGGTGATGGAGATGAACTTGGTCAAGGATATATTTTTGGCGTTCTTCTTTTAACATGGGGTCTATCGTTAGAATTGAAAGCTACTAAAAACAGCAAAAACTTGCAAAAAGTAGAATAAATACCGACTCACTCGCAAAAAATAGCGGTGATTCCTTCCCAATCCTGCGTTTTTCTAGGTAGTTTAGAGCATTGAAGAATTACCCTAGCTATGAAACCATTCCTACTCAGAAACAGCCTCTCACTGCTTTCGATGACTCTGCTCAGTTTGAGCTTCCTGTCTTGTAGTCCTAAATTAAGTCAGGCGACTTTCCGGATTATTGACAAACCCATCACGTGGAATACTGAGCGAGAAGCGCTTTCCCTTCAATACCTAAAGGAGAGACATGGCCTAGACAAAACTACTCCAACCATTGATCCTCAGATGGTCGTCGTGCATTGGACGGCTATTGATAATGTGGAAGTCACTTTTGACGTGTTTGATGCTCCCACCCTTGGTGGACGGGACGATCTTACCGGGGCGAGTAATCTGAATGTTTCCAGTCAATTCCTGATCGATCGGGACGGGACGATTTTTAGGCTTTTACCCGATACGGCTTTTGCTAGACATACCATCGGTCTCAATTACTGCGCTATCGGAATTGAAAATGTGGGCGGGCCTGACGCGCCCTTGACCAAAGCCCAACTTAAAGCCAATGAACAGTTAATCCGTTACCTGAGCAAGAAATATCCCGATATCGATTATGTCATCGGGCATCATGAATATCAACTTTTCCAAGAAACCGAGCTCTGGAAAGAAGCAGATCCCGACTACCGAACGATGAAAACCGATCCGGGAGATGCTTTCATGAATGAGCTTCGCAAGAAGCTGACTGACTTAAACTTAAAGCCCATTCCTCAACTCTAAAGAAATGAAGCTAAGGCAGCACTTATTCTTTTGGGCTATTTTATTGGCTTCATTGTCGGCCTGCAAAACCCAAAAAGTACCCTCTGAAAATAGGCAAAGCAGCTCAGAGATTGGAAAAAAACCTCCTTTGGTTGAGGCAAGCAAATTTCCTGAGAAAACCCTCTCCAAATCTCCTGTAGCCCTACTCCCTCTAAACTATTCACTTCCAGAAATCCCAAGAGAATTTCGGGGCGTTTGGATCGCCACAGTGGTCAATATTGATTGGCCAGAAGCAGGCACAGACCCCTGGCCAAAGCAAAAGAGCGATTTTATAGCGCTCTTGGATCATTACAAAAAGCTCAATTTCAATGCTGTCATCGTCCAAGTTCGGACTGCGGGAGATGCTTTTTATCCCAGTCGCTATGCCCCATGGTCTCGCTATTTGACCGGTAAGGAGGGAAAAGCTCCAAATACTACAGAAAACCCTCTCACTTGGATGATCAAGCAAGCCCATGACCGGGGCTTAGAATTTCATGCTTGGCTCAACCCCTATAGAGCCACCTTCGATGACAAAACCAATCTACTCAGTTCGGAGCATGATTTCAACCTCCACAGAGACTGGATGCTTAAATACGGAAGCAAATACTATTATGATCCGGGAATGCCTGCTGTCAAGGAAAAATTGGTAGCCGTCATCAAAGAGTTGGTGGAAAATTACAGCATCGACGCTATTCATTTTGACGATTATTTTTATCCCTATAAAATCGGAAATCAGGTTTTTCCAGACCAGAAAAGTTATACTCAATACAAAAAACCTGGACAATCCCTTGAGGACTGGCGCAGGCAAAATGTCAATGAACTGATTCGGGCTGCCCATGAGGTAATCAAAAACACCAAGCCTTGGGTACAGTTTGGCATTTCCCCATTTGGAGTATGGAGAAATAGCGACAAAGACCCCAAGGGCTCCTCTACTCGGGCAGGACAAACCAACTTTGATGATCTCTATGCCGACCCACTGGCTTGGATGCAAAACGGCTGGATCGACTACCTCATCCCTCAAATCTATTGGAGCATGGACTACGATCTTGCGAGCTATCAGAAGCTCAATGACTGGTGGTCAGCCAACAGTTTTGGCACCAATGTCTACATCGGAAATGGTCCCTACAAGATTCGCGATAATGCCGACAAAGCCTGGGAAAATCCCCGGGAGATCAACAATCAGGTTAACTACACTCGCACACTCCCCACTATTCAAGGAAATGCCTTTTTCTCTGCCAAATCTCTCTTTTCCAAAAATCAGGACGTGGCCAATCTACTTCAGGAGGAACTGTACGATAGACCCACTTTACCTCCGGCTTTTGAGCCAAAGATGACCTCAATCATCGAAACACCCTCTGTATTTCAAGTGGAAGCTACTCAAGATTGGACTAGAATCACGTTGGAAAAACCACTGGACCCGGCCATTCGCTATGCCATGATTCAGGGTGCAGATGAGTTGACCGATTTATCCGATGCAGAAATCCACACCGTCTGGGTCGGTGGCACACGTGCCCGTCAGCTTGAGGTAAGTAGTTTGCATACCAATTATTTGGCCGTAAGATGGATCGATCATTACGGTCGCATAGTACAAACACAGGTTTTTCAAACTCCAAAAAAGACTCGTCCATGAAAGACATGCTTGTGAGGCTTTTGAATCTTCCCGATTGTAGTGAAGAAGCTCATAAACTCCTCAAAAAGGAAAACATACATTTTCGCAAAGCAATTGCGCCCGAAAAACACCTGGTCTGCACTTGGGTACTCGAGCAATTTGGGGAGTATTGGAAATCCGAAGTCGAAGTGGCCTTTTCCCGCCAACCGGTCTCCTGCTGGATTGCTCAGCGTGAAAATGAGATTTTGGGTTTTGCCTGCTATGAAAGTACCGCTCGAAATTTCTTTGGTCCTACCGGCACCTTAGAATCGGAGCGTGGAAAAGGAATCGGTAAAATCCTTCTGATCAAATCCCTAATGTCACTCAGAGAAATGGGCTATGCCTATGCCATCATCGGTGGGGTGGGGCCTGCCGAATTTTACACCAAAGCTGTGGGAGCCAAGCTGATTGAAGGATCAGAAATCAGCCTCTACCAGCATTTACTACGAAAATCATGATCCAAAAATCCCCTAAAAACCCATGGATCTGGGTTCCATCCCTTTATCTCACCGAGTCTTTACCCTATGTCATTATCATCACGGTTTCGGTAGTGATGTATAAAAGTCTGGGCGTTTCCAATGCAGACATCGGTCTTTATACCTCATTTCTCTATTTACCCTGGGTGATCAAACCGATCTGGAGCCCGATTCTGGAGCTTTTTGGAAATAAAAAACAATGGTTTTTAAGTATGCAGCTGATCCTTTCTCTTGTCTTTCTGGCGGTAGGGCTGACAACGGGAGTCAATCAGTTTTTCCTGATTACACTTGCTTTTTTTTGGATGGGAGCCTTTGCCTCCGCCACTAATGATATTGCCTCAGATGGATTGTATCTGATTGCATTAAAACCCGATCAACAAAGCTTTTTCGTAGGAATGCGAAGTACTTTTTATCGAGTGGGAATGATCACTGGACAAGGCTTGATCGTAATATTTGCAGGCTATCTGGAGGAGGAATTTGGAAATCCAGCCCAAGCCTGGTCCTGGACCATGATAGCGGTATCAGGACTCATGCTCCTGCTTACAGGGATCAATTACCTCGCCACTCCGAAAGTGATCGAAGCGCGAATCGCAAAAGTAGACCGACCTAGCTTTGGAAAGGTGTTCGAGACTTTTTTCACTAAGAAAAATATCGGTTTGTCGCTAGCATTTGTACTTCTCTACCGATTGGGTGAGTCTCAGCTGGTCAAAATGGCCTCTCCCTTCTTTCTGGACACAAGAGAAGTCGGCGGCTTGGGACTTAGTGTGACTGAAGTCGGTTATTTGTATGGAACTTTAGGCGTGATAGCCTTATTGGCAGGAGGTATTATTGGGGGAATTTTGATTTCCAGAGATGGTCTAGGCAAATGGATGATTCCTATGGTCATTGCTATCAATGCCCCCAATCTCGGCTATGTGCTGCTCTCTTGGGTTCAGCCAGAATCCTTTATTTTCCCAGCCACTGTAGTTCTTATCGAGCAACTCGGTTATGGGTTTGGCTTTGCAGCCTATATGGTATTCCTCATTTATTTGGCCGAAGGACTATTCAAAACTGCGCATTACGCTTTAGCTACGGGTTTTATGGCATTGGGAATGATGTTGCCAGGAATGATTTCTGGCTACATGCAAGAGTGGTTGGGCTATCCTGGCTTCTTTGTCTGGGTGGTGATAGCCACGATTCCCAGCTTTGTGATGGCTTTTGCGGCGAAATACCCAAGGGAGTTTGGGAAAAAGGTTTCTTGATTTACGAATTACGATTTACGAGGTACGATTGCTTGTCAGGCTGAGCGGAGTCGAAGCCAATTAAACTTAGATTCATTTGCTATATTTAGGCGGGAGTGCAGACACTCCCTTAGGCCTTATTACACCATGAATAAATCCCAAAAAATCGCCCAATGCTTTTCTCCTGCAGCTTTCATCCATGATTCAGAAGAGAATTATCAGGCTATAGAAAAATTGATTCAAGAGCAGGAAATCGGCGGCTTGACTTTTTTCCATAGCCGATATTCTGCAGCGGCTAATTTTGAAAAACGAGCAGAATCACTGAAAACCGAAGGTACTTTCGAGAAACTCGTAGAGCTGATCAATCGCTATCAAGCCCATTCCAAAATACCATTGTTGATCAGCATTGACGGGGAATATGGTCTCGCAATGCGGATCGAAAAAACACCTCAATATCCTTTTGCAATTACATTGGGAGCGTTGAAAAAAGATCCTGAAAAATGGGTGAAAGAAGTCGGCTATCGAATGGGCATGGATATGAAGCGGTCCGGAATTCACTTGAACTTGGCTCCCTGCGCTGATGTGAATACCAATCCGGAAAATCCCGTAATTGGCTATCGCTCCTTTGGAGATGATGTAGAGAAAGCCGCCAAACTTTCCTTTGCAACTTATTCTGGAATGAAAAAAGCGGGGATTGGAGCCTGTTTGAAGCATTTCCCCGGACATGGGGACACAGCTGTGGACTCGCATTTAGGATTGCCGATTTTACAAAAATCTAAAGAGGAACTCAAGGCAGAAGAACTCTTGCCCTTTCAATATGGAATTGATCGCGGCATAGAAATGATCATGGTGGGCCACTTAGCCGTACCTGCGCTGACTGGAGGAAAAGACATTCCTGCCAGCATCAGTCGCGAACTGATCACCAATTTGCTCAAAAATGAAATGGGATTTAAAGGGCTCGTGATCTCCGATGCGCTAAATATGAAAGCTGTGGCCAATCTCTACCCCAAGCCTGGAGAGCTTGAATGGCAGGCCTTTCATGCCGGAAATGATATTTTGTGTTTTTCTGATCATGTAAAGGAAGGGATTGAAAAAATCGGCCAAATGGCTTCAGATGCGGAAGTCGATGAGGTTTTTGGAAAAGTGATGGACTTGAAAAAGCGATTGGGTGTGATGGAAAGCAAGTCTATTGAAGTTCCTGCCTTCGATTGGGAAAGTCATTCCCAACTCCAAAAGGATCTGGCAGAAAACTATGTGTCGGTGATTTCAGGGGAAATTAATCCCGCTGAACTTAAGACTTTGGCAGAAGGCGGAAAGCTGGGTTACCGGGAATTTTTCACCCAAAGCCCAAGTCACTTTTCGCAAGAGCTCAATTTATCATCCTTGCCAATCGACCAAGCTGAAAAAGTAATTTTAGGCGTTTTTGTCCCAAGTCACAAGCCTCTAAATCAGTTTGGAATGGATCAGGCTGTACTGGACGAAATCAAGGCATTGGAAAAAAGTAAGCCTTGTATTTTGGTTCATTTTGGAAATCCTTTGGCCTTAAAGCACCTAGGAAAATTGGAAGATTTTCAAGCGGTGATTTGCGGATATCAGGCCTTTGAGGAGGTGCAAAAAGTGGTAGTCCAAACCCTCCAAGGGCTTTAGATCCCTTGGAGGGTTGGAGAGTTTTGTTTTAAAATTCCCCCATTCTTGTAGGACTTTGCTCCAGGGAATTGTAATTTGAAAATCAACTCTTTGAACACATTTTTATGAGCAAAAAATTCCGAAGGCCAGGAGTTTACATCAAGGAAATCAGCACCTTGCCTAAGACAATCATTCAAGTCCCTACTGCCCTACCTGCCTTTATTGGCTACACAGAAATAGCGATTCACGAGGGACAATCAGCCTTAAACACACCAGTTAGGGTAAATTCCCTCGCAGAATATAAAGCTAAGTTTGGTGAAAATTACCAACCGATTTTCGAACTCCTTCCGGCAATAGCTGATGATCCTCACCCGATCATTATTGATGGGGTATCAAAATCTATCATCCTAAAAGCCAATCAAAAAGCCTACCTGTACCTCAGCGTACGGGATTTCTTTTACAACGGAGGTGGGAGCTGCTACATCATTTCCGTCGGAACCTATGCTGATCAGAATGAAGTCTTGATCAAACGAGAAGAACTCTTGGGAACAGCTTCGTCAACTCCAGCAGGGATAAAGGCATTAGGAGCTGAAAAAGAACCCAGTTTGGTATTGATTCCAGATGCTGTCGAGCTTGGAAATGAGGCTTTCCCGGTATATCAAGAAATGTTAAGAACATGCGAACAAGACCAAAAACGATTCGCCATCATGGATATTCCTGATGGGTTTTTAGAGCGGACAGCTGAGAGGGATATCATCGAAGAGTTCCGGACAGGGATCGGAAATCAGCATTTGAGTTTTGGAGCGGCCTATTATCCTTGGCTAAATAGACCTGCAAGTGATTTTAACCTTAGCTACAAAAATTTAGACTCCTCGATCGCCTTAGATGAGATTTTACTTGAACCAGCAGCGCAGCAATTTTTGAGTAGCAATACTAAAACTGACCCAAATTTTCACAGATCCTTGGAAATCCTGAGCCCCACCTATAAATCAATCCTTCAAGGAATGGCAAAAAAATTAAGTGCTTTCCCCAGTTCAGGAGCCGTTTCCGGAGCCTACAGCATGACGGATACTAGCCGGGGCATATGGAAAGCGCCCGCCAATGTTTCTCTATCAGGTTTTACAGAACCCTCTATTACAATCAATTCTTCTCAACAGGAAGATTTAAACGCAGGTGGTTTATCGGGGAAATCCATTAACGCCATCCGACTTTTTACAGGAAGAGGAGTCCTAATCTGGGGAGCCAGAACTCTCGCAGGAAATGACAATGAGTGGCGCTATGTGCCGGTCCGTAGAACAGCCATCATGATTGAGCAATCCATCAAAAAAGCTTTAGGAGATTGGAGCGTCGAAGCCAATAATTCCAGCACTTGGAACGCCGTGAAAATGAGTTGTGAAAATTTTATGGTAGCACTCTGGAGACAAGGAGGACTCGCCGGAGCCAAAGCCGAGGATGCCTTCTTTGTGCGTGTTGGATTAGGTCAGACCATGAGTCCACAAGATATCTTAGATAATCTATTAAAAGTAGAAATTGGTATAGCCATGATTCGTCCTGCTGAATTTATTGTCATTAGGATTAGTCAAGTGATGGATTAGGTTATTTTAATTGGGTTTCGATGTAAAAAATTATGCTCTTATTCGAAACTTCCTCGAATTAACTCCCTAAAAAATGACAAAACCCTCCAAAGAATTACATCCTTGGAGGGTTCTATTTTTTACTCCTCTACCGAAAATCTATACTCAATCTGATGCTCGTATTTTTCGCCTGGATTTAAAACTGGGCTGGGAAAGTTTTCATGATTGATCGCATCGGGCCAGTTTTGAGAAAATACCTTTTCCCATTTGCTAATTGGAAAAGTTTAAATCAATTACTTTGAGAAATGTATCCAAGTGATTACATTTACGTATGTTTCTTCTGGAGAAAACCCCGGAATTCGATAAATGGCTTAAAAAACTAAAGGATAGAAAAGCCAAGGCTAAAATCCTCTTGAGACTACAACGAGTGGAAGCGGGGAACTTAGGAGACATTTCCGCTGTGGGTGAAGGAATAGAAGAATTTCGGGTCCACTATGGTCCGGGATACAGAATTTATTTTAGAAGACAGGGAGAAAGAATTATACTCTTACTTATTGGCGGTGATAAGAGTTCTCAAGAATTTGACATCAAAAAAGCGAAGTCCCTCTGGAATCAATAAAAGGAAAACTAATATGAACACCACAAAATTTGAAATTGCAGAGTACCTCCATGATGAAGAAATTGTCCATGAGTACCTGAATACCGTGCTCGAAGAAGGAAATGCTCAAGAAATTGTCGTCGCATTGGGGCATATTGCTAAAGCCATAGGAATGACCCAAATTGCTGAACGAACCGGACTTAGTCGACCAAGTCTCTACAAGGCCCTTTCTCCTAATTCCAAACCTCAGTTTGATACAATTTTAAAAGTAATTCGAGCAATTAGGGAGAAATTGCAATTGAAGACAAGTCTGTGATTTTTTCAAACTTAATTCGGAATATGCCCGAATTTTCACCTATAAGAACAAAAGCCTCTCAGGGATTTTACACCTTAGAGGCTTCTTTTCTTTACTCCTCTACCGAAAATCTATACTCAATCTGATGCTCGTATTTTTCGCCTGGATTTAAAACTGGGCTGGGAAAGTTTTTATGATTGATCGCATCGGGCCAGTTTTGGGACTCAAGACAAAATCCCCAATGCTTATCATAGATTTTGCCGTCCGCACCTGCAAAGTCAGACAGAAAGTTTCCCGTGTAAAACTGCACTCCCAAATTGTTTGAATACATATCCAGCACCCGGCCGGATTCAGGATGACGAACGCGCACGAAGTGTTTCATTTCATCTGATTTTTCCATTTTCATCACCATGTTGTGATCAAACCCTTCTCCATTGGTAGCAATCTGATCCCCCAGAATTTTGGGACTACGAAAGTCAAAAGCGGTACCTGTTACATCTTTTACTTCGCCCGTGGGAATCAACCCTTCATCGACAGGGGTATAGGCATCTGCCCAAAACTGGAATTCATGATCCAGAACATCCCTTTTCACTCCACCTAAGTTAAAGTAAGTGTGATTGGTCAGATTGACTATCGTTTTTTGATCTGTCGTCGCTTCAAAGCGAATTCGAAGGGTATTATCATGGGTCAACTCAATCCACTGCGTAGTCTGCAAAGTCCCAGGATACCCTTCCTCACCGTCAGGACTAGTATAGCTCATTTTTACTCCAATTACTTTCTCATCAGAATAAGGCTCGGACTGCCATACTTTCTTATTAAACCCTTCTGATCCTCCATGTAGATGATTTTCTCCGTTGTTTTGTGCCAAAGTGTAAGTTTGATCATCCAGTTCAAACTCTCCCTTGGCAATTCGGTTGGCCACCCGTCCAGCTGTAGCACCGAAAAATGGATTTTCCTTGGTCAAAAATTCCTCTACCGTATCAAAGGTTAAGGTGATATTCTCTTGATTTCCGTCTTTGTCCGGGGTGATGATTTTGGTGATTACCCCTCCATAATTAGTGAGCTCCACCTGCATGTTACCGTTATCCAATAGGTATTTGGAAACAGATTCACCTTGGTGCTCCGTGACTTTTTCTGCTTTGATCATAAGTTTGATTTCTTCTTTAATAGGTTCTTGTGTAGGTTTCTGAGTACAGGACCAAGCCAGTAAAAGCAAAAGACCTGTATTAACAATTAATTTGATTTTCATAGGGTTTTGGGTTATTTACAGCTTCGTATTTAAAAAAAAACAGCAAGTCGGTTTTTCTAAATTCTATTGTCAATCTTACAGCTTTTCATTAGCCAAGCAGCTTTGAGTTTTACACTTCTCCAGCCGGGTGTCATCAGGTACAGCATTTAGAAAAACCTTATTTCCGTTCATGATTTTTTTCAATTCGATCCAGTTCTTCCTGTAGCTTTTCCCCAGTGATCCATTTTCCCCCTATGGCCAACCCCAGTGGTTTTTGCATGGTCTTGAGATTCTCTAATGGGTTTTCCTTCACCATCACAAAGTCGGCAGACATCCCTTCCTTGATCATTCCCCAATTTGCCTCCGCATTCATGTACTTGGCGGGCTCTACTGAACCTGTCTTCAAAATTTCATAATTTGACATTCCTGCCTCAGACATCAACTCGATCTCATGATGAATAGAGAAGCCGGGCACATTGAATACTTGAGGTGAATCCGAGGCCATGATCATCGGCACACCAGCTCGATGAAGCTCCATGAATAGACGATTTCGGAAAGCCAAATAAGGCGCTACAAATTCCCGGTCCAGCATCCCTGCCCGTTCCAATTGTTTTTTGGTATTTACCCATTGCTGAATCAGCGGACCTGGCAAATATTTCATCTCGGGAGCCAGACGAAATTCATCTGCTGGAATGTAACCGAAATATCGATCAAAAAGCGTCAGCGTTGGCGCAATATAGGTTCCCTGCTGAAGGGTTTTAACGATCAAATCGGGAAGTTTTTCCATCAGCACTTGATCGGCTAGTTTTAAATTAAACGGTCCTGAAGTAGTCGGATCGATCTCCAAATCATCAGGTAAAAGTCCCTCGAGGTAGCCGTCCATGTGTTCCACAGATTTAAACCCCGATCCCAGGGCATTTTCAATTCCCACCGCCAATGGAACGTGACCACCGAATGGAATATTTTCTTCTTTGGCCGTTTTTGCGATTTCCCACATCTCATCCAATTCCACACCGGGATGGATTTTCAAATGATCGTATCCTGCTTTCTTTTGATCGATCACCATCTGAGCAGCTTGCTCTGGACTGCTGACCGAGTTGCCATTAAAAGATGGTCCAGCTATATAAACCCTTGGCCCTTCCGTTTCCCCTGATTGTACCATCCTTTTCAGTTCCAAATGGCTGGGGTGGCCTAGCATACTCCGAATCCGCAATACTCCATTAGCCAAGTACAACCACATGGATTCTTCCTGAAGCTGGGTACTTCCATCATTGGCAACTGGTAGATGTGCATGAAACTCTGCCAAGCCGGGAAAAATGTAAGCTCCGTTTCCATCGATTACCTGATCGGCACTCATTCGGGGAGTCTGAGCGGTAAGCGGGATGATTTTTTGAATTTTCCCTTCTGAAATATAGAGCGCTTGATCCTTCAATACCTGATCATTTTCCATGCTGATCACATGGACATTGGTTACCAAAAGATCTTGAGCTTCCACAGCAAAAGCCGAATAGAAAATCAACAAAAGAGAAATTACATAGTATCGCATAGTTAGGTGATATTGGGTGCGCAATGAATTTCGCCCTTTCATTTTTCGAAACCAATCCGGTGGTGGAATTTTTTGAATGGAAAGAAAAAGATCAACAGTAGCTGAGATATTTACGCCTCCTTCGAATCCCACTGAGTATGGTAAAACTTCCCACTTGGATCATCCTTGCGCTTATAAGTATGCGCCCCGAAATAATCCCGCTGAGCTTGAATCATGGAGGCACTCGATTCGGCAGTAATTCTACCCAAAATATAATTGATCCCGGCACTCATCACCGGCAGGGCAAATCCATGTGAAATACCCAAACCAACGAGTTCAGCCAAAGCTTTTCTGTCCAAGATCACAGAATCTTTGATTCCTTCGATTTCAAAAAAGGAATCAATATAGTTTTCAGAAATCTGCTCCATCAAACCTGATCGGATAATACAGCCATTCGTCCAAATCCTGGCGATTTCGTGAAAATTAAGTCCCCAATTTTTTTCCTCGGATACACTTTTCATCAAACGAAACCCCACTTCATGATTGATAATTCTAGCCAATGAATAGGCTTTTTTAATTTTGGGGAGCCAAGCCTCCAAAGAGTCCTTGATCGGTAAAAAATCATGTTGCAGCGTTTCAGCAAGCGCCATTCGCAAGGCCTTAGATCCAGAGACTCCTCGTGCATTTACGGCCTCGGATAAGGGACTGTAAGGGATCCCAAACTCCAAAGCTGTCGTGATTGACCAGCCTCCCGTTCCTTTTTGGCCCGCCTGATCCAAAATTTGATCCAAAACCAATTCTTCATTTTCCTTAAAAAGTAAAATATCAGCAGTGATTTCCAGCAAATAAGATTTCAAATCACCTTTATTCCAATCCGAATAAATCGCCGAAACTTCTTCCGGAGTACACCCAAAACCAAATCGAAGGATATGGGTCAATTCTGCTAAAACCTGCATCTCTCCATATTCGATAGAGTTATGCACCATTTTGATAAAATGTCCCGATCCACCAGGACCGACATAAGTGACACAGGGTTTACCCTTTTTATCCTTTGCTGAAATCCTTCCCAAAAAATCCTCCACCATGGCATAGCCTTCAGCATTTCCTCCCGGCATGATCGAAGGCCCTCTTCTAGCTCCCTCCTCACCTCCAGACACTCCCATAGGGAGAAAGTGCATTCCTGCTTCCTGTAGCCTTTGGACTCTTCGCTCAGAATCTTTATAAAAAGAATTCCCGCCGTCTATCATGAGGTCACCTTTATCAAGTTTGGACAAAAGCACATCCAATTGATGGTCTATTGCTGTCCCTGCAGGTATCATCATCAATATTTTTCGAGGTTTTTCCAAGGAGCCCAAGAAAGCTTCTAAATTCTCAAAAGCACGCATATTCGAAAACTCCGGATGCTCTTCAAGAACTTTCTGGGCCACTCCTTCTTCTTTGCCTTCTACATAGCGATTATAGACGGAGACAGGGACTCCCTTTTCCGCCAAATTTAAAGCTAGACTTTTTCCCATCACCCCCATTCCAATCACCCCTATTTTCATATGCATAGGATTTGATAGTAGGTAGTGAATGGCTGATGAAAGCATTTCCTCTGGAGACTGATCGATCGAAAGATGAAAACCATAAGCGGGATTCTCCCAAGTAGCCAATTGGGAATCCAGCATCTCTGCTTTCATGTAGTGATTCTTTCTTGCCAGCATCCTAGCCCATATCAGCTCTCTATCACCTTTCAGATGAATCCATCTCAAATTTTCTGAAGCAGACAAAAGCTTCCTGTAAGATTCTTTGAGGGCAGAGCAAGCCAATACAGCGCCTCCAGTTTTCTCAGATTCCTCTAGTTTTTTGGCTAATGCCAAAAGCCACGGCCTACGATCCTCATCATTCAGAGGCGTACCCTGACTCATTTTTGCGATGTTTTCGGCCGGATGAAAATCATCCGCATCAAAAAATGGAAGATGAAAACGCTCAGAAAGTGCTGTTCCAAGGGTAGTTTTTCCGGTACCGGATACCCCGGTGACGATGATTATCATGATTAGGCTGGGTTAGGATAGGTTGAGATTTTAAAGATATACTGTCCAATGGTAATGAAAAAATCACAAGGGATAATTGTAAGATTCTGTAATTTAGGCAGGATGAAACAGGAGACAGTATTCCTATCGGATCAATTTTATTCCAAACAGGTCAGAGAATTGCATTTTCGGCATTTGCGCTTTGAAAATTCAAGCGCCTCTATCCGATCTTGCGCGGAGCGTATGGCTCGCGAGCAAGTCAGTTGTCTTTTCATAGGAGAGTCTTCCCAGCAAATCCAAGGATACATCACCGACATTACACTCCGAGACCGGGTGTTGGCAGGGGGAATTTCTCCCGAAACACCCGTATCTCAAATTATGGAATACAACATGGTGTCTATTCACCCTGACTCCAGCTTGGTGGAAGCATTGATGCTCATGTTTCGAACCAAATCCCGCTATCTTTTGGTCAGAGAAAATGAGCAGTTTATAGGTTGGATTAGCCGAACCAAAGTATTGACCGAGCAAAGCCAAGGACCTTTCATGTTTATCCAATCAGTCAAAGAAGCCCGTCAAATCCCCGAGCTGAAAGGAAAATGGGATCGTATGCCCGAAATCATCGACTTGCTACTCAGTAGAGGTATGAGGGCCGGTATCGTGAACCAGATAATTAGTACCGTTGCAGACACTATCACTCAGCGGGTAATCGAAAGAGTGATCAAGGAAATCGGCCCTGCTCCAGCGAAATTTGTCTTTTTTGTGCTCGGCAGTGAAGGAAGAGGAGAACTCACACTCAAGACTGATCAGGACAATGCCATCATCTATGAAGACAAGGCCAACGAGCAGCGGGAGATGGTTCGGGCCTATTTTTTGGATTTTGCCACTCGGGTATCCACCGCACTTGACCAAATCGGAATCGATTTTTGCGAGGGAGAATTGATGGCCATGAATCCCAAGTGGACCCATTCGCTTTCTCACTGGAAGCGGAACTATGAGCAGTGGATTTCAGATGCTTCACAAGAAACCGCTATGAACTACACGACTTTTTTTGATTGCAGGGCGATTTATGGAGAAGCGGATCTCCTCGAAGAACTCCAGATCCATATGGGCAAGCTATTGGAAAAGGCCTCGGAGCGCTTTTATATCAATCTAGGACATAATGCATTACAGTTTGAGCCTCCCCTCACCTTTTTTAGAAATATTAAAAGCGAAAAAATCGATGGTGAAAATCAAATTAACATCAAACAAATCATGAGGCCTATCGTGGATTTGGCTCGCGTCTATGCCTTGAAATATCAAATATTTGAAACGAATACAGTAAAAAGAATAGAACTGCTTCGTCAGCGAGGTGTATTTTCGGATTCGGAAAGTCAGGAGTTGATTCATGCCTTCAACTACCTGATGTCGCTTCGCTTAGAAAACCAATCCCAATTGATTTTGACAGAAAATAGTAAACCCAAAAACTACCTCAAACTCTCAAGTCTTACCAAAGTACAATCGGTCACACTTACTGAGATTTTTAAAGTTATCCGGGATTTCCAAGCTCGGATCAAGTTAACCTTTACCAGAAGTCTATAAATTTTAGAGATAGACGGTACTTTATTAAATTTTTTATAAAAGTTGTTTTTTATTACGTAAAGTTTTTTAATTTTGTTAGAACAAATAAATTGCAAAAAAGCAGGTTGTTTTCAATAGATAATTTTACAAATAGTCTTATTGTAAGTCAAATGTTAGATTTTAACCGATTGCTTGATTCTTTTTATTTGGTAAATGCTCAAAAAAATAGTAAATCTTACAAACCTTAAACTGTCGATCCAGTATGCTCAGTAAGTATCCGCTCTCGGAAGTAGAACATAATTTCCTTCAGGAATCTGGCGTTGAGAAAATCAGCACCAAGATTCCCTACCTTATGGTGGACAATTTTCCCAAGCTTGGACTCCTGACCGCCTGTCGGTTTCTAGAATGGGCTGCCGCCAATCCGGAGGGAGTAATCAGCTTACCTACTGGTAAGACTCCCGAGTTTTTCATCAAGTGGACGCAATACCTACTGGAAAACTGGGATAGCAAAAAAGGAAAAGATATCCGGGAGAAATACGGAATGGGGTCAATCAAAAAACCGGTACTCAAAGACTTGACTTTTGTACAGATTGATGAGTTTTATCCAATTTCTTCTCAGCAGCACAATAGTTTCTTCGACTACGTCAATAAGTTTTACATTCAGGGATTTGGCTTATCCAAGGAAAAAGCCATCCTGATCAATTCTGATGAAATTCCTTTGGCCGAAGGCAAGCATTACAGCGAGATTTTCCCTGACTTGAAGGTAGATTTATCCTTAAGATTCAGAGAGCCGCAAAATGAACTGGAGAAACTACAACAAGACTCCATTTACAAAATCGATCAATGGTGTGCCGATTACGAGAAAAAAATCCGTGATCTGGGCGGAATTGGTTTTTTCCTTGGCGGAATCGGACCTGATGGTCACATCGCTTTTAACACCCGAGGCTCACACATTTATTCTGTGACCCGCCTGACTGAGACAAATTTTGAAACTCAGGCAGTAGCTGCCGGTGATTTGGGTGGTATTGAAGTTTCAGCCAACCGACTCGTCATCACCATAGGACTTGACACTATCGTGTACAATCCCGATGCAGTAGCCATCATTATAGCTGCAGGAGAGGCCAAAGCAGGGATTGTCAAAGACTCCCTAGAGACTTCTCTAAACAATGTCTATCCTGCCACCGTCCTACAAAAACTGAAAAATGGTAGATTCTACCTAACTAAAGGCGCTGCGGTAAAATTGACCGATTCGATGGACTCTTACTATCAAAAGGGGGAGTGGTCCTTTGAAAAAACCGAGCGGGCGGTCATTGATCTTTGCAAGAAGCTCAACAAATATGGGCATCGACTGAAGCTAGAGGATTTAAAAAAAGATCGCTATTGTAAACTGATCCCCGATCTCTCCGAAGAGACGGTCAATCAAGTCATCCAAAGCGTAGACAGTAAACTCGCCAAAGGTTTGGAGCCCGAGCGAAATGAGGTTCTGCTCCATACAGGACCCCATCACGATGATATTTCATTGGGGATTTTACCCCATATCACCAATCAACTCAATGAGCCATCTAACGAAGCCCATTTTAGTGTCTTGACCTCTGGCTTTACCGCAGTCACCAATACCTTTGTGATTGATACCTTGCAGCACACCAAGAAGCTACTGGATGACAATAAAATCCAGATGGTCAATTACGAGGATTTCTTTAGCGTAGGCTATGGTCTTAAAACCGACAAAGACGTCTATCATTACCTGACAAATGTGGCCTCTGAAAATGCAGGTGCACGGAAGCGGGGACTCTGTCACCGGGTGGTACGGGCCTTGGTGATCATCTACGAAATCAAAAACAAAACCCAGCTTCGCGAGACGATCAACGATGTGATCAGTATCCTACGAAGAAGCTATGATGGTGAGAAAAACCCTGCCAAAATCCAGAAGCTCAAAGGTATGATCCGAGAGTTTGAGGAGGAGTTGGTTTGGGCGCACTTCGGAGTACAGGTCAAAAATGTGCACCACCTACGATTGGGCTTTTACACAGGAGATATTTTTACTGAGCAGCCTGACAAAAAAAGAGATGTGGAACCGATCGTGGAAATGTTTAGAAAAATTAAACCTACAAAGATTAGTTTAACGCTGGATCCAGAAGGTTCGGGACCCGATACCCATTACAAAGTATTGCAGGCGACGGCCGAAGCAGTCCGAAAGTGGAGTGAAGAACATGATACGAGCAAACTCCGAATCATAGGATATCGAAATGTGTGGTTTAAATTTGAACCCCATGAAGCCAATGTCATCGTCCCTGTTTCACTCGGAGACATGTCAGTGATGGAGGATTCCTTTGCCAACTGCTATCTCAGCCAGGTCAATGCTTCATTCCCAAGTTATTCGCACAATGGGAAGTTTAGCACAGTAGCCAAGAGAACTTGGGTCGGTCAATTAAATGATATTCAGCTTTTGCTAGGTAAAAACTACTTCTACCTTCATGAGCGCGCAAAAGTTCGCTCTAGTCATGGCTTGATTTTCTTCCGAGACATGAATGTAGATGAGTTTTTGGCCACAGCCCGTGAATTAGAAAAATCTATAGAAGGAATGCTCTAAGGCAAAAACAAGATTACAAAAGATCGGGAAACCTTTAATTGAGGTTTTTTGGTTTTGCTCTCAAACCTATTTAACAACAACCAACCTAACCGACGCGAATGGAAAAGGCCATTTTGGGAATTGACATCGGTGGTACCGGCATCAAAGGCGGAGTACTCATCAAAGGCCATTTGGAGGATATCCGGTCTATTCCTACCCCGGCCCATGAAGACAAGGAACATATTCTAGAAACGATAGCCATTTTTATCGAGTCTTACCTAGACTATGATCTTGCCGGCATTGGTGTGGGTATTCCTGGATTGGTCAATGTGGAAGAAGGCATCGTTTTAGGCCTTTCAAATATCCCTGCCTTCCAACATGTAGAGCTGGGAAAATTTCTTAAAGAGCGATTTGCGAAACCTGTATTTATCAACAATGACGCGAATTGCTTTGCACTTGGAGTTCATAAGTTTGGGGTAGGACGAAAATTCAAAAATCTCATCGGAATCACCTTAGGTACGGGGCTTGGCGGGGGAATAGTCATCAATGGACACCTCTATTCTGGGGTAAACTCAGCCGCTGGAGAATGGTGCAGTGTACCCTACTTAGGTCACAATTTTGAGCATTATTGCAGTGGTAAATTCTTCCTAAACTATTATCAAAGCAAACCTAAATCCCTAGCAAAAAAAGCCCTCGCAGGGGATGTCTATGCTCAAAAAGCTTTTGACGAATTTGGACATCACCTGGGAGAGCTCTTCAAGCATATTCTCTACACGATTGCGCCAGAGGCCATTATTCTAGGCGGATCGATCCGGAAGACCTTCCCACTATTTAAGGGAGCTCTTTATAAAAATCTTTCCACTTTTGGCTATCCAACCGTGTTGGAAAATTTTAAAATATTGATCTCAGAACTTGACGAAACGGCTATTCACGGTGCTGTAGCCCTTGTTGAAATCGAAGAAGAAACAGTTAATAGTTAAGAATAAAGTTGGTTTAGTAGATTCAAAAAGGCGATCCAAAATCTGGGTCGCTTTTTTAGTGCTCTTCTTGCATCTTTTCTAAAAAGCCCTTCTTCAACAGCATCTCGCGATCAAAAAGTAAAGGATAATTTGTCCTTCCCCTAACAGGCCAATTATTCAACCAAGTGCTACCATCATGCAAACCCCAAAAAGTGACCCTGCTGATTTTGTCCGAATGCTTTTTGAATAGCTTAAATAGGGAGGCGTATCGGCTGACTAATTGGTCCTCTATCTCTGCAGGTAAGGCATCCACATAGGAGTTCCACCCAGGAGAATCCGCATAGGAAATTTCCAAATCCGCCCCCTCAAAATCACTAGGTCGCGGCAACACATCCACATCGAGCTCCGTAATCATGACCTGAAATCCCGCCTGATGGATTTCCTCGATGGCTGCTTCGATCTGATCAAGGCTTGGAAAGTCCAATCGATAATGTCCCTGCATCCCGATCCCGTCAATCCGGATCCCCTGACTTCTGAGCATTTGAGCCATATTGAGTATGGCTTTTCGTTTTTCTGGTTTCCATACATTGTAGTCATTATAATATAATTCAGCTTGTGGATCCACAGCATAAGCTTTTTTAAAAGCATGAGAGATATATTCTTCCCCCATGAGTAAGTACCAATGCGTTTTGCGCCAGCTCCCGTCATCTTCAAAGGCCTCATTGACCACATCCCAACCGTCGATTTGGCCTTTGTATCTACCGACCACCTCTTGGATATGACTTTCCATTCGTGCTTTTAGTGCCTCCTTGGAAAGGAAAGTTCCTTCCTGATTCCTAAACACCCAATCCGGTACCTGCTGATGCCAGACCAAGGTATGCCCGACAATAAACGCTCCCATTTCCTCCCCTTTTTTCACATAATTATCCCCGAACTCAAAGGCAAATTCCTCCTCCTGAGGATGCACATTAATCCACTTGAGTCCATTTTCGGAAGTAAGGGAGTTAAAATGAAGACCTAGCAGAGAATCAGCTGAAGCCATACTCCCATCGACTTGCCGTGCATTGACTGCCGCTCCGATAAAAAAATCAGATTGAAATTCATCCTTTAGTCCCTGCTCCCTAGGAGCTTGGAAGGCAACTGCACCTAGGAATATAAAGGCGATTAAAAATCTAGAATGGTTCATTTTTAGGATTTTATAGGTTTGAATAAAGATAAAAAGACATGGCTTTATTCCCTATATTTTTTGATTAAAGGACCTTTACTTAATTTGAGCATCAATCCACCCTTGAAACCCAATTCTCTCATGAACCCAAACCAATTAACGGTAGCTCTTGCCCAAATCCCATCTGTATGGGCCAATAAGAAAGCCACTTTGCAACTGGCCAAAGAGCGTATCACTGAGGCGGCAGCAAAAGGGGCAGAATTGGTGATATTTGGGGAAGGCTTTGTTCCAGGTTATCCTTGGTGGCTTTCTATCACACATGCCAGCGCTTGGGACGAACCCATCCAAAAAGAGATTTTTGCCCACTATGCCAGTCAGGCCATACAGATCGAAAAAGGAGACCTGAAAGAAATCCAGCAGCTCGCCAAAGAAAAAAGTATCGCCATCTACCTCGGGATCATCGAGCGACCTACCGATCGTGGCGGACATAGTTTGTACTGCACCTTAGTTTATATCGATCCAAAAGGAGAGATTCAGTCGGTCCACCGCAAACTACAGCCTACTTACGACGAGCGATTAGTTTGGGCGCCAGGTGACGGTAATGGCCTACAAGTTCATCCACTCAAAGCCTTTATTCTAGGAGGTTTAAATTGCTGGGAAAACTGGATGCCACTTGCCCGCACGGCACTTTATGGCTTGGGTGAAAACCTCCACATCGCAGTTTGGCCCGGAGCAGTTAGAAATACCGAGCTGATCACCCGGATGATTGCTCAAGAGAGTCGGTCATTTGTGATTTCTGTTTCCAGCTTAATGCGAAAGTCTGATTTCCCAGCAGACACACCACATTTGGAGTATATTTTAAAGGAATCCCCAGAGCTATTGGGGAACGGAGGCAGCTGCATCGCGGGTCCGGATGGCAAGTGGATTTTGGAGCCAGTTGCTGAGCAAGAAGGACTCTTGATAGAAACCCTAGATTTCAACCGAGTCCTGGAAGAGCGTCAGAACTTTGATCCTGTGGGACATTATTCCCGGCCAGATGTATTGCAGCTTCGGGTTAATAGGGAAAGGCAGGGAAGTGTCCAGTTTGAACTGTAATAAATGCTTGATTAATTTACGTAGCTATCAACTTTCTCCTTTACACCTTTCTGAAGCAATTATATTTAAACGGCCTTTCCTCTTCCCCTATCCTTCAATTCGATATCTGTCAAATCAGCTATTTTAATCTTCTTTCCTTGCTCGATACTGTTGCGGGCTGCTATTCCAACCAAAATCGACATGGCGCCATCTCGACTTCCTGCAGATTGACGCCAGGGATCTGCCATCTCAGGGTCCTTAAAGAGCTTGTCCTTTAGCCGGGTATCTCCCCCACCATGTCCTCCTCCGCCATGCGGAATAACGATCTCCTCCCGTTTTCCAAAATTCTTAGTCAGGTGAATTACATCTTCCCTAGCTTCCTCCCAGGGTTGGCGCTCCTTGATCCAGGCTTCTAGTCGGCCCTTGGTTCCATTGAAAGCTATCCTATATCCTTCATAAGGCGAATAAGTAGTCAAAGAATAACTCACCTGTACATCATTTTTATACTTTATTTGCACGGCCATTTTATCGTAGATATCCACATCCTCACGAAAAACACAGCCATCTCGATCGTAGCCATCGTATTCCCGATTGTCTACATAGAGTTTTCTCAAGTGCTCGTTTTTGGTAATATCCCAGAAGAAATCACAAGAAGAGGTATGAGAACATTCCCTGCAATTAGTGGCTCGAAAAGGTCCATTTTTCCCATAAAACTCAAGTTTACCATGCGCAAAAACCTCCTCTGGATCGGAATCAATCCACCAATTGAGCAAGTCAAAATGATGCGTGGATTTATGGACTAAAAGCGTACCTCCATACTCTTTTTTGCGATGCCAGCGACGAAAATAATCCGCTCCATGATAGACATCGAGATACCAGTGAAAATCCACTGAGGTCAATTCCCCGATTTCTCCCGCTCTCAAAAGTTCATACAATCGCTGCCGATGAGGAGAGTAACGATAGTTAAAAGTCACAATGAGCTTTTTTTCACTTTCCCGCTCTGCATCCAAAATGGCTTGACACTTGACTTCGTCTGTGGTCATAGGCTTTTCTGAAATTACGTTCATTCCAGCCTTTAATCCTGCTATAATATACTCATGATGCGTACTGTCCATCGTCGTCACGATCAGCACATCTGCGCCAGATTCCTGAATCATTTGCTGCCCATCAACATATAGTGGACAGTCTACTCCGATAAATTCTTTAGCATAATTCAACCTACCCGCATTGGTATCCGCTAATCCCACAAACTCCACTTGCTCGGAATACTCCCGCACTACATCCCTTCCAAACATGGTCGTCCCACGAATTCCCGTTCCGATCAAGGCAACTTTCATTTTTTCTCCAGGTTTATTAAAAATAGAAAGTGCTTCAGCCACAGGGTGGATAAAAAAACTACCTGCCAAAAGGCTTCCAGAAAGTGCTATAAAATCTCTTCGTGATTGCGCTTCTTTTGAATTCATTGTTTTTTGGGTTTGAAAGGTTTGATTATCAAGATAATGAATTCATCCAAAAATCAGGACAGAAATTACGGAATCGATTTTTGAGAGTATTTCAAAGAAATCAATATTATACCCGCATTTGGCGTATTTTTGATCCATGAGTCAACCAAATCAAGCGCGAACCATATCCCTGAGTGGATTATTCCGGATTAGCCGTCCGGTTAATTTACTTTTAGTGGCGTTTACGCAACTGATGACTGCTTTCTTTTTGATCGAAACCAGTCGGGGAGGAGTCCCCGTACTTGAAGATTTTCGACTTTATTTATTGGTGCTTTCCACCGTCATGATCACAGCCGCCGGCTATATGATCAACGACTATTACGATGTCAAAATTGACTATGTCAACCGTCCCGAAGAGGTCATCATCGGAAAAGGAATCAAGCGTAGAGTGGTGATTTTTCTTCATACAATCCTCAATTTCTCGGCGATCGGACTAGGCTATTTAGTTGCTCCTAGAATCGCTATGGTCAATTTCTTTGCCGCATTTTTGCTTTGGCTCTACAGCAATCGCCTCAAAAGGGAGCCCTTTATCGGGAATCTCAGCGTAGCCTTTTTGACGGGATTATCTGTCTACCTAGTCGCTATGTATTATCAAAAAAATGAGCTTTTGGTGATTACTTATGCCATTTTCGCCTTTTTCCTCAACCTCATCCGCGAAATCATCAAAGACATCGAAGACCGGGACGGAGATCGTAAACACGGCTGCAGAACCCTACCCATTGTCATCGGATTTCGTAAAACCAAGCAAGTCGTATTTGTGGTTGCGATCTGTTTTGTTTCAGCTATTTTAATTATCACTTTCGAAATCAATAAACCGGAGCTCTTCTACTATTTTGGTGGTTTAGGCTTGTTTTTCCTGTGGTTTATGAGAAAAGTCTATGTTGCCGACCGCAAATCTCATTTCAGTCAACTCAGTACTTTTGCTAAGCTTTTGATGTTAGTGGGTACGCTCAGCATGGGATTTCTGTAAATCAATAAAAAACCAAAGAAACAGGCTGTTTTTTAGAAATACGATTCCATTATTCTACTTTTGTTAGAATAATTTGAAAATTTATGCTTCCTAGCAAAACAATCGTTATCAAAATCGGATCTAATGTCCTAACCCAATCCGACGGACTCCCTGACATCAACCGAATGGAGCACCTTGTCGATCAGGTGATGCGATTGAAAAAAGCTGGAAAAAAGGTTGTCCTCGTCAGTTCAGGGGCTGTAGCCTTTGGACGCCAAAAAGCAATACTGCCCGAAAAACTGAATCCTGTTTTCAAAAAACAGATTTGGGCCTCCACGGGACAGATTCACTTGATCAACCAATACCAACATCTTTTTGAAAAGTCCAGGCAAACCATCGCGCAGATTCTCGTGACTAAGGAGGATTTCAGAGATCGAAAGCATTTTCTCAATATGAAAAACTGCATTGAAGCCTTGCTACAGCAGGATATCCTCCCCATTGTCAATGAAAATGACACCGTCACCATCACCGAGCTGATGTTTACCGACAATGACGAACTTGCCGGTCTGACCGCTGCGATGATCAATGCAGACACCTTGATAATTTTAAGTAACGTGGACGGGATCTTTACTGGAAATCCAGAAAACTCCGCCTCCCAACTCATCGAAAAAATACAGGCAAATATGCCCGAGATCAACCAATACATTGCTGCCAGCAAGTCCTCCTTTGGCAGGGGAGGCATGCTGACCAAATATGCTATGGCAAAGAAGTCCGCTGATTTGGGGATTCAGGTGCTAATCGCCAATGGAAAAAGGGATGGAGTACTCGACGCCTTTCTGGATAAGAGTTTGCGCTGCACTTGGTTTGAGCCCAAAAAACAGAAACAAGCGCCCAAGAAATGGTTGGCCCATGGGAGTCACTATTACAAGGGAGAAGTTTTTATCAATTCAGGAGCAAAAGAGTCGCTCACCTCTACGGTAATCCGAAGTCTTCTCCCTATTGGGATTTTTCGAATCGAAGGCGAGTTTTCCAAAGGAGACATTCTACTGATTCGCGATGAAAAGGGCGAAAAAATCGGACTTGGCAGGGCTGAATATTCTTCTAAATCTGCCTTGGAAAAAATCGGAGAGCGCCAGCAAAAAGCCCTCATTCACTACAATTACCTTTACCTATTCGATCATGAATAACTATAGTCAACTCTTTAAGCGGACCAAGGAAGCTGCCCGGAAACTCATTCGAGTCAGCGAAGATCAGATTGGGGAGGTATTGGCTCGTTTGGCGGAACTACTGGAGGAAAAAACCTGGTACTTGCTTGAGGAAAATCAAAAAGACCTGGATCGCATGGATGTAGATAATCCCATGTATGATCGCTTGGCTTTGACGGAGCAGCGCATCCGAGGTATCGCTGATGAGATTCGTGCTGTAGGACAACTTCCTAATCCTTTGGGAATTCGTCTCGAAGAAAAAGTCCTTTCCAATGGGCTCTATCTCGAGAAAATCACCGTGCCGCTAGGTGTCTTGGGAGTCATTTATGAGGCCCGGCCCAATGTCACACTCGATGTCTTTTCATTGGCACTAAAATCAGGCAATGGACTGATTCTAAAGGGAGGTTCGGACGCTGAGTTTTCTAACAGAGCCATCATTCAGCTCATTCATCAGGTCTTGAGGGAGTTTGAATTTCCAGAACAGGCTTTCCTTCTGCTTCCTCCGGATCGGGAGGCTACCAAAGCCCTTTTGGAGGCAGTAGATGTTGTAGATGTCATCATTCCTAGAGGATCTCAGGGGTTGATTGATTTTGTACGGCAAAATGCCAAAGTTCCTGTCATCGAAACCGGGGCTGGGATCGTACATACTTATGTCGACGAGTCCGCGGATTTAGAAAAAGCCCAAGCCATCCTCCTCAATGCCAAAACCCGCCGGCCTAGTGTTTGTAATTCCTTGGATTGCCTGATTATTCATTCAGCTCATTTGCCGAATTTGGAGCAACTCATTTCGCCCTTACTTGAGGCAGGAGTTGAAATTTTTGCAGACTCAGTAGCTTTCGAGGTATTGAAATCCCACCCAGAAATCTCCCTAGCTACTGCAGATCACTTTGGGACTGAATTTCTAAGCCTTAGGCTTTCCATCAAAACCGTAAAAATTCTGGAGGAAGCATTGGATCATATTTCCCGCTATTCATCCAAACATTCCGAAGCCGTCATAGCAGAAAATCAAGGCGTGATCGACCGATTCTTACTGGAAGTGGATGCTGCTGCAGTGTATGCAAATTCCTCTACTGCCTTTACCGATGGGGCACAGTTTGGACTCGGTGCTGAGATCGGAATCAGCACTCAGAAGCTCCATGCCCGTGGCCCGATGGGATTGCGAGAACTGTGCAGTTACAAATGGTTGATCCGAGGAAATGGACAAATCAGAGGCTGATTTGACCGCCATCAAAAAGAAAAACAAATCTTTTTATTAACATAAAAGAAAACATGAGCTTGCCTGATTTTTCTTATTTTCGCCAATTAAGAAACTGAAAATATCCCTTGAAACGACTCGCAATTCTAGCTTCCGGCAGCGGCTCCAATGCCGAAAAAATCATGGAATATTTCCGAAATTCTCCTAAGGGAAAAGTTGCTCTGATCGCTTCCAATAAATCGGATGCTTTCGTGCTTGAGCGAGCCAAAAAATTTAGCGTACCCACTTTTACTTTTACAAAAAAGGAAATGGAAGACGGAGACTTGCTCCGGAAGCTTCAGTCCGAAAAAATCGACTGGGTGATTCTCGCGGGTTTTTTATTAAAAATACCGGTAGCATTGATCCGAGCTTTTCCCGACAGAATGGTCAATATTCATCCTGCCCTTTTGCCGAATTATGGTGGCAAGGGAATGTATGGTATGAAAGTTCACGAGGCCGTAAAGGCCGCAGGAGATACCCAAACTGGGATTACAATTCATTTGGTGAATGAGAATTACGATGAGGGAAGAATAATTTTTCAGGCAGCTACACCAATTTTGCCGGAGGATAGTCCGGAGGATATTGCAAATAAAGTCCATGCACTGGAGCACAGGTATTTTCCAGAGGTGATCGAGAGTATGATTTAAAAATCTCATTCCCATTTCTAGGCAGTTACTTGTGTGGATAATTTGAGGCGCTTCGAGTCATTTTTCCTACCTTTGCACCTTCTTAGAACTTCACACCAATCCATTCCAATAATGGCTGTCAAAAAAATTCAATCTGCCCTAGTATCAGTCTTTTACAAAGACAATCTCGAACCTATCATCGCCTTGCTTAAAAAGCACGGGGTAAAAATTTATTCCACCGGAGGCACCCAAAAATTCATCGAAGAACAAGGTGCTGAAGTCATCCCAGTAGAAGAATTGACTTCTTATCCTTCCATTTTTGGAGGAAGAGTCAAAACCCTTCATCCCAAAGTTTTTGGAGGAATTCTTTACCGAAGAGAAAATGAAGGAGATGTATCTCAGGCAGCTGAATTTGATATTCCGGCCATTGACTTGGTGATTGTGGATTTATATCCTTTTGAGGAAACAGTTGCCTCTGGGGCTTCAGAGGCTGAGATCATTGAGAAAATTGATATCGGAGGGATTTCTTTGATCCGTGCCGCTGCCAAAAACTTCAAAGATGTCACCATCATCGCTTCCAAAAATCAGTATGCGGAATTAGAGGCTAAATTGGAAGCACAGGATGGCGGTACTACTTTGGAAGATAGAAGATACTTCGCCGCACAGGCTTTCCAAGTTTCTTCCAATTACGATACCCATATTTTCAACTACTTCAATCAGGCAGAAAGTATCCCTGCACTGAAAGTTTCGGAAAGCAGAGCCAAAGCGCTTCGCTATGGAGAAAACCCCCATCAGTCTGCACATTTCTACGGGGACTTGCAAGGGCTTTTTGACCAATTGAATGGCAAGGAACTTTCCTATAATAATCTGGTGGATGTGGATGCGGCTGTTAATCTTATTGCCGAGTTTCCAGATCAGACCGCTTTTGCGATTCTGAAGCATACTAATGCTTGTGGCTGTGCTACAGCTGATTCGGTAAAAGAAGCCTATCAAAAAGCATTTGCCGCAGATACGCTTTCTGCATTTGGGGGAGTTTTGGTAACCAATCAAACAGTAGACAAAGCTGCTGCCGAAGAGATGCATTCTTTGTTTTTCGAAGTGTTGATTGCACCGGATTTTACCGAAGAAGCTTTGGAGGTTTTGAAAGGTAAAAAGAACAGAATCCTGCTTCGCCAGAAAATGGCCTTGCCAGGTACTAAAATGATCAAAACCCTATTAAACGGAGTGATCGAGCAGGATAAAGATTTGGCTACCGAAACCAAAGAAGATTTCAAAGTAGCCACCAAAAAAGCTCCAAGCGAAAAAGAAATGGATGCTTTGGTCTTCGCTGCCAAAGTCTGTAAGCATACCAAGTCCAACACAATCGTATTAAGCAACGACAACCAATTGTTTGCCTCCGGCGTAGGACAGACTTCCCGAGTGGATGCCTTGAAGCAGGCGATTATCAAGGCCAAGGAATTTGGCTTTGACTTGAAAGGTGCCGTCATGGCATCCGATGCATTCTTCCCCTTTCCTGACTGTGTAGAAATTGCTGATCAAGAAGGAATCACCTCGGTCGTTCAGCCGGGTGGGTCGATCAAAGATCAGGACAGTATTGACTATTGCGATGCCCATGGCATGAGCATGGTCATGACGGGTGTGAGACACTTTAAGCACTGATTGACTGACCTTTGAGGTTTCAATAACCTCGAAGGTTTTATCTCATAATTTCAAAAACCTCCGGTTCCATTGGGATCGGAGGTTTTTTTTTGGAAAAACTGGATAAATCGGGACTGTAAAATCATCCTTCTATACTTTTTTAACAGAGTGATCGTTTTTGATCTGATTTCATTATTTTTATTCACTGCCTTGTCTTTCAGGAAATCAAATGAAAACACAACAACTTTACCTTCTCTTTTTACTAGTGCTTTGTTCTTGCTCTATCACCGGAGAAGAGGAACCAGAAGAATTCGTAGAAATCCTTCCCGAAATCTCTGTTTCCCAACTTCAGAAATTAGCGGTCAATTTTGATAGTAAGGCAACTCGCATTACCAAATATCAAGGAAGTAGCCTAATTTCCATTCATGACAAATATTACGATGCTTCCGGCAAGGACTTATTTGATATCTACCTAAATAACCCGTCTTCGGACACTTCTAGCCTTGTACTGTATACTTACGAGAATAATCGGCTGCTCAAAAAAGAGGTATTTCCATTTGACGGAGAAAAATATATTTTTGGAGATGTTTTTACCTTCCACTATGACTCCTCAGATAAATTAATCCAACAAAAGCGGGGTAACACAATTTATTTCAACTACGAGTACAACGAGCAAGATCAAATGGAAAAGATAATTTTCGGTCCGCAGATTTCTTTTCAGGAGGGATATCAATTCTTTTATGATGATCAAAACCGCATCCAGCGCCAAGTATGGATGGTTTTCACACAGCCAGAATCCCCTATTCGAGATTGGCACTATGTCTATGATGAGGCAGAAAAATTGATCTACAAATCAATTCCCACAGCCCCAGATGGTGAGTTGACCCCCATGTTTGAGTACAGCTATGATGCTCAGGGCAGGTTGATCAAGGAGCTGGAACGATATCCAGAATTTGGTTTTCAGGAACACTTTTCGACTATTTACCAATATCAAGAGTAAGGCCTTGGACTCTTAATTTTCTCTGAAATTACCCCACACAATTTGATCAAAATTGGCAGCATCCTCAGTTTCAAACTTCCATCTCCCCTATTTTCGTCCTATTTTGCGAATTCGTTGAAACCAGATTGTCCACAAATCGTATTTCGTCATTCGTAATTAGTACTTTTGAAGACTTATGAAGTCGCAAAACCTCAAACTTTACAATACCCTATCGCGGGAAAAGGAAGAATTTCAAGCCATCAACCCACCATTTGTCGGCATGTATGTCTGTGGGCCCACGGTCTATGGAGATGCTCATTTGGGGCACGGTCGACCGGCTGTCACCTTTGACACGGTCAATCGATACTTGACCCATCTTGGCTTCCGCGTCCGCTATGTCCGAAACATTACCGATGTGGGGCACCTTACTGGAGATGCTGATGAGGGCGAGGACAAAATCGCTAAAAAAGCCAAACTCGAGCAGCTCGAACCCATGGAAGTAGCCCAGCAATACACGGACACCTACCATCGAGATATGGCTCTACTCAATACTTGGAAACCCAGCATCGAGCCCCGCGCTACCGGCCATATTCCGGAGCAAATCGCATTAGTAGAAGCTATTCTAGCCGAAGGACTAGCCTATGAAGTAGATGGCTCGGTTTACTTTGATGTACTCAAGTACAACGAATCCTACAAATATGGAAAACTCTCCGGTAGGGTTCTCGAAGACCTAATGAGCGGCACCCGTGATCTTGACGGTCAGGGTGAAAAGCGAAATGCTGCTGACTTTGCCCTCTGGAAAAAGGCGGCTCCAGAACACTTGATGAAGTGGAATTCTCCTTGGGGGATGGGCTTTCCCGGCTGGCACCTTGAGTGTACAGCCATGAGCTCCAAGTATCTGGGCAATCAATTTGATATTCACGGAGGAGGTATGGATTTAATGTTTCCCCATCATGAATGTGAAATTGCCCAAGGGAATGCCTGCAATCATCAAGACCCCGCCAAATACTGGATGCACAATAACATGATCACCATCAATGGACAGAAGATGGGTAAATCATTGGGCAATTTCATTACGCTCCAAGAGCTATTCACCGGAAAGCATGATCTGTTGGAGCAGGCTTACAGCCCCATGACCATCCGTTATTTTATGCTGACAGCCCATTACCGATCCACTTTGGACTTTTCCAATGAAGCCTTGAAAGCCGCACAAAAAGGTTATAAGAAGATTATCAATGGACTTCGCATTGCAAAAGCTTTGGATTATCAAGAAGATCAATCGGTAGAACTGGATCAGACTCAAATTGAGCAAATCGAGTCTGGTATCAGCAATGCTTATCGAGCTATGGACGATGACTTCAATACCGCACAAGCAATCGGTCATTTGTTTAATCTCCTAAAAAAAATCAACTCTATTTTCACAGGTCAGCTTAAATCGGCGGCCTTGGGTCAAGATGTTTTTGGAAAGCTAAAGAATACTTACATCACCTTTGTGACCGATATTTTAGGATTGGTAGAGGAGAAAAACGATGTCCAAAATGAGATGCTCGATCTGATGCTAAAGCTCTATGCTGAAGCCAAAACTGCCAGAAATTATGTCAAAGTGGATGAAATCAGGGCTGGCTTGAAGGAGATGGGATTTGTAGTAAAGGACATGAAAGATAAAATAGACTGGGCTTATGAAGAATAGTGCTTTTGGCTTGCTGCTTTTGATTGTTCTTTTTTGGGCTTGCTCAGGAGAAAAAACCTCTGAATCTCCCGAAATAGAAATCAAACCTTTTCCTGAATTCAAGGCAGACTCAGCCTATGCCTTTGTCCAACAACAAGTAGCTTTCGGACCAAGAGTTCCGGGCACCCAAGGGCATCAGGATACGAAAGACTGGATTATTTCCCAGTTGGAAAAATGGAACTGGGAAGTTCAAACCCAAGACTTCCAAACCAAAACTTACGATGGTCTCAATTGGGACTTAAGTAATATTATAGCGAGCTATAATCCACAGGCAAGTAAAAGGATACTTTTGGCAGCCCACTGGGATACGAGAAGAATAGCCGACAAAGATACCGAGCGGATCGACGAACCCATCGATGGGGCCAATGATGGGGGATCCGGTGTAGGAGTAATGATGGAAATCGCACGTGTAATTGGTTCGCAAAATATCAAACCGGATGTAGGGATAGACATTATTCTTTTTGATGGCGAAGACGACGGAGAACCAGAAAATGCTCGAGTCAGAGATAACTCCCGAATTTGGTGGTGTCTTGGTTCTCAGCATTGGTCCAAAAACAAGCATATTCCGAATTATACGGCGTATTATGGGATTTTGGTGGATTTGGTGGGAGCTAAAGGCGCTCGATTCTACAGAGAGGGATATTCAAGAAATTTCGCTTCCGGGATTGTCAAAAAAGTATGGGACAATGCCAATCAACTCGGTCACTCCGATTATTTTATATATAAGGATTCTCCAGAAATCATCGATGACCATTTCTTTGTCAATCGGGATGCAGGTATTCCTATGATTGACATTATTGAGTTTTCACCTGACCTTGGATTTGGGCGATATCATCACACACATATGGATAATATGGAACTGATTGACCGCCGATCCTTGCAAGCTGTCGGAGAAACTGTTTTATTTACAGTATATCAGGAATAAAAATTTTCATATTTAATTGCATTTCAAACAAAAAGTGAGGCTTGCGATTATCAATTTGAAAATAAATCTTCACTGTAATTGAAAAAATCATGAAGAAAGGGCATCAGGTCACCATGAAGGAAATTGCTAAAAAACTGGGCGTATCAGTTTCCACGATTTCCCGTGCATTGAAAGATTCTCCAGAGCTCCACCCTGAGACGAAGCGTAAAATAGTAGAGATGGCCAAGGAGATGAATTATCAGCCCAATCTGCTGGCCCAAAGTCTCCGAATCAGTCGAACCAAAACCCTGGGTGTCATCGTTCCTGAAATCACCTCCCATTTCTTTGCTTCTTGCATCAGCGGCATTCAGGACCACGCCAACAAGCGCGGCTACAATGTTATGATTTGTCAATCTAATGAATCCATTGATCAGGAGATTGCCAATATTAAGACCTTGGTGGCATCTCAGGTAGATGCTTTACTCATTTCGCTAAGTCGAGAAACCAATCATTACGAGCATCTGTATGAATTGTACAGCAGGGAAATCCCTTTTGTGCTTTTTGACCGAGTACATGAGGAGATCCCCGTTTCCAAAGTAACCTTTAATGATGCCGGGGGAGCGTATCAGGTTACCCATCATCTTTTGGAAATGGGCTGTAGAAATATTGTCTACGTTTCAGGTCCTGAGGATCTTTATATTTCTAAAAAACGAAAAGAAGGTTATCTCAAAGCTTTGGATGAATATGGCATAAAAGAGAACCCCGAATTGATCAAAATATCAGATTTGACAGAGGAAGGAAATATTAGAGTCGCACAGGAAATTCTCATGATGGAGCCTAAACCTGACGGAGTTTTTTGTATGATCGACCCCGTAGCAGTCGATGTACTGACATACTGGAAATCAAAAGGGGTAAAAGTCCCTGAAGAATTTGCCCTAGCTGGATTTACCAACAACCCCACCTCAGCGGTCGTAGAGCCTCCACTGACGACTGTATCTCAACCTGGATATGAAATGGGAAAACTTGCAGTAAGCCATCTTCTCGATCAGCTCGACGGACTTGCTTCTGATGACCCGATTTCCATTGTCCTCGACACCACTTTGGTCCCTAGAAAATCATCACAAAAAACCATCTAAACTTGAAAACAAAGCTATTCGAGCTTTTTCTAAAGACTTTTGAAAGTGCCCCTATCATTGCTTTTGCACCCGGAAGAATCAATTTGATCGGAGAGCACACCGACTATCAAGAGGGATTTGTATTTCCGGCTGCTGTTCAGTTTGGAATTTGGGTCGGGATTCAAAAAAACAATCTCCCCTTTTCTCGATTGTATTCTTTGGATTTCGATGAGGAGTTCACCTTTGACTGGAAAAGCTTTTCTCCCAAAAAAGGGCATTGGAGCACCTATGTCATGGGTTTTTTAGCTCAACTGAAGCAGGCAGGTTATCCTTTCGAGGGATTTGATATGATGATTGGTGGAGATATTCCCGTCGGTGCGGGACTTTCATCCTCTGCGGCCTTATCGGTATCTATAGGAACAGCTCTTTCGGAGCTTTTTGATTTGAATTTGAGTCCCCTCTCCATTTCTAAGTACGCCCAAAATTCAGAACATCAATACGCCGGAGTCAATTGCGGCATCATGGACCCCTATGCTTCAGCCTTTGGAAAAATAAACCAAGCCCTTCTCTTGGACTGCCGAAGCAATCAACATCAGGAAATCCCTGTGGATCTTGGTGAATACTCCTTACTCTTGGTTAATTCTAATGTTAAGCATTCCCTTGCGGATTCGGCTTACAATCATAGGAGAGCTGCCTGTGAGGAAAGTGTTGAGATTTTAAAAGAGTCCTTTCCGGGTATTCAGTCACTACGGGATTTAAAAAATTTGGACTTGGAGAAAGTAGAGGAATTGCTCACAAGCTCCCTTTTCCCTAAAGCCAAGCATATCATCACTGAATGCGAACGTGTTCACACTGCCGCTCATGCGCTGGAATCCGGAAATTTAATTGAGTTTGGAAAGCTCCTGAATGCATCCCATCAGAGTCTTAGCGAGGAGTATGAAGTCAGCTGTGCTGAGTTGGATTTTTTAGCCGAAAAAGCCCAAATCTTCCCCGGAGTTTTAGGCTCCCGAATGATGGGTGGGGGATTTGGAGGCTGTACCATTAATTTGATAAAAACTACTGTCATCTCCGATTTCGAAGAAAAAATCAAAACCTCCTATTGTGATCAATTTGGAATGGAGCCAACCCTCATCCAGGTTTCTATCAGCGAGGGAGCGAAAATAGTTACTTAAAAAGTACTGCTTTAAAAAAAGAAAAGTCCAACCCTGACGCCTAATTCAGAGTTGGACTTTTTTTTTAAAAAAAAGGTTTAGTCTTTCTTAAATCTTGCTACCCTCTCGTCTGCAATCTTCCCTGACCAATTCATTCCAAAGGCAAAATCATAGGCATTTCCCGCTTCATCTATATGAACTTCCATGTCATGCGGCATATCTTCCAGCTGGGTTTCTACCGTAGCCATAGAAGCAGGTAACTGAATCGGCAACAAAGCAGAGGGCTCGTATTTTCCTGTCAAAAGCTCAAAAATCACCTGATCTTGTACTCCAAAATGGAAGAAGATACCATCCACTTCTGACTCAAATTCACTCATCACCATCGGGTTTGCGGCCGTTATCACCACGATAACGGGTTTACCATCCAGCTGAGCTTTGGTATCTAATATCGACTTTAAATCCTGAGCATTTGCCGTTTCGACTGTCTTTCCTCGATAGCTTCTATTGGTGATAGTTGGATCCACGACAGGATCGCCTGCCGCCAAGCTTTTCTCCCTTGCGAGTTCAGCAGTGTAAGGTTCATATTGAAGCGAAATTGGCACATACCCATTTCCTCCATTTGCTCTATCTTCCGGGGCGTAGCCAGTTCCTGACTCAGGGCTACTCGCAAAAACAATGGCTAAGTCAGCCTCCTGGGGAGTATCCACCAATTCTACGTAGTTAGAAGCTATACTAAGGTTGACCGGATCTACCCACTTTGCCTCACTTTTCACTCCCCACCAATTGGTGGTAGAGGGAATGTATTTCTTGGGAATGAAAACTTTTTTCTTCTCTTGAAGAGGGAGTACTTTACTTTCATTTTTTAACAAAACCACCGATTTGATCTGCGCCTCAAAACCTTCTTTCATCAGATCGGGATTCCCTACAAATTCCTGACTAATCTGTGCATCCAAATAGGGGTTTTCAAAAAGTCCCGCATTGAAGATGTTTCGAAGTAGGCGAACGGCTGATTGCTCGATATGAGCTCTAGCAGCCTCTTTCCCCATTTCTTTTTCCATCATTTCGAAAGCTTCCAAAACAGGAATTTTATCATTATTCCCTCCAAACTGATCTACTCCTGCCATCAGGGATTGATAGTGACGCTCTACAATGGTTTTTGCCTCTAGCCCCCATGGTTTGCCTGCAAAAACCTCCACGCTCGGTCCTTCATTACCTGTCACGCCCCAGTCGGTGCATACCACTCCATCATAGCCATAGGTAGTTCGCAGTAAGTCAGTGATTAGGTACTTGGAGTATCCATTGGCAACAGAGTCTTGTCCTACCGATATGGTATAATATGGCATCACCGCCGCAGCAGTTTTGGTAGGGCCTTCCAGTTTGAAAGCACCTTCGGTAAAGGGAACAAGGTGCTCCTCAAAATTATCCCCAGGATAAACCGCAAACTTTCCATAGGCAAAATGCCCATCGCGGCCACCTTCTTCAGGCCCACCACTAGGCCAGTGCTTTACCATGGCATTGACACTGTGAAATCCCCATCCATTGGCGATCTCTGAATCTCCCTTGGAAGTCTGAAAACCATCTACATACGCTCTTGCAAGAGCTGCCGAAAGCTGGGAATCCTCTCCAAAGGTACCTTTAATGCGGTTCCAGCGAGGCTCAGTCCCCAAGTCAATCTGAGGAGAAAGTGCTGTAGAAATCCCCAATGCTCGGTACTCCATAGAAGCTACTGCTCCAAAGCGCTCCACCAAAACTGGGTCAAAAGTTGCCGCTAATCCAAGCGACTCCGGCCACATGGAAATCTGTCCTCCAGCACCCGCATTATATTCTGTACTGGCAACAGGCCCATGCCGGGGATCAGAACTATTATTGGCAGGAATACCCAGCCCAAGACCTTCGACAAAGGCCTGAACACGGTTATTCCACTCAGCAGCTACTTGCGGACTCTCCACCCGAGTGAGTAATACATGGCGTAAATTATCTTCTTCAAGAAATTTCTTTTGCTGATCGGAAATACTCGATGAGGGCATCCCACTTTCGCTTAGGGGTTTCCCTCCGTAGGTACCCGCTCCAAAACCTACCGGATTGGCAGGGATCGATTGATGAGAACTATACAGCATCAAACCGGCGATTTGCTCTTTGGTCATTTGAGAGGCCAAGTTTCTAGCTCTATCTTCAGTAGAAACTCTCCAGTCTTCATAAATATCCAGCTGACTATTTTGATTCAAGTCTTTAAAGAAAAGTCCCTGATCCTCGATGAGCTGTAAGCCTGATTTGGGAGAGTAACCTAAGGTGGCTCCCGCTGACTGAGTTAAAATTATTGTCCCGTCATTAAGCACTGTTTCATCAAGTTGATTTTGGGTGCAGCTCAGCATTAAAATCAACAAAAACAGGACGTTGGTATAGGTAAGAAATGCTTTCATAATCGGATAAAATGATAGGTGTCCAAATGTTCTCTTCACAATATTGAACAATTATTGTTTCATTTTGAAAAAATAGAGCGCTTTATCATTAAAAATTACCGAATTTCAGTTACTTAGCGCTGCAATTTTAATAAATGACTAATTTGTCAAAAAATTACCATAGTATGAATTTCTTCAAAAACCTAAAAAACCTATCCTTCCTGCTGATCATCACAATGGTCTTTGGGGTTTTGGTTTCTTCTTGCTCAAACAAGCGAGAAGGTGATCCAAAAGTCCTCGTTTTCCATAAGACAGCAGGATTCTATCATGAATCCATTCCACAAGGAATCGCAGCTATCGAAAAGCTCGGTGCCGAAAATGGATTCGAAGTTGATGCCACTGACGAAGCGTCTGATATCAACGAAGAAAATCTTGAAAAATACGCTGCAGTCATCTGGCTAAGCACCACAGGCGATGTATTGGATCAGTTTCAGGAAGCTGATTTTGAGCGATACATTCAGTCTGGTGGTGGCTTTGTAGGAGTGCACGCAGCGGCAGATACTGAATACGAATGGGGCTGGTACAATAAGCTAGTTGGTGGATACTTCTCTGATCATCCCGGTATCAATGATCCTCATCCAAACGTACAGCCTGGAGTCATTACCAAAACAGGTGAAAGCCATCCATCTGTAGACTTTTTACCTGAATCTTGGGAACGCACGGATGAGTGGTATTCCTACAAAGAGGTAAATCCAGATACCAAAAAACTACTTATGCTAGATGAATCTTCCTATCAGGGAGGTTTGGACATGGGCGAGCACCCCATAGCATGGTATCATGATTATGATGGAGGTCGAGCTTTTTATACAGGAGGCGGGCATACTAATGAATCTTACCAAGAGGAAAATTTCCTGAAACACCTACTTGCAGGTATTCAATACGCAATCGGTGGAAATGAAAAACTTGACTACGCCGCTGCCAAGTCCAAGCGAGTGCCTGAGGAGAATCGTTTTTCTAAAACTATGCTTTCTGTCGGAGAATTTACCGAGCCCACCGAATTAACGGTTTTGCCAAATTTGGACATCTTGGTTTCACAACGTCGAGGTGAGATTTTGTTCTGGAATGAAAAAGAGCAAAGTCTCAAGGAAGTAGCTAAACTCGATGTGTACTGGCAAAGTGGCGTGCAGGGAGTCAATGCAGAAGAAGGCTTGATGGGTATCCAAAAAGATCCGAATTATGCAAAAAATAACTTTGTCTTTGTTTACTATTCACCTACGGGAGATGAAGAAATCAATAGACTTTCACGCTTTGTGTTCAAAGATGGTGTTTGGGATATGGATTCAGAAACCATCATCATGGACATTCCTTCAGATAGATACATTTGCTGTCATACGGGAGGCTCCATTGCCTTTGACAAAGACGGCAACCTCTACCTTTCTCTCGGAGACAACTCCACACCATTCAATCAAAATGAGTCCCGATATACATTAAATGGATATGCGCCATTGGATCCACGGGACGGAAGAAAGCAATGGGATGCACGAAGAAGCTCCGGTAACTCCAATGATCTTCGTGGGAAAATCCTGAGAATCAAAGTAGCTGATGACGGTAGCTACACTATTCCTGAAGGAAACCTCTATGCAGAAGGTACAGAAGGCACTAAACCTGAAATCTATGTACAAGGAAACCGAAACCCTTATAGGATATCTGTAGATCAAAAAAATGGTTTCCTTTACTGGGGTGAAGTAGGCCCGGATGCCAGAGCCGATTCTATGGATTTCAAAGGACCAAAGGGATACGATGAAGTCAATCAGGCAAGAAAAGCCGGAAACTTTGGCTGGCCTTATTTTGTGGGTGATAATTATGCCTATAGAGAATTTAACTATGAGGAGGGAGAGACCGGTCAGGCATTTGATCCTGCCAAGCCGATCAACAATTCACCGCATAATACAGGTTTGAAAGAATTACCAGCAGCACAACCTGCTTTCATCTACTACCCTTATGATAATTCTCCGGAATTTCCTCAAGTAGGCACAGGCGGAAGAAATGCTATGGCAGGTCCTGTATACTATTCCGACTTGTACCCAAGCGATACTAGATTCCCAGACTATTTCGATGGTAAGCTGTTCATTTACGATTGGGTACGAGGATGGATCAAAGTGGTCACTATGGAAGAAAATGGTGACTTCTCCAAGATGGAACCATTCATGCCAAGCACCAAATTCAACGCGCTAATCGATATGGAAATGGGGCCTGACGGAAAAATGTACATTCTCGAATACGGGAATGGATGGTTTAGCAAAAACGCAGATTCAGGACTTTCTAGAATTGACTTTATTGCCGGCAATCGTCCACCAGCTATCACTGCTATTTCTGCAGACAAATCCTCAGGCAGTCTTCCCTTGACCGTTACCTTTACTGCTGAGGCATCGGATCCAGAAAATGACCCTATTTCATACACATGGGATCTTGGAAACGGGAAAACAGAAACTACCACTGAACCTCAGGTTACGGCGACCTTTGATCAGATTGGAGAGTTTGAGGTACAAGTAAGTGCTGCAGACCCAGCTGGATTAAGTAGTGTAGGTCCAAAAACATCGGTTTATGCTGGAAACGTAGCACCTGATGTAAGCATTGCTGTAATCGGAAATCAGTCCTTCTATTTCCCTGGAAAAAATGTTTCGTACGAAGTGAAAGTCACAGATCAAGATCACCCTGAAATAGATCCTGCTAACCTTTATGTTGCGGCGGATTATATCGAAGGACTGGATCAAGCGGAAGCTGATATGGGACACAAAGTTATGAGTGAGGCGATGACTGGAAAAGCATTGGTTCAATCCTTGACTTGTAAAACTTGTCACAAAGAAGATGAGGCTTCCATAGGTCCTGCTTACACGGCTGTAGCTGAAAAATACCGTACAAGACAAATCAATTACCTCAAAGAAAAAATCAAAAATGGAGGTGGAGGCGTCTGGGGTGAAACCGTAATGCCAGCAAATCCTGACTTGAAAGAGTCCGATCTCAATGCCTTGGTTGCTTATATTTTCTCATTGAAAGGAGAACAAAAACCAAGTCTTCCTGCCAAAGGATCACTTAACCCTACAATGGGTAAAACTCCTTCTCCTACAGGTGCTTTGATCATCAATGCATCCTATACCGATCAAGGAGGAGATAATGTGAAGCCACTCGGCGGAGGCACCTCCTTAGTATTGATGCCAAATACCGTGGACCCAGGAATGGCGATAGAATTGGATGGTTATACAAGCATGTCCTTTGACGGTAGAAATCTTTTGATGGTTCCAAGTTCAAAATCATCTTTTGCACTTCCACAGGTAGATTTGACAGGAATAGGTTCAATTACCTTCACTGTTGCATCCCCTGAACCGATTGAGACTCCTGTTGACTTCGAGGTAAGAAGTGGAAGCATTGACGGGCCTATCGTAGCTCAAGGAACCTATACCCAAGGTCCAGCTGTAAAAGATCCAAATGTCCCAGTGATGTTTGCTCAAGCCACAATCCCTGTGACCACGGAGAGCACTAAGCAAAAGCTCTACGTAATCAGTGCCCCGCAGCAAGGGGAATTAGGAACCTTTATCATTGCAGGAATCACCTTCAATGCTAAATAAACTAGCTTAACCAATCACGAAAGCCGGGCCAAAAGGGTCCGGCTTTTTTTGTTTTAGCGAAAAGCATATTACAATTGGAACCTTTGAAATAGGACTCTTGCAAAAGTCAAGTTCTTTTAAATAATCTATACAAGTTAGTTTCCTTTTTTAAACTCCAAATAAACTAGGAAGCCAAAGCGTAATCTGAGGGAAAAGCATGATAAGGATCAGTGCCAAAACCATGGCAAAGAAAAAAGGTAATAATGGCTTGATGACTTTCTGAATACTCGTCTGAGCTACTCCTACCCCGATAAATAAAATAGAACCTACTGGAGGAGTACAGAGTCCGATACATAGATTCAGTACCATCATAATCCCAAAGTGTACCGGGTCCACTCCTAACTCCACCACCACAGGAAGAAAAATGGGGGTAAAAATCAAAACGGCTGGTGTCATATCCATGAATATCCCAACGACTAATAAAATCAGATTAATCATAATCAAAATCACGATGATGTTGTCCGAAAGGGAAAGTAAGGAATCAGAAATCTGCTGAGGAATCTCCTCCACAGACATCACCCAGGACATTGCCATGGAAGTGGCAATCAGCAACATGACTACCGCTGTGGTTTCTGCTGATTTAAGCAGGACTGCAGGCAAGTCCTTTACTTTCATCTCTTGGTAGATTAATGAAAGCCCCAAAGCATACAACACGGCAATAGCCGAAGCCTCTGTAGCGGTAAATACTCCCGCTACGATTCCTCCTATCACCACTATCAGGAGAAATAAACTGGGTATGGCTTTCCAAAAAGTGCTGAACACATGCTTGAAAGAAGATGCTTCACCTGCTGGTAATTTTTTGATTTTCACCATAATAGCAGCAGTGATCATCAACATCAGTCCTACCAATAACCCCGGTAAATACCCGGCTACGAATAAAGCTGCAACAGACACTCCTCCCGAAGCCAAAGAATACACAATCAAAACATTGGAAGGAGGAATAATCAATCCGGTAGTCGATGAAGTGATATTCACCGCAGCCCCCAATTCTTTGGGATAACCTTCCTTTTCCATTCGCTTACCAAGAATCCCTCCCATGGAGGATGCTGCCGCCACTGCCGAACCCGCAATTGCCCCCATCAGCATGGCCGCGATTACATTGACATGAAGTAATCCGCCCGGTAATTTTCCTGTAAGCGCTTTCGCAAAATCAATCAAACGCCTCGCAATCCCTCCACTATTCATCAGCTCTCCAGCCAGAATAAAAAAGGGAATAGCTAAGAGTGAAAAACTATCCAGTCCAGTCCCCATTCTCTGAGCGATGGTAGTCATGGCCGGCAGTGAAGCCACGGTCACAAGCAAAGTCAATAGACTGGACAAACCCAAACTCCAAGCTACAGGCACTCCTATACCTAGAAAGAAGATGAAGGAAAACACCAAAACCAAAATGCTAATCGTCTCCATTTTATAGGGGATTTGTGTTTTGAGTCAATTTTCGAATATCCAAAATCTGATAAAAAATAACCAAAAGACCACTCAACGGAATAATTCCATAAACATAGGCCAAAGGGATCCGCAAAGCTGCTGAGGTTTGATCCAAGATAAACGTGATGTACACCAGATTGGCTCCACCAATCACCATGATCAAAAGGGCAAATGCTAAAATCAATAGCCGAATTACTATTTGAATGCTAACTCGGTTTTCATTACTCAACTTTCCCTGAAAATAATCGATCGCCAAATGTTCATTTTTGCCAGCGACATAAGCAGCCCCCAGCATTCCTATCCAAATGAGCATATATCTCGCTAGCTCATCGGTGAAGGAGCTCGGATTATTGAGTAAGTACCTTGAGGCTACTTGCCAACTCACATTTACCACCATCAATCCCATCAACACGATGAGCATCCATGAGATAACCTGATCAATTTTTTGACGAAAATGAAATAAACTCATATCTCCATTGCTTAATCAACTCCCTGAATCGCTTCTATAATTTTATAAATCTCCGGTTGCTCGATCTTCATCTGTTCATACATGGATGATACACCTTCCCTGAATTTCGACTTGTCTGGATAGCTAATCTGAACGCCGGCCTTTTCTAAGGCTCTAAGTGAATTCTCGGTAGATTCTGCCCAAATTTTATATTGAAGCTCTGAGGATTCGTCAGCCGCTTCTTGAACCCACCTTTGTTCTTCATCACTCAATGACTCCCAGACCTTAGTACTGATTAGTACTACATCAGGAAGTACTGTATGCTCATCAATGCTGTAGAATTTACAGATTTCATAATGCTTGGAAGTGTAGAGGCTAGGCGGATTATTTTCAGCACCATCGACGATACCCTGCTGCAGGGCACTATAGAGCTCACCATAGGCTACAGGAGTGGGAGATCCTCCCATGGCTCTCACCATATTGGTAGCCATATTACTTTCCATAACACGGATTTTCAGCCCTTTCAAATCGGCCGGACTTTCGATGGGTTTTTCCTTGGAATAAAAACTCCGCTTCCCCCCATCGTAATAGCAGAGTCCTCTCAGCCAGTATTTTTCAGGGTCTAGTAACAATTGTTTACCTATTGGCCCATCTAGCACACGCTTTTGGTGAGCATCATCACGAAAAAGATAAGGCATACCAAAAACTTGCATGGTAGGCGCAAAACCTTCCAATGCCGCAGCCGAAACCTTAGTCATCCCCAGACTACCAATCTGAAGCAGTTCTAAAAGTTCGCGCTCCGTCCCCAATTGCTGATTGGGGTAAACTTTGATTTGCAGTTTTCCGTCGGATTTTTCCTCCACACGCTTCGCCAAAAAAACCATAGCCTCATGGACCGGATGAGAAGTCACCAAAGCATGGCCCATTTTGATTTCTCTGACTTGCAGTACTTCTTGGCAGCCGGATAAAAACAGCCCAAGACACAAAAAGGAGAAAAGGATGAAATTTGATTTTGGGTTCATAGTCAATCGACTCAATTAGACAATAATAAGATATTCCCTTTACAAATGCCCAGCTATTTACGGAATCGATTTTCTTTGATCAGGCGGTGAAAATACCAGCATTTCGATATCTAGCAGCTCTTTCCCTTTCTTCAAGCAATCAGTAAGTACCTTCATTCCCAAAAATGAAATTAACTTAGCTGAGCAAATCAAATCTATATGAGCAGAAAGATTCTTCAGATCCATCCCCTAGACAATGCCATCGTAGCACTGACTGACTTAGAAAAAGAGGAGGTTTTTGAGTTGAACGGAAAGACTATTCAACTCCTCGAGTCCATTCCTGCCAAACACAAATTCTGCATACAGGATCTTGCTCCCGGTGACCTAGTCATCATGTATGGGGTAACTGTCGGAAAAGCCCAATCCTTCATTTCAAAAGGAGCCCTGCTCAATACCATCAACATCAAACATGATTCGGCTGACTTTGAACTTACACCTGGAAAATATACATGGACTCCCCCCGATATTTCAGTCTTTGCAGAAAAGACTTTTTTAGGCTATCACAGGGAAGACGGACAAGTAGGAACTGCAAATTATTGGGTGGTCATCCCGCTGGTATTTTGTGAAAATAGAAATGTAGAAACCATCAAAGAGGCCTTCTTGGAGGAATTGGGCTATGCTAAACCTAATCCTTACAAAAATTTGGTTCGTCAACTCGTCCAGCAAACTCAAACCAAAGAGGCTGCGGCCGAGCAGGTTTTAGAAAGAATTAAAACCACCCCAGCAAATCGGGTATTTGAAAACATAGATGGAATCAAGTTCCTTACTCACCAAGGAGGATGCGGCGGTACCCGGGAGGACGCCGAGATGCTTTGTCAACTACTCGCCGGATACATTCACCATCCCAACGTAGCTGGAGCGACAGTCTTAAGTCTAGGTTGTCAGCATGCACAGGCGAATATTCTCCAAGAGAAACTGAGGGAGCTGAACCCTGATTTTAAAAAGCCTCTTTTGATATTTGAGCAACAGCAATCAGGAACTGAGGAGCAATTACTCTACCGGGCCATTACAGATACATTTCAACATCTGAATCAGGCCAATGCCATTTCCCGAAAGCCTGCCTCTCTTTCAAAACTCCGAATCGGTCTGGAATGTGGAGGATCGGATGGCTTTTCTGGCATTTCTGCCAATCCTGTCTTGGGACATGTCTCAGACCTTCTTACTGCTCTGGGAGGTAGTGCCGTGCTTGCTGAGTTTCCCGAACTTTGCGGAGTAGAACAAGAATTAATCAACCGCTGTGTCGATGAACAGAAGGCAGCAAAGTTTACCCAACTCATGCGGGCGTATTCAGCATCTGCAGAAGCAGTCGGATCTGGATTTGATATGAATCCCTCTCCAGGAAATATCCGAGACGGTTTAATTACTGACGCCATCAAATCCTGCGGAGCTGCAAAAAAAGGAGGTACTTCGCCCGTCACTGATGTACTCGATTATGGAGAATACATCCAAAATCCTGGCTTAAACCTACTCTGTACTCCGGGAAATGATGTGGAAAGCACCACAGCCCTCGCTGGATCTGGTTGTAATATTATCCTATTCACCACGGGGCTAGGTACTCCTACCGGAAACCCTGTCAGCCCCGTAGTGAAAGTATCGACCAATAACCGGTTGGCAGAACGGATGCCTGACATCATTGATTTCAATACTGGCCCTGTGATCTCAGGGGAGAAAACCATCGAAGAAATGGGGGAAGAACTCTTTAAAAAGATTATCCGAATAGCTAGTGGAATCGAATCTACCAAAGCTATGGATCTCGGACAAGACGATTTTATCCCATGGAAAAGAGGAGTATCACTTTAATTTTTTGAAATGGAATCAGAAGAAAACATAAAAATACTCCAATTCGGAAATGGAAATTTTCTTCGGGGATTTGCGGATTGGATCTTTCAACAATTGATTGATCAGCAACTTTTTGATGGCGGAATTCACAGTGTTCAAATTCACAATCCCAAACTGGATAAGCGAATGCTCGCGCAAAAAAATCAGTATCATGTCTGGATTGCGGGTCTGGAAAATGGCGAAAAAGTAGACCGTATTGATCTAGTCAACTGCATTAAAAAGTACAGCTCCATCTTTGATTCTTATTCAGACTATTTGAAAATCGGAGAGAATCCGAGTCTATACTATGTCATTAGCAATACCACCGAAGCGGGGATCGTGTTTGACCCCGAGGATGATTCCTGCTTGGAAATTCCAAAAAGCTTCCCCGGCAAACTGACAGCACTGCTTTACCGCAGATTTGAGTTTTTTCATGGTAATGTAGAAAAGGGTTTGCAGATTTTACCTTGTGAGTTGATAGATAAAAATGGATCGCAACTTAAGAAATGTGTACTTTCCTACATCCAACTCTGGCAGCTGCCCCATGCCTTTGGACAGTGGATAGAAGACTCTTGCTCCTTTTACAATACTCTGGTGGATCGAATTGTGCCGGGATTCCCTCAAGAAAAGATTAAAGCGGTTGAGCAAAAAATCGGAAAGCCGGATCAATTACTAGTAATGGCTGAGCCCTATTATCTTTGGGTGATCGAAGGGGCTGAAAAACTTCAATCCGAAATCAACTGGAAAAAGGCTGGCTTAAATGTCAAATTTGTCGAGGACCTTTCCTCCTACCGCACTCGTAAAGTAAGAATTCTCAATGGGGCACATACCGCCTTGGTCCCTTATGCATACCTTAAAGGATTTAGAGATGTGCGGACTGCTGTAGAAAATCCCGAGATCCACCATTTTCTGAGAAGCATCATCTACGAAGAAATCATTCCTACGATAGATTTTCCATTAGAAGAACTTCGAGAGTTTGCAGACTCGGTGTTGGAGCGCTTTAAAAATCCACACATTGATCATAAACTACAAGCTATTGCCTTAAATAATATTTCAAAATTTAGGGTAAGAATACTTCCTTCCATGGTTGATTATTACAACAAAACCGGAAGGCTTCCCGAGCAACTTACTTATTCATTTGCCGCACTTCTGATTTTCTACAAAGGAGTCTTTAAAGGAGAAACGCTTCCAATAAAGGACGAAGAGGAAATAATACGGTTTTTTGAAGAGTCCTGGAATAAGCCTGATTTAGACCTGACTGTAGATAGTATATTGGCAAATGAGAAAATCTGGGGAAAAAATCTGACGCATCTATCGGGGCTTAAAGTAGAAATAATCAATGCTATGGATAGAATTCTACTAAATTGAATTTATCAATTGAAATAATCAAAATTAGACTTGGACAAACTAGTTCACTTCCCAAAAAGAGACTTAAAAAAGTAGCGAGCAAGGGTCAGGTAATTTTTAAAAATCAATTTTCCATTTTCGATTTTGAGGAATTGATTGTCGTTTTGAAAAAAAATAATATCCTGTTCTAATCTACTGATTTGCTCTTCATTGGATAAGAGTAACTTGAGGTAAGCAAAAGGAATATAAAGGGCAGACTTACCCCTAATTTTCACCTCCAAAACATCTAGTTTTTTAGAAGTAATAACTATTTGATGTTCCTTGGAATCCAGAGATAAATCTGCCGATATATTCAATTTTTTCATTCTTTGGAACCTATTTCCCGTCCGACGTACTGATGCTCACTTTACCATTAATTGTCCATTCTGCTTTTTCTTCTGAACCTACTTTTTTTGGTACTCCTACAATAAGACCTTTGAAATCATAGTGAATTACTGCATTTCTTCCAGTCAGTTTATCAAAAAGCCCAATGGCCAAGTCTGGCCAACTTTCTGTGTTTTCTGTTTCTTTACTCATGGTTTTTAGTTTAAAGTTCATCTTTCTAACACACCACAAAAGCCATTGTTTACAAAAACTTAGATTCCCCAGTATTATGAAAATCAACCCTTACGTTTTGAATCCTTTATTTTTTGCTTGCCAATACCAATGGATCCTGTCTAAGTAATCCTACAAGAGCGCGGTACAATTCGGGAAATTCACCCTTGAATTGCTTTGGTCTTTCAAAGAAGTTTTCAAGGGCTACAGCAAAAAACTCATGCTCATTCTCCGCAGCTCTTTTTCTAAAAAAATCAGATACCCCCGTTCGGATCCGGTTAATTTCCCGATGAGCTATCTCTTCGTATTGCTGCCAAATCTGAGGATTTAGGAAGTTAAATTCATCATTGCTATGGATCCAGTTTTCCAGTTTCAAGGCATGGGCAACCTCATGAATACCGAGATTCACCCCATCTTCTTTGTCTAGAAAGCCCTCAATGAAACAAGGCCAAGAAAGTACAATGATACCTAATCTCGGATTGACTTCTCCACGATGATAGGTTTTTGAAATGGTCGAAATATAACGATCAGGGTAAAGCAGGATTTTGCTAAAATGGCTCAGAGTGACGCTGGGAAGACCGAAGGTTACCTGCACAATCGTCGCTCCAATAAGGATTTTCATTTCAGGAGAAATTTCCTTTAGTCCGCCTCTGGGAAAGAATTTTTTGGTGGTGAGAACATAAGTAAGCTTTTTGCGAAACTCCTTCTGATGCTCTGGCTTTAAGGCTCTGTAATAGCGACAAAGATCTTCCAAAATCAAAATTTCGGATTGGGATAATCTGTACCTAAAAATCCAAAGTCCAAAACGATGAATAGAATTGGCAACAAAACTTAATATTTGGATGCTAAAAGGCATATAAAAAAAGCAGCCCTTGAGAAGAGCTGCTTAATTCTAAGTTTAACGGGCGTAATTGACAGCTCGCATCTCTCGAATCACCGTAATTTTGATCTGTCCGGGATATTGCATTTCTTTTTCGATTTTTTGTGAAATATCGAAAGAAAGCTTTCCTGCAGTCTGATCATCCACATTATCAGCATCGACTAATACTCGGAGTTCGCGCCCTGCTTGCATTGCAAAGCATTTATTCACCCCATCAAAGCTCAAGGCAAGCTCTTCTAGCTCTTTCAGACGCTTAATGTAGCTGTCCATGATTTCTCGACGAGCACCTGGTCTTGAGCCAGAGATGGCGTCAGAGGCCTGCACAATCGGGGAAATCATTGAAGTCATCTCAATCTCATCATGGTGCGCTCCGATCGCATTACAAACTTCAGGATTCTCCTTGTATCTCTTGGCTAGCTCCATACCTAGAATCGCGTGAGGAAGCTCCTGCTCTTCATGCCATACCTTTCCTATATCATGAAGCAGGCCAGCTCTTTTGGCGAGTTTGGCGTTTAGTCCCATTTCGGCAGCCATAGTAGCAGAAAGTTTCGCTACTTCTCTGGAGTGCTGCAGGAGATTCTGACCATAAGAAGAACGGAACCTCATCCTACCGACCATCCTGATCAATTCAGGATGTAATCCATGTACTCCTAAATCAATACAGGTTCGCTCTCCGATTTCGACGATTTCTTCTTCTATATTTTTCTCCGTTTTGGCGACAACTTCCTCGATACGGGCGGGGTGAATTCTTCCGTCCTGTACTAAACGGTGAAGAGAAAGCTTCGCTATTTCACGTCTTACCGGATCAAATCCAGAAATAATGATAGCCTCCGGCGTATCATCCACTACGATTTCTACACCAGTGGCTGCTTCCAGAGCACGGATATTTCGACCTTCTCTACCGATAATTTTTCCTTTGATATCGTCACTTTCAATATTGAAAACGGATACGCAGTTTTCAATTGCATGCTCGGTAGCCGTACGCTGAATGGTGTCCAGTACGATCTTTTTAGCCTGCTTGGTAGCAGTAAGTTTGGCCTCATCGAGAATATCCTTGATTTGTGAGGATGCCTTAGTATTGGCTTCTTCGGTGAGCATTTGAATCAATTGCTCACGCGCTTCCTCTCTGGTCAAAGCCGCGATTTTTTCAAGATCTGCTATTCTCTGATTGGTGATTCGGTCCAGCTCCTCTTTTTTAACCTGGACTGAATGGAGCTGAGCATTAAGATTTTCCTTTTTACTATCCAGTTCGGCTTCTTTTCGTTTTACTTGCTCTAGCTCCTTGGATACTTGCTGCTCTCGCTGCTTGACTTTATTTTCATTAGTGATGATGATGTTCTTTTTGTGAGACATCTCCTCATCAAAATCAGCCTTGATTTTCAGGTATTTTTCTTTGGCTTCAAGGATTTTATCTTTTTTCAGGGATTCTGCTGAGATTTCAGCTTCTCTGAGTATGGATTTGACCTTTTCTTTGGCTTCTTCCTCGAGTTTTTGATTTTTATTTTTGATCAATACGCCCGCAAGCGCCGCTCCTGCTCCAAGCCCCACTAGGCCGGCTAGGATAATATATAACACTTCTCCCATAGGTATTTTGGTATAAATAAGACCTGTAGGAATCCAAAAAAATTCGGAAAATCAGTGGTATCTCAACAATTATATCGCTTTAGAAAGTATGGAATTGATCTGTGCAAGACTACTTTTGATGTGCTCACTATCCTCGGCATTGACCTCATTGGTCTCCAAGGACTCGACCATGCAGTCGAATGCCACCATAGCTAGAAGATCCTGATTATCATCCAGTCCAAATTCAGATTTATACTTTCTCAGTTTCTCATTAATCAGCTTGCCTGCGTGGCGGATTTTTGATTCATCCTCCACCTTCACACGCATAGGGTACTCTCGGTCCCCGATTTTGATTCGAATGGCAAGTGTCTCCATATCACTCGGATAAGTAGGTGATCAACTGATCGATTTCTTGTATATAATTATTGATTAAGTCACTCATTTCGGCCGAATCCTCGGGATTCACCGGTCGGTTGTCTACAATGTTACTAATTTTAATTTTATTTTTAAAATGATCGATTTCCTGCGCTTTCTTTTCCAAAATGGCATTGACTTCTGCCAAATTTTCTTTCAACTGCCGATTTTCTTCCTGAAGCTCCAGCAATCGCATACTCGCCTGTCGGGCTAGTTTTTCTAATTTTTGCAGTTCCTCGTGAATCATTTACTACATTCGGATAAGAGCTCCCACTTCATTTTGAAAGCCATTAATCAATTTACTCATTGTTTTGTCAATTACCTTATCGGTCAAGGTATTTTCTTGATCTTGTAGGTAAAAACTCAAGGCATAGGCTTTTTTACCTTCTTCGATTTTATCTCCCTGATACACATCAAAGACTCCGACACGCTGAAGTAATTTTCCTCCCGCTTTGATGGCGATCTGCTTCACCTGATCATAGCTAACCGACTTGTCCAGTACCAATGACAAGTCTCTTCTTACCTCCGGAAATTTAGATATCTCTTGATAGCGCTTCAGTCCGGAAGCTTTTTTGCAAAGTAAATCCCAATCCAAATCTGCATACCAAACCTCTTGACGCACTTCAGCCAACTTTAATAGCTTCTCATCCACTAAGCCAATTACTCCTAGCTGTTTCGTGCCCAACTTCAGGCTTAGCCCATATGCGAAAGGACTTGACTCCATCATTTCAACTTCACCGATCTGAATATTGAGTTTTTCTAAAATTTGCTCAACCGTAGCATATAAATCTGCGAATCCAAAGGGCTTGGCAGGCTCGATCCAGCTCTCTGCAGAACGATTTCCAGAATGAAAAATTGCCAATCGGCGTCCCTCTTGATAACCTTCTTCACCTTTTTGGTAAATTGTCCCAAACTCGAAGAATTTCAAATCAGTCTGTCGTCTATTGATATTATGCGCCAAAACCTCCAATCCGCTAAAAAGCAAGGTTTGCCGCATCACACCTAAATCCTCACTAAGCTTATTATAAATTTCTACATTTAGCATAGAATCCAAAAAGCCGGATTTCTCTACGTAGGAAGGTTTAGTCAAACTATTCGTGATCATTTCTTGATAGCCCTGCGCACCGAGAAGTTCTGAAAGCCGGTACTGAAGCTTATTCAAATCTTTCAAGGGATGCTCAGCCAAGTAGTCTGTTTTCAAATTTTCAGAAAGTTCTACTTGCTGAAAACCATAGATCCTTAGCACCTCTTCGATAATATCTGCCTCCCGGATCACATCTACCCGGTAGGGCTTTACAATAGCTTTGAATCCCAATTCAGTCTGATTTTCTACACGAATATCAAGTCCTTCAAGGATTGATTTGACCTGGCTAGGCTCGATCTTTTTGCCAATTAAACGATTGATATGACCGTACTCTACCTCGATTTCAAAGTCGGCAACAGGATTAGGATAAAGATCTATGATTTCTGAACTCACCTTACCTCCAGCGATTTCCTGAAGTAGTTTTACGGCCTTTTTTAGTGCATAAACAGGCATATTGGGATCTGTACCCCGCTCAAAACGGAAAGATGCATCCGTCTTCAAGCCATGAAACTGAGCTCCTTTTCTGATGACATCAGGAGAAAAATAGGCCGATTCCAAGAAAATAGAAGTCGTCTCATCGGATACGCCCGAACCTTTTCCTCCGAAAATCCCTCCGATGCACATCCCCCCTTCTTCATCACAAATCATCAACTCTTCGCCAGAAAGTTTTCTTTCTTTTTCGTCCAGCGTGATAAACTTAGCATCTTTAGAGAGCTTCTTAACGATGATTTTGTCACCTGAAATCTTGTCGGCATCAAAGGCGTGAAGCGGCTGACCCAAGTCATGCAAAATGAAATTGGTAATATCGACCACATTATTGATCGGCTCTAGGTCAAGTGCGCGTAGAAAATCCTGAAGCCACTGAGGGGAAGGAGCTATTTTTAAATCAGAAATAACAATCCCTGCATATCGGGGACAATCAGCAGCATTTTCTACAGACACCTCAATTTTTTTTCTCCCCCCCTCTATCTCTAATTCAGGAGTCTGATCAATGCATAAAGGTCTACCTAGTAGCGCTTTTAAATCCCGAGCTACGCCTAAATGAGAGGCAGCATCGGCTCTATTTGGAGTCAATCCGATCTCCAAAACATAGTCTCTGGTAACTGGGATAAGTTCAGAAGCAGGAGTCCCATTGGGCAAATCCGTATCCAATACCATAATGCCATCATGACTAGTACCTAGACCCAGCTCATCCTCGGCACAGATCATTCCTTCGGAAACTTTCCCTCGTATTTTGGCCTTTTTGATCGAAAAGGAATCTCCCTCCATGGGGTAAAGGGTGGCGCCAACTGTAGCAACCAGTACCTTTTGACCTGCGGCTACATTTGGCGCGCCACAGACAATCTGAGAAGGTTCATCGGCACCAATATCTACCGTAGTCAAGCTCAATTTATCCGCGTCAGGGTGCTTTTCGCAAGTCAGCACTTCTCCGATAACGATTCCTTCCAAGGCCCCGGGAATCGAAACAAACTCTTCGATTCCTTCCACTTCCAGACCTGACTGGGTAAGTAGAGCAGCTATCTCATCAGGAGTTTCTGTAAGTGCAATGTATTTTTTTAATCGGTTGATTGAAATTTTCATAGTAAATAGCAATTCGGCGCGCTCGGCACCTTATCTAAAGAAAAAGGGTTCGAAAACCCTTTTTTATACATAAATGATCACAAATTTAATGCTTTTAGACGAGGCTAAAGCCTATTCTTTATAATTTTTCTCCCCTGCTTCAACTGGAATCTCGAGCAGGTTTTCTTTAGGAGGCAAAGGGCACGCGTAATCAGGATTATAAGCGCAATAGGGATTATAGGCAAGATTGAAATCAATACTTATACTATTTTTGCCATCTTGTCTTGCATTGATGTAGCGACCTCCACCATAGGTTTCTCCCCCACTGGTATCATCCGCAAAGGCCAAAAAGAAATTACGCTTGTCTGCCTCATTCATTGCTTGGAGAAGTAGGAGCCGGTTGGTCTTTCCTCCGAGTTCAAACTCCGCAAAAGCATACTCAATATATCGCTCCTTGGTTCCGTCAGTCATGGGGAGCTCCCGGACTTTTTTTTCTTCAATGGGAAGCAGTCTCGCCCTCACTTTATATTCAGGATTGATGGGGTAAAAATTCAACTCCTTAAAATCCCGCTTTTGCTCATCCGTCAGGGGCGAATCTATATTATATCGGACAAATTTAAACTGACGGTCTCGCTCGGCCTCGATTTTCTCAATATAGGTCTCCGGATCTTCTGCACTCGTCAAAGTATACACCACTGCAGCTAAAATAACCACAGAGACAAAGATTAATATGATTTGGTTGGTTTTCATGGGTCAAGATGGATTTCCTCTACTTCTGTTTTCAACAGCAGGATAGTTCAACTATTGTTCAAAAATACAACCTATCCCCGATCGGCACTATTTCTAATCCTCTTTTATCTATAAAATGCCTTCATCGGCGAAGCTAAAATAACCCGTATCTGTAAAAATCACATGATCAAGCACTGGCAAGTCCATCGCTTTACCTATCTCTGAGAGTCTTTTGGTCAGTCTGCGGTCTTGCTCAGAGGGACTGAGGCTACCACTGGGATGATTGTGCACTAGGATAATCGACTGAGCATGATGGTCTAAGGCAGATTTGAATACAACCTTAGCATCCACCACCGTCCCCGATGTCCCTCCCTGAGATATCCGCTCTTTTTTGATTACTTCATTTCTGCGCGTAAGCAAAAGCAGGTAAAAATGCTCCACCAATTCATCGTAAAGCTCAGGCTTCATCAGTTCATAGACGTCTTTGGAACTAGAGATTTTAAAACGCTTCCTCGGCTCAAGTTCCTTTCTTCTGCGCCCCAACTCCAAGGCACTGACAATACTGATGGCCTTAGCCTCTCCGATTCCTTTGAATTTTTTGAGATCCTGAATACTCATGCGAGCCAAGGCTGCCAAATCATGATTAACCGAGGCTAAAATATGCCTAGATAGATCGACTGCACTGATGCTGGGCGTACCCGACCCAATCAAAATCGCAATCAATTCTGCATCGGTGAGTGAGCTTTTCCCGCGAAGCAGAAGTTTCTCCCGAGGACGGTCTTCCTCAGCAAGTTGAGAAATCTTGATCGAAGTAGTTTGTTCCATACCTAAAAGCAAAAAGTCAAACTAAATCTACTAAAAATCAAGCATAAAAAAAACCCCGACAAGCAGGGTTTCCAATAATTCTATGTAAGAAAATAGATTACGCTAAAGCGTTAACGAATTTGGCCAATCTAGATTTCTTGTTGCTAGCGTTATTTTTGTGAATGACGTTTTTCTTAGCAAGTTTATCTAGCAAAGAAGATACTTTCACATAAAGCTCTTGAGCTTCTACCTTATCAGTAGTCGCCTTCAATCTTTTGATAAATGTTCTGGTCGTCTTAGCCTGATATCTGTTTCTCAAACGCTTCGCTTCGTTGGCACGAATTCTTTTCAGAGCTGATTTGTGATTTGCCATATCTTGATTTAAATAAAGTTCTTTTTGTTCCCCTATACCGAATCGGAGTGCAAAGTTATTGTAAATAATTAATTCTGCCAAAGGATTTAACAACATTCCTTTCGGCTGAGGTATTTTTGATCAGTAAGAATTTTTATCAAACCCCTAATCAGGCACAAATATAGCGGTAAATTTGACTTTTTATAGTTGAAAATTCTGAATAAATTGAGGAATGAGATTTTTGAACCTGTTATTTTTTTCTTGGGCTTTTCCACTATTACTCCCCATGACTTGGGGATTTTATGCGCACAGCCTGATCAACCGGATGGCAGTCTATTCTTTGCCACCCGATATGATTTCATTTTATAAGCCACATATTCAATACCTTACCGAGAAAGCAGTCAATCCCGACCGACGTAGGTATGCGGTAAAGGGCGAAGCCGAAAAGCACTACATCGACCTTGACACTTATGGGGATTCAGCCTTACAAATACTGCCTGTTTTTTGGTTTGATGCCGTAGAAAAGTTTGGAGAAGACAGTCTGCGTGCCCATGGTATAGGCCCTTGGGCGGCCTACCTTAATCTAATCAGCCTGACCAAAGCTATGGAAGAAAAGAACGGCGAGGCCATCCTCCGGCTTTCTGCGGATTTGGGACATTATTTGGGAGATCTGAATGTCCCTCTTCACACGACTAAAAACTACAATGGACAGCTGACCGGTCAGGAAGGCATTCATGGTTTTTGGGAGAGTCGTATTCCCGAACTTCTTGCACAAAATTTTTCACTCTGGACCGGAAAAGCCGAATACATCAGTCAGCCTCAGCAGGCTATCTGGCTGGCAGTGGCAGAGGCACACGCTCAGGTAGATTCTGTTTTGTTTTTTGAAAAAGAGCTAACTGCACAATTCCCTGAAGATCGAAAATTCAGCTTCGAGGAGCGTAATCGACTGACAGTACGTGTCTACTCTAGAGAATTTACAGAAGCCTATGCCAAGGCCCTAGATGGCATGGTGGAGCGACAAATGCGAAAGTCCATCAAGATGATCGCCGACTTTTGGTACACTGCCTGGATCAATGCCGGACAACCCGATTTAAGCAAACTTGAAGGAGCAATTTTGGTTGAGGAAGACTGGGATGCCGATCCGGACTTGAAGGTAAGAGAGCATTAATTCAGTAGGCAGAGATTACGAAATTCGACAAATAAAAATTAAAATAGATTATCGAGATTTAATAGCATTTCAAAAAGCATTCAAACTGGCTATGCGGATTTTTGAAATCAGCAAAACTTTTCCAAAGGAAGAAATTTATTCGTTAACAGACCAAATCCGAAGATCGAGCAGATCTGTATGTTCTTGTATCGGAGAAAGTTACCGAAAACGACGCTACCCAGCACATTTTATATCCAAATTAAGTGACTCTGATATGGAAAATACGGAAACCCAAATCTGGCTTAATTTCGCATTTGCTTGCAATTATATAGATGAAAATATCTTTTCAGAACTTGGCCAAGAAGTGATTGAAATAGGAAAACTTCTCAACTATATGATGGCTAACCCTGAAAAGTTTGGTTCCAAATAGGCATAAGCAAAACCGAATGTGTTTTAGGACCTGCCTACTGCCATTGCCAACTGGCAACTTTTCAGATTTCTGATTTCAAATATTGCCTGATTGTCTTCCCAAGCCTCAAAAACGTATCCTTAAACACTTCCTCATTTTCTTCCAAAAGTGTCACTCGAAAGCCTCTTAAATCCGAGCAAAAAGAAGAGATGGGCACCACGCAGATTCGCTCTGCAGCCAATAAATAATAAACAAAACGCTTATCTAAAGGCATCTCCGGATCATTCAGCCAAGTATCCAACAAGCCTTTCAACTTTTCATCTTTAATTGGCAAACTCTGATCAGGGGTCAATAATTTTTCGTCAAAAACAATGGTATTATAAAATGCACCTTGAGTAGGATTGAATTTGATCCCTTCGATATCCCCCAAAATCTCTCGCATCCAGTCACTTCGTTTTCCAATATGGGCATTAGCCTCTGCACGATAGCTTTGATAAGCGGGATGATTCATGATTTTAGGTATGGCCAACTGGGGCAAAATCGTCGAACACACCTCGATCATTTTGGCATTTTCGAGAGTTTGGCAAAGCTTGGAAAACTCTCGGGAAGCTTCCCGATTGTAAAACTCCATCCAGCCACAGCGTGCACCCGGCCATGGGAATTCTTTGGAAATTCCTTTCAGGGAAATTGCGGGACGATCACCAATCACCTCTGACAAAGCAATTGCCTCGATACCGTTGTAGGTGATATTCTGGTAGATTTCATCCGCGATCAATAACAAATTGAACTCCTCAGCTATTTTGACGAATCCCTCCAAAACTTCCTTGGGGTAAACCATGCCGGTAGGGTTATCTGGGTTGATGATCAGAATACCAACGATGGAAGGATTGTACTTTACCTTCAGATAGAGATCCTCCATATCAGGTAGCCACTGATTGTCCGGATCGAGTTTGTATGTGATAGGCGCAGCATTGGCATGAGCGGCCTCTGCAGAACTGTGCGTAGAATAAGCGGGCGATGGACCTATAATTCGTGCTGTAGGAATCAGAAACTGATACAATTTGGCGATCGCATCCCCCAACCCATTGAAAAAAAGAATGTCTTCAGCAGTAATCTGACTTCCTCCTTTTTCATTATTTAATTCTGCTAAAAACTGTCGGGTTTCCAATACACCTTTAGAATCTGCATAGCCATAGGTTTTGTCTTTTTTGAGCAAATCGGCAATAATTTCTTTCATCCAATCGGGCACTTGATTGCTCTTTTGGATAGGATCGCCGATATTTTCCCAGGTGATGGGATAACCAAGGGCCTCGATTTGGCGGGCTTTTTTTACGATTCCCCGGATTTCATAGGAAAGTTCCTCTGCTCCAGGTCTGAGGAGTAACTGTCTCATAGGTCAATAGGCTGGTTTGGAAAAATTTTCGATACAAATAAAAGGAAAAGAGCGGCCAAAATTCATAAAGAGTCAAAAAAGCGATCATTTATAGGCAACCCATCCTAAAATCAAGAATTTTTTACCCTCGAAATCTTAAAATCCCAAATATCACCTGAATATTTCCAACTTGCTTTTCTTCTTCTCGTTCTGCTTATTTAAACTTACTAAACGGTCAACTCCCTCCTAAAACCCTTTCCAGTGATAAGCATTTTGATCAGATTAATACTCTTCCTCCTTTTTTTAGGTTTGATTGATTGGTATTCGTATCAAGCCTTTAAAACCGGCTTTTCTTCTCAAAACTGGATCAAATATTCCTTTTGGGCTTTTTCGATTCTCGTTTATCTTTTTGTTGGCTATGTGTTCCTGACCTTCGAGAGAGGAGCGATCAATCTTAGCTTTGGCCGAATGGTTTCTTTATTGATTCTCTCCCTCATCCCAAAGCTGATCATTCTCGCTTTTCTTTTTGGGGAAGATATTCTGCGGTTGTTATCGGGAGCTTTTCAGTCCTTAGCGGGAGGCAGGGAAGGTGATTTTTTACCCGAACGTAGAAAAATTATCAGCCAAACTGCCTTGATTCTAGCAGCCGTTCCTTTTTTGGGGATCTTACATGGAGTGCTCATCGGCAAATACCGCTACCGAGTGGTCAAACATAGCTTGGAATTTGATGAACTCCCGGAGGAGTTTGACGGATTTACTATCACACAGATTTCAGACATTCACTCAGGAAGTTTTGATAACAAAAAGAGGCTGGAATACGGCGTGGACCTGATCAATCAGCAAAATTCGGATGTCATTCTCTTTACCGGGGATCTGGTCAACAATCAAGCAGCAGAAATGGAGCCTTGGATCGAGACTTTTAAGAAACTGAAGGCTTCAATGGGTAAATATTCTATTCTCGGCAATCATGACTATGGAGATTACATGTCCTGGCCGAGCCGTGAAGCCAAGTTGCAGAATATGCAGCGACTTTTTCAAGTCCATGAGGAATTGGGTTTTAAGTTGTTACGAAATGAAAGCCTTCCCATCCAAAAAGGAGAGGCCAAGATCGACTTGATCGGTGTAGAGAATTGGGGCAAAGGTTTTGCCCAGCATGGGGACTTGGAAAAAGCAACAGCCAATCTTACTTCTGAAAGTTTCAAAATCCTGATGAGTCATGACCCCTCCCATTTTGACGAGCAGGTGAAAAAATTCTCGCAGTTTATCCATTTGACCCTGAGTGGGCATACGCATGGGATGCAGTTTGGAATAGAAATCCCAGGATGGATCAAATGGAGTCCCGCTTCCCTCCGCTATCCCAAGTGGGCAGGACTATACAAAGAATTAGGCCGCTACCTCCATGTAAATCGGGGCTTTGGATTTCTTGCATTTCCGGGCCGAGTAGGGATTTGGCCGGAGATTACGGTGCTGGAGTTAAGAAGGAAAAAGTCCTAATCTTAATTTCAATAATTGCTTTAAAAGCTTGTATTTATGATACACGATATCTTGTAATGTGAATACAAAATTTTGAAAATAATTGAAAATCAGTAGTTTGCTTGGTCGCTTTTCTTTCTATTCCTCATCCCCTCCACAAAAAAAGCGATTGCTGCTCATGCTATAATTACTCTCAAAACCCAATTTAGCATCGGAAAAAGGTCCAAGTATTTTACCAAGAAGATCAACAGGATCAATCCGAAAGGTATCCCGTAAAGTCGATCGATAGGATTATCAAAAAATATCTCATTTTCATAAAGCTTAAGTTATTACTTTTCTTGGCTCTATGTGGAATATAGTGGGTAGTCGAATTTGAGTTTCCCAGCAATGAAATAAATCATGTTAATGTAGTTGTCAATGTTCCTGTACCCTCTGGCTCTTTTTTTGGCTAACTGTATTTTGGAATTAATGCCTTCGAGGACTCCGTTGTTTAAATTGGTTTCTGTATAGCTTACAATTCCGAACCAATGTGCCTGTATGGTTTTGGCCGCCTCCATGAACGGGAATATCTTGGATTCTTTTACAAGGTCACACCAATAGGAAAGGTATGCAGCAGCCTCTTCTTTGTCCTTAAAGTCCCAAAACTCGTTGAACAGTTCTTTGAGCCTA